>NZ_AWFF01000025.1 GCF_000682755.1 Hyphomonas beringensis
GAGCGATACCCACCACCCGCATGCCCGGACTTGTTACACAGCACACGGAAAACTGGCCCCTCTATCCTCCCGGATAACCTCCCATGGCACTATTCCCGCCCTGACAGACCGCACCGATTTCCTCTCTCAGGCTTACGACACGATCGCCCGCGCCCGTGCTTCGAGCCCTGCGCTTGCGCTCCGGGCCTGCCTCGGGAAATCGCGGTGCGATTTCTGGTCCTCGGCAGCCCGCTGGCCCGGATTCGAATTGTCGCGTAGGTAGAATGGCCCAATCGAAATACAGTCTTGCTGTACCTCAAGGATTGCTGCGGTGCAGCATTTAGGTTTCTAAGAGGCTTAATTCGGTCGGAACAGGCAGGCAGGCGGAGCAACGCAATGCCCATCAAACCGGTAGACATCGTCCTCTCTAACGGGGTGGAACTCATTCTGCGCCCGGCTGACATCCACGATGAGGCGCGATTCGCGCATCTGGTTGGGAACATGTCGGACCAGTCTCGCTATCTGCGCTTCTTTTCAGGCGTGCGTCAGATACCGCAAACCATCATCCATATGCTGGCCGATGCGGACGGGCATCGTCACATTGCCTGGGGCGCGGCGGAAGCAGACGAGCCAGGACATCCCTTCATCGCTGCGGCGCACGTGTTCCGCGACAGGGAAGACCCCACAAAGGGGGAACTGGCGATGGGCGTGCTGGACGCGCACCATTCGCAGGGCCTGTCGCGCATGTTGATCGCTTGCCTGGCATTGTGTTGCCGGGATGAGGGGGTGATCGCGCTGGAGGCCGAAACCCTGTCCGAGAACCGCAAGGCGAACAATCTGTTCCGCGATATTGGAGGTCATGTCGTGCGGACAGGCCCTCCCACCATGCTATGGAAGTTTCATGTGGGCGAGGTGATCAGCCTTTTGCGCGCCATGGAAAGCCCCCGTGGCCTGCGCGAAGTATTCCGCGTGAACGGCGCGGAGCACTAGAGATAGGACAAGGCGGCATCGACGATGCGGAAAAAGGCATAGCCAAGAATGGCGATGGCCCAGCGCCAGGCGGCGACTGGCCCGGTCTGATATTGCAGCCCGTCATATTTGTCCCACAGCACAAAGCCATCCTCACTGAGCGCGCGAGCCTGCATGATATGAGTCAGTAAGCTGATCAGGGGCAGGCAAAGGCCCATGCCCGCCAGCATGGACATGCCGGTACGTTTCAGACTGGTCGAGAAGGGCAGACGCCCGCCAATCGCATTGCGCACCCTTATGCCCATCAGAGCCTTGCCTGGCGTATTCCGGAATTGAGAGATGCAAAACGCCTCCAGCAGCAGGAAGACTAACAGCTGAAGTACGAAATAGCCGATCACAAAGCCCCAGCCTTCGAAGTAGGCATCTTCATAGGGCCAGCCAAACAGACCGACACCGAAGCCGTAAAGCAGGCTGAGAATGTAGAAGACGGCAAAGGTGGGGATCTGGCATAGATAGAAATCCACCCATTTCCCGAGAAAGCGGGCCCAGATGCGCGGCTCTGAATCCGTATAATAGCCGGATGTTCTTGACTTCGCGCCAGGCTCTTCACCGAACACGTCAATGTCCGGCACATTTGTAGATGTCATTAAAAAAGCCCCCATCTGGCTCAACCCCAGATGGAGGCTAAATTTTTCTTCCCGCAAAGGGAAGCGAATATTTTAGGACACCCGCTCAACCATCATGTGCTTGATCTTGGCGATGGCTTTTGCCGGGTTCAGGCCTTTCGGGCAGACCTGTGCACAGTTCATGATCGTGTGGCAGCGATACAGTTTGAACGGATCTTCCAGATCGTCCAGACGCTCGCCCGTGGCTTCGTCGCGGCTGTCGATCAGCCAGCGATAGGCCTGAAGCAGCGCAGCGGGGCCGAGATACTTGTCGCCATTCCACCAATAGGATGGGCACGATGTCGTGCAGGAGGCGCAGAGGATACACTCGTAAAGGCCGTTAAGTTCTTCACGGTCTTCTTCCGATTGCTTCCATTCCTTTTCAGGCTCAGGTGTCACCGTTTTCAGGAAGGGCTGCACATAGGCGTGCTGCGCGTAGAAATTGGTGAGATCCGGGATCAGGTCTTTCACCACCGGTTGCGAGGGCAGGGGGGCGATGGTGATCACGCCGCCCGGCAGCTCGTCAAAGCCCTTGGTGCAGGCGATCGTGTTCTGGCCGTCAATGTTCATGGCGCAGGAGCCGCAAACACCTTCCCGGCAGGACCGGCGGAAGGCCAGTGTCGGGTCAACATTGTTCTTGATGTAGAGCAGGACGTCCAGGATCATCGTGCCGGCGCGGTCCATATCTACCCAATACGTATCCCAGCGGGGATTACCGCCTTCATCCGGGCTGTAGCGATAGATCTTGAACTGACGCAGATTGGTCGCGCCTTGCGGCTTCGGCCATGTCTTGCCTTTTTTCGGGGCGGACCCTTTGGGGAGAGTGAGCTGTACCATGTCGTGTTCGCCTTGATGTCCTAGTAAACCCGTGCCTTGGGCTCGATATAGCTGATCTCGTTGGACAGCGTGTAATCGTGCACAGGGCGGTAATCGAGGGAGACTTTGCCGCTGTTATCGCACCAGGCCAGCGTGTGTTTCATCCAGTTTGCGTCGTCGCGTTCGGAGAAGTCTTCCCGGGCGTGCGCGCCGCGGCTCTCTTCACGGTTGGCTGCGCCGTTCACGGTGACAGCCGCCTGCAGGATGAGGTTGTCGAATTCGAGGGCTTCGACGAGATCCGTATTCCAGACCATGCCGCGATCTTTCACATCGATGCCCGGCAGTTTCTTGAAGACTTCCTCAATGGCGTCGACGCCTTCCTTCAGAACGTCGCCGGTACGGAACACGGCGCAATTGCTCTGCATCGCCTTCTGCATTTCGAGGCGCAGCTTGGCGACCGGCTGGTCACCCGTGGCGTTGCGCATCTTGTCGAGGCGGGCGATGTGGCTGTCGGTTGCGCCTTTCGGCAGTTCCGGCTGCGTTGCACCAGCTTCGGTCGTGGCGCCGCAGCGCTGGCCGGCAGCGCGGCCGAACACGACAAGGTCGATCAGGGAGTTGGAGCCAAGGCGGTTGGCGCCGTGAACCGACACACAGGCCGCTTCGCCCACAGCCATCAGGCCGGGAACGATGGCGTCCGCATTGCCGTCTTTCTTCGTCAGCACTTCGCCGTGATAATTGGTCGGGATGCCGCCCATATTGTAGTGCACCGTCGGCAGAACCGGGATCGGCTCTTTCGTGACATCCACACCGGCGAAGATTTTCGCGGTTTCGGAAATACCCGGCAGGCGCTCGGCCAGCACTTCGGCGCCGAGGTGTTGGAGGTGCAGGTGAATGTGATCCTTTTCCGGGCCGACGCCTCGACCTTCGCGGATCTCCACCGTCATTGCGCGGGAAACCACATCGCGGGAGGCGAGGTCTTTCGCAGACGGCGCATAGCGCTCCATGAAGCGCTCGCCTTCGGAGTTGGTCAGGTATCCGCCTTCCCCGCGGGAGCCCTCGGTGATCAGGCAGCCTGAACCGTAAATGCCGGTCGGGTGGAACTGAACGAATTCCATGTCCTGCAGCGGCAGGCCGGCGCGCAGAACCATCGCGTTGCCGTCGCCTGTGCAGGTGTGGGCAGACGTACAGGAGAAGAAGGCGCGGCCATAGCCGCCGGTTGCCATAATGGTCTTCTGCGCGCGGAAGCGGTGCAGCGTGCCATCATCCAGTTTCCAGGCGGTCACACCGCGGCAGGCGCCGTCTTCATCCATGATCAGGTCAAGCGCCAGATATTCGATGAAGAATTCGGTCTCTTCCTTCACGCACTGGCCGTACAGCGTATGCAGCATGGCGTGGCCGGTCCGGTCCGCAGCGGCGCATGTGCGCTGTACAGGGCCCTCGCCGAAGTCACGCGTCATGCCGCCAAAGGCGCGCTGGTAGATCTTGCCTTCTTCCGTCCGGGAGAAGGGCATGCCCCAGTGCTCAAGCTCGTAAACAGCCTGCGGGGCTTCACGGCAGAGATATTCAATCGCATCCTGGTCGCCCAGCCAGTCAGACCCCTTTACGGTGTCGTACATGTGCCAGCGCCAGTTATCCTCGCCCATATTGCCGAGCGAGGCAGCGATGCCGCCCTGTGCAGCCACAGTGTGGGAGCGGGTCGGGAAGACCTTGGTGATACAAGCCGTTTTCAGGCCCGCCTGAGCGGCGCCAAGGGCTGCGCGGAGGCCGGAACCACCGGCGCCAACAACCACGACATCATAAGTATGGTCGGTCCAGGTATATGTGCTCATCTTGTCAAGTCTCCCGCAGGGCTAAGCGCCTGCGCCAATCCAGAGTTTCAGAACCGACAGCGCGACCGTGACGAACAGCGCGATGCACGCAAAGCTGTTCAGGATCAGCAGGGCCGAACGGGTTCCTGTCTTTTCGATATAGTCTTCAATGACGACCTGCATACCAAGGCGCATGTGAAAGATCGCCGCGCCGGCGGTCAGGATCAGCAGAATGGCATTGAGAGGCTGGCCAGCCCATGCTTGTGCGTCGTCCATGCCTGCACCCATCGCATTGATGATGGAGAACATGAACCATGGAACCAGAAAGATCAGGGCGATCGCGGACACGCGCTGGCGGATATAATGCTCGGTGCCGGATTTGGCAGAGCCGAGGCCGCGGGCATTCTTGGCTGGGGTGGTGAATTTGCCGGATGACATGTCAGCAGCCTCCTAAAGCCAGATCGTGGCAGCCATGATGGCCGCTGCGCCAACAAAGGCGAACACATAGTTGAAGAGGGACACCGCGCTGGCAGTCTTCGGCTCAAAGCCGATGTTCGGCCCATCCCACAGCAGGTGGCGAATGCCGTTCGCGAAGTGATAGAGCACAGCGACGGCCCAGAGATACATGATGATCTGGCCGTACCAGGCCGTCACCAGGCCTTCGATGGTGCTGTAGCACTCTGCGCCTGTGGCGAGGGCGACAATCCATGCCGTGATGAGAAATGTTCCGAAATAGAGCGCCACACCCGTAATACGGTGGGTGATGGACGCAGCCATGGTGAGGTGTGGACGCCAAATCTGAAGATGTGGCGACAGGGGGCGGGTATCGGCCCGTGGAGTGCCTGACATGAGGATTACCTTGCCTGCAATGAAACGCTTGGCTTTGGGTTCTAGGTTTCTCTATGGTCCTGTCAACGCTGCAACGGGTCGGGAGCGACAATATGAAACTTTTTCTCTGCGCTTTAAGTATGGCCATAATGGTGCCTATGGCCGTTGCTGACCCCCTGGATGAGCTGATTCCGGCCTATGAAGCGCATGTGAAATCCGCCAGCCCTGAAGCAGCTGCAGGGGATCTGGACCAAAGCCCGCATCAATGGAGCGATGTCAGCCCGGAGGCGATTGCCCGCCATGCCGATGAAGCCCGCGCCCTTTTGGAAAAAGTGCAAAATGCAGAGACGGATCGGGTGATTGATCAGGCGATCCTGGAAAGGCTGTTGCAGTCTGAACTGATGGACGCCGATTATGATACCGCGCGCATCCCCTTCACGGGGGATTGGGGCTTTCAGGCACAGCCGATCTTCGCCGCCATGCGTGAAACCGTCACCAATGAGCAGGAAGGCCAGGCCTGGATTGACCGGCTGAATGATACGGAACGCTATTTCGAGCAGAATATCGCCAATATGCAAAGAGGTATCCGGACGGGCTGGACCGCCAATGCGGACCCGCTGGGCACGGTAATAGAGCAGATTCGCGAGCAGATCGTGGACGATCCTGCCGAGAGCGGCCTTTATGCGCCCTTCCTGAACCTGCCGGAAGAGATGCCGGAGGCCGACAAAGCGCGCCTGCAGGCCGACGGGCTGGTCGCAGTTGCCAATGCCATCGATGCCTATCGCGGCACGCTGGATTACCTGGAAACGGAGTATGTGCCTGAAGCCCGTGAAGGCGCAGGCATTGCGGGCCTTCCGGGGGGCCGTGAGGCGTATGCCGCCGCGGTGGAGCATTATACAGCCGGGGCCGGCTATGACCCTGAAATGATCCACGCGCTGGGCCAGGCAGAGGTCAAACGCATCCGGGCGGAGATGGAAGAGATCATCGCGGAGATCGGCTATGAAGGCAGCTTTGATGAGTTCCTGACATATCTGCGCACGGACCCGCAATTCTATGCCGACACGCCGGAACAGCTGATGGCGGCGGCGGAAGACGTGTCCGCTCGCCTGCGCGCCATCCTGCCGGACTATTTCGGCCACCTGCCGGAGCTGGGGTTCAATGTGGAACCTGTGCCCGCCTCGATTGCGCCCGGCTATACGACGGGCCGTTATGTGTCCGGAGAACCTAAGGACGGCCGCAAGGGCACCTATCTGGTCAACACTTACGCGCTGGACCAGCGCCCGCTTTACGAGCTGCCCTCCCTGTCTGCGCATGAGGCCGTGCCCGGCCACCATTTGCAGATCACGCTGGCGCAGGAAATGACGGACCAGCCGGACTTCCGGAAGAATTATTATGCCACCGCCTTTGGCGAAGGCTGGGGCCTCTATTCGGAGCGGCTTGCCGGGGAGGCGGGTATCTATCGTACGCCCTATGAGCGCTTTGGGGCGCTGTCCTATGAGATGTGGCGCGCCTGTCGTCTGGTCGCCGATACAGGGCTGCACTGGTATGGCTGGAGCCGGGAAGAGGCCGAAGCCTGTTTCATCGAGAATTCTGCCCTGTCGCCGCTTAACATCAAGACCGAGGTCACGCGTTATATTGGCTGGCCGGGGCAGGCGGTTGCCTACAAGGTGGGCGAGCTGAAAATCCGTGAACTGCGCGCCTATGCCGAAGAAACGCTCGGGCCGAAATTCGACATCCGGGACTTCCACGATGTTGTGCTGGGCGAAGGGGCCGTTCCGCTGGATGTGCTGGACTGGCGCATAAAGACCTGGGTGGACAGCCAGATGGCCGCTGAAGAAACCGTTTCGGAGGCCCCGCAGGACTGATCAGCCCGCCGTCACCGGCAGCTTCAGATATATTCTGCCGTCATCCTCCTCCGGGGGCAGGGCCCCGGCGCGGATATTCACCTGAAGGGATGGCAGGATCAGGCGCGGAGCCGACAGCGTCTTGTCGCGCTTTGTCCGCATGGAGACGAAATCTTCTTCGGCCACGCCGTCATGTGCATGAATATTGCGGGCGCGCTCGTCCGCGACGCTGGTTTCCCATTCATAAGTGTCCCGGCCGTCAGGCAGATAGTCGTGGCCCACAAAGATGCGGGTCTCCGGCGGAAGGGACAGGATCTTGCGAATGGACCGGTAAAGCGTCGCTGCGTCGCCGCCCGGAAAGTCTGCGCGGGCGGTGCCATAGTCTGGCATGAACAGCGTGTCACCGACAAAGGCCGCGTCACCGATCAGATAGGTGAGGCAGGCTGGCGTATGGCCAGGCGTATGGATGACGCGCGCCTCAAGATTGCCGATCCGGAATGTATCACCGTCCTGGAACAAATGGTCGAAGACATGACCATCCGGGATCAGATCATCGGCGTTGAACATGGGTTTGAACTGGCGTTGAACATCCACTATATGCGCGCCGATGCCATACACCGCGCCGGTCTGTTTGCGGATATAGTCAGCGGCAGACAAATGGTCTGCATGGGCATGCGTGTCCAGCACCCATTGAATGGCAAGACCGGCCGCAGCCGCATCCTCCAGAACCTTGTCAGCCGAAACGCTGCAAAGCTTGCCGCTGTTCGGTTCGAAATCCAGAACAGGATCAATGATCGCAGCCTGCTTCGTCTCCGGATCAGAGACCAGATAGGTCACTGTCGAGGTGGCGGGGTCAAAATAGGCCTGGATGTCCATGTCGGGCTCCTTGTCTGTGTCTCGTTTCACATTCAAATATATTAGCACTTGCTAAATAAGCAACACCTAATATATTTAAGGCATGGAAAAGACACAGATCAGTCCGGATATCATGGCGCGGAATGCGGGCGCCGCTGCAGACATGTTGCGTGCTTTGGCGAATGAGCACCGCCTGATGGTTCTTTGCCAGCTTGCGGCGGGCGAGCGGAATGTCACGCAGCTGTGCGAGGTGTGTCCGGTTTCCCAATCGGCCTTGTCACAGCATCTGGCAAAATTGCGGGCGCAAGGCCTCGTCAAGACGCGACGGGAAGGGCAGACGATCTGGTATGCGATTGCCGATCCTGCCGCGGCCAAAATCATCCACACCCTGGCTGAAATCTTCTGTCCGGAGGCTCTGATATGAACATTCTGAAACCCCTGACCCCCAGCGATGTTTCGCGCCGTTTGGCCAAGGGAAAAATCACCTTGGTTGATGTCCGTGAGAGCAGGGAATATGCGAGCGAGCACATTGCCGGGGCCCTCTCCGTGCCGCTTTCGGATTTGCGGTCTGGGCGCAAGCAAATTCCGGATCAGCAGCCCGTCGTCTTTCACTGCAGGTCCGGCATTAGGACACAGATGCACTGCGATGATCTGGCCAAGAAGGTGACCGGCCCGGCTTATGTTCTGGAAGGTGGCCTGGTGGGCTGGAAGCAGGCAGGTCTGGCGGTGGAATATGGTCATGTGGCGGGCCTCGGGCTGCGACCTCTCATGTTCGTGGGCGGCGCAGCTATAGCGGCTTTGGGGCTGATTACCCTGGTGATGCAGGGGGGGTGAGCCATGTTCGGGCTGGATCCGGCAACGCTCGCGCTGGCGCTGGCCAGTGGCGCTTTGGTGGGATTGTTCCTGTCAGCCTTTGGTGGCGGGGGCTCAGTCCTCGCGGCGCCTTTGCTGGTCTATGTCGTCGGCGTTCAGGATCCGCATGTGGCGATTGGGACATCGGCCGCCTCTGTCGCGGCGACGGCGTTGATCAGCCTGATCGGCCATGCCCGCGCGCATAATGTGAAATGGCCATGTGCGTCTGTTTTCGCGCTGTCAGGCCTTGCCGGCTCGCTGGCCGGGTCATCGGTCGCAAAGCTGGTCAACGGGCAGGCCCTGCTGCTGGCCTTTGCCTTTGCGATGGCGGCGATTGCGCTCTCCATGTTCCGCCAGAGGGAGTTTGCGGGCAACCCGGATGTGCACCTGACGCGGGCCTTCATGATCCGTCTTGTCCCACTCGGCCTTTTGGTCGGGTTTGCGGCAGGCTTTTTCGGAATTGGCGGCGGCTTCCTGATCGTGCCGGGTCTGCTCTATGCGACCGGCATGACAATCGGTGCGGCGATGGCATCGTCGCTTGTCTCTGTGACAATCTTTGGCGCGGCGACGTCGGCCAATTATGCCCTTAGCGGCTATGTCGATCTGCGGTTGGCAGCCATTCTTGTGGCGGGCGGCTTCCTTGGCGGACTGATCGGGCATCAGCTTGCGAAATACCTTGCCAGCCGCGCTTTGCTCGCGCGGCGTGTATTTGCGGCTTTCATTCTGGTCGTGGCGGCCTATGTGGCGATACAGGCCGGGTTGGCGCTTGCCGCCTGACCTGACAGCGGCCTGGATGAGGCCGGTACGGCACTGAGAGGCGGCATGAAACTCACCATTATCGAAACGGGCCTCGTGCCTGAAGCTATCCGGCAAGACTTTGAAGACTATCCGGCCATGTTCCGCCAGCTCATCAGCGCGGCAGACCCGGACCTGCAATATGAGACTGTCTCCGTCATCAAGGGGCAGGCGTTGCCGGACGCGGCCACGCTGGACGCCGTTTTGATCACGGGCTCTCCGGCAGGCGTCTATGACAGCGATCCATGGATTGCGCCTCTGATGCAGTTCATCCGCGACGCTGCCGAGGCGGGCGTGCCGCAGGTCGGCATCTGTTTCGGGCATCAGGTGATGGCCGAGGCGCTCGGCGGCAAAGTGATCAAATCTCCGAAAGGGTGGGGCATTGGCCGCCACACCTATGAGATGAAGGCCTGTCCGGACTGGATCGGAGAGGCCTGTCCCAAAAGCATTTCCGTGCCGGTCAGCCACCAGGACCAGGTTGTGGCGTTGCCGCCCGGCGCCAGCGTGCTGGCCGCGTCAGAGTTCACGCCCTATGCGGCGATTGATTATGGCGCCGTGCCGGCGATGTCCTTCCAGTGCCATCCGGAATTCAATGCAGACTATTCTGCCGCGCTCTACACGGCACGGAAGGGGAGGCCCCTTACGGAAGATGCGGTGAAAACGGCGATCGACAGTCTTGAAGAGCCCCTGGACAATCAGCGTCTGGGTAACTGGATCGCCGCTTTCGTCAGAAATCAGACTTAGCCGAAGCGATAGCGCGCGCCGAGCGAGAAGATGTTCTGCTTGTTCTCGATCTCGAGCGTGCCGGGGAAGAGGTCATTGTCGACTTCAATGTCTTCGGTGGCCCGATAGGCATATTCGCCGAACACGTCCCAATTCGGGTTAAGGGCCCAGGTCACGCCTGCTTTGAGCTGATAGGCGAATTTGGTTTCGCCATCATCCACCACGCCGATTCCGGACGGGCTGTACTTCACCTCTACATCCGACACGCCAAGACCCGCACCGATATAGGGCTGGATCATGCCTGCCGTGTTGAAGTCGTAATAGACATTGCCGAACAGGGACGTGCTGGAAATGTCGCCGCGGCCGTCTGCCACCACGTCTGCAACCGTCACGCCCAGCGGCGTCGGGCTGCCTGCAATCGCTGCGGCGTCTACAGCATCAATGCTGCCACCGCCCAGAGAGACGCCCGTGTGGGTATCAACGTCTGCCTTTGAATAGGCGATCTCAACACCGCCTCTCAAGCCGCCCGAATAGCGCTTGCCAAGCTCAACGGCAAAGCCGGAGCCGCTATCAAATTCCGTGTTCCACCCATATGGCGTGCCGGCAGCGACATCCAGCGTGCTGCCATCCCCTAAATTGCCGGTTGTGAAGGCACCGGTGGATCCTGAATTGTCACTGTCGGCTTGATCAATGTAGTTGTACGAACCGCTTACATACCATTCCTGGGCAAGTCCTGGGAGCGCCAGACAGCTTGCTGCGCACAGAACAGCGCTAATTTTTATTATATTCATTATAAGTGTCCTTCTGTGTGAGGTGAGTATTAACCATCTGTACGAAGCTGATTTACCCTTGGATCATTAACTCTGATCCATCTTCACGGTAGGATTGGATTTAAATTGATAGCTTATCGCTATATTGACACATCCGTGCTGTAGGGACGCACATAGCTTGGAGACGCACGACTCATGATGCCTAAACCGCTCGCAAATATTGCCCCGAACACATTGGAGTTCGAGATCCTTCCATTGGTGAAGCCGACCGGCTTCCGCGAATATGATGCCCGTTGGTGGTTCAACGGAATCGGCAAGGAAAAAGCCCCCGAACTCAACCTGACCGGCGTGCAGGCGCTGGGCCTGGGCATGGCGACCCTGTTCCACGAGCTGGGTGTGGAGCCGAAAGTCGTGACCGGTCATGACTATCGCTCGATCAGTCAGCCGATCAAGAACGCGCTGATCCTGGGCCTGACGCAAGGCGGCTGCGAAGTGCTGGATGTTGGCCTCGCTTTGTCGCCCATGGTCTATTGGAGCCAGTTCGAGCTGGACGTGCCATGCTGCGCCATGGTGACGGCGAGCCATAACGAGAATGGCTGGACCGGTGTGAAGATGGGCGCGAACCGTCCGCTGACTTTCGGGCCTGACGAAATGGGCCGTCTGAAAGAGATTGTCATGGGCGGCGATTTCCAGCCCCGCGCAGGTGGCGCGCATCATCGCGTGGATGGCCTGCGTGAGAAATATATCGCGGCCGTTGTGGGCGATACAAAACTCAGCCGTCCACTGAAAGTCGTTGCCGCTTGTGGCAATGGTACGGCAGGGGCCTTCGCCCCGGACGCTCTGCGCGCGATGGGCGCGGACGTGATCGAGATGGATTGCAATCTCGACATGACCTTCCCGAAATACAATCCGAACCCGGAAGACTCTGAAATGCTTCACGCCATGGCGGCCATGGTGAAGGAGACCGGCGCTGACGTGGCTCTTGGCTTTGATGGCGATGGCGACCGTTGCGGCGTTGTGGACAATACAGGCGAGGAGATCTTTGCAGACAAGATCGGCCTGATGCTGGCGCGCGATCTGTCAAAGCTGCATCCGAACGCGACTTTCGTGGTCGATGTGAAATCCACCGGCCTCTACAAGACCGACCCTGTGCTGAAGGAAAATGGCGCGACGGTTGATTACTACAAGACGGGTCACTCCTACATCAAGCGCCGCACGACGGAGCTTGGCGCTCTGGCGGGCTTTGAAAAGTCCGGCCACTTCTTCTTCCGTGAGCCGATTGGGCTTGGCTATGATGATGGCCTGGTCGCGGCAAAGGCCGTGCTGGAAATGCTCGACCGCAATCCGGACAAGACCATGGCCGATATCAAGTCTGAACTCGGCGTGGCCTACACCTCTCTCACCATGTCTCCGCATTGTGATGACGAGACGAAATACGGTATTGTTGACAAGATGGTCGCGGAATATGAGGGCCTGAACGGCACGGAAATCCTGGGCCGGAAAGTTGTGGATGTGAACACGGTCAATGGTGCCCGCGTGACATTGGAAGATGGCAGCTGGGTTCTGATCCGCGCATCTTCTAACAAGCCGGAACTCGTCGTCGTGGTCGAATCCATGTCCAGCGAAGACGATATGCGCGACCTCTTCCACAAGGAAATCAAGCCGCGCCTCGGCAAGCACCCTGAAGTCGGCGCCTACAATCAGGAAATCTGATTACGGCCTGACGGGCTTTTGACCTGTCCCGCTGCCTGAGGGCAGTGGGTCGGGTCTTCAGGCCATATCAGCGGCGGCCGCGTCATCTATCTCTGTGGCGCGGACCCAGGCCTCACGAGGGGCCAGCCGCTCCCAATAGGCCTTCAGCACATCATGTTCGGGCAGGGTGCCGAATTGCAGACCCCAGCCGACCTGTGCGCCGACATAGACATCGGCTGCCGTAAACTTGTCGCCGCAGACATAGTCGGTAGCAGACAGCGCGCGGATCAGGGTGTGATACGCGTCGTCAAAGTCGCCATATCCGGCCATGCGCTTTTGCTCGGGCGTGACCTGAAAGCCGAGCGAACGGTTGATGATCGCACTCTCCAGCGGGCCAGCCGCAAAGAACATCCAGCGATAATAATCCGCGCGTTGATCCAGAGGCGGCGCAAGGCCAGCCTCCGGAAAGGCATCGGCCATATAGGCGCAGATGGCGGCGCATTCGGTGACCGTTTTGCCCTTGTGCACAATGGCCGGGACCTTGCCCATCGGGTTGATGGCCAGGTAGTCTGCATCTTTCATTGTGCCATCATAGGTCAAAAGCACCGTATCATATTCGGTACCCACCTCTTCCAGCATCCAGCGGATGATGCGTCCGCGCGATTGCGGGTTGGTGTAAAATGTAAGATCTGCCATGCGTCCCTCCCTTGTTCACGTTTTGATCTAGTCGCGACAAGGTCGTGCGTCAAGCCTGGATCCGCCAATCTATAAGGGGTTTTCAGGGCATTGCAGGAAGGTAATGTGTTTCTCATTCTGCCAGCACATCCTGCCTCTTGACCTGTTGGCACAAAAATCGCACCCCTCGCCGCAACCCCTGTTTTTTTGTTTGTGGTGAGGGATTTCCATGCGCGTCGCAATGATTGGTACCGGCTATGTTGGCCTGGTGAGCGGAGCCTGTTTTGCTGATTTCGGACACGTTGTGACGTGTGTCGATAAGGATGCAACAAAGATCGAGAAGCTGAAGGCTGGCATCATGCCGATCTACGAGCCCGGGCTGGACAGTCTGGTCGCGAAGAATGTCGAGGAAGAGCGCCTGTTCTTCACGACCGACGCGAAAGACGCGATCAAGGATGCCGATGCGGTGTTCATCGCCGTCGGCACGCCGTCCCGCCGCGGTGACGGGCATGCTGACCTCTCTTATGTCTATGCCGCTGCAGAAGAAATTGCCCAGCTGATGGACGGCTTTACCGTCGTCGTCACCAAGTCCACCGTACCGGTCGGGACGGGGGATGAAGTGGAAGAGATCATCCGCAAGGCCCGCCCGGATGGTGACTTTGCCGTTGTCTCAAACCCGGAATTCCTCCGCGAAGGCGCGGCGATCAAGGACTTCAAGATCCCGGACCGCGTTGTCGTCGGCACAGAAGACGAGCGCGCCCGCAATGTGATGAAGGAACTCTACCGTCCGCTGTTCCTGAATGAGACACCCATCCTGTTCACGGCGCGGCGGACTTCGGAACTGATCAAATATGCCGCCAACGCATTCCTTGCTGTGAAGATCACCTTCATCAACGAGATGGCGGATCTGTGCGAGAAGGTCGGCGCGAACGTGCAGGAAGTTTCCCGTGGCATCGGGCTGGACGGCCGGATCGGCAAGAAATTCCTGAATGCTGGCCCGGGCTATGGCGGTTCCTGCTTCCCGAAAGACACGCTCGCCCTGACCAAGACGGCAAATGACTACAATTCGCCCGTCCGCATCGTCGACACGGTGGTGGAGGTGAATGCAGCCCGCAAGAAGGCGATGGCTGGCAAGATCATCGATGCCATGGGCGGCGATGTCGCCGGCAAGAAAATCGGCGTGCTGGGCCTCGCGTTCAAGCAGAACACCGATGACATGCGTGATGCGCCGAGCCTGGACATCATCCCCGCGCTGCAGGCCGCGGGTGCCACGGTGCAGGCCTATGATCCGGAAGCCATGGACGAAGCCTCTCACCTGCTCAGCGATGTGACCTTCACAAAGAGCGCCTATGAAGCCGTTCAGGACGCAGACGCCATGGTCATCATTACCGAGTGGGACCAGTTCCGCGCGCTGGATCTGGACCGGATCAAGGGCGCCCTCAACTCTAATATTGTGGTAGACCTCCGGAACATCTATGCAGCAGACGACATGGCGGCTCGTGGGTTCCACTATTTCTCCATCGGCCGTCCCAGCGTCTGACACTAAAAGAGAACAGGACAGGACAGATGAAATTTTTCGTAGATACCGCCGACACCAAGGATATCGCTGATCTGGCTGAAAGCGGCATGATCGACGGTGTGACCACGAACCCGTCCCTCATCGCGAAAGCCGGACGCCCGTTTGCTGACGTCATTCAGGAAATCTGCGAGATCGTGCCGGGCCCGGTCAGCGCCGAAGTTGTCGCGACTGACTATGAGGGCATGATCACCGAAGGCCGTAAATTGGCGAAGATCGCTGACAACGTTGCCGTCAAGCTGCCGCTGACCTGGGACGGGCTGAAAGCCTGCCGCACGCTGTCGGGTGACGGAACGCAGGTGAATGTGACGCTTTGCTTCTCTGCAAATCAGGCGCTTCTGGCTGCCAAGGCCGGCGCGACCTTCATTTCCCCCTTCATCGGCCGTCTCGACGACATCAATATTGATGGCATGGAGCTGATCGCGGACATTCGCCAGATCTATGACAACTACCTGTTCGACACGGAAATCCTGGCCGCGTCCATCCGCTCTGCGAACCATGTGAAGCTGTCTGCTCTGGCGGGCGCAGATGTGGCGACGATGCCTCCGGGCGTGATCAAATCCCTGGCCAACCACCCGCTGACCGACAAGGGCCTGGAAACCTTCCTGGCCGACGCACAGAAGGCCGGTATCAAGGTCTGATCCCATGGCACAGCCAGAGGGTCCGCAGGGCCGCGTCCTGATTATTGCCGGGTCTGATTCCGGCGGCGGCGCAGGCATCCAGGCGGATATCAAGGCCATCACGATGCTGGGCGGTTATGCGATGACCGCCATCACAGCCATCACGGCGCAGGACACACACGGCGTTCAGGGTGTGTGGCCTGTGCCGCTGGATGGCGTGGTCAAGCAGATTGACATGACACTGAAGGATATTGGCGCAGACGCGATCAAGACCGGCATGTTGGGCAGTGCCCAGCTGGTCGAGGCGATTGCCGAGCGCCTGTCCGATCTGGCGATCCTGGTGCCGCGCGTGATTGACCCTGTCATGATCTCAACCTCGGGCCACCGCCTGGTGGACGAGAAGGCCGTCGGCGCCATCCGGGCCGAACTTGTGCCCGGCGCGCGTCTGGTAACGCCGAATGCACCAGAGGCCGAAGTGCTGACCGGCAAGGCCGTTGAGACCGTGGACGGACAACGCCGCGCCGCTGAAGCGCTGCTGGAGCTTGGCGCGAATGGCGTGCTGGTCAAGGGCGGCCATATTGGCGGCAGCATCATCCATGATGTGTTGCAGACGACGACCGGAGAATGGATCTTCGAAAGCCCGCGCATCGAGACGACATCGACCCATGGCACAGGCTGTACTTTGGCCTCGGCCATTGCCGCCTTGCTGGGGCAGGGGGCGAGCGTGCCGGAATCGGTTGAGCGCGCGCGCGAGTATCTGCTGGAGGCCATCCGTACCGCGAAGGGTTTCGGCCATGGCCACGGTCCGGTCAATCATGGCTGGATGCTGGACGAGGAATAGAGCGTCTCAACGGATATTGAGAAAACATCGTTTCTCCGGTGTCAGGTCGTGTGGCATGAAGCCAGACCGATTGGAGATTTGAGCGATGACGAAAATTCCCTTCTACCAGGTCGATGCCTTTGCCTCGAAGCCGTTCGAGGGGAACCAAGCCTGCATCATGCCGCTGGAGGAGTTTCTTCCAGACGAGACATTACAGGCGATTGCCGCAGAGAACAATGTGGCCGAGACGGCCTATATTGTGCCGACCGGTGAGGGCGTCTGGAATCTGCGCTGGTTCACGCCGGCCGTGGAAGTGCCGCTCTGCGGTCATGCGACGCTCGCCAGCGCGCACGTTCTGTTCAATGAGCTGGGCTTTGAGGGTGAGGCGATCCACTTCGATACGGTCAAGTCCGGCAGGCTGGTCGTGCGCAAGCTGAGCAGTGGCGCGCTGGAGATGGATTTCCCGTCCGCCCCGATCAAGGAAATTCCGGTAACGGATGAGGTGGCCAGAGCATTGGGCGCGCGGCCGGTTCAGGCCTGGGGCGGGATGTTCTATGCGGCCCGGTTCGAAACACCGGAAGAGGTGAAGGCGCTGACGCCAGACCTGAAGGCCCTGAAAGATCTGGGTGCGCCAGGCGAAGGCTGGGACCGCGGAAACTTCGGCTGCTTCGCGGCGGGCGGGGCAGAGGTGGATGTCACCAGCCGGTTCTTTGCGCCGGGCAGCGGAATTGATGAAGACCCGGCCACGGGCAGCTGGCACACCATGCTGGCCCGTGTGATGAGCGAGCGCTTCGAACAGAATGATCTGAAATGTTTTCAGGCCTATCCGGGGCGCGGCGCGTTCATCGATACGCGGCTGGAAGGCGACCGGGTCAAGCTGATCGGCACGTCGGTAACGGTGATCGAAGGTCAGTTCACGCTGTAACCAGCACGTGCGGCCGGCGCGGCGGTGGCCGTCCGGTGATCGGGATGCTTTTCATGCTAACCCCGTTTGCGGGGGATAGCCGCGCTGGCGGGGCTCGCGTGCGGATGCTGTATGTTCCGGAATAGATAATCCGCTCCCGGCAAGGATTGCCTGCGGATAGGGGCATGCAAAATGGCTCAGCCTCCGGCAGGGGATTGCCGGGCGCGAGGCGTTCCCATGCGCGCACTTTCGGGGGCTGATATGTGTAGGGCCTGTCGGCACCTGCGATATCACCCACATACTGAATGTAGACATTGCCGAGCTTGTCGACGACGACAAACACATTCCGCCCCGTCCGGCGGCGCCATTCGGTCAACCGCACCAGATTCCACCACAGCCACGGCCAGCAGAATGGCCAGACATGTTTGAAGAAGAGGCGGTAGTGCGGATCCATGCGCGCAAGTCTGGCGCGGGATGGATACCGGTTGGATTGGGATATGCCTTTCGTGAGATCCGGTCCAGGCCTTTTGGCCTGCTTCTGCTGATCTAATTGGCGATCAGCAGAAGCAGGTTGTCTCAGGGCAGGCATCTTACAGGGGGTATACCCACAAGTTACTCCCCCATGAGGCTTTGACTCTCAGGCCTGTTTTCACGTGGCCCGAAGGAGGTCAGCCTTCCAGTCCGCATTCTTTCTCTTCGGCCGCCTCGCGGGCGCCTTTGATGTAGGAGCGCGCATAGGGAATGTTCGCCGGGTTCATCATAGAGCGCTTGGCGCCGGCGATTTCCTGTTCCAGCTCTTCACAGCTCTGGCGCGAAAACCGTGCCTTGTTCCCGCCGCTTGCCAGAGCGCCACTTGCGGCGGAGCCGGCAATCGCTGATCCAGCGGCTCCGGCGACCGTTCCGCATGCGGAAAGGGAGGTAAACAGGCCGAGCATGGCCGTTGCGACAATCAGGTTCTTTTTCATCTTGGGCCGTCCTTTGACGATGGATGTGTCTGACCCTTATCTGCGCTCGCAATTCTTCTTTCGTGCCCCCCAGGAGGGGTGCGAAGCATTTTTCTTTCAATTTGAGCAAGATATTTGAGGTGGTAGGCGCCGCTGCGGACCGGGAGCGTGGCTTTTTCCGCTCTCCGCGTCATGATCTGCCATGGCGAAAATCGTTTTCGTTGCCGCCGCCTTCCGTATGCGCCGGACTTTGCGTGATGCCTCACCCCGAACCCCTCTCCCAAGGGGAGAGGGGGATTGGGCCGGTGTTTTTCGCTTAGTGGCGGAAGTGGCGCATGCCGGTGAAGACCATGGCGAGGCCGGCTTCGTCGGCGGCGGCGATGACTTCATCATCGCGGATCGAGCCGCCCGGCTGGATCACGGCGCTGGCGCCGGCAGATGCGGCTTGCAGCAGGCCGTCCGGGAAAGGGAAGAAGGCGTCGGACGCAGCAACGCAGCCCTTGGTCTTCGGCTCTGCCCAGCCGGCCACTTCTGCGGCGTCTTCGGCCTTGCGCGCGGCGATGCGAGCGCTATCGATGCGGCTCATCTGACCTGCACCGATGCCGACCGTTGCGCCGTCTTTCGCATAGATGATCGTGTTGGATTTGACGTGCTTGGCGACGCGCCAGGCGAACAGCATGTCTTCCAGCTCCTGCTCAGTCGGCGCTTTCTTGGTGACGACTTTCAGGTCTGCCTTCGTGATTCGACCAAAGTCCCGGTCCTGCATCAGGAAGCCGCCTGCGACGGTTTTCACGAACCGTCCGGCAGAGGCCGGATCGGGAAGGCCTTCGGTGATCAGGAGGCGGAGGTTCTTTTTCTTGGCGAAGATCGCTTCGGCCGCGGCGTCGGCGCCCGGCGCGATGACGACTTCGGTGAAGATCTGGGAGATCTCTTTTGCGGTCTCTTCGTCGAGGGCACGGTTCAGGGCAACGATGCCGCCGAAGGCAGAGGTCGAGTCGCAGGAGAGCGCCGCGCGGTAGGCTTCGATGATGCTGGCGCCTTGCGCGACACCGCAGGGATTGGCGTGCTTGATGATGGCGACGGCAGGCGTCTCTGCGCCAAGCTCACCGATCAGTTCATAGGCCGCGTCAGTATCGTTGATATTGTTGTAGGAGAGTTCCTTGCCCTGCAGCTGTTTCGCCGTGGCGACGCCGGGGCGCTGCTCCCCGGTGACATAGAAGGCAGCTTTCTGGTGCGGGTTTTCGCCATAGCGCAGGCTCTGCTGCAGCTTGCCGCCGAGGGCCGCCCAGTCCGGCGCCGTCTCGTCCAGCTGAGCAGCATACCAGCTGGAGATGGCAGCGTCGTAGGCGGCGGTGCGGGCATAGGTTTTCGCGGCCAGCTTGCGGCAGAGGGCAACCGAGACGTCGCCGTCATTCGCGTCCATCTCTTCCAGCACCTTGTCGACATCGCCGCCATCGGTACAGACGGCCACGAAGGCGCCGTTCTTGGCCGCCGCGCGCAGCATGGCCGGGCCGCCAATGTCGATATTCTCGATGCAGGTTTCGAAGTCCGCGCCGGAGGCAACGGTCGCTTCGAACGGGTAGAGATTGACGTAGATCAGATCGATCGCGCCGATGCCGTGGGTCTCGGCGTCTTTCACGTGGGAGGGATTGTCGCGCAGATAGAGCAGGCCGCCATGTACGGCCGGGTGCAGCGTCTTCACGCGGCCATCCATCATTTCCGGGAAGCCGGTGAGGTCTGCGACGTCTTTCACCTCAAGGCCGGCTTCCTTGAGGAGTTTCGATGTGCCGCCGGTGGAGACGAGCTCGACACCCTTTTCGGCCAGCTTTCGGGCCTGGTCTACAAGGCCGGTCTTGTCGGAAACGGACAGGAGGGCGCGGCGAATGCGAACGGGGGCTCCGCTCGTGGCGGCATCAGTCATGGGAAAGTCCTCTGGCGCAGGCTGGATAGCAATGCGCGGGGCGTAGCATGAAAGGGCCGTGCGTCAAGCGCTCCAGCGCCGCGCCTTTTCAGCGCGATCGGCGGCATATTCCGGCACCAGCACGCCCAGAAGGCGCAGGGCCTCGGACCGTTCACGGCGGGAGGCGGCCTCGATGATTTCCTTCAGGCGCTTTTCGAAGAGTTCCGACGGCACGGTGCAATTGTCGACGCGGTTGACGCCATCGACCGGTGTCGTGCTGACATGCTCATGCTTATAGGTCAGCACTTCATGCATTTTCTCGCCATCGCGCAGGCCGGTCGTGGTGATCTTGATGTCCACGCCAGGCACCAGGCCCTTCAGGCGGATCATGGTCTCGGCCAGCTGCAGGATCTGCATGGGCTCCCCCATATCCAGCACGAACAGGCCGGTATGGGCCGGCGTGTCCTGCAGCGTTGCGGCTTGCAGAACGAGGGAGGAGGCCTCTTCCACGGTCATGAAATAGCGCGTGACATTCGGATCGGTCAGCGTCACAGGCCCGCCCGCGGCGATCTGCTTTTCGAACAACGGCACAACAGAGCCGGAGGAGCCGAGCACATTGCCGAAACGGACAATGGAGGCGGCGATGCCGGATTCGGCAGCGATCTGGGTGATCGCCATCTCGGCCAGACGCTTGGTGGCACCCATGACATTGTCCGGGTCTACTGCCTTGTCGGTGGAGATGAAGACGAAGCGTTTGGCGCCGACAGCGGCGGCGGCCTGCACGGAATGGATCGCGCCAGCCACATTGGTGAGGATGGCTTCGCAGATATTGCGCTCCATCAGCGGCACATGTTTGAGCGCAGCGGCATGGATCACGACGTCGGGCTGTGCGCGGCTGAACGCATCGCGCACGCGATTGACGTCTCGGACATCGCCGAGGCGCGCCGTATGGCAGCCCTTTGGCAGGATGCCGGCCAGTTCCATATCGATGGAATAGAGATTGTACTCAGAGGCGTCGAATACGGTGAGGGAGGCGGGGGAGAGGCGCGCGATCTGGCGGGTCAGCTCTGAGCCGATTGTGCCGCCTCCACCGGTGACGAGGACATTGGCGTTTTCAACAAGGTTGCGGACCGGCTCAATGGACAGGTGACGTTCCGGGCGAGACAGCAGGTCTGCCGGGCGGACAGGCTCCAGTACCTGCGCCGCTTCATCCCGGTTCAGCGCCATGATCTCGGCGCCATGGTCAGATGCGGTCTCCAGAACTTTCAGCATCGTATCGCGGTTGCGGGCCGCGCCTGTAACGGCAATCCAGGGAACCTGTTTGTAGCGAACGGCGATCACTTCGATGATTCCGCCAAGCTCTTCCAGTGAGCCCATGATCGGGATCCCGCGAATCGCCCGGCCGGGCTCTGTCGCCTGTGTCTCGACCAGGCCCAGCAGGCGGACTTTGCTGCTCTGTGGCGAAGACTGGATGCGCCGGATGACGTGAAAGCAGCTTTGTGAATCCCCGACAAGTAGGACTGGCTGACCATTCTTGGCAATCGGACTGAAGATCTGGAACGGCTCGTGCGTAGACCGCGACAAGGCATACATGCGGCCGGCGAACAGGCCGATCGTCCAAAGCACCAGCGCCACCATCAGGCTGGCGAGCGGTGTTGCCAGCAGGCCGTTGAGAAGCAGCATGCCCGGCAGGTAGATAAGGGCGGACAGGCAGATGGCCTGGAAAATGCGCACGGCATCCGGCCAGCCCAGATGGCGCCAGACCTGCTTCTGGATGCCCATGATGACAAAGGACACGGCTACAGAGACGCCGAAGGAAAGCGTACTCAGGGCCAGAGAGAGCGCGGGGAAGGAGCCCCGCTGCCCTTCAGAGGACCAGACAAGCACAACAGCAGAAGACATTGCCGCCAGAGCCATCAGGATGTCGAATCCCAGGGTCAGCATCATGGCGCGACGCGCTGCATGTTTCGGGGTCATGATGCTTCTTCCTTCAGAAAGGCCCACCGGATACAATTCGGCGGCTGTTGTCCATCTCCATTAGGATCGGCATAACCAGCCATAACGATTTGCTCCGGTCTTTCAACCACACCGCGACCTAAATAAACGGTTCGTTCCAGACGTGCACCCTCATGACTCGTCTTGAAACGCCAGACGGTCCCGTCATCGCAGACCAGGCGAATCGCATCGCGCCCCATCATGGCTGTAACGGTCGGGTGTAAGTGAAAGCGTATCTCGAAGCCAATGAACATGCGGTCATCGGACGGGGGCTGGGAGATCGGACGAACCAGAGAATCCTCACCAGCAAGGCGCTTTCCGTCACCCGACATGAACAGGCGGCGGCGATGCAAAAGACCACAGGGAGACTTGTAGCCGCCATGCTGCGCATCAAGCCAGATTTCGTCCGCTTCTTCCAGGCGCTTGGCTGAAATGCCGTCCGGACCACTTGCGGCCAGCAGGCGTGATTCTTCATTCAGGGCAAAATGCGACGAATCACGTCCTGCCAGAACAAGGGTTGAATGGGCGCCGGTACGGCGAACGGCGGCCTGCCAGTCCACATTCACTTCCGCGCTGTAGGCGCAGGATGTCACCAGACGGGCCGGGCCATCGGACAGCTCAAAGCCAAGCGCGCCGGCATGGGCGAAATCCCCGAATGGCCGGGCAGGGGCCTCGCCGCAATCCAGCACAAGGCGCAGGCCGTTCTTTTCCAGCTTCTGGAAGCCGGATTTTGGCGCAAAGGTGAAACGGCGGGGCGGCGCTGGCAGCAGGGCCAGGGCCGCCTCAACGACTTCCGGTCGGCCTTCATCGCCATCATTGAACGGGTTCAGGGCACCATCGCCAGCCCGGAAGAAGGCGACCATGGCCCCGACGCGCGGGATCCATTTGTCGAAAAAGTCCGGTTCCGGATATCCGGCGCGGCGAAACAGGTCCTGCAAGGTCAACAAGTGCACCAGCACGTGCAGCGCGCGCGAGGGACTGCGGCTGACATGGCCGCCATCGGGAAGGATCTGCGCCGTGCATTCGGCGTCCAGCCGGGCCAGCGCGCTGTCCATGCTCATGGCGCGATCAATGCAGAGCGCACCGGCCACAATGGTGACAGAGCTGTTCCAGCGGGCCTTGGGGTCTGTTGCCGCGTCGACCTGATCGGAAAGGTAACGCAGCTGGCGGACGAGACATTCAAGGCGCGCCTGGCGGATTTCCTGTGTTCCGGTCTCGAACAGTTCCGGCGCGCATAGCATCCAGTTCCAGCAGCGCACGCTGGTCGGGCCAAGTCGCCAGGAGAAACCATTGAAGCCGCCATGGCCTTCAATCCAGTCATCCACGAAACGCAGGGCGCGGCCTGCGCCCAGCTCGCCTTGTGCAAAAAGATCAGGCAGCCAGGAAAAACGATGCAGCCGGTCGGCAAAATGCTTGGATGGAAGCGGGACAGACCAAGGCGGCTGGCCGGGCGCAAGGGTGAGCCGCTCCATGCCGATTCGCCAGGTATCGCGCATCAGGGCGTCTGTGCGGCGATCATCGGCCGGGACAAGGCGTTTCAGATGGTGGGAAAACCGTTCCGGAATCGGCCCGGACAGTTTCAATCTCTGCAGCACGCCAACCTTGGCGTCATCGCCGGCAACGCCCCGGAAACGGCGCCACAAGGCAGCGTCATCAGCGCCTGATCTGGTACGATCAGCCAGAATTTCGCTGTCTGCGCCTCCCACGTCCACCGTCCATTCTGTTGTAAACTATACTTTTACGCCGGGTTTAAGTGCCCGAATATTGTTAGCATATGCTGATGCGCCGCCCTTGAAAACGGCAGAGCCCGCTACAATTGCATTAACCCCGGCAGCGATGGCTTTTGGGGCAGTCTCCGCATTCAGGCCGCCATCGATCTCAAGAATGATGTTCCGCCCGGTCTGGTCGATCATCGCCCGCAATTGCTGCACTTTGCGCAGCTGGCTGTCGATAAAGGCCTGCCCGCCAAAGCCCGGGTTCACGGACATGACAAGGATGAGGTCGATATCATCCAGCACGGGTTCCACAATACTCGCCGGGGTCGCCGGGTTCAGTGCAACGCCCGGACGCATGCCAGCGGCGCGAATCGCCTGGATCGTGCGATGCAGGTGCGGACCGGCTTCAGGGTGTACCGTCAGGATGTTCGCGCCAGCCTTGGCAAAGGCCGTGATGAAAGGATCCACCGGGGCAATCATCAGGTGCACGTCGAACGGTTTGTCCGTGCAGGGCCGCAATTTTTCAATGACGGGCGGGCCGAATGTCAGATTCGGGACAAAGTGTCCGTCCATGACATCGATATGAATCATGTCGGCACCGGCCTGATCAATGGCGGCAATTTCCTCGCCCAGACGGGCGAAGTCAGCGGAGAGAATCGAGGGGGAAATAAGCACGTTTTGCATAGTGCCTCCCTATGCTGGAACAGCCGACCGCACAAGGCGACCGGCTGTCCGTTTTTAGCGTTTGCAGGGCTTTAGTAGCCTGCGGGTACCAGCTTCCATCCATCGGCACCGGCAATGATGTCCACCGGGGTGCCGGGCGCGATGTAAACATCTGCGCCCTGGATGATTTCCTTCACTTCGCCATTGGAGAAGCGAACAATGTAGGCATAGCCCTGCTTCTTGCCGACGGCTTTACCGGCTTCGTTACCGGCGAGGCCACCGAGAACCGCGCCACCAATGGCACCTGCGGTCTGGGCCTTGTCGCCGCCGCCAAGCTCGGAGCCAGCCAGGCCGCCAAGCACGGCGCCTGTTGCGGTACCGATCAGCGAGCGATCAGACTGAATGGTGATCTGGCGAACGGATGTCACTGTGCCGTGATAGACACTGGATGCCTGGCCGACGGCAGCCGGGCTTGCCGAACTGGTGCCGTAATTGTTGGCACAGCCTGCAAGGGCGAGGGTCAGCGCGGCAAAGGTGCCTGCGGCAATCTTGCTGGGGGAAAAGGTCTTGGTCATATTGAAGTGCTCCCTGCACATTTGATGCAGGTTATTTGCACGATTTTGCCTGAATAGCAGATGAATTCTTGGAGACCTTTTGATGGCGAAGCTGTTCATCCCGCAGTAACCAAAGGAAAATTTGGGCCTCAGAGGCGTTTCAGGCGCGCAATGTAGAACGCGTCGTGACCAGCATTCGGGCTCGGGAGGGTTAGAAGGTCTCCCTCTGGCGTGAGACTAGCCTCAAAGCCGGGAATTTCCGCTTCCGTGATGGTAATCCGCTCATACAGGCCGTCGGAAATCGCCTGTGCGACAATATCCGATCCTTCGGCTTTGAGAGGTGTGCACACACAATAGATGACCATGCCACCGGGCGAGACCATGTCCGCTGCTGACGCCAGCAGGCGGGCCTGCGCCGTGGGGAAGCGGTCAATCTCGGCCTCGCGTTTGATCCAGGCCCCTTCCGGGTGACGGCGCAGCGTCCCAAGAGCAGAGCAGGGCGCGTCGAGCAGAAGTTTCGAGGCCGGAGCTTGTGGACGCCACTCATCCGCATTCGCCGCAATGATGTCTGCGGTGAGGCCCGTGCGCTCCAGATTTTCGCGCAGGCGCTCAAGGCGGGGCTTGGACCGGTCGACTGCCGTGACGTTCGCGCCGGTTGCGGCAAGCTGCAGTGTCTTGCCGCCGGGCGCGGCGCAGAGGTCGATCACCGTTTCGCCGGATTGAACATCGAGCAGCCGGGCGGGCAGGGCCGCGGCGGCGTCCTGGACCCACCAATCGCCGTCTTCATACCCGGGCAGCGTTTCAATCATGGCGCTCTCAAGCCGGACGGAGCCGCTGTGTGTGATCTCGCCCCCCGTTGCCGTGGCCACGTCTTCAGCGGATGTCTTCGCGGAGAGGAAAATCGGCGGCTCTTCCAATTGGTGGGTCGCAAAGGCGCTGGCTGCGTCTGCGCCAAGATCTGCTTCGAACCGCGCGGCGAGCCAGTCTGGCCAGATGTCTGTGGCGGGCAGATCATCCAGCGGGCAGGGCATCTCTGCAGCGCGGCGAAGGACGGCGTTCAGGAACCCGCCGCCAGAGCGGGCGTCCGGCCAGTCCTTGGCAGCTTCCACCGTTTCGGACACGGCGGCATGCGCATGTGTTTCCAGACGCCAGAGCTGTACGGCCCCGACGCGCAGCAGGGCGCGGATAGCGGGGCTGGTCGCCTCCAGTGGCCGGGAGAGCAGGGGCGCCAGGGCCGCATCAATGCGGCCAAGTTCGCGCAGGGCTGCACTGGCCATGACGCGGGCAAAGCCCCGGTCAGACCCTTCCAGCATATTGAAGCTGTCCGAGCGGACCATGGCTTCATCCAGCGTGCGCCGGCTGTCCAAAGTCAGCATAAGGAGTTCGGCGGCCGCGCGCCGGGAGAGGGCTCCACTCATAAAATCAGGTACCTGTTAGCCCCACGGGCCGGCCTGATGGCGCGGCGCGTCAGCGGTTTCGGAAGATACGCCCATCTCTGCCGCCATGCGGCGCAGGGCTTCAATCCGGTTGGCGGTGGCCGGGTGGGTCGAGAACAAACCGTCCGCGCCGCGGCCGCTTAGCGGATTGGCGATATACATGTGCGCCATGGCGGGGTTGCGCTCGGCATTCACATTGATGGAGGCGCGGGCGCCGCGTTCGATCTTCTGCAGGGCAGAGGCGAGCCAGAGCGGGTTGCCGCAGATCTCGGCGCCGCGCTTGTCTGCTTCATATTCGCGCGAGCGGCTGATTGCCATCTGCACGAGGCCGGCGGCCAGTGGCGCAAAGATCATGATGGCCAGCGAGCCGATCAGCCCGGCGCGCTCACGGCCAAAGAACAGCGCAAAGTTAGCCAGCATGCCGATGGCGCCGGCAATTGTGGCGGTGACCGTCATGGTCAGCGTGTCGCGGTTTTGCACATGCGCCAGTTCGTGCGCCATGACGCCGGCGACTTCTTCACGCGACAGGCTGCCGAGCAGGCCGGTGGTTGCGGCCACGGCGGCATTGTCCGGGTTGCGGCCCGTGGCAAAGGCGTTCGGCTGCGGCGTCTCAATGACATAGACACGCGGGGCAGGTAGGCCGGCGCGTTCAGCCAGGTGCGCGACATCGTTCGCAAAGGTGCGCATCATGGGCGAGGCGTGATCCGGCGTGACCTCTTTGGCGCCCTGCATGCGCAGCACGATCTTGTCAGCATTCCACCATGAGAAGATGTTCATGCCTGCGGCAACGACAAAGGCAATCGCCATGCCCATAACGCCGCCGATCAAATAGCCGACAACCATGAACACTGCGGTCAGCGCCGCCAATAGAGTAAACGTTTTCAGTGTGCCCATTGGGCCTTAACTCCGTCTGTATATTTATAGGCCTAGCTTTCATAGGCTTATGCTTGCCGTGCTTTCTTCGTTCCGGATTTCCACAAATTAAATGGCGAGCGTTAACGAAATGCCGTTGGCAGTTTCTTGCTTACGCATTGCTTGCTTAAATGACATGCGGACTATGAGCTGATGCAAACAGAATATTATATGGGGTGGTCTGATTTTATATCCAGTGTGGCATCTTGCTAAAGACACTGTTTTGTTCAGGTCTGTGCAAGGCTTGGATATGGTATCAGTAGACACATTACATTTCAGGACACTGTGAGCGATTTCCAGCGATCAAGTTCGGATTTGAAGCGTGGCCATGCCGAAGCTGTGTTCCCTTTAAAGTTCAAAGCGGCCATAAATATTGGACAATTCATCAAGAGTTCCGGGGTTTGCTATTTGGCTGATTTCAACCTCAAGCGTTCCGGATCAATTTCTCAAGTCTGTCCCAAAGCGTTAGACATAAGCGCCCGCCACAGGGTATAGAGGAAGTCATGACCGACCTTACCCCGGAAGAGATTGAGCGCCGCAAGGCTTTGCCAGAAGCCGCGCGCCGCGCGCTGGAAGAGGCCGACGCCCGCAAAGAAAAAGAAGCCGCAGACGCTGCCGCACTGCCGGAAGACGAGCTTGGCGGCCCCCGCAACATCGAACCCACGCGCTATGGTGACTGGGAACGCAAGGGCATCGCCTACGACTTTTGAGCCCGCGCCCGTGCTTAGACTTCGCTCATCATGAGCGCTACGGAAATACGGACTCATTCTGAGCGAAGTCGAAGGATGAAGCGGGCGGCATGAATGCTCCTTCTATGTCATCTCGGAAAACCCGCAGGGTGTATCCGGGACCCCGAACGATATGGCGGGTCAGCGTTAGGCCCAGGGATTATTCGATAATTTCAAACTCGAACTTCCGTTCAGAGGAAGTTGTATCCTCAACACCCTGCTGCATCACCCAAACAAGCTTATTGAAGTCCTCCCCCAAGTTCGCGCGTGAAACTGCTGCATTTCTCCAGACTATTTTGAACGGGCGCTCAATAAAGCCATTCAGGACGTCATTCAGTGCAGCAAAGTTTCGGCCATAGAAATGAGGCATGCCTGGGGCAGCCATCAATCTGTCGTGAAAATCGCTAACCGCTTTGATCTCACGTCCATCAATTTCAAGGATCACTTCTAGACACCTCCTGAAAACGGTTGAAAGGTCTCATAGTGATCGGTTGCAACATAAGCAAGGCCGTCAACGGAAGGTGAGTTCAGCGCGCGGCCTTTGCGCATTCCTCGGGTCGTTAAATGCCCAGCACCTTCTTCGCGATGATGTTGCGCTGGATTTCATTTGTCCCGCCATAAATGGATTGCGCCCGCCCGCCGAAATAGGCCGCGACATCCGGGGCAGCATAGGGCGGGATATCTGAGGGTAATGCGCTGGCCTTGCCGAAGGCCTGGGCGTGAAAGGCTGTCATTTCCAGCATCAGCTCCGTAATCTGCTGATGCGTGGTCGTGGCCAGGATCTTTACCGTCGAGGCCGCATCGCCCGGTGATCCGCCTGCAGACAGGGCGGAGAGGATACGGAACACCGTCATCTCAAGGCCATCCACGGCCATCTCGGCCTCAGTGACTTTGCGCGCAAAGCCTGGCTCATCGATCAGTCGATGATTGCCACCATCCGGCGCGGCCCGCGCGATATCGCGAATGTGGCGCAGCATGGCGCGTTTGCCGCCGATGCGGGCATATGAGGTTCGCTCAAAGCCCAGCAGGTATTGCGAATAGGTCCAGCCCTTGCCTTCTTCGCCAATGCGGTGGCCTTCCGGCACTTCGACATCTTCAAACAGAACTTCATTCAGCACATGCTTGCCATCAATCGTAATGATGGGGCGCACCGTCACGCCGGGGGCATCCAGAGGGCAGCAGATAAAGCTGATGCCTTGTTGCTTTTTCTCTCCGCGCGAGGTGCGGGCCAGCAGAAAAATCCAGTCCGCATGCTGCGCAGCAGAGGTCCAGATCTTGTGACCGTTCAGGATATAGGTGCCGTCTTTCAGCTCCGCGCTGAACTGAAGCGAGGCGAGGTCTGAGCCCGCGCCCGGCTCTGAATAGCCCTGCGCCCAGCCGACCGACCCGTCGCGGATGCCGGGCAGCCATTTTTGCTTCTGCGCCTCGGAGGCGAAGGTGTAGATCACCGGGCCGACATAGACGACGCCCATGGGTGTGACCGTCGGTACGCCCGCACGCTCCAGCTCTTCGTCGAAGACATATTGTTCCTCGATGGACCAGCCGGGCCCGCCATATTCCGCTGGCCAGGCAGAGGCGAGCCAGCCTTTGGAGCCAAGCGCCATTTCTGATCGGCGCACTTCCTCCGTAGTCAGAGCCTCTCCCGCACGGTTTTTCGCAATGATGTCTTTCGGGAACTCGGTTTCGAAAAACTCTCTGACCCTCAGGCGAAAGGCTTCCGTTTCCGGACTGAAATCAAGATTCATGGCGTTTTCTCCCTGCCCAAAAGCCTAGGGCAGGGAGGGCCTGTGACAAGCCCTGACCTAACGTCGCTTCATTCCCGTCGGGGAATTGTCAGACCTTCCGCTGTGGGGGTGACGGGCTGGATCGTACCGTCTTCATTGAAGTAGAGATGTTCTGCGCGCACCGAGCGGCGGCCAATGGCGCCGTCTTCCTCGCCAATGCTGAGCGCCGCATTATGATAGAAGAGATACCAGTCGCCCTGGAATTCCACGATGCCGGGATGGATCGTGAAGCTGTTCTCGCCAGGGCCCATGATCTTGCCGCTATAGGTCCACGGGCCGGTGACGGTGGGGGCGGTGGAGTAATAGAGCTGTTCGTTCTCATTTTCCGCTTCATCGATCCCGGCATAGGCCATGTAGTAGAGGTCGCCGCGTTTGAAGAGCCATGGGCCTTCCTCAAAATTCGTGAGGTCCACCTTCTGAATTGGGGCTGCGAAACTGATCATGTCCGGCGCCAGGGGCGCGTAATAGAGATTGGCATTGCCCCAATAGAGCCAGAAGGTGCCGTCATCATCCTCAAAGACCGTGGGATCGATATCATCCCAGACGTGAGGGCCGTCAGTATCCGAATTGGCAACGAGCGCGTGGCCGAGCGCATCGGTGAAGGGGCCGGTCGGGCTGTCTGAAACGGCGACGCCGATGGATTTGCCGACATCTGTCTCGTCATGCTCGACGGCTGTGTAGAGCCAGAACTTGCCGTCCCGCTCGATGGGCTCGGATGCCCAGGCGTCGCGGATGGCCCATTTGAAGTCCGTCGGCTTCATGATGGCGCCGTGATCGGTCCAGTGCGCCATGTCGTCGGTCGAGTAGACGCGCCATTCGGTGATGTTGAACATCTGGTCGCCGTGCGCCTCGTCATGGCCGACATAGAGATACAGCCGCCCATCATGCACGATGGGCGCAGGGTCTGCGGTGAAGATGTTCGTGATTATGGGATTGGTTGCTTGTGTGGACGAGGCTGGCTGCGGTGCAGGTGTCCCAGCGCAGGCGGTCAGGGCCAATATGCCCAAAGTGATAGCTGTGGATTTCAATAGTCCCTCCCATTTTTTGCCAACTGTCCGGGCGGGGGGTAAGTAAGTCAAGATAGCGCTAACAAAATAGACTTGCCGCACAAAAAAGCCCTCCCCGCAGAAGGGGAGGGCCAATCTGTTCGTGTTCGAGTTCTGCCTTAAGAGGCCTTCTGTTCCTCGATCCACTGATCGACGCGGCGTTCCAGAACCTTCAACGGCAACGCGCCGCCACCCAGAACGGTGTCGTGGAAGGCGCGGATGTCGAACTTGTCGCCCAGTTCGCCTTCTGCCTTGCTGCGCAGATCCTGGATCTTCATCATGCCGATCTTGTAGCTGGTCGCCTGACCCGGCATTACGATGTAACGCTGGATTTCAGAGCGGGCCTGAGCTTCAGTGATGGCGGCATTGTCCAGGAAGTATTGAACTGCTTCTTCCTCGGTCCAGCCTTTGGAGTGGATGCCGGTATCGACCACAAGTCGGATCGCGCGCCAGATTTCCGAGCCAAGGCGGCCGAAGTCGGAGTACGGATCCGTATAGGTGTCCGGAAATTCCTGGGCCAGCCATTCGGAGTAAAGCGCCCAGCCCTCGACATAGGCCGTGAAGCCGGCCTGCGTACGGAATTGCGGCACGCCGGTCAGCTCCTGTGCGATCGAGATCTGCATGTGGTGGCCTGGAATGCCCTCATGATAGGCGATCACTTCGAGTTCGCGCTTAGGCATGGCGGTCATGTCGGAGAGGTGAGCGTAGTAGATGCCTGGGCGCGAGCCGTCCGGTGTGCCCGGATAATAGTGCTGCGCAGCGCCGTCCTGTTCGCGGAAGGGCTCAACGCGCTTCACGACCAGGTCTGCTTTCGGCAGGATGCCGAAGAATTCCGGCAGGTGCACCTTGATGTTATCGATGACGGTCGTGGCATCATCGATATAGGCCTGACGACCCTCATCCGTATTCGGATAGTAGAAGCGCTCGTCATCCTTGGAGTCGCGCAGCATTTTGAAGAAGTCCTGCAGCGAACCTTCAAAGCCGACCTGGTCCTTGATGTCTTCCATCTCGGCATGGATGCGGTCCACTTCTTCCAGGCCGAGCTCATGGATTTGCTCTGCCGTCATATCGGTCGTGGTCTGCGTGCTGAGCAGATAGTTGTAATAAGCTTGGCCATTGGGCTGAGTTTCCGCGCCGACCGGGCTGTCCGGATCGGGAGAATTCGCCATATCTTCTTCGGCAAAGGCGATGATGTTGTCATAGGCGGGCTTGAAATGGTCCAGCAGGGCGGTTTCCACATCCTCCAGCATGGCATCGCCATCTGCTTCAGAGACTTTGCCGGTCTCGACCAGCGCGGCAATCTTACCTTTCGCGTCAGCATAGATGGCGCTGTCTTCCCCCTCGGTGAAAGGAGCCCCCGTGATGACTTTCTGGGACTGATCAATCACGCCTTCATAGGCAAATTTCGGCGCGTGGACGCCGCGGCGTGCGGATTCCTTTGCAATGCCGACGGCCTGGTCCAGGGCGCGGCCCATTTCCTTGAGACGCGAGATATAGGCCTGCATGTCTTCCGCAGAATCGACGCGGTGGAAGTTGATCATGAAGGTTGGCGCAAAGCTCTGCAGCCCGTTCATCTGATCAAAGACATAGCCATTATAGATGAATTCCTGGCCGGCGACGGCCTGGTCTGTCTGATACTTCCAGATATCATAGGAAATCTGGTCGGCCGGAGAGAGGGCGTCGTAGTCGAACGTCTCTTCCATCTCTTTCGTGGCCGCAACGCGCCAATCGAGCTGTTCCTTCATGCATTCGATGGTGAAGCAGTCGATCTCGTCATACTTGTCCTTGCGGCCGAGCATGGTGAGACCCACCGGGCTGAACTGCAGGGATTCTTCATACTTCTCATCGAACCATGCGTTCAGGCGCGCACTGGTTTCAGCCATCTGCTCCGCATTTGCGGTGGCTTGCTCAGTCTCTGTAGGGGCCGGGGCCTGATTGCTCTGGCCACAGGCGGTCAGGACGAACGCGAGCGCGATCGCTGAGGCGGTGTGTTTGATCATGGGGATCTCCGGAGGATATTTCTCGAATAACGATAAGTGACGCTATCTCTTGGCGCGGCGCTCTGTCAATTGGCAAAGGCCGTTTCGAGCGCTAGGGGAGGGGGATGACTGATCCACGTATATCTTCTGACGATACCCGCCCTCAGGACCAGCACAGCTTGCGCATCGGGACACGGGGGTCGCCCCTTGCTCTGGTGCAGGCACGGCAGGTCGCGGCCGCTCTCGAAATCCATTCCGGCGGCGCGCTGCGGGGAGAGATTGTGACGTTCACGACCTCCGGAGACCAGCTGACGACAGAGCGTCTGATAAATTCTGGCGGAAAAGGGCTTTTTACCCGTGAGCTGGATGCTGCGCTCAGCCGGGGCGAAGTCGATGTCACGGTGCACAGCCTTAAGGATGTGCCCTCAGTGTTGCCAGAGGGGCAGCGCTTTGTCGCTTTTCCGGAACGCGAGGATGCGCGTGAGGGCTTCCTGTCTTCCAAATATACTTCTCTGGCAGAGCTGCCGGAAGGCGCGAAAGTCGGTACCGCATCGCTGCGGCGCGAAGCGCAGACGCTGGCGCGCCGACCGGATCTTGAGATCGTCACCTTCCGGGGCAATGTCGCGACCCGTATGCGAAAGCTGGAAGAGGGGCTGGCGGATGCAACCTATCTGGCCATGGCGGGCCTCACACGACTCGGCATGTCGCATGTGGCACATCCCATTCCGCTGGAAGAGATGCTGCCCGCTGCCGCGCAGGGTATTGTCGGCGTCGTGGCGCGCGATGATCTGCCGGAAGATGCGGCCGAAGCGTTTGACAAGATGAATTACAAGCAGAGTGAAGCGGCGGCCTATATGGAGCGTGCTTTCCTCGCAGCGCTGGATGGCAGCTGTCGCACGCCGATTGCTGCGCACACCTTTGACCGGGGCGAAGAGTGGTTCCTGTCCGGAGAAGTGCTGGCACTTGATGGAAAAGAGAAATGGTCTGCCAGCGGATCATGCCCGAAATCTGCCACGCATGAGCAGATGGCTGCGTTGGGCGCTGGGCTTGCGGCGCAGATCCGCGAGTCTGCGGGCGGCCGCCTGCCAGCTTTCGGAGAGACATGGTAGCGCCTCCCGTCATCGTGACCCGGGCTGAGCCCGGGGCGAGCGAGACCGCAGAGCGGTTGGCCCGGCTTGGCTTTAGGGCAATTTCCTCTCCCATGCTGGTGCTCAAGGAGCTGGACGATGTTGCTCCGGATCTCTCTGATGTCAGCAATCTGATCTTTACCAGCGCCAATGGCGTGCGGTTTTTCATGCAGGCCATGGGCGGCATGACGGCGCAGCTTGCCGGGTTGACCGCCTGGGGCGTCGGCCCCGCCACAAATGCTGCCATTCAGGAGGCAGGGTTCGGCCTGCATGTCGAAGGGGACGGCAATGCCGAAGACCTGGCGGCGATGATCCTGAAATCTGATCCTGATAGCGGCGGCTTCCTTCATGTAGCAAATTCGGCTGCTGCCGGTGACCTTGTCCGCCGCCTGAGGGAAGGGGGGCGCATGGCCCGGTTTCAGGCCCTGTATGAAACGGTGCCAGCGGCGCACCTGGCAGCGAAAGCGCAGCAGGCCATCCAAGCCCCCGATGATTGCATCGTGTTGATCCATTCAGCGAAGGGCGCGGCAGCGTTTCTGTCGGCTGTGGACAAAATTTCACTCGAAACCAGCATTCTGATCGCCATCTCTGAAGCTGCCGCTGCGCCTTTGTCCGATGCGGGAGCAAAGCGTCTGCTGCATGCCGAACGGCCAAATGAGGATGCCTTGATGGCTGCGCTGGACAAGGCTCGCCAAGAGCTTTGATTGGCATACAACTATGTGTCACTGTGGTAAAAATCCCGCCTGTGGGGAAAGTTGATTCATGACTGACGACATGTCGCCGGAAGAACCTGTCAGCTCCGTCGAGCCGATTGATGCCGACTTTGAGCCGGCTCCGGAAGAAGACAGCAAGGCAAGCCGCGCGCGTGGCGGTGGGCCCGGCTGGCTGGGCGCCATTGTGCTCAGCCTGTTCGCAGCAGGCCTGGGCGGTCTGATCGGCATTGCCGGTGTGCGCTATCTGCCGCCGCACTGGGACGCAGCCAATGACATGACCGGACGTCTCAATACGCTGGAGCGTCAGCAGGGTGACAACAGCGTGGAGCTGTCCAAGCTGAGCCGGGACCAGGCCCGCATGGCGACCGATCTTAAGAATGAGATGAAAGCGCTTGGCGCAGGCGGTACCCCAAGCGGACAGGTCAAAAAGCTCGAACAAGATCTCGACGTCCTGTCAGAGCGCCTGGATGAGGTCGGAGCCTCTGGCGCCGGTGAAGCGGTTCGGGCGCTGGAGAAGCGCATTGCCGCGCTGGAACAGGTCGACACGTCCGGGGCTGTCAGCCCGCAGGATCTCACACGTGCCGTCGCGGGTCTGGAAACGCGGCTCGATGAAATGGAACGGGGTCTCGAAACTCTGAAGCAGCGCCCGGAGGGGATTGATCCTGAACGGCTTGCTGCGGTTGAGGGGGATATGAATGCCCTCCGGTCAGTTCTGGAAGCGGCAAAGCTGGCAGGCAATCAGGATGTCGAAAAGCTGACCAGCCTGGTCGAGGATATGCGACGCGGCGAGCAGAATGCGCGCAGCGAGGCCGAAGCTGCCAGCGAGTCCGCCCGGATCGCCCGCGCCCTGTCTGCCATAGAGGCGGCGTCGCGCCGGGGCGGCGCATTCGAATCTGAATATCGCGCCTTGCTTGGCCTGATGCCATCTGACCCGGCCGTGCGCCAATTGGGAGAGATCGCGTCCACTGGCGCCCCCACCGTCTCTGCTCTGCAGGACAGTTTTGAACCTGCCCGTGCTGCCGCGCTCAAGGCCATTCCTGACGAGACCGGCGACCGCCTGTCCTGGCTGAACCGCGCATTCGGGGATGCGGTCAAAGTGCGCAAGCTGAACGGTGATGACAGCGACCCGGCCGCCATTTTGGACACTGCCAATACGGCCGTGGAGGCGGGTGATATCGACCAGGCCGCGATGCTGGTCGCCGGACTTAAAGGCCCCGCAGCAGACGCGATGGCTGACTGGACCGAACAGGCAAACCGTCGCATCACTTTGGAAGCCGCGCTTGAGGCCTTGCAGAGGCGCCTCATTGAAGGGGATAAGTAAGAACCCATGAACCGGATTGTCCTGTTTATCCTGATCCTGCTGCTGTTTACAGCATCGGCTGCCTTTGTCTGGTGGGCGCTGACCCTGCCGGGGGCTGTCACCGTTCCGTTTGGCGAGCGGGAGATTTCCATCCAGTCCGGGCTGGCGGCCTTCCTGATGCTGCTGTTTGGCGGGGTGATTGCCTTTGTCTGGTGGCTGATCAGTGGCCTGTTCATCTTGCCGGGCAAGATTGGCAAGTCACGCCATGCCTCACGCACTCGCAAGGCCAATTCTGCCCTGACCGAAGGTCTGCTTGCTGCTGAAGCAGGCGATTCCAATGCGGCGCTGAAGCTTGCCAAAAAAGCTGCCAAACATGCCGAGGACGAGCGGCTGAAACTGCTACTGGAAGCGCGCGCAGCAGAAGCCAATGATGACTGGGCTGGTGCAGAGCGCGCCTGGGGACAGCTGAGCCGCCTGCCAGGCGGGCAATTGGCTGGCCTGCGTGGCAGCGCCGCCGCCGCCGCCGAGCGAGGCGATCAATTGACCGCAGAGGCCCGCGCCCGGGAAGCGCTGGGCATCAAGTCCGCCGCCGACTGGCCTTTCAACAATCTGTTTGATCTGCAGGTTTCGAAAGGGGAGTGGACCAAGGCACTTGAAACGCTCTCCATTGGTGAGAAGCGCGGGCTCGTCACAGGCGACAGCCTGCGCCGCCGCCGGGCGGTTCTGCATACGGCGCGGGCCGTGGGCCTGCCACATGAGAGCAAGCTGGAAGCGCAAAAGGAATTGGCCGAGGCCCTCCGCTCCGCGCCGGCTTTCCCGCCCGCTGCCTGGCATGGCGCGCGCCAACTGATGACGGACGATAAGGCAAGGGCCGCCCAGGGCGTGCTGGAGCTTGGCTGGAAGGCCCGGCCACACCCGGCACTGGCCCAGCTCGCCCGCCGTCTTGTGCCACAGGATACGTCCGCCAACATAGCGGCGCGCCTCAAGAGCCTGATCGACATGAACCCCACCCACCGCGAGAGCCGGATTCTCTCGGCGGAGTTGTCCATGGACAAGGCGGATTGGACCGATGCCATCAAGACGCTGGCTCTTCTGGTGGAAGAGAACCCGACCGCCCGGCTCTGCCTGCTGATGGAACGCGCCCTGAAAGGCTATGGTGACAAAAAGGAAGCCGAGCGTTGGGGCCGGATGGCAGTCTCTGCCTCGCGGGAGCCCGACTGGTCTGACATAGATCCCAAAGGCATTGCGTTCGACTATTCGACACGAGACTGGAGCCGCATGGTCTATGCGTTCGGCGATGTCGGGGATCTGGTGCACCCGCGTTATGAATCTTTCGGGCGCGAACTGGAGGCCGGGCGTGTGATGGCCCTGCCGGCACCGGACGACGACAAGGTCACGCCGCCCAAGGCACCGGATGGTCCTGTGGTGCCGCCACTCGATTATGTGGCCGACGAGGATTGAGCCTGCTGCAATGCGCAGCCGCAAAGCGACAAAAGCGTCTTGCGAAACATGGTCTCTGCCGGTATTAGGCGGGGCTCTGAAATGGATATGCCGCTATAGCTCAGCTGGTAGAGCATCGCATTCGTAATGCGGGGGTCAGGTGTTCAAGTCACCTTAGCGGCACCATTTCACGCTCTCCCGGAAAAGCCGGTCTCAGCCCTGTTTGACGAACCCGCCGCAGCGGCTCCCCGCTGCGAGAGGCCCTCTTATGGCAGCTTTCCGGTTACATATTGAGCCTCGCCCTGGGCGAAGCTCCAGTCCTCTTCGCGATTGGTAAAGACCGAGATCAGGAGGTCGTTCGGATTGAGACCGCACACCTTCTCGAGGCGGTCCGAGAGAAGGCGGTAGACTTTCATCTTCTCAACATGCGTTCGGGGACTGGTGAAGAACTGGATCGAAACCACCTGGCTGCTGCGCGTGAAGCCCAAGCCGGTATCAAGAAATACCATGCGGCCTGGTTTGTGCTCATGAACGATCTGATAGCGGTCGGACTCAGGGACGCCAAAGGCGCCGACGACGCAGCTCTGGATGGTATCCAGAAGGCTCTGAATCTGCTCTTCCGAGCGGCCTTCGATCATGTCAATTCGCAGGAGTGGCATGTAAGTCTCTTTTTTTATGAATAGGTTCACGCGCTAATTTTGATCCCCCAACGATCGTCGCGTCGGCTTGGTTCCCTGTCTCTTTTCGGGGCCGTGCAGACCATGACGAGCTTGCGCTCCACTTAGTCCGGCGCGGTATGTTCCACGAGCCGTGGTCTGATCACTTATTCCAGAACATAGTCTGCCTCGGCCACGTAGCGGCTGGGGCCCTTACCGGTATGGCTTGAATAGAGGTGGAAGCCTTCCGCCCAGAAGGCGCCGCTGCGATAGGCGTGGTGGGTTTCGACCCAGCGCCGTGCGTCTTCCAGCGGTGTACCGTGCAGATAGGCGAGCGTGACATGCGGCGTGAATGGCCTACGGTCTGGCTGCAGGCCCATCCGCCGGGCAATGCGCTCGCATTGGGCGGACAGGGCACGCAATTCGTCGCTTTCGCGAACACGGGCCCAGACGGAGCTTGGCTCTCGCCGACCGAACCAGCCGACGCCCTCAAGGGATATCTCGAACGGTTTGCAGCGAATGGTCGCCAGCAGGTCATCAAGATCCCGCGCGGTTGTGTGCGTCACCTCACCGAAGAAGCGTAGCGTGATATGGAAGTTTTCCTCGGGCCGCCAACTCGCCCCGTCCAAACCGTCCTGAAGGTCTGTCAGGCCATCATGCAGTTCCTGCGGAATGGGAAGGGCGGCGAATAATCTGTACATGCTGATCGCGGGTTTGGGGGGGGGCGGAAAAGAAGAAACCCGGCACCAGGGCCGGGTTTCAGGACTTTCATGAATGCCGGGTTGGATCAACCAGCCAGCGCTTCAAGTTTGCCGAAATGTTCAGCCAGAAGGTAGTAGAAGGTGACACGGGATTTCGTGCCCCCTTCCGCGCTCATCTTGTCGCAAACAGCCTTCATGGCTGCATCGAGTTCGGATTGCGTGTGTGCGAGGCCCAGCTTTCCCCGGCACCATTTTTCCCGAATCCGGTCCAACTCACCGGAATCGGAGCAGGCCACGAGAGAGCTGTCGCGATTGCGCAGGGCGATCCCCAGATGTCCTACGATTTTCTCTGCTGCGGCCTGATTGTAACCGTTTGCATATTTTTTGATATTATCCGCATATTCTGATGCGTCTGCCATTGTCATCCCCTTCATTGTTTGGTGCGCCCACTGTTGGAAGTTCACCAGATTTCAAAAATTAACCCCGGGTAGGTCCGAGTCAATCCTAAACTCCAGCCCCGCTAACCACCTTAAGTAGTATATCGGCGGAAAATTCACCTTATTTCCTGCTTAGGCGGGGAAGTTTATTGCGCACAGGCGATCTTATCCACAGCCTGATCACGCTCAGGGTGTTCGCTTCTCACGCGATTGGTGCAGTTGGTGCGTCAAGATGAAGTCCGGTTTTTCTTGCGGATGGCGCCTGAAATGACCATATTCCAAGTCAATGTGGCAGACCAAGAAAAGCTGCCTTCAAGACAGAAAGGGTTCTGAACCTATGAACGACTTTAATCGTGCCTATTCGCAGCCTGTTGGTGCCGGCGCAATGGACACATCCGTCAATGCCGGCCTGCGGGCCTTTATGTTGGGCGTTTACCAGAAACTCGCCCTTGGCATTGCGCTGGCCGGGGCGCTCGCTTTCGTGGTGGGGACCAATATGGTGCCTGCCCTGACGCAGCTGGTGCTGGCGTCTCCCTTCTTTTATGTCGTCCAGTTCGGTCCAATCGCCCTGATCTTCATCTCGGCGTTTGCGATGCGCAATCCGTCTCCGCTGGGAACGGCTATCCTGTACTGGACGATCGTGACCCTGCTGGGCCTTAGCCTGTCGGTCTGGTTCTATATGGCCTCCGGCAGCATTGAGGGCGCAACCCGCGCAGGGGCCAGCATGAGCCCGACCTTCGTCACCATCGCCAAGGCCTTCTTCCTGACAGCGTCTGCTTTTGGGGCCCTGTCGCTCTATGGCTATACGACTAAGCGTGACCTGCGTCCGATCGGCGTGATTGCCGTGTTCGCGCTGTGGGGCATTGTGGGTGTCTCCCTGCTCAGCTTCCTGTTCCCGCCATCCGGCTTCATGGAAATTGCCATCACTGTCGGTGTCCTGGCGATCTCCGGCGTGCTGGTGGCCTATGACACGCAGAACCTGAAGCGGTCCTACTTTGCGATGGAAGGGGATGCCCGCGGTCTTGCCGTGATGACGAATTGGGGCGCCCTCAACTTCTTCATCCTGTTCTACAATATCTTCACGACACTCCTGTCGCTGCTGTCCCGAGACTAGCAGTTCACCGGATCTGAAGGACAAAGCCCCGCCCTTGTGGCGGGGCTTTACTTTTTGGCGCATTGCACAAAACCCTGCGCTCGGCTAACCCTCCGCCCAGTTTCTGGATCTCACCCAAAGCAAGGAGTTTAGACGGATGGCCCGCAAGAAAATTGCCCTGATCGGTTCCGGTATGATTGGTGGCACACTCGCCCATGTTGCAGCACGTGAAGAGCTGGGCGATGTCGTCCTGTTCGATATTGCCGAAGGCCTGCCGCAGGGCAAGGCGCTTGACCTCGCAGAGTCGACCCCGGTCTATAATTCCTCGGTCAGCCTGAAGGGCGCAAACGCCTATGAAGATATCGCAGGCGCAGATGTCTGCATCGTTACCGCAGGTGTGCCGCGCAAGCCGGGCATGAGCCGCGATGACCTTCTGGGCATCAACCTCAAAGTCATGAAAGCCGTTGGCGAAGGCATCAAGGCCCACGCCCCGAACGCATTCGTGATCTGTATCACAAACCCGCTCGACGCCATGGTCTGGGCGCTTCAGCAATTCTCCGGCCTGCCGGCGAACAAGGTGGTCGGCATGGCTGGCGTGCTGGACAGCTCCCGCTTTGCCTACTTCCTGTCCGAGAAGACCGGCGTGTCCGTTGCCGACATTCACGCCTGGACGCTGGCTGGCCATGGCGATTCCATGGTGCCGATGGTGCGTCACTCCACGGTTGGCGGCCTGCCGCTGCCGCAGCTGGTCAAGCAAGGCTGGATGACTCAGGAAGAACTGGACGCCATCGTCGACCGTACCCGCAAAGGCGGCGGGGAGATCGTGGCTCTGCTGAAAACCGGCTCTGCTTATTACGCGCCGGCGGAGTCCGCCATCGCCATGGCAAAATCCTACCTGAAAGACCAGAAGCGCGTGCTCCCTGCCGCAGCCTTCTGTCAGGGTGAATATGGCGTGGACGGCCTGTATGTAGGCGTGCCTACCCTGATCGGGGCAGAGGGTGCAGAGAAAATCGTCGAGTTCGATTTCAATGACGCCGAACAAGAGATGTTCAACACGTCTGTTGAAGCCGTTGGCGGCCTGGTCGATGCTTGTAAGGACATCGACTCCTCCCTGAAATAGGCCTGAAATAGGAGAGGCCGTTTTGGCTATCGGTCCGACACTTGAGACGGAACGTCTGATCCTCCGCCCACCCAGGGCGGAGGATTTTGACTCATGGGTGGCATTTCATGCCGATGAAGAGGTGATGAAACACCTCGGTGGCACGCAAGGCCCTGAGCTGACGTGGCGCTCCATATGTACCATGACGGGTGCATGGTCGATTGGTGGGTTTTCAATGTTCTCCGTCATTGAGAAAGCATCCGGCCAGTGGATCGGTCGGCTTGGGCCATGGTGCCCACATGGCTGGCCCGGCACGGAAGTTGGCTGGGGCCTTGTTCGCAGTGCCTGGGGCAAGGGCTATGCGACAGAAGGTGCGTCTGCGGCGATGGATTATGCCGTCGACATTCTGGGGTGGAACGAAATCATTCACACCATCCTTCCGGAAAACGAGGCCTCCATGCGCGTGGCAAAGCGTCTTGGCAGCCAGTTTATGCAGAAGATGGACACGCCCCCGCCCTTTGAAGGGATGACCTGGGATGTCTATGGGCAGAGCGCCGATGAGTGGCGTGCGCGGCGCGGCTGATTGGGCGGGTTTGTTGGCTGCCCTGGGGCTGACTGCAGAACTTCCGCCTCCGGGCCTGTTCATCCGGGGCAAGTGCTGATTATCTGCCGCCATATTGGCTGAAGGAGATACGGCATGAGACGCAACGGATTGAGACTGGGTAGTCTGGTAGCGCTGGCGGCCATGATGACGGCGCCTGCGCTCGCTGAGACAGGCAGCGCGCTGCCGCAGGATGTTTCCGAGACAGCTGAAGCCCTGATGGACGCTGCCGCGTCTGATACGGTGGGCCTCCAATTCGTTGAAGACCTGACGACCGAGATTGGCCCGCGTCTGGCCGGCTCCCCTGCAGAGGCCCGGGCTCGCACTTGGGCCGTGAATGAGCTGAAGCAGCTTGGCTTCCAGAATGTCCACGTCGAGGATTTCTCCATTCCTTACTGGACGCGCACGCATGAGATTGCGGAGGTCGTCGGCCCGAATGCCCAGCCCCTGGTGATCACGGCGCTTGGCGGCAGCAAGGCAACACCGCAAGGTGGCCTTGAGGCAGAGATCGTACGCTTTGAGTCCCTTAGCGACCTGCAAGCCGCACCTGCGGGCAGCCTGAATGGCAAGATCGCCTATATCGACGAGCTCATGTACAAGACGCAGGATGGCAGCGGTTATGGCCTGGCTGTGCGCAAACGTAGCGGCTGTGCCAAGGCCGCAGCCGAGAAGGGGGCTGTCGCCTGCCTGATCCGGTCTGTCGGCACGCAATCCCACCGCATTCCGCATACTGGGATCATGTCGCGCGACGGGGCCCTTGGTGCCTTGCCTGCCGCCGCGCTGTCTGCGCCGGACGCCGACCAGTTAAGCCGTCTATTGGAGCGCGGCGATGTTCGCGTGAAGCTGGACATTGGCGTGCAGTCTGCTGAAGCAGCGCCGTCGGGCAATGTGATCGGCGAGATCGAGGGGACGGACCTGAAGGATGAGATTGTGCTTATCGGATGCCACCTCGACAGCTGGGATCTGGGCACGGGCGCGATCGATGATGGCGCAGGCTGCGGTATCGTGGTTGGCGCGGCCAAGCTGATTGATGCGCTGCCGGCGAAACCGCGCCGTACGATCCGTGTCGTTCTGTACGGTTCTGAGGAAGTCGGCCTTTTCGGCGGCGATGCCTATGCCCGCCAGCATGGCGATGACCTGGATAAGCACGTTCTGGCCGCTGAGAGCGATTTCGGGGCAGGCCGGGTCTGGCAATTTCAGACGCGCTTTGGCGAAGGCGCCAAGCCCTATGGCGATGCGATCAAGGCCATGCTGACCAAGGTCGGTGTTGCGGAAGGCAATAATGAAGCAGGGGGTGGCCCTGATGTCGGCGTTCTGCGCCGGGCTGGTGTACCCGTCGTGACGCCCAGCCAGGATGGCCGCGACTATTTCGATTATCACCACACGCCCGATGACACGTTCGACAAGATCAATCCGGAAGAATTCCGCCAGAATATCGCGGTGTACGCAGCGTTCAGTTATATCGCAGCCGAGACGGGCTGGGATTTCCGCAAAGCTGCAGATGCTGAAAGCACGCAAGGGGCTGACTGACCCTGTCGGCGCAGGACAGGATACGTCCCGCCCTCCTGACAAGTCTGGAAGGGCTCAAGCTGGCACGCCGTGAGGCGATGTTTGCGGGCGAAGATCCTGAACGCTGGCGCTGGATTGCTGTCGGGCTGGTGACCGCGCTGAAGGCGTCGGCCATCTCGGCGCTTTCAGCCTATGAAACGGCCGCGCAGGAAGATGTGCTGGACCCTGCCAATCCGGGCAGGGTGGCGCCTTTGGCCATGTTGCTGCGCCGGACAAGGTCCGAGCAATATCTTGCGCCACCAGAGCGTCTTGATGTGCCGCTGTCACATTTGGAAGCAGCCCGGAGGCTGGCTGCCTATCGTAATGAGGTTGTCCATGGAGCGGATGCGCGCCGTCCGGCAACGCTCTGTGTCGACAGCCTTACCTCTCTCGGCATGATTGCGCATTTCCTTGTAAAGGCTCCCGCCTTTCAGGTGGCAGAGCACGGTGTGATTTGCGCCCTTGCAAGAGATGAAATTGCAGCGCTCCAGCAGCAGCTTGAGGCGCTTGGTTAATCTTGAGGTCATGACCGCTTGGCATAAGAGCGGAATGCCTTGGAAGTATCGGTCCCTTTTCGTGTCTGTTGTGGCGCTCGCCCTGACTGCGGCGGCGCCGGACACCTTTTCGCGGGAAGAGTTGGATGCGCTGGAAGCAGAGCGCCGCGCTGCCGAGCAGAAACTCGCTGCGTTACAGGCAGCCGGCGAAGAAACCCGCGTGGATCTCAAGAATATCGATTCCCAGCTGATTTCTGCCGCGATGGAATCCCAGCGCCGGGAAGAGCAGGCCTCAGAGGCGGAAAAGCAGCTCATTGATCTTGGCACGCGCCGCGTTGCTGCACAGATGAGCCTGCTGGAGGATCGCCAGGCCCTGGAAGACCTGCTGGGCGCGCTTACAGCGTCCAACAGGCGAAAGCCCCCGGCACTGATTGTATCCCCGGGCAAGGCAAATACGGCGATCCGACGGGCCATCCTGATGAGCGAGACAACGCCGCGGTTGGCTGCGCGGACGGAAACCCTGTCAGCAGAGATTGATCGGCTGAATGATCTGGAGCGACGTATCCGGGGCGAGAAAGCCAAGCTGGAAGCAGCCGAGGCTACGCTGGCGCTGAAGCAGGTCGAGATCGAGAAGCTGGCCGCCGCAAAGCGGGGGAATTTTGAGGATCTGTCCGGCGACATTGCCAGTCTCAAGGCGCGAACTGCCGAACTTGGCGCTGAGGCCCGTACCCTGCGGGAGCTGCTGGCCGCGCTGGAATCCAATGCCCCCTCCGCGCCGGGCACAAAGCCGGCGACGCGCCCGCGCCAGGTGGCGGCCTCGCCCAAGACAAAGCCCTCAGCAAAGCCGGCTGTGGCCCAGACCTCTTCCGCGCGGCCGCTCGGCAAAGCCGTGCTAGGCGCGTTGAAACCGCCCGTTGCAGGCAAATTGCTGCGATCCTTTGGTGAAAAACTTCCAACAGGCGGCAAGGCGGAATGGGTGACCTTCACAACGCGTGGAAACGCGCAGGTGACGGCGCCTGTCGGCGGGACGGTCGAGTATGCCCGACCCTTCCGGACGTATGGATCAATGTTAATTTTGCGGACGAGTGACGGCTACCATGTTATTCTTACTGGAATGAGCCGGATCTATGTCACTGAAGGCCAAAGCGTTTCTCCGGGAGAACCCGTTGGCCGAATGCCGGATCGCGCGGCTCCCGAGCCTGAATTAAATATGGAATTAAGGCTTGGCGACAAGGTGATGAATCCGGCAGACTGGTTGCCGGGCCGTAGTTAAGGCCGTGAGCATGACGGAGGATTGGAATATGCGTTCACTTCTGACGGGGGCTGCCCTCGGAATTGTTTTGGGTGGCGCAGCAGTCGGGGTGTCGGCCTTTGCCGCGCCGGACGAGAAGCCTGAAGATCCGCGTATGGTCACGTATCAGCAGCTTGATTTGTTTGCTGAAATTCTTGCTCGCGCACGTCAGGACTATGTCACCGAGATTGACGAAAAGTCCGCAATGAAGGCGGCCATCAATGGCATGCTGACCTCCCTGGACCCGCATTCCGGCTATCTCGATCCCGATGATTTCCGCTCCATGCAGGTGCAGACCAGCGGCGAATATGGCGGCCTTGGCATTGAAGTGACGATGGAAGATGGCTTTGTGAAAGTCATATCGCCAATGGATGAAACCCCTGCCAGCCGTGCCGGAATTGAGCCTGGCGACCTGATCACTGCGATTAATGGCAAGCCCATCATTGGCTTGACCCTGAATGAAGCCGTCAAGGAAATGCGCGGTGAAAAGGGCAGTGACATCAACATCACCATCCTGCGGGAAGGGGAGGACCCCTTCGATGTCACGCTGACCCGCGAGGTCATTCAACAGAAATCTGTAACCTGGAAGATGGAAGAAGACGATATCGGCTATATCCGTATCTCCACCTTTAATGACCGCACGACTCTTCTGCTGGAAGAGGCTGTTGAGGGTATTGCCAAGGCGACGGGCTCGCGTCCGCGCGGTCTGATTATCGATCTGCGCAATAATGGTGGTGGACTTCTGGATCAGGCAGTCTCTGTCTCCGACATGTTCCTGTCAGGCGGCGAAGTCGTCTCCACACAAGGGCGCCGCATCTCCGACATGGAGCGCTACAATGCGCGCTCGGGCGAAGTGTTCAAAGGCGTGCCAATGGTTGTTTTGATCAATGGCGGGTCTGCCTCGGCATCCGAGATTGTCGCTGGCGCCCTGCAGGATCGTCACCGCGCGACGCTGATCGGCACGACCAGCTTCGGCAAAGGGTCTGTCCAGACGGTCATTCCGCTGGGCGCAGATCGCGGCGCTGTCCGGCTGACGACGGCGCGCTACTACACCCCGGCTGGGCGCTCCATTCAGGCACTGGGTATCGAGCCAGATATCGAGATCACCAATGCCCGTCTGACGGAAGAGGAACTGGCCAAGATCAAGCGCTGGTCTGAAGCTGACCTTCCCCATGCGCTGGCCAATGAAGACGGCGAAAAGCGTCACGAGATGACCATGCCTGATGAGCAGCCGCCGGAAGATTGGGATGGCGAAGACTATCAGTTGAAACGGGCTATCGACATGCTCGAGGAAGGCACTGTCACGGCAAGTGCAATGAGGCGTGCGGGTTAACGGTTTCTTTGCTCCCTGTTAACCATTTGGATGCAATTCTGATCGTTCAGAATTCTTCAATTTGCCTGAATGAGGTCAATCAATGGCTTACCGGAGGGATGCCGATCCGTCTCCCTTGCGCACGGGAATCGCGCATGCAGGCCTGAGCCTGCTTGTCTTCGGGGTTCTGGCAGCAAGCCTGGGAGTAGGGATTCATTTTTCCGGAAATCCGGCAGAGGCTGGCCCGCGTCAGAATCTGGCCCTGTTCGAAACAGGCCCAGAGGAAACACCAGCTCTGAAGGCTCGCCTGAAAGGCGAAGCCCCGGCCGCTGTGACGGCTGGGACAATTGTCGTGGCAGATGCGGGTGAGAATGCCAGCGGGGATGACCCGAGCCTCGGCGTCGAATATGCTGACCTGTCCGCGCCGGCCGCAGACACAGGCTCCTCTGCGCCAGCTGCTGCCCAGTCTGATAAGGGGGGTGTGCGGATCAATGGCACAATGGTGCGCCCGGGCGAGTCCTATGGGGAAGTGTCCAAAGTGGTTTCCCTGGATACAGCACCTGTCAAAGGCATGACCGAGCGGGTGAACGGCCTGAACCTTCCCCGCATTTCAGAGAGCGGCAAAGCGCCGTCTGATGTTTATGCGCGTCCCTTCAACAATCCGGAAAACAAGCCGGTCATCGCCCTCGTCGTTGGCGGACTGGGCATCAATGCGACGCACACGCGGTCTGCGATAGAGGAGCTGCCGCCTGAGGTGACGCTCTCTTTCGCTCCGGATGCGAACAATATCCAGTACTGGATCAACAAGGCGCGCGACAGCGGTCACGAAGTTCTGATCGAGCTTCCGATGGAAGCTTATGATTATGGCCGCATGAAAATGCACCCGCAGACTTTGTTGGCAGGCGATACGGGCGCGCGTAATTTGCCGCGTATTGAACGGCTTCTGGCCAAGGGACGCGGTTATTTCGGCGTAATCAATTATCAGGGCGCCAAGTTCGCGGATGATCCAGGGGCTGTTGGCCCGATGATGAAAGTCATCCGTGACCGGGGCCTGGCCCTGGTGGAAGACGCAAGCTTTCAGGAAAGCGAGTTCGACAAGGTCGCCGCGCGCAATCAGATGAAATATGTTCGCGCCAATTCCACCATCGACGCCAAATTGACCGCCGCTGAAATTGGTGCGGAACTGATGGCGCTGGAGACCCAGTCCAAGGAACATGGCGCAGCCATGGGCGCGGGCTATGCCTTCCCGGTGACAATCCAGACCGTCAAGGAATGGGCGGAAGACCTCAACAGCCGCGGCATTGTCCTGGCGCCGGTCTCTGCGCTTACCTCTGTAATTCCTGCAGAAATGAGCGAAGGAAAGCGTCTGCAGACTGGAAGCCTGAACCAGGCTGCGGTAAACCCTGAAGGGTGACGATCAACACCCCGGACCCCGAGCTTTATCGCCCTAATGTCGGTCTCGCCCTTTTTTCGAAGGCGGGGCACGTCTTTATTGGCCGACGCATCAATGGCCGCGGGGCCTTCCAGTGGCAGATGCCGCAAGGCGGTATCGACAAGGGGGAAACTCCGCTGGTCGGTGGCTTGCGGGAGCTGGAAGAAGAAGTTGGCGTGCCTGAAAAGCTGGTCGATGTTCTCGAAGAGACGTCTGATTGGCTCTATTATGATTTTCCACCAGACCTGAAGAAGCGTATGGGCGGGCCCTATATCGGCCAGCGCCAGAAATGGTTTGCCTTCCGCTTCAAGGGCTCAGACAGTGATGTCAGGCTGGACCGTCACACACCGGAATTCGATGCCTGGCGCTGGGCCCGGCTGGAAGAAGTTCCTGCTCTGGTCGTGCCATTCAAACGTATGGTCTATTCTGAAGTGGTACAGAGATTTCAGCCATGGACCGAACCCGTCAGCGGCTACAAGGCCGCGCAGGGATAAGGTCTGGGTACGGGGGAACTGGCATGACAAAATCGCTCCTGATGATCCACGGCATTGGCTGTACCGGAGATGTCTGGGACAGAATGCGTTCCGGGATTGAAGCCGCTGGCTGGCAGTGCGAGGCGCCGACCCTGTTTCCGGACAAGCGCCTTAAAGAGTCTCCGCCAGCCGACCTACCGGAATTGGGTCTGGACGATTACATCTCCGCCATGGCCAAAGAGGCTGAGCGCATGACCGACGAAACCGGCAGTGCGCCTGCTGTCATCGGCCACTCCATGGGCGGTTTGATCGCTCAGTGCCTGGCAGAGAAGGGACTGGTCAGCCAGGCCGTGTTCCTGACGCCGGCCCAGCCCAAGGATTGCGCGGCCGTGACCCTGCCTGTGGCCTATACATTCCTGAATATCCTGCTCGGGCGCGACCGGAGCAAGGCCTACAAGGTATGGCGTTCAGGCTTTCGCTTTGGCGTGCTGAACAAGGTGCCCCGCCGCAGGCATGAAGAGATCTATGCGGAGGCAGTCTACGATTCCGGCAAGGTCTATGGTGACATCACCGACGGGATCGAGATTGATGAAGCCCGCATCAAGATTCCGACCCTCACCATTGCGGCCACAGCAGACCGCGCTACGCCGGCAAAAGCAGTGCGGAAGGTTGGCGCGAAATATGCGAAGAGTCCGGTTGCGGGAGACTTCCTGGAATACAAGGACAACGCCCATTGGATTGTGGACGAGCCCGGCACGGACAAGGTTTTAGCCGACATACTCAGCTGGCTGGAACGCAACCGACCAGCGGACACGGCAGACTAGGCACTAAAAAACCCCGGCCGTCAGGACCGGGGTTTTTTGTAAATCAGAACGCGCGCCGATTAGCCGTGGTTAGCCATACGCAGGAAGCGGTTGCGCAGATCCGCATCAGATTTGAACACGCCTGTGAACTGCGTTGTGATCGTGCTGACATCCTTGTGGTGAACGCCGCGTGTGGACATGCACTCATGGACGGCATCGATCAGAACAGCTGTGCCCATCGGCGCCAGGCTTTCGGTGATGGCATCACAGATCTGGGCGGTCATGGTCTCCTGCGTCTGCAGGCGCTTGGAGAAAATCTCCACGACACGTGCAAGTTTGGAGATGCCCACAACGGCTTCCGACGGCATATAGGCGACATAGGCCTTGCCGAGGAACGGGGCCATGTGATGCTCACAATGGCTCTCAACCTCGATATTGCGAAGCATGACGATGTCGTCATAGCCCTGCACATCTTCAAAGGTACGGGAAAGATACTTTACCGGATCTTCCTCGTAACCGGAGAACCATTCCTTGTAGGCATTCACGACACGCTTGGGCGTATCGAGCAGGCCTTCGCGGCGCGGATCGTCACCGGCCCATGCAATAAGGGTCCGTACGGCCTCTTCGGCCTCTTCAACAGACGGACGTTTAACAGGGTCAGTGCGCGGCATGTCTTTTTTGGGAGTGATGGCGTCCATGGCCATAATAGAAGTTTCCTTCGACTGAGGGACGGGGGTCGAGCCGAGGCTTGGTCTGGGAAAGCATATGCTCCCCTGCCCGGACTTAACGCCCGCCCGGAGTTGATACCCTCAGGGCGATGAGTGGAACATAATGACCGAAAAGCCCTGTTTCCAGCGATTTCTACGGTGACCCAGCGTGAATGGATCCCAATGAACTTGGCGTAATGACTGCAGAATGCTATCGGAACGCCATGTTTGATGTGCGTTTTGCCCTCTGTCCTGCCTGTTGCTGTTGCCGTTAAGGCCTCAACCCGCCATTAGGGCTGGCTATATACATGTGCAGCCAGCGATAGCGCAGATTACAAAAACCGAGCGATCATCAGATGACAATCCGCCTTTATGACACCGCCGCGCGCGAAAAGCGCGTCTTTGAGCCGCAGGATCCCAAGCGGGTCACGATGTATGTCTGCGGCCCTACGGTCTACAATTATGCCCATATCGGCAATGCACGCCCGCCGATTACCTTTGATGTGCTGCGCCGCGTCTTATCCCATGCCTATGGCAAGGATGCGGTCGTTTACGCGCGTAACATCACCGACATTGAGGACAAGATCATCAAGGCGAGCCAGGAGAGCGGCGAGCCGATCTCTGTCATCACCAAAAAGTTTGCTGACATCTATAATGCGGATGTGGCGGCCTTGAATGTGTTGGCGCCGAGTATTGAACCCTGGGCGACAGGCCATGTGGGCGAAATGATTGAGATCATCGAGAAGCTGGTCCGCAAGGGCTATGCCTATGTCGGCAAGGAAGGCGTCTGGTTCGCGGTGAAACAGATGCCGGATTACGGCAAGCTGTCCGGCCGTAAATTGGAAGACAATGAAGCCGGTGCCCGTGTTGCTGTCGATGAAGACAAGCGTGACCCGGCAGACTTTGCGCTTTGGAAATTCGCCAAGTCAGGTGAGCCGGAAGATGCGATCTGGAACAGCCCCTGGGGCAGGGGACGTCCCGGCTGGCACATCGAATGCTCGGCCATGGCGGCAAAGCATCTTGGCAAGACGATCGATATTCATGGCGGCGGCATCGACCTGCAATTCCCGCATCATGAGAACGAGATCGCGCAATCGGAATGCGCCCATGGCCAGCAGATGGCCCGCTATTGGATGCATAATGGCTTCCTCGATATGGGCGGGGAGAAGATGTCGAAATCGCTCGGCAATGTCGTGCTGGTGCATGAGTTGCTCGAAGCCTGGCCCGGCGAAGTGCTGCGCTTCGCCATGCTGAGCGGGCATTACCGCGCGCCGTTGGACTGGACAGAGGACCTTCTGAAACAGGCCAAGACAACTCTGGACCGCATCTATGGCGCCTTGCGTCGGGTATGGGACGCGGAAGGCGGCAAGGCCCGTGACAAGGGCGTGCTACGCGCCCTGCAGGATGATCTCAACACGCCGGTCGCTCTGGCGGAGCTGTCCCGTCTGGCGGGTGAGGCGAACACGGCGGCCGACCAGAAGGATGACGCCGCAATGGCCGAGGCCCGCGCGGACCTGCTGGCTGCTGGCGAACTGCTCGGCCTGTTGACGCTGACGCCGAAAGCCTGGGAGCAGGGCGGCGATGATGACGGCAATGCGCGAATCGATGCGCTGGTTCAGGCCCGGATTGATGCGCGGGCTGCAAAAAACTGGGCAGAAGCAGACCGGATTCGCGACCAGTTGGCCGCAGAAGGCATTGAAATCATGGATGGTGCAGGCGGGTCGACCTGGCGGCGTGTGTAATTGCACTGCACTTGGGCGATGACGAAAACTTCAATTGACCTTAACAGGCCGCTCCTGTGTGTTTGGGCCAAGGCCTGAGCGCCCCGATTTCAATGCATGACAAACCTTCAGCCGCTTGCTCCGCGAGCCCCGTGGAACAAGCGGCTTTTTTTGTCGCTCTCCTGCAGTCTTGCGCGCGGGCGGGCCTGACGCCATGTTTCCGGCGATGAGCGAATTGTATCACAACCGTATTCTTGAGCTTGCCGCCGGGATTCCGAATATTGGAGACCTCGCTGATGCCGAAGGCTCTGTGCTGAAGGTTTCGCGTGTGTGCGGGTCCATCGTGAAGGTAGACCTGACGCTCGATGAGGCAGGCGAAACGATTACGGCCATCGCGGTTGATCCGAAGGCCTGCGCGCTGGGGCAGGCGGCTACCTCCATCTTGGCTGAGAATGCCGTCGGCGCGACTGTGGAAGAGGTGATCGCTGCGCGGGACGCTCTGAAAGCTATGCTCAAAGACGGCGGCCCGCCGCCCGAAGGCCGCTTCTGGGAATTGCGGCATCTGGAGCCCGTGGCCGATTATCCCCCGCGCCACACCTCCACCTTGCTTGCCTTCGAAGCCGCCGTCGCCGCTATAGAGGAAGCGCTGCAGAAGCGTACATCATCTGGCCAAATCGCGCTGCCTGTAAGAGAATAATGGCAAGTCTTGGGGTTGAGATTTATGAAGTCAGTATTTTTGATGTTCGGCGCGATATTTTGGAGCGCATTTGCTTTTGCCGATTTGACTTCTGTACCGAGTACCCCCTCGCAGGAGCGGATGGACAGGTATGATAAGCAACCAATCTCGGAAACGAAACGAGATTGTAGGAATGATGACTTCGCCGCTTGTTTTTACTTGGGCTTTTATTATGCCGGCGACTTTCAGAATTACGATATCAACGCAAAGCAGGCCGCGAAATTCTTTGGCAAAGCTTGCGACGGGGGGCTCATGCTGAGCTGCCACAATCTGGGCGGCTTATACTTTACTGGCAGAATTGCACCCATAGACTATGCGAAAGCGGCCCTTGCCTATGAATCGGCTTGTTTGGGCGGAATTGCCGAAAGTTGTAATTTCGCGGGAGCGTCCCACTGGGCGCTGGACCGAGCAACTCAAGCGGAAACCGCGAAGGGCTTCTTTGATAAAGGGTGTGACTTGGGCGATGCTGAATCGTGCTATAATTTGGCTACAACAATTGCCTCCGATGCCCAATCTTCTGGGGATTTTGAACTTGCAGCTGGTCACATGGCTCGCGCTTGTGAGTTGGGGGATATAGATGCCTGTTCATTCCTTCAGAGATTGGGGCAAACACCAAAATAATGCTCGTACGCTATGACTGAATTTTGGTTGATCTGATGCCGATGCGCCGCCGCTTCGCTTATGTTCTGCTCTGGATCTATAAACACGGGCCCAGCCAGATTTTCTATGCTTTCGGGGCGCGGTGCCAGCATACGCCAACCTGTAGTGAATATGGCGCGGAATGCGTCGCGCGGCATGGCTGGTGGCCGGGCTTCTGGATGACGCTGGCACGGTTCATACGCTGCCGTCCGGGCGGCAGTCATGGGCGTGATCCAGCGCCGGAAGCGCTGCCGGATGTGCCCTTCTGGCAGCCCTGGCGATATGGCGACTGGTCCGCCCGCAAGGTGATGGCCCGAATTGATCAAACCGGAAAGTCGTGACATAAGCCCGCGCATGAACGCTTTTCGTTGTCTTCCGGGGCCGGCTGGGCTGACCACACGAACTCGCCGGGGTGCCTGAGGCGCCGTCTGGCTGCGCTTTCGCGCACCCGCTTCAAGCACCCATAAACAGCTCCAAAAACGTCCCAAAACAGCTCCGAACGGCTCCAACTGCGCCCATAATGCATATGGGGTGGGAAATCTGGTGAAGTCGCGTTAAGCAAACGCCGGAATAAGGGCCTGACCGGATCCGATATTGCCGCGCCCGAGGGCGCACCCTGCACGAAAAGATTAGACCATGATCAAAGTATCCCTGCCTGATGGCTCCGTCCGAGAATATGAAGAGGGCGCATCCCCCTTCGATGTCGCGAAATCCATTTCCAACTCTCTCGCCAAGAAGGCGCTTGCCGCCCGCGTGGATGGTGAGCTGAGAGATCTGATGCGTCCGCTGGAAGGCGATGCGAAGATTGAGATCGTCACGGCAAATGATTCTGACGGCCTTGAGCTGATCCGCCACGACGCCGCGCACGTGCTGGCGCAGGCCGTCCAGGAGCTCTACCCGGACACGCAGGTCACAATCGGCCCGGTGATCGATGACGGTTTCTATTACGACTTTGCGCGTGAGGAGCCTTTCTCTACGGAAGACTTCGAAAAGATCGAAAAGAAGATGTCGCAGATCATCGACGCCGATTACCCGATCGTGCGCGAAGTCTGGGACAAGGACGAAGCGATCGCGACGTTCAAGAAGATCGGCGAAGACTACAAGGCCCAGATCATCGACGACATCATCCCGCCGGGCGAAGCCATCACTGTTTACAAGCAAGGCGACTGGTTCGATCTGTGCCGCGGGCCGCACCTGCCATCGACGGGCAAGCTGCCGAAAGCGTTCAAGCTGATGAAGCTGGCCGGCGCATATTGGCGTGGCGACTCCAACAATGAGATGCTGCAGCGCATGTACGGCACGGCCTGGGCTAACGAGAAGGATTTGAAGGCCCATCTCCACCGCCTGGAAGAAGCCGAGAAGCGCGACCACCGAAAGCTTGGCCAGAAGCTGGACCTGTTCCACCTGCAGCCTGAAGCGCAGGGCTCTGTCTTCTGGCACCCGAAAGGCTTCATGATCTGGCGCCAGCTGGAAGCCTATATCCGCCGTGCGCAGGACGAAGACGGCTATGTCGAGGTGAAGACGCCGCAACTGCTCGACTCTGTGTTCTGGGAAAAATCCGGCCACTGGGACAAGTTCCGCGAGAACATGTTCGTGGTGCCTGACTTCATTCCGAACACAGATGAGGCCGAGGTGAAGATCCCGGCCGAGACAAGCCTGATGGCGCTGAAGCCGATGAACTGCCCGGCGCACGTCCAGATATTCAAGAACGCCCAGCGCTCCTACCGGGACCTGCCGATCCGCATGGCGGAGTTTGGTTGCTGTCACCGGAACGAAGCTCACGGCGCGCTGCATGGTCTGATGCGCGTGCGCCAGATGACGCAGGATGATGCGCACATTTTCTGCCGTGAAGACCAGATCGGCGAGGAAACGCTGCGGTTCCTGAACCTGTTTTCCCGCGTCTACAATGATTTCGGCCTGACGGAGATTTCCTACAAGCTGGCGACACGCCCGGACGTGCGCGGCGGCACGGACGAGAACTGGGACCGCGCTGAAAAGGCGCTCGCCGAGGCCCTGACAGAAGCCGGTCTTGAATTCGAGATCGCCGAAGGGGAGGGCGCTTTCTATGGCCCGAAACTGGAATTCCACCTGACGGATGCCATTGGGCGGACATGGCAGTGCGGTACGTTCCAGCTGGACTATGTTCTGCCGGAACGTCTGGACGCAGAATATACAGGCTCTGACGGCGCCAAGCACCGCCCGGTCATGCTGCACCGCGCCGTATTCGGTACGTTCGAACGCTTCATGGGCATCCTGATCGAGAACTATGCCGGATCCTTCCCGATTTGGCTGTCACCGGTTCAGGTCGTCGTGGCCGCGATTACGGACGCCGCCAATGACTATGCCGAGGAAGCCGCTGCGGCGCTCCGCAAGGCGGGCCTGCGCGTGGAAACGGATCTTCGCAATGAGAAGATCAATTACAAAGTCCGTGAGCATTCCGTGCAGAAAGTTCCGATCATTGCGGTTGTCGGTGGCCGTGAAGCGGAAGAGCGCACGCTGGCCCTGCGTCGTCTGGGCAGCAATGCGCAGCAGATGATTTCCCTGGATGATGCCTGCGCGGAGCTTGGGCAGGAAGCGCTCGCACCAGACCTGAAGCGCGACTGACACGAGATCAACAGGTGACAGAGGCCGCAGAATACCGAAAGATGCGTGACATGAGTTACGCACCTTTCCTTGCTGCGGCCTATCTGCTCTGGCCGATCATGGGACTGTTGGGGGGGCAGGGCTATGCGCCTCTGCTCGTGCTGGCGGCCATACCCGCCATCTTTGTGGCTCGGCCGGGCGCGAAGCCGGCCTGGTACCTGTTGTCCGCAATGGCATTCGTGGTTTGGGCGATCCTCAGCGAGTACTGGTCACCTGCCTCTCGCGGGATCGCTACCGGCAATCTTCTGGAAGGGGATTTTGCCGTCAGGTCTGCTGGTTTGCGAATGGCGCTGACTCTTGCCTTTGGCACCATCCTGATTGCCGGAGCGCTGAGAATAGCAAATGGCCGCGCGCAACTTTCTGCACGGCTGACCCTTGGCGCCTTTGCTCTGCAGGGATTTCTGGTGATTTTGAGCGTCATCCTGGGGGGGCAGGTTCTGCCGCTGATTTACGGGGATGACCCTCAGCGTATCGGCGAAGGGATTCAGAATATCGGACGCAATGCGAATGCGTTTGCCCTGGTTCTGCCTGTGCTGGTTGCCTATCTGATGGTCCGCCCGGCTATGGCCTGGAAAGGGCTGGCATGTCTTGTCACGCTGGTCAGTGTGGTTGCGTTTGCACGTATTGATGCCTCTGCAGCGATGATTGGGGCGGTGTTGATGTTGGCAGCATTTGCGATTGTCCGGCTGTATCCGCGCAATGGCCTGCGCGCGCTGTTTCTGGCCGTTTCGGGATATGTGGCCCTCGCACCCTTGCTGATTGGCGGCCTTATCTTCGGGCTGGCGAAGGCGGGGATATCCTTGCCGGGGTCGTTCCAGTCCCGTGCCTGGTCCTGGGAGGTGGTGATCGGCAAGATCCAGCAGGCACCGGTCTTCGGCCATGGGATTGAAGCCTCAAAGACATGGCGTGAGACCTATGCCGACCACCCGGACTGGCTGGCCCAATTGCCGGATTTCTGGGCGCAGTATCCGGTCGTGCCGGGGCACCCCCATAATATGGCGCTGCAGATATGGGGCGAGACAGGGGCTGTGGGCGCTGCCTTTGCCGCTCTGACCATTGGCCTCATCGGCTGGCGTCTGCCACCCGCCACAGAGCTGCGCGGGGACATAGGCTATGCGATTGCAGGCATGCTGGCCGTTGCAACATGCCTGTTCAGTTTTTCCTACAGCGTGTGGAATGAAGCCTTCTGGGCAAGCCTTGTGCTGGCCGTGGGCAGCATCATTCTGCTCTCCCGCCGAGAGAGGGCATCCTTGTGATCATGGTGCCGACGGTTACGGCAATTGTGGTGAGCTATCATACGGGCCCGCGCCTGCATGAGTGTCTCTATGCCCTGAAGTCTGATCCATCCGTTGCAGAAGTGATTATCGTTGATAACGGAAATCCGCCCGAGGATGAGGCTTGGCTCGACACGTTTGCCCGCAATGTGGACAAGGTTCACATCATCCGTGATGGAACGAATCCGGGGTTTGGGGCAGCCGTAAACAAGGGTGCGGCCGGCGCGCTGGGCGAATTGCTGCTGGTCATCAATCCGGATGCCGTGCTGCGTCGCGGTTCTCTGCCCATTATGTATGAAGCCATGAAGGATCGTCCGCAGCCTGTTCTGGTGGGCGGCAAGATCTTTGACATTCATGGGCAGGAAGAGCGGGGCGGCCGCCGCAAGACGCTGACCTTGATGCGTGCCATGGGGCTCGGCAAGTGGACATTGGAAAATGATCCGCCACCGGAAGAGGCCATAGAGGTTGGCGCGGTGTCGGGCGCCTTCTTCATGATGGACCGGAAAGCCTTCCGCGGCATGGGCGGTTTTGACGAAGAGTATTTCCTTCATGTTGAAGATGTCGATCTGTGTCGCCGTGTGATTCAGCAGGGTGGCTCTGTTGTTTACGAGCCCCGCGCGGGTGTGCTGCACTATGGCTCCACATCCGATGTGCCTTCCGAGACGGTGCTGGCCCACAAGGCTGACAGTCTGACGCGTTACTTCCGGAAGTTCGCTTCGGGCCCATTGGAGAAGGCACTCGTTGCCATTATTTCCCCGTTCTTTCTCCGGTTACTGAAAGCCCGTGCCTAGACGTCGGGTCGCCAATCTGGCGGGGCCATTTCAAAACCGCTGAACTCAAAGCCGGGTGCCACAATGCAGCTGACCAGCGTCCACGCGCCAAGTGTTTCCGCCGTCTGCCAGTGATATGCGGGGGCGACGCCTTGCAAAGATTGGCCCGCGCGCAAATCCGGCCCAAGGGTCATGGCGGCCGCACCCTTACCGTCAGGCATACTCAGCGTCAGCGACAAGGGGCCACCCGCCTGCCATAGCCAGATCTCATCCGCATCGACGCGGTGCCAGGCAGATAACTCGTCTGCTTGCAGCAAATAGTAGATCAGCGTTGCGGCTGCGCGCGCATCAGGCTCTGCCTGGCTGCGAAAGGTCTCGGAATAGTGGCCGCCTTCGGGATGGGGCGTCAGGTTCAGGAGACGAATGATTTCATTGGCGCCAAGATCCCCTGAAATCGCAGGCATCAGAAACTGTCCTTCCGACTACGGATTTCGGCGAAGGTGGCGACGGCATCCCCCGGATGGCCCATGGCGGACTGAAGCTCCGGATTGTCCGCGCGCAGGAAGGGATTGGTGGCGAGTTCTTTCTCCAGCCGGGTCGGCACCGTCGGCTGGCCCTTGGCGCGGCGCGCGTCAATATCCTTGATATAGGCGGCCAGGTCGGCATTGCCGGTCTCGATGGTCTCGGCGAAGCGGGCATTGGCCTGTGTGTATTCGTGCGCACAGTAGAGAGTTGTTTCCGGCGGCAGGGCTTTCAGCTTGGAGAGGCTGTTCCACATCATCTCCATCGTGCCTTCGAACACGCGACCGCAGCCAAGCGCAAAGAGGGCGTCGCCGACAAAGGCTGTGTTCTGCTCAGCGAAATGATAGGCGATGTGGCCCAGCGTGTGGCCTGGCACATCCAGCACGCGGGCGGTGGCGCGGCCGAACTCTACCGTGTCGCCCCCGGACAGGTGCACATCGATGCCGGGGATCTTCTCTGCCTCGCCCGCCGGGCCGTAGATGATGCAATCAGTCGCTTCCTTGATCTTGAGATTGCCACCCGCATGATCCGGATGCCAATGCGTATTGAGAATGTGAGTGATGTGCCAGCCCATCCGCTTTGCCTCGGCGAGGTATTTCTCGGCATCTGGCGTGTCGATGGCGGCGGTCTCACCCGAAAAGTGCTCGTGAACCAAAAAGCCGTAATTATCGTTCAGGCAGGGAAATCGGTGTATGTCGAGGGTAATGTTCGTCATCTGGGTCTCCTTGAGACCGAATTAGCATAGAGAGGGCCATGCGTCAGGATGCCGTCACCTTGCAGCGTTTTTATTCTGCTCCGCTGGGGCAGGCGGCGGCGCGCATCCTGTCCGGCAAGCTGACAGATCTGTGGGGCGATGCGAGGGGTTTGTCGCTTCTGGGCCTTGGCTATGCCGTGCCCGTGCTGGAGGCCTTCGGGACAGCGCCTGCGCGCACTGTGGCGGCAGTGCCTTATGAGCATGGTCAGGTCAGCTGGGACCCCGCCGGCAGAGGGAACGCCGCTGTTTCAGTTGGCGATGTGCGCCTGCCGTTTCCGGATGGCCTGTTTGACCGCGTCATCGTGATGCACGGTTTGGAAGAGACGGGCGATCCGCGTGCCTATCTGCGCGAGATCTGGCGCATCACCGCGCCGGAGGGGCGGATCGTGCTGGCGGCGTCGAACCGGTCCGGCCTGTGGTCACGTGCCACGCGCACGCCTTTCGGGCAGGGCAGGCCGTGGACGCGTTCGCAATTGATGAACCTCTTGTCGATCGGCCTGTTCCAGGTGACGGCTTCTGCGAGCGCGCTTTACATGCCGCCTGTGGGCAATCCTGTCGTTACGTCAGCCGCCGAAGGCTGGGAGGTAATGGGGCGATTCCTGGCACCCGGCCTCGGCGGAGTGGTGCTTGTTGAGGCAGTTAAGCGACTTTATGCCTCTCCTGGAGGCGGTGCCCCGGCGCCTGTGACTGAAAAGGTACGCATTGCGCGTCCTGTAACGACCAATGGGCGTGAAAGTCATTGACGCCCTGTACCGTCTGATTACTTTTGTAGTTCTAATTAAAGATCAAAGGATTATGCGCCATGAAACTCGTGACCGCCATTTTCAAGCCGAGCCGTCTGGACGCGGTCATTGATGCGCTGTCCGAAGCGGGCGCCACCGGCCTGACCGTTTCAGAAGTCCGCGGCTATGGCCGCCAGCTGGGCAAGACGGAAGTCTATCGCGGGGCCGAATATGAGGTCCGCCTCCTGCCGAAGGTGAAGGTTGAGGTTGCCTGTCCGGGCGCGTCCGCTGAACGCTATGCCGAGGCGATCAGCCAGGCTGCCAATACCGGCACGATTGGCGACGGCAAGATCTTCATCTACGACCTCGACACCATTATCCGTATCCGCACGGGTGAGCGCGACGAGCAAGCCGTCTCAGGCTAGGAAGCCGGTCGGCTCAGGAGTCGCCGTTTTTCTCAAAATTTGCTTCTTCCGCATCATGGTGCAGCTGAAGGTTCAGCAGCACACCCTTTGCCACAGGCAGCAGCCAGAGCGACAGGCCGATGACCGCGCCGCACAGCGCCACAAAAGCCAGGATTTTTGGCAGAAGGGGCAGCGGGCTCATTGGCAACAGGAACAGGAAGGGCGCGAGCAACAGCAAAACGCCAAAGCCGACAAAGAATGCCGGGCCATCGGCCGTATCGGCCTTGGACATGTCGCGTCCGCAAACCGGGCAGGACTCGTTCAGTTTCAGGTATGAGCTGAACAGCTTGCCTTCGCCGCAATTGCCGCACCTCTGGCGAATACCGTTCAGGATGGGGGAAGCGTTGCTCATTTTTAGTCCCTTTCTGTCCAGACTTGTGTGATTGAGACCCACGCTTCAGTGGGGCCAGGGCAATCGCATGTCCGGAATGTGCCAGTTGTGTCCTGTCATATGCTGACATGGTGGCCGTTTATCTTTCACCAAGACTATATGTTCAGTGGCCTGTGTCAGCTGCGGTAGATGGTTGCAGGTAGGTTGCAGTCGCAGAATGCTGGACGCCAGACCCCGGGATTTCGCCCGCGGGCTCTTGACCTTCGCGCCTGCTTTGCCCACCAGAGCGGGCGGTATTTACAGCAGGACCATCATGACCGAACCAGTCTTCAAACAGATCGCCATCATTGGCGCGGGCCTAATCGGCGCCTCCATTGCGCGGGCCGCCATGGAGTATGGTGTCGCAGAATCTGTCAGCCTGTATGATGCCGATGCGGATGTGCGTCGCCGGGCTGAGGCAATCGGTTTGGGGGATGTAGCTGATACGCTTGCGGCGGCTGCCCGGACGGCGGATTGTGTCTTCCTGTGTGTGCCGGTTGGGGCGCTGTCTGATGTGGCGGCGGAGACTGTGCCTGCCATGAAAGCCGGTGCAATCCTGACGGATGTCGGCTCCGTGAAGGGGCAGGCCTCCAGCGCGCTCGCAGCTGCGGATGACGGGCGTGTGCACATCATCCCCGGCCACCCGATTGCGGGGACGGAGCAGTCCGGTCCGGAAGCTGGCTTTGCCTCTCTCTTCCGCAATGCGTGGCATATTCTGACCCCGCGGGAAGGGGGCGATGAGGCCTATGCCGAGGCTGTATCCCAGCTTGAAGCCTTCTGGCGCGGCCTTGGTGCAAAGGTGGAGACGATGGATGCCGCGCGGCATGACCGGGTTCTGGCCATTACGTCCCACCTGCCGCACCTGATCGCCTTCAACATCGTTTCCACCGCATTTGACATGGAAACCGTGGAGCAGGGGGAAGTGGTGAAGTATTCCGCAGGTGGTTTTCGGGATTTCACCCGGATTGCCGCATCTGACCCCGTCATGTGGCGCGATGTGTTCCTCACCAACAAGGATGCCGTGCTGGAATGTCTGGGGCGTTTTTCGGAAGACCTGGCAGCCCTTCAGCGGGCCATCCGCTGGGGCGATGGCGACACCCTGTTCAAGGAATTCAGCCGCGCGCGTTCCATCCGCAAGGCCATCATTGATGCCGGCCAGGATTCCGGCGCCGTGAACTTCGGCCGGAACCAGGCGGCCGATGCGCCCGAAGGAGATGGAGATGAAACCGATTGAGCTGTCGGAGGAACGCCGCGAAGCGCTCAGGAGCCATCTGCAAACCCTGTTTGCGACCGAATTTGACGAAACGCTGAGCGAGTTTCGTGCTGACGAGATCGTGGCCTTAATGCTGAAGACACTCGGACCGACAGTTTACAATCAGGCGGTCGCGGATGTGCGGGCACATCTGCAGACAAAGCTGGATGACCTGGACGGGGAAGTCTGGGCTGAGGAAGATCGATAAGGCCTGCTCACGTGCTTGTGTGTAGCGTGCGAGAGAACCAACGCGCTATGTTTTGCGTATGACTGGTATGAGACATTTTCTTTCAAGACGCGCGCTTCTTCTCTCCGGCGGAGCCGCTTTGGGCCTCGCAGCCTGTTCCGGCAACACGGCCTCCAGTGCCGCCGAGACCGATAATGCGGGCAATGCAGACAAATATGCCGACAGCAAATGGCGCAAGCTGACAGAGGCCGAATGGCGCGAACGGCTCAGCGAGCCTGCCTTCAATGTATTGCGCCGGGAAGATACCGAGCGCGCCTTCACCTCTCCTCTGAACAAGGAGACGGCGAAAGGCACCTACCATTGCGCAGGTTGTGACCTGCCGCTCTTCTCATCCGACACGAAATTTGATTCCGGGACAGGCTGGCCGAGCTTCTGGGACGCGTTACCGGGCGCGCTCGGCACGCGTCCGGACCGCAAGCTGATCTATGTGCGTACGGAATATCACTGCGCCCGCTGCTTGGGGCATCAGGGGCATGTGTTCGAAGATGGCCCGGCGCCCACAGGGCTACGCTATTGCAACAATGGTGTGGCACTGACGTTTAAACCGGCCTGAGCTGAGCCGCCGATTATTCGATGATTTCCATGCCTTCCGGGATAACGAAGGCAGCACTGGCGACGCCGACGCTTGGCGCTTCAATAGCCTCGCCAGGCCCGTCCTCGCGTCGCTCATAGGCTTTAACGAGAGACAGATAGGGCGGAACGTGGACCCATTGGCCATTGCCGCCATTCTGCGTGATCTCGAAATGCAGATGGAAGGTGGTTGGTGTGCCGCCGAAATCGTTTGAGACATAGCCGATATGGTCTCCGGCTTTCACACTGTCTCCGGCTTTGACCTGCAGCTTGTTCATGTTCATGTGCATGTACTTGTAGATACGGCCCCCGGCGCGCAAATTCACGCTATAGGTGCCGACATGCGAAATGATGCCGTCTTCCACGGCAACCACTTTCTGGAAAGCCCGGTCAGCGGCTGGGGTTCTGCGTATTGTGTTGCAGCTTTCGGCAGAGCCGACACGAATGTCCTGACCCTGATGAACCTTGTTCTGCGGGCAATAGGGAGAGTTGCGATTGGCGCTTCTGACTTCGCAGAAATTGTCACGCCAAGGATAGGTATAGTTCCGCGCGTCGCACTGGTCTCCGCCAGCGACGCCGCCCCCAAAGCTGAAGACTTGTGATTGCAGATAGGCGGGCGCCTCTGCGATCGGGAAGACCATGTCCGGGGCATAGACGATCTGGTCGGGTGCGCCCTGACCAGAGCCTGGCAGGAGCGCGCCAGCTTCATAATAGCTGAAAGTAGGCTCTAACGTATCCGTATCAGACACCGGGTCCGGCTGGGTGGGTGTTTCCGTGCCGGGCTCAGCGTCGCTGGTATCTTCAGGTTCAGCGCCCGGATCTTCGCTTGCGGGAGTCTCTGATGAATCCTCAGGCGTATCATCCGTTTCAGTGTCTGGAGCCTCTGGCGTCTCTGTATCTTCGGGATCATCCGTCTCTGGTGAGGTGTCATCGACAGGGTCTGCGTCAAGATCTGATGCAGGGTCCTCTGCGGTGTCTTCCCCTGTCTCATCGGAAACAGGATCTTGCGTGTCTGTATCTTCCGATGGGGCAGCAGGCAGGTCGGTGTCATCCGGTGTTTCGGCCTGATCGCCAGAGCCATAGGGGTCTTCCACAGGCGCGGTCGGTGGCGGTGGACCGGGGGCGCCGGGGGGTATGGCCGGGCCGGGTTCGGGTGTCTCTGGTGGGGGCCCACCATCGCCTGGAAACCGGATGAAGTCACAGGCTGACAGGGCGAGCAGGGCTGCGCCCGATACGATCAACAGTCTGGCAGATATCATTAGCGCGTCCCCGCAATGACGAGTTTCCGGGTGACGTTCAAAGCCTCGTCCTCCGAAATGCAATCGGCTTCACCGACTTCGATGGATTTGCACTCGAACTCGACCAGATAGTCAGCGCCATAGCGCGAGAAGGAGACCTGCGCACCCGTCATGGTCGGTGTGTAGGTGAGGGCAGTGTCCTCGGCAGGGGCGCTATCTCCCGGAACCTCCAGCACCTCATTTGTTCCGTTCACGATGATATCGTAGTCGATACCGGGATAGGCGGCGAAATATCCGTCGGACATGGGCTGAAAGCGCACGCCGGACTCCGCGCCCTGCGGCACCACAATGCCGGTGGGCAGAAGCACCGGCACAGGTGGCGCGCTGCCCTGGGCTTCAACCTGGAAGCCGGTTGTCTCCCGGCTGCTGCTGGGCGTTGAGGCCATGTCGCGGCGGGCGGCTTCCCAGTCGATGCTTGCCGTGCTGGCAACGGCCACAGGCGCATCGTCTGCATCCGGGTCTGTGGCTGCGACATCGTCTGTGGGCGGCGTGACGGCTTCGATTTTGGCTTTCTCCTCGGCCTCGTCCGACTTGCGGGCAACCAGGAAATCACAGGCGCCTAGCGCCAGGCAGCAGACACTTGCCAAAACAAGGGTTCGGGGGGCGGTCATGAATGTCAGTCCTCTCCGGGATGGGCCACATAGTCTGGATCAGCATAGGCAACGCCCTCGATTGCCATGATCTTGTCCTTGATCTTGTTGATCGCGCCGCGGGTCGGCTCCACGCCTGGCGCCAGTCTGTAGGCCAGCTGGAGCTCACCTGAATAGCTGGCGCCCACCAGTCGGAATTCCTTGAGACCGGGCAGGCGCTCCGACAGCTCGGCATAGGCCTTTTCGGCAGTCTCGCGGTCGCGCTTGTAATTGCGGGAAATCGTGTCGATTTCCTTTTGGCCCTTGATGCGGACAATGAATGTGACCTCCGCGCCGGTGACGGATGCAGGCACAGTTACGGGGCCGGCAGGCGCAGCAGCAGGGCGCGCCACAGGGTCGTAAGCTGCGTCAGGATCAGAGTCTGGACGCACAGGCTGCTCCCGCACATCCGGGCGGCTGGTGCCCACTCCGGCCTGATCTGGTCCGGCTGTCGCCACGCTGTCCCCTGTCTCGACAGCGGGGCGTTCGCGGTCATCGCTTGCAACGACGACAAGACCAGCAGCCCCGGCCAGCATGGTGAGGCCAGCTAGCCCCAGCGGGCCCCCAACATGAAAGGGAAGAGAGCGGCGTCCTGCCATTTATTGTCCGCCGCCAGCGGTTGCACGTTCTGGCACCTTGGCCAGATTGAGCAGGCCCTGACCACAGGGGCGAAGGCACATTTCCGGGCTGCCTTCAATCGGCGTTGTGCCGGGATAGAGCGCGCAGGATCCGGCGCATTGCTGGGGCTCACGTGGATCGACAGCGGCGAGCAGGGTCGCGACCAGCTCATCGGAATCCGCGTCCGGGTCCCGCGCCTTCAGCAGGGCCAGGGCTGCAGAGACATGCGGCGCCGCCATGGAGGTGCCTTGCTCATAGGCGTAGAAGCAATTTTCGACACCTTCGCCAGTGACCGGATCATAGCAATTGGTGGAGGCCTTGGTGGACAGCACGCCATCCGGCCGACCATCGCCATTATCGTCGCGTGTCAGGTCTCCGCCAGGTGCGAGGATGTCGACCTCCGGGCCAAAGTTCGAATACGGCGCAATCTGTCCGCGCGCATCACCTGCCGCGACGCTGATCACATTGGCGCAGCCGCCAGGCGCATAGAATTGCGTGGCGACCCGGGCATTGCCCGCAGCGGAGACGACGATTACGCCGCGCTCCGTGACGGAATCGATCGCGTCCTGCAGGGAAGCCGGGCAGTACTCGAACAGGCCGATGGACAGGTTGATGATGTCCGCCGGGTTGTCATTCCAGACCTCATTGCCTTCCTCGTCCTCAGCCGGGATTAGGCCGCCAGCCCAGCGGATAGCGTCATTGATGTCAGACAGGCGTCCACCGCATTTTCCGAGGGCACGCACTGGAACAATTTTCACATTCCAGGCGCCACCCGCAACGCCTGCACCATTGTTTGTGGCGGCCGCGCCAATCGTGCCGGCAACATGGGTGCCGTGGAACGTATCTGCGGCATAGGGAACGGAGGGGTCGCACAGATCACCGGGATCGTTCGCGTCACTGTCTCGGCCATCGCCATCATTGCCCATGCGCGGGTCTGAGACCATGTCCCAGCCGGAAGCGATGTTCGGAGAGTTCTTGATGTCCGGATGGTTCATTTGCAGGCCGGTATCGACCACAGCTACCACAATATCCGGGGAGCCTTCCGTTCCCTGACGGGTCCAGAAATCCTGAAAGCCTGCGCCGCCAGTGGATTCGCCTTCGCCGGTGCCATTGTTCTGGAAGTGCCATTGCAGGGCCCATAGCGGATCATTTGGGGTGATCTCTGTTTCAGTGATCGTGCCATTCGTAACGTCCGGGCTGGCACCAGGCGTGTCCGGGCGGGGTTTGCGGGCAAACTGGTTTTCGAAAATATAGTCTTTCTCGACATATTCGAACTGGCCGGAGGCGCGCAGATCCTTGACGATACATTCTGTTGCCATGACCGGATTGGACTGAACCGTCATCATGTCCGGATCTTCGGGGCATTCAATCTTGTGATCGATAGCCAGGAAACTCTGAAATGCGCTTTTCGGGCCGCTTTGAGCATCGAAGCGCGTTGGGCTACCGCCATCATCACCAATCTGGATCACCATCTGGCCTTCACGCGACATCGCAACTTCGCCGCCCACGCCGTATTTCGAGAGCGTGTCCAGCATGACGGAATTGGCATCGCGCTGGGCGCGGATCGCGTCCTTGCTGATGACCGAACGGCGGGCGAGTTTGCGGGCGGCTTCCTTTTCCTGAACCGGAGCAGCTTCAAGGGAGCGCGGAGACAGGGAGCGTGTCTGCTGCGGGGCCGCAGGTTCCGACTCGGCAGCGCGTTCAAGTTCTTCCGTAGCCTTGTCGATTTCGTTCAGGCTTTTGCTGCGCGCATTGGGGTCCAGCTTGACCTTGGGCATGACCCGGGCCGGCTCCACAAGGGTCAGGCTGCGGCTGGTGCTGGGTGCAGGGGCGACCACAGCCGGGGCGTCTGCGCCTTCTTCCGCGGTTTCAGCCAGCGCCTCTGGATCGGCCAGGAAGACATCATCTTCTGTCTCAAGCGCCATAGGCTCTGCCGGGGGAATGTCTTTCGGCTTGGCGATGATCGAGCCAATGGCAAACATTGGCTGCTCGCTCGCAGTTTCGAAATTCATGTCATTGCGCAGCGTGCCGGCAATCGCGCGATCCATCACGTCTGCTGATTCCAGGGCCGGTGTCCCGTCCTGTTCCACAATCGTGCGACCGCTGAGCTGGTCCAGAGTTGCATCTGCCAGGTCGCGTGCCCGTTCAAGGCGTGTATCCTGCTGATCACAGGCCGATAGAGCCAGCAAGCTGGCCATCGCCGTCCCCACAACCAGCCGGGCTGGTTTCGATGTCAGTTTCCGCAGCATGTGAGATATCCCCGTATTTCTGCCAACGTACTCCCAGCTCCTTAGGTTAACCCTTTAGCAAGATTATGACGAGGGTTAGGCCATTGTCCAACGTAAAGCGATTTCCTGATGCGCGCTTGTGGGCTGCATACTGCCTTTTGGGCAAGGCCGTCGGTAACGGAAATCTTCTTGCTGGACATTTTGCCGGGCTCAGTTGAAGACATTTCCCATGAACTCGGGAGGGGCCACACCGCCAGACATGTCGCGTCCGGATCGCCGGGGCGCATTCTTTCTGCTGTTCTTCTCTCTGATGGCCATCGGCGCGGGCAACACAATGCTGATTGCTGCCGTGCTGCCGCCGCTGACGCGCGAGATCGGCCTGCCGGACTGGATGGCCGGGGCCATCTTCGGCCTCTCTGCTCTCTGTTGGTCTCTGACCTCACCTTTCTGGGGGGGCCGCTCGAATCGCTGGGGCCGCCGGCCTGTTGCGGCGCTCGGGCTCGCTGGCTTCGGGACCTCGATGCTGCTGCTCTTTGCCATGGGGTGGCTCAGCCTGAACCGGGTGATGACCGGGACAATTCTTGTCTTCGCCTGTCTGGCGCTCTCCCGGTGTATATTCGGCCTGATCGGATCGGGAACGAACCCCGCTGCGCAAGCCTATGTGGCTGACCGGACAAGCCAGGCCGAGCGGCAGTCGCAAATCGCCTTCATTACATCCGGCTTCAGCGTCGGCACGGTGATTGGTCCTGCTTTCGCCGCGGCGCTTGTGGCGACGCTGGGCTTGCTCAGCCCGCTGCTGTTGACGGCGGGGATTGCCTACACGATGGCGGCCATGATCTGGTTCCGTCTTCCGGAGGAACGCGAGCCGGTTACTGACGCAAAAGTGATCGAGGAAATTCCCGGCGCGCGGGGATTATGGCGCTCAGGAAGCGTCCTGCCCTTCCTGATCTTTGCGGTCTCCCTCTCTCTGACGACCGGCGTGCTGACCCAGGTCTTCGTCTTCTCTGTGATGGACAAGCTGAATGTCGCCGGGAAGGAAGCTGCCCAGTTTACCGGGCCAGCCTTCACTGTCGGGGCCCTCGCTGTGTTGCTGGCACAGCTCGTGTTGATCCCCCGCATGAAGCTGAAGAACAAGACGCTGATGTGGGGCGGATGCCTGCCCTTGCTTGCGGGCGCATTGCTGATGGTGTTCGCGGCGGACTATGCGACGCTGATTCTGGCGCAATTTTGTATCGGTATAGGGCAGGGGCTTGCGCGGCCGGGTTTTTCAAGCGGCGCGTCGCTTGCTGTCTCCCCTCAATTGCAGGGCAATGTGGCGGGGCTGGTCATTTCGGCAAACGGGATGGGCTTTATCATCACGCCCTTCTTCGGGTTGTTCATATATGAATACGTGAACCCGCATCTGCCTTTCATCTTCTGCTCAGGCCTGTTGGTGTGCATGGCCCTGTTCGCCCGGTTCGTGCTCAAGGATGGCCTTGGCGAACCGGACGAAGATGAAGCGGATCTGATCTGATCAGTTTGTGCCGGGGCTGACCGCAACGCCAACAGACCCGTTCCCAGTCACCATGGCCAGTGCTTCGCGGGTCGGGTAGCCATCCGCGACCAGCCCTATGGACTTCTGGAAGGCCTGCAGAGCGCCTTTGGTCTTCCGGCCGGGAATGCCGTCGACCACACCGGCGTCAAAGCCCTTGGCATTGAGGGCCGCTTGCAGCGTCTTGATCTCACTGACGGTCAGCGGATGCAGATGCGTTGGCCAGGCTGCGACCGGGCCCATATGCCCGCCCATCGCGTCACCGGACAGGCCGACGGCGAAGGCGTAGGAGTCAGCATTGTTGTAGGTCTTGAAAACCTTGAAATTGTTGAACAGCAAATATTTCGGGCCTTCCGCGCCCGCAGGCAGCCATAGTTCGGCATAATTGGCACCATTGGTGTTGAAGGCACCGCCTGTGGCAGGCACCAGGCCTGCCTGCACCCAGCTTTCCATCCGGCGCTCATTGCCATCCGCCAGACTGTAATCGAAGCCCGTGGGTGCCAGCACTTCAATGCCCCATGGCTGGTTGAGGGCGTAGCCAGAGCTGGACAGATAATTGGCTGCAGAGGCGAGCGCGTCGGCTTCGCTGTTCCAGATATCTTTCAGGCCATCGCCGTCAAAATCCTGCGCGAAGGCAATATAGGTGGAGGGCATGAACTGGGTGTGGCCCATGGCGCCAGCCCAGCCGGCTTTCAGATCGTCACGCTGAGCATCCCCCTTCTCAAGAATTTTCATGAGGGAGAGAAGCTCGCTTTCGGCGAGGCCTTTCCGGCGGCCTTCCACGGCCATGTTGGCTAGCACGTTCGGGCCGTCATAATTGCCCTTGATGGCGCCAAAGCTGGTTTCCATGCCCCAGATCGCGACAATGGCTTCCCGGTCGACATTGTAGGCGGCCTCCAGCGCATCAAACAGTGCAGGGTTTTCCGCCAGACGGGCATGACCCGTCGAGATGCGGCTATTGCTCATCGGAACGCGGAGATAATCCCAGATCGGTTTTGCAAACTCGGCCTGGTCTTCAATACCTGTCTGGGCAGGCTGGAATGTACTGCCCAGCCATAATTCCAGGGGAGAAATGCCTGTCAGCACAGATTTCACGACGGCACGGTCATGTCCGGCGGCCAGCGCACGTGCGGAGAAATCCTTCCGCCAGGCATCCATGTCGGCATGACCTGAGGATTCATAAGAGATCGGCCCTGTTTCCGGGGTGGGCGATGTTACAGGAGGCTGAGACGGAGCAGGTGGCTGCGGGCTGTGGGCACATGAAGCCAAAAGGGCTGTCAGGCTGGCCGCAGCAATGATATGAGACCGCCGTAGCGCGAACTGTGCCATATTTTCTGCTCCTGAAACTGTACGCTCATAACAGCGTGCAACCTTGACTCTCTTCACCGGATTCATTACGCGCTCCGCTTTCCATTTCCTTATTATTCACAGGCTAGGCCCATGAAAGTCCGCTCGTCTCTCAAATCCCTCAAGTCGCGTCACCGCGATTGCAAGATCGTGCGCCGCAAGGGCCGCGTTTACGTCATCAACAAGACTGACCCTCGCTTCAAAGCAAAACAGGGCTGACGTGAACATGAACAGGCAATGAGGCGGCACTATGGCTGTCCGAATTGTCCTGTTCGACCTTGGCCGTGTGGTCCTCGATTGGGATCCCGCGCGATTGTATTCGAAGATATTCGAAACGCCGCAGGAACGCGACATGTTCCTTGCGGACGTCTGTACTATGGCCTGGCATACCAGGCATGATGCCGGCGAAAGCTTTGCGGGTAATGCAAAGCCTTTGATTGCTGAACACCCACATTATGAAGACCATATCCTCGCCTGGGGCCAGCGCTGGTTCGAGATGTTCGATGGATATGTGGACGGCACGCCGGATCTGATTGCCCGGCTGCAGGCACGCGATGTGCCGCTCTATGCGCTCTCCAACATGCCCGCAGACCCTTGGGAAGAAATGCTGGATGTCTTCCCTGTATTGCGCGTTTTTCGGCATGTCGTGGTGTCAGGCGAGATTGGCATGGTGAAGCCGGACCCTGCCATCTATCACTACGCTCTGGCAAAAATGAACAATCCTGATCCAGCCGAAGTGCTGTTTATTGACGACAGTCTGAATAACATTCAGGCCGCAGATGCGCTCGGTTTCCAGACGCATCACTTCAGGACAGCGGATGGCCTGGAAGCCACGCTCCGCTCCGAAGGTCTCATCTGACGGTAAGATAAGGTTGCCGCAGACCTCTTGCGCCGTAATATCCAGACAATGATACGTTCTCTCCTGCTCGCATGCCTCTTTCTGGTGGGGGTGGCCCATGCCGAACCCTCTGACGAGATGTTCGAGAAGCTGCGCAATGCCCCCAGCGATAGCGAGGCGCATGATGTGGCGCTGGATATCTGGGCGTCCTGGATGGAGTCCGGCTCAGCGACTGTGGATGTCATCATGGAGCGCGCGGTGGACGCGCAAACCGCGGGAGATATCGAAACGGCCCGCGCGCTGTATGACCGTGCGATCCTGATCAAACCAGATTACTCAGAGGCATGGAATCGCCGGGCCTCAATCTTCCTGATGGAAGAGAACTATCCCGAAGCCTTGCGAGACTTGAACGAGGTGCTGCGCCTTGAGCCGCGTCATTTCGGTGCCTGGGCCGGGCTCGGCATGATGTTCGAGGGCATGGAGGCGCCGCATCAGGCGCTGGAGGCCTATCGTGAGGCGCTCGTGATCTATCCCCGCATGCAGCAGGCTCTGGCGGCTGAGAAGCGCCTTGCCAAGCTGACTGAGGGGCAGGGCCTTTGAAGCGCATGCTGACCGCCGCCGCCCTTGGAGTTTCCGTGATCGGCACCGGCGCGTGCGTGTCCAGTGCCGCCTACACCGCCCGCGTGGAGGCCGCCAATCCGCCCATCGGCGACATGGTTGAGGTCAATGGCAGCAAGGTGCACGTGATCCAGCAGGGCGAGACAGGCACACCTGTTCTGATGATCCATGGCGCCAGCGCCAATGCGCGGGAGTTCACCTGGACGCTCGGGCCGCGTCTTGAAGATGACTATCGCCTCCTGATGGCAGACCGGCCGGGGCATGGCTATTCCCAGCGCCCGGACGATGCGAGTGAACTGGGCGTACAGGCTGCGCAGATGGCGGGTGTTTTGGACGCGTTAGCGCCGGGCGAGAAAGCCGTGCTGGTTGGCCATTCTTTTGGCGGCGCCGTTGCCTTGCGCGTTGCGCTGGATCGCCCTGATCTTGTGAAAGGGCTCGTCCTGCTCGCGCCTGTGACGCATGACTGGGGCGGCGGTGGACAGGCCTGGTATAACAGTTTCGCTGCGCCGCCGGTGATCGGCCCTGTCTTCAGCCAGCTGGTGCCGATTGTCGGGCCGCAACAGGTCGCCAGTGGCATTGATGGTGTGTTTGACCCAGCACCTGTTCCTGAAAATTATTTTGAGAAATCGGCGATCGGGCTTTTGTTCCGTCCACCCAATTTCCGTGCCAATGCGCGGGACGTCCAGGCGCTCGAAGAAGAGCTGGCCAAACAGTCCAAACGCTATGGCGAACTCACTGTCCCCATTGTGGTTTTTTCCGGCAGTGGCGACACGGTAATCACGCCCAAGGTGCATGTCGGCCGCCTGAAGAAACAGGTGCCGGTGGATCTGGTTATTCTGCCAGCGGAAGGTCACATGCCGCATCATGCGGAAGGCGAAGCTGTAGCGGATGCCATACGCCGTCTGGCCAGCAGCGAAATCTCCGGCTAAGACGCGCGCTCGATTTCGATTCCCCCCACGATTCTTTCAGATATGGAGCCTCTCATGGACGACGCATCGATCCAGCATCTCACCGAAGCGACCCGCGAGAAACTCCGCCAGACCGTCTCCAAAATAGAGCGCCTGGAAGAGGAGAAGAAAGAGGTCGCTGAGCAGATCAAGGAAATCTACGCCGAAGCCAAGGCATTCGGATTTGACACCAAGGCACTGCGCCAGGTGGTCAAGCTCCGCAAGCAGGACCGCGCAGAGCGCGAAGAGGCGGAAATGGTGCTGGAAACCTATCTGATTGCCCTGGGTGAAGCCTAAGCGCGGTTTGCCTCTGGCGCCGGATGCGCCATAATATTTCCCATGGGCAGGGATGTCGACGAACGCAAGAAACGGGCAGCGCTACGCAAATTGCGTAAAGCAGCACAGCTGGCCGAGCAGGGGCTTGGGCCGCCCCTGTCTGACTGGGAGCGCCAGTTTCTGGAAGAGGTCGAAGAGCGTATCGAGACCTATGGCTCTGCCTTCGCTGATCCGCTGAAAGGCGATGAGGGAGAACCGCTCTCCGCACTGCAGCAGGTCAAACTCAAGGAAATCGACAAGAAGGCGCGCGGCAAGGCGCGCAAGGGCTTTGGCCAGAAGAAGGGCGGCTTCAAGAAGCGTCCCGTTCCGCGTGTGCGCCAGCTGGATGAAGACATCGAGCTTGACGAGAATACGCCGCAGGCGCCGCCGTCCATGCCCCGCGACTTGCCGAAACTGGTCCGCGCTGCGGACCTCAAGCCAGCTGACACAGAAGAGCAGCCCGAACGTCCAGCGACGTCCGCCCGGCCGGTCTTTCGCGTCATTGATGGCGGAAAGACAGATTAGGGAGACCCGATCAGGGGTCTCGCGCGTATAATAAGCAGATCATCCTGAGGATAAGGATCACCGCATGAAGACCGTACTTGTAACCGGAGCCTCAACGGGAATTGGCGCCGCCGCCGCGCGGCATTTGGCAAAGCAGGGATGGTGCGTCTATGCCGGTGTTCGCAAGCAAAGTGACGCCGATGCCTTGCACGCCAGTACGCCTGGAGACCTTCATCCGATCATCCTGGACGTGACCAAGCCGGACCAGATTGACTCAGCCGTCGCGACGATCTCAGAAGGCCTCAAAGGCGCGAGGCTCAGCGGCCTCGTGAATAATGCCGGCATCGCAAATATGGGGCCGCTGGCCTTGCAGCCCATGGACACATTCGAAGCGCACTTCCAGGTCAATGTGATTGGCCTGATGCGTGTGTCACAAGCCTTCATCCCTTTGCTGGGGGCGGATGAGGCCCGCACCGGCGATCCTGGACGCATCGTCAACATTACCAGCGTGGGCGGACGGCTCTCTGCGCCCTTCCTGGGTGCCTATGCAGCCACCAAGCACGCCGTTGAGGGACTGACAGATGCGCTTCGCCGCGAACTGGTCATCTATGGCATTGATGCTATCGCGATTGGTCCGGGGTCTGTGAAGACGCCGATCTGGGACAAGGCGGAAGAGGCCAATAGTGATGGCCCCTATGCCTCCAGCGACTGGGCGAAGTCTCTGGAGACATTTGAGCAGGTGATGCTGAAAGGTGGTCGCACAGGCCTCCCACCAGAGAAGGTTGCCGAAGTGATCGAAACGGCACTCGACGATCCGACGCCCAAGGCGCGATATGCTCCGGTCCCGGACAAGCTGACGAATTGGTACATCCCGACGCACCTTCCCAAGCGGATGCTGGACAAGATTTTCTGGAAACGCTTCGGCCTGAAATAGGCGCGTGGGATCGCAGGCGTTATCTTTTCTGCGGCCACTTGACGAACCACGCGGAAAGCAGGCGCATTCTTTCCTGAACAAGGGAGGAATACATCCATGGCAGATCTGTCAGGTAAGGTTGCAATCATCACCGGCGCGGCAAGCGGTATTGGTCTGGCGGGGGTCGAGACATTTGTTGCGGCTGGCGCAAGAGTCGTCGCGGGTGATATTCAGGATGAGAAGGGTCATGCCCTGCAGCAACGCTTCGGGGATGACAAAGTCCTGTTTGTACATTGCGATGTGACGCAGATGGACCAGCTGGAGGCACTGATGAACCAGGCCGTCGGTCATTTCGGGCAGTTGGATATTCTGTGGAACAATGCGGGCCATGGCGGTACGCCGGACAGTTTGGAAGAGCTGGATCTGGATGCCTATGATCAGACCATGGCGCTGTTGCTGAAGCAGGTATTCGCTGCCACCAAATTCGCCATTCCGCATATGAAAGAGAAGGGTGGCTCCGTCATCAACACGTCATCGATCAGCGCCATCACGGCCGGGTATGCGCCGCTGACCTATTCTGTCGCAAAGAAGGGCGTGGCGCACTTTTCGAAAATGGCGGCGGCGGAGCTGGCGAAATACAAGATCCGCGTGAATGCCGTTCTGCCGGGCTTCATTGCGACCTCTATCTTCGGTGCCTCGCTTGGTCTTCCGCGCGAACAAGCCGACCAGATGGCGGCAATGCTGGTGGAGGCGGGCGCTTCCATGCAACCCATTGGCCGCACAGGCAAAAGCGAGGACATCGCAGAGATGGCGGCATTCCTTGCCTCGGATGCGGCGGGCTTCATCACCGGCGGAGAGTTCGTCGTCGATGGGGGCATGACGGTTGGTCCACGCCATTCATGGGACGAAACGGCAGGCGGGCCGCTGCTGGATGCGCTGGGCATTACGCCTGAGCAGGCAGAGCAGATGCGTGACCAGATGCAGGCTGGCTAGGCCGCAGCGCCTAATCCTGAGACAGCGCTTCAAGGCCGGGGATCAGTTCCACCTTCTTTAGAAGCGCTTTCAGGCTTTTGGCGTTAACAACAGGTCTGCCCAATTCGTCGGCTATGCTATAGCCTGTCTCTGTCTTGCTGAGGGGGAAACGGCGCCAGTGTGCTCGCGTCCGGAAAATCCAGACATGTTCCGGCTCTCGACCGGAGGCCGCCCATCCCGTCCACATATGATCTGCCGGCAGCTCACGCCAGAGACGGTCGATTTCGTCAATTTCGGAAGGCGTAAAATTGCCCATTCATACAAATCCTGATCATGCGGAAAGTACAGACCTACTGACCCCGGAGGCCCCGCGCAACATTGAAGGCGCGATATGGATGATCGCTTCCGGGGCTGTTTTTACGGTATTTCTGACGCTGTCAAAGGTCCAGTCGGCCACATTCGACCCCGGGTTCTTAGCATTCTGGCGCTCGGCTGTGGCAATGATCGTGACCTTGCCGATCATTTTCCAGCAGGGTGTGAGCATTCTGAAAATACATCAGCCCGGCATGATTTTCCTGAGAAGTGCCTTTGGTACGCTGGGCTTCATTCTGGGCTTCTATGCCGTGTCTGATGCAGTGGGCCTACCCTTGTCGGAATTCAATTCCATCAGCTTTTCCCGCGCCATGTTCATTACCGTGCTTGCGGCCTTTGTTCTCAGGGAAAAAGTGGGCCTCCATCGTTGGGGCGCGACTTTTGTCGGGTTTCTGGGTGTCATGATCATGCTGCAGCCTCAGATGGGGATCAGCCTGGGCATGGTGCTGGCGCTGGCGGCGGCGTTTTGCATGGCCGGGGCAATTACGCTGGTAAAGTCCCTGACGCGCCTGCACAGGCCGATGACACTGCTGATCTGGGCCAATTTCCTGTCATCGGTGCTGTTGCTGCCGCTTGCGATCTGGAAGTGGCCTGAGGTTGCGCCCTCTCTCATGGATTGGGGGCTGATCGTTTTGATGGGCCTATGCGGCGTGATGGGGCAATATTTCTATATTCGGGGCATGAGTATCGGCGATGTCTCTTTCCTGTCGCCGATGGACTATCTGCGACTACCGATGGCGGCGCTGGTGGATTGGAGCTTGTTCCATATCCTGCCGGACTTATGGACCTGGGTTGGCACCGCCATCATCATCGTCGCGACACTCTACATCACCTTGCGCGAACAGCGCCTGAAGAGGCGGCGCCTGGCAATGCTTGATCAGCCTGGCTGATCCGAAGCAGCCCCGCGGAATGTCGCGCCGGCAGCCACAAAGCTGATGATTGCCATGAAGGCAGAAATCACCCCATTCCAGCCCGCCATGGACAGGCCCATGATATAGAAGGGGGCGTCCGTGCAGGACGGTACATGCATGGGCTCGTTGAAGTCCCGGAACGCCATCGGGTCGATCGGGCCCTCGCCCGAACAGCCTGTCGGAGGCGGAAAGATGCCCCATTCCACGCCGGAATGATAAAAGGCCACAACCACGCCCACGCCGAACACCAGGCCGATCATCACATTCAGGGCAACCAGAAAACGACGTTTGGGAACAATCTTCCAGAGGGCCAGCCCTGTCAGCGTCATGGCGATAAGCGCCCAGTAGACCTCCCTCTGTCGCAGGCACAATGGACAGGGGGCAAGGTTACCAAAGGTCTCAAAAGCGTGGGCCGCCGCCAGCATGAAGACAGACAGGCCGACCGCGATACAGGGCCACTTCCAGTCTTTCAGCAGGGATATGAAAAATGCCATGTCGCAGCTAAAGCCGGGACATGGCCGCTTCACAATGCGGCGCGTAGTCACTTTGCCGTTATTGGCTTACCCAAGAAGGGTTACGGCGCCCAGCATGACGGCGCCGATCAGGCCGCTGACCCAGGCCGTGCCAATCAGCAATCCTGCAATCACCATAAGGCCATCCTTCTGCATCAGCCCGAAAGAGGCGATAGCAACGGCAAAGCCCGGCACGGTATTGGTCATGGGCAGCGGCACCAGGATTGAGGCGCAGAAAATGCACAGAAAGGCGCCAATCACCCGTTCGGATCGCTTTCCGGTAATCATGGTCAGGCGCGGGCGAACAATGGCTTCGATCCAGCCGAGCCATTTCCGGCCCCCCTTGGACATCTGGGTCAGGCCCTTCCGGTCAATCTTCCGGGCGGCCATCTTGTCTGGCATCCAGGGCTGTTCGCGCCCAATCACCATCTGAAAGGCCAGCGCCATCATCGGCAGGGAAACGACCTGGGGCACGCCATAAAGAAAAGGGATGCAGCAGGGCAAAGCGAGCAGGAACAGGCCGGCTCCGAACGCGCTCTCATCCAACTGATCAAAGATTTCGCGCAGGGAATAGCCTTCCTCTGGCGCACGCGCAGCCATGGCTTCCAGCGTCTGGAGGAGGGTTTTTTCTTTGGTGGAGGAGATCTCTTGCATAGAGGACGTGTTAGACAGCTTTTTCTGCGGCGTCGAGAAGATTGACATGTGCCCCAGCTATGCGGCAGGAGAAGCGCTCCCGATCATGGGCCTCTGTGGCGGAATTGGTAGACGCGACGGATTCAAAATCCGTTTTCTTCGGAAGTGCCGGTTCGAGTCCGGCCAGAGGTACCACATATCTTAAGGAGCGCGGTCGAACGCCGAACGTTCCTGCCTTCAGCGCTTCGTCGCACACATTGCTTCCCTGAAAAGTCTGCCAGATCAAGCAAGCTCTGCCTGCAAAGGTCGCATTGGCTAAAACCAATACGCAGGCATGCGATTATGCATGCTCCTGGCTGTCCTGGCGTCGTTCTTTCCACACGGGTCCGATTATTGTTCCCCTTTAAGTTTAAGTTCGGTTTTGGTGCAAAACTAATCTGAAAGTGGAGCATCATCCCTGCCAGCCGCCAATGCCGTGCGATCCGCCGACACTGGCGGACTCCTGAGTGGTATCAAGAAAACTGCAGCAGGCAAAAAAGACTATTCAAATTGGATGAATCGTAATCTGTAGCAAAATATACAGATAGAAAACTTGTTGTTAACAGACACGCCATGAATGGAGTTAGTAAATCTAATTTTAAAACGTGTTAAAGATCCCCGTGGTTTTGGTAATTCTTGGGGCTGCCATTTGTCAGAATTGTAACTTCCGATTCACTAGCGTTCGCTACCTAAAGGTCTACAGCGGTGAACTAGAGGCAAGAAAGCCTCTTTAAGTTGAGTGATATTGGAGGTCACAAAATGAAGAAACATCAGACACCCGGACGCCTTTCCATGCATAAAGGAATGAGTCGGCGCGTATGGGCATCTGCGTCCATGGCGGCTATGGCAGCATCGCTTATGTATGCAGGCGCAGCGCATGCCGACCCGGCCGTGTACTTCAACGAGGATGCAACCATCGGTATCCAGAAGTTCAAAGACACAGTTGATTCAGCTGATGCGGCCTATAATGCAGCCAACCCAGGCTCGACGCGTTCGTCGCTGATTTACGAGTATGATATTCTCAGCACCAGCGGCAGCAGCTTCATGGTCATTGGACCGAATGCCGGGGATCCATCCGTTGTTGTCGAAACCAGTCGCGGTGGCAGTGCAGCCAGCAATAATGGAACTGGCAACGAAGGTAGCGATGGCTTCACAAATTGGGGTAACAGCTACAGCAAGAACGCAGGCTTCTCCGCCGCAGAAGCCATGGGCTATACCTATAAATTCTATGAAGCGGATGGCACAACACCGTTTGAAATGAACGCCATCGGGACCATGGTGAATGACTGGGGGACCTGTTGCGCCGTGGATAATGCGACCCCGGATGGTGGCACGGCAGATGCCTCTCAGGTATATCTACGCTTTGGCAGCTCCAACCCTTTGCTGCTTGGTGGCATTTCGTCGACCATCGGCCCCCAAGAACACTTTATCGGTGCGATCAATGACACCAACTTCTTCAATGAAGTCACGGTCATCGCCAATGGTAATGGGGAGTACTTTGGCGTTGGCGGATATCTCGTCTTCTCGACGGTCGCTCTTAACAGTGTTCCCGCGGGGTCTTCCGATGTCGATGATTCGCTGAGCGGTGGCGGAAGCATCCCGGATATCGATATGGCGGCCACCTATTATACCGCCAGGAAACTGGCCGACGGTGCGGTAAACCCGAACTTTGTCGGTGGTACACTGATGTTTGGCATGAACACCAGCGTGAACACCAGCTTCACAGTCCAAAACCAGGGCGGCACCATCGATACCGAGAACAACATCGTTGTTGCCCATGGCAGCTTCAGCGGCAGCGGCGCGATGAACAAGACCGGTTCCGGCTTGCTCGTTCTGTCTGGCACCAACACGCAAGCTGGTGGCTTCTCAGTTTCCCAGGGTACGCTTCAGGCATCTTCCGACTCGAACCTGGGCGGCGGACCACTGACAATCGGCAACGCCACATTCCAGGCCGGGGGCACATTCAGCTCGTCCCGTCAGATGATCGTTCAGCATGAGAACGCCACGTTTGATGTGCTAGACCATTCGGTTCTGTGGAATGGGGCCATCACAGGCGCTGGCGGTTTCCACAAGCGAGGCAGAGGCATGCTGATGCTGACGGGCAACAGCCAGATGACAGGCAACAGCTATGTCGATGAAGGCACGCTCAGCGTGAATGGCATGTTCGGCTCTAACCTGCTGACGGTCAATGATGGTGCAACTCTCAAGGGCACTGGCAACGTGAACAGTGACGTCATGGTTCTGTCCGGCGGTGAGCTGTCACCGGGTAACTCTCCGGGTGCGCTCTATGTGTCAGGTGACGTGACCCTGAACCAGGGTTCAATCTTCCGGACCGAGATTGACGGCAATGTGTACTCTGCTGCCGGTGGAGCTGGAAGCTATGACCGCCTGGTCCTGACCGGAGAAGGCGCAACCTTCACCGCTGCAGGTTCCATTAACCCTATCCTGCGCGGTATTTCAGGCAACGCCAACAACAACTACACACCGGTCATGGGTGACATCTTCACAGTCGTGACCGCAGACAATGTTGTGGGCACGTTTAATGACGTGGTTCAGCCAGCCTCTGGTCTTGCCGCGAATACGCGTCTGAAAGTCATCTACAATGATGACTCCGTCCAACTTGCCCTCGTGGCCAATAGCCTTGGCCTGGCGAGCATGACTGGCGGCATGCGCGGCAATGCAGTGACAACAGGCCTGACCCTCGATTACGCAACGGCCAATGGCCAGAATGCAACGGGCGAATTGTCGGACCTTCTGGATCGTTTCGATGGTCTGAACGAAACTCAAGTGGCCAACGCCGTGCGGTCCCTGTCGGGTGATATGCATGCACATATCATCGAGAGCACGGAATCTGTCCTGATCGGCTCTGACGACATGATCATCTCCGCTGCGCGCGGTGAGGGAGGTGTCGGTGGCCTCTCCAAGGAATTGGATAATGGCATTCGTCTCTGGACACGTGCAGAAGCCCGCGGGGCAAGCTACGACCCCGATGGCTACACATGGGGCTTCGACGAGGATGTCTATGGCATGACGGTCGGCGCCACACTGCTGAACAAGGATGGCATGAAAGCCGGCATCGCAGGCAGCTACAAGACTGTGGACCTCTACAATGACACAGCCGATGGTGCCACGACGCACATGTTGTCTCTGTACGGTTATGGTAGCCGCGCCGTGACGACGCGCCTGACCCTGTCTGGTCTGGTGGGCTATACCCATGCCTCCGCCAAGGTCAGCCGGACGTCGGAGCTGGGCACGATTGCAAGCCACTCCCGTGCCAAGCAGGACATCGGTATCCTGCACGCACAGGCTGAGGCCCGCTACAAGGTGCTTGAGCGTGGGGCTACCAGTGCTTTCGCCATCGCCGGTGTTCGTACGGCCGTGTCCAACATCGATGCCTATGATGAGCGGGGCGACCTGGAATTCACCCAGCTGTCCCTGGGCGGAGAATCCCGCAACACGCTGCAATCCAAACTGGGTGCAGAAATTGCACACACAGTTGCCAAGACGGATCTGGCTCTCTTCGGCAACTGGACCCGTGATATCGGTGCCGACCCGAAAGTCGAGCGCGAAGTCAGCCTCGGGAATGCAATCTGGCAGACGGCCTCTGTGCGACGTGGCCTGGATACTTACAATTATGGTGTCCGCGCCAGCCGCGATGTGACGGACCGGATCGGTGTCGAGATTGAGTATACCGGCCGCTACAACAGCCCGAACTATGATGCTCAACAGCTCATGATCGGTGTGAACTTCGCCTGGTAAAACGGGGCTCACCTTACAAAACAAAGCCGGCTGCAGAGGTGCAGCCGGCTTTTTTATGTCCTGGCGATCAGAACTGGCCGAAAGGCCGTGCGATGCCGTTGGGGCAAAGCCTAGTATTCGTATTTTTCGATATGAGTCATTTCCAGCGTATAGGCTGCGTCCGCAAGATCACTTTCCTGGGTCTGCGCGTGCAGAATGCCTTCTACCCAGACTGCCTGCGCCAGATCCTTCAGTTGGATCGGGTCTTCTGTGGAGACGAATACGGTCTGGTTTGGCGGGGGAGGGGGAGAGTGAATGCAGGCGCCAAAGTAAGGTACCAGCAGGAATTGGGTGATTTGCGCCTTGGAGCCGTATTCGAACGGAACCGTATAACCGGGAATGCGGACTTTCTTGCCGTCGAGAGCTTTCACCGTATTGAACGTGCCGATCTGCACCATCGTGTCGGCCGCAGAGCCTTCTGCGATCCCGCCGCCGCCGTACAGCATGGCCATCTGGCTTTGATACATCTTGGCAAGACGTTCCTCTTCGCCTTCAGGCATCAGGTCTTCCCAGCCAATCTCCGTGACACCGCGTGCCTTGATTTCTTCCTGCTTGCGCGCCTGCTCCGCTGCCTTGGCTGCGATAGAGGCCTCCTTGGCGGCCTGACGCTCTGCGTCGCTCTGGCCAATCTTGTCGCCAACTTGCGGCCCGTCAGACTTGCTGGTTTCGGCTTTCGAGGCTTCCGGCGCAGGCGTTTCTGCACTGGCTTCCGGCGCGGTGGTGGATTGGCCGCAGGCTGTGATCAGGGCGGCCACGGCGGCTGCGGAGAGAAGGGAAGATATCTGTTTCATGATGACCAGTCTAAAGTCTGAAAGCCTATCGTGCCAGAGGGATTAAGCGGTTTACAATCGGACGGACAAACCATCCGCAAGAGAGCGCTGGAAAGCCATCCAGGCGGGGATTGCCCCGGCCAGCAAGGCAGCGAGGGTTACAGCCAGTAGGGTGTAAATATCCGTCGCCCCCAGGCCTGTGCCGATGAGGGAGATTCCATATTTGGCCGTAATGATGGGCCCGGCAATGAGCAGGATCAAATGGATCAGGGCTATGCCTATCAGCGCGCCCAGAAAGCCAACGAGGCCGGCTTCCAGCACCAGCAAGGCAAAGATGTGCCCGGGCCGCGCGCCAACGGCGCGCAGGATTGACATCTCCCGCCGCCTTTCATTCAGGCTGCTCAGAATGGAAGTGAGGATGGAAACGATGCCGACGGCGATGACAAAGATGGAGACTGCCAGCAGGGCGCGTTCGGCCACATCGGTCACGCTCCAGAGTTCCGCGAGTGCCTGAGAGGGCATGATGGCCATCAAGGGTTCGCCGGGATTGGTATTGATCTCGCGCCGCGTGGTCAGAATCGTGCCCTTGCGCTTCAGGCCGAGGAAAATGGCTGTCACGGTTTTGGGCGTCAGGTCGAAACTTCGGATCATTTCTTCCGAGATCGTATCGGCCAGCGGGTTTTTCGCCCCGGTTTCCCAGCCGACATGGATGGCGGTGATTGCTTCCAGGGAGACATGAACTGTGCGGTCAACCGGGGTGCCTGTGGGCGCCAGAATACCGACGACGCGGAAGGGGCGGTTGTCGTGGCCTGACCCCAGACTGGCCTTACCGAGCCCATGCGACAGGATCAGGGGGGTGCCGATATCGTAGCCGAGTTCCTTGGCAACATCGGCGCCAATTACCGCGTCGAACAGATCGTCAAAGCGTTTGCCTTTCGCAATGACCAGATCCTTGCTGCGGCCATACTTGTAATGGTCGAAATAGTCCGTAGTCGTTCCCATGACACGGAAGCCGCGATGGCTGTCGCCCAGGGAGATCGGAACAGCCCAGGCAACATCATCGCGATGGGCGATCTTCTGATAGGTGGGCCACGAGATTTCCGCCGTGGCATTCCCCATGCGGAAGACTGAATAGAGCAGAAGATTCACGCTGCCGGTAGGCGCGCCAACGATCAGCTCTGTGCCGGAAATCGTATTGTCAAAGCCTTCGCGCGCACCCGTACGGGCTTTATCAACCCCGAGAAACAGCGCAACGGACAACGCCACGGCAAGAAGGGTCAGGATGACAGACCCCTTGCGGTTCATCAGGCTTTTCCAGGCGAGGGAAAGGATGCTGTTCATGCCGTGGCCCCCGCTTTGTTGATCTCTCTCAAATCCACGGCCCGGTCGAACAAACGCGCCAGGCTGGCATCATGGCTGACGAACAGGAGGGCTGCGCCGGTGCGGGCGGCTTCCTCGCTCAGCAATTCGATGAAGCGGTCACGCGCATCCGCGTCCAGCGCAGAGGTCGGCTCGTCTGCAATCACGATCTCCGGCCCGCCGATCAGGGCGCGCGCGGCGGCAACCCTTTGCTGCTGTCCGACAGAGAGGTCAGAGACGCGGCGATCCAGCAAGGCTGTATCTGTCAGGCCAAGCCTGGCGAGCAGGCGCCGGGCTTCCTCATCTGCGTCTCCCGCAATGGCCTTGCGACGTAGCGGAGAGAATTTCAGGGGGAGGGTGACATTTCCGACAACGGACAGATAGGGCACGAGATTGAACATCTGGAAGATGACGCCCAGATGATCGGCCCGAATGCGGTCTCGTCTGGCGGGGGCCAGCTTCGCCAGATCGTGGCCGAGAACATTCACATGTCCTGCGCTGGGTTCCAGTACGCCGGCGATCAGCCCCAGAAGGGTAGACTTACCGGACCCGGAGGGCCCGCGTAAGAACAGGCGTTCTCCCGCGTTCAGGTCAAAGCGCTCAATATCCAGCACCTCTCCGCCGGATGGCCAGGAGAAGCGCAGCTCTTCAATGTATATGACGGGATCAGTCACTGGGAAAAAGGCAGGAACGGGCTGGCAGAGGTGAGGGTCGCGGCGATCTGTTTGCCGTCTCCGAGATAGACGGACGAAACTTTCTCGAAGCCGGGATAAAGATCAAAGCCGGTGAACATCAGGCCGTCCAGGCGGCTCGGGCGGCGGCAGTCCCAGACAATCGACAGGGTCATGGCGGCATGGTCACCATTGCGGCGGATGGCGGCCGACCGCTCGACCAGGTCACATTTTGCGTCACCGAGCAGCTCTGTCAGACCCTCGGCGTATTGCTCGAAGTCTGCGTCTTTCTTCTTTGTTGCTTCCGACAGGCCGAAATTCGCCAGGGGCGCATCGACACTTATGGTAATGAAATTGTCTTCCTGTGTGACGGCCAATTCAGCGGCGCCGTGGACATGGGCCTCTCCACCGGCATGCTCATGATGCGCCTCGCCCTCATGATGCTCTTCTTCCGCTTCCGAATGCTCTTCTTCAGTGTCAGCGGTGTAGGCTTCCTGCATGTCTGCGATATCTGCCGCATCGGCATCCGCGTCTTCTGTGAGAGGGGCCGGTTCGCTGCGCGCTGGCGGCATTTCCGCCGTCATCGGCGCCATTTCTGAAGTCGAAGTCTCAGAAGGTTGTTCGGAAGAGGGGCCGCATGCAGCCAGAAGGCCAATCAGCCCGCCCATGCAAAGCAGACCGACAAGTCGGCCAGATGTCTTGTTCATTCAAACGCTCCAGTCGTCCTGTCCGTTGAACTGCGTAAAGCAAAAAAATCTGCTCGCAAGCCCACTAATGATACCATATAACATTTTCCGCAAGGCCGCAGGATGCGGTTAACGACCGCACGCCCCCGATTTTGCCTATTTGACTGACTCATACATGCTCACTTCCATGCAAGCCCCCATGTTTTTCGGCTTGATCGCGGCCTTTGTGACCACGATCGGGTTGATTGCCGTGTCGACACGTGGGGATTGGAGTGCGCGCTTTTCTGCCGTCATGGGCCTGGCTGCGGCTGGCATGCTGATCACGCTCAGCCTGTTGCACATTGCCCCGGAGGCGTTTGAGCTGAGCCGGAATGCGCCGACCTACATGCTTGCCGGGTTTCTCGGCGGGCTGGTGCTGCACTTTTCCCTGCACACATTCTTCCCGGAGCGCGCTGACTCGGCACGGTCTGCTGCCATCACGCCAATCCTGGCCATCGCCATCCACTCGCTGCTCGATGGCGTGATCTATTCTGTCACCTTTGCGGGCAGCTTTTCTTCCGGTGTTTATGCGGCGGTTTCGCTGATCCTGCATGAGTTTCCGGAAGGCGTGATCGCCTTTGCCATTCTGCGCCGGCACTCTTTCAGCAACCGCCAGTCATTTCTCTTTGCCTTCCTTGCGGCGTCCGCAACGACGCCTCTGGGCGTGCTGATCTCTTCTCCCTTCATGTATCTGATGGGACCGGATGTGGTCGGATCGCTGTTTGCGGCTTCGGCTGGGCTGCTGCTCTATGTGGCGACCGGCCCGCTGATGGAGCCCCTAAAGGGCGAGCCGCCCTTGCGTAGCCTGATTGCACTGACCGCAGGGGTTCTGACCGCTGTGGTGATATCGCTCTTGCCTGTCCATGATCATGAGCACGCTGGCGCGCATGACCACGATCACTCCCACGAAAACATGCAGGCACCGCATGCCTTGCCGGAAAGGTTCCGATAGGCGCCTCCAGGCATCAAGCCAGGTCCCGGCACGGCGTTTGCACACTTTCCTACTTCAGGGCAGCCTGAGGTTTACCGGTGGGTGAAGGAATTTCCTAACCGCTTCGTGCCTACACTGTCCTGATAAATAAGGGATGGTGTGCCATGTGGCAGCTAAAAAGACTGACATATCTGGGCTGTTCGGCCCTCGCTCTCGGGCTGATCGGATTTCAGGGACAGGGCAATCTTGCGTCGGCGAGCCTGCTGCAGAGCGATCATGTCCAGATTTTGCCGGGCAGCGCTGTCCAGATTCCGCATCCGCTTCCAGCCATGGAAACGCCGGCTGCACGGCAAGTATATCTTGATGTCGCGGCGGGACGCGGCGCAGCGGCCAAGCAGGCCCGCAATGCGGCGATCTCCAGTTGGCTGGGCGGCTTGCATGATGCCGGTCTGGCCGATTTCTCTGTCCACCATATGGACAAGGGTGTGATCTACGAAGTGCGCCTGCGTCACCCGATCGAGACCGCAAAAGTGTCTGCCTTGTGGGTGGCTGTGCCGGATGGGTTGGACCTGCCGTCTTCTGTGCTTTTGCATCAGGCCAAGGCAGGGGGTGACTCCACGCTGGAGCTTCAATCCTGCACATCAAAGGAAACCCTCGCCAAATCGGAGGCTGAGATCACGCTGGACAGTGCCAAGGAGAAGGCAGTCTCACGTCTGAATGATTATCTTGATGCACCGGACCCGATGCGGATCAATGTTGTGGGTGGTCCTCAATCAGAGTGCCGCGAATTGGCAAATATGTTGCCCCGCCTGACAGAGCGCTAGGCGCCCTGCCTGTTGATCAAGCCTTTACGGCCAGTCTTTCAGCGGCGGCTTCGTCTGCATCGCGCATCGTGAAGCGACGGGTAAACTGCGTCACACGCGGGGCGATTTCCGTGCGGAAACGGTTGCCATTGAACACGCCATAATGGCCGACGCCGGGCTGGATATAGTCCGCCTTCATATCGTCTGGCAGCTTGCTGCACAGGTCATGCGCCGCCTGCGTCTGGCCGATCCCGGAAATGTCATCCTTCTCACCTTCCACCGTCATCAGCGCGACATCGCGCACCTTGGAAGGTTTCACCAGGCGTGTGCTGCGGTAGCGGAAATTTCCGCGCGCCAGATGATGTTCCTGGAACACGCGCACGATGGTTTGCAGATAGAATTCTTCCGTCAGGTCCAGAACGGAGAGGTATTCATCATAGAATTCGCGGTGCTTGCCGGCATTGTCGCCGTCGCCACCGACCAGATGGTTGAAGAACTTCCACTGCGCATCGACATGGCGCGACCAGTTCATGTTCATGAATGAGGCCAGCTGCACAAAGCCGGGATACACGCGGCGGAAGATGCCGGGGTAGGGCGCGGGCACAGTGTGGATCATGTTCTCTTCGAACCAGGAAAGCGGGCGTTCTTCCGCCAGTTGGTTCGGTATGGTCGGGCTCTGGCGGCAATCGATGGGAGAGCCCATGAAGGTCATCGTGGCTGGGCGGGCCGGATCATCATCCTCGGCCATCATGGAAATCGCGGCCAGAACCGGCGGACCCGGCTGGCATACGCCCAGCACATGCGCGCCGGGGCCGACATAGGTCAGCATGCTGCGAATATGGTCAATATAATCATCAAGATCGAAGCGGCCGAGCCAGACGGGGCTCATGCGGGCATCCTGCCAGTCCGTGATGTAGACATCATGCGTCGGCAGGAAGGCCTCGACGGTGCCGCGCAGCAGCGTGGCATAGTGGCCGGATAGCGGCGCCGCAATGATCATGCGGGGCTGCGGACCAAGGCGCTTGGCGTCTCGCGCGGCGGCCAGGGCATCAGGGTCTTTGCGGAAATGCACCAGATTGCACCAAGGCGAGTGCCAGGCAACGGTCGGCGTGACGGGAACCGGCACGCTGTTGATCTTCACGCTATCGATGCGCCATTCCGGCTTGCCATAATAGCGAGTGGCGCTTTCAAACACGTCTGCCATGGCAGACAGAGACTTGCCATAATCTGTATTGCTGATGGGGTTGAGAGGCGAACTCAGCGCGGCGCGGCTGGCGCGTGCGGCAAGGCGAACAGGCGCCATGGCGGCACGATTCATTTCAACGAGCGAGTAAAGCATCAGATTACAAGCCTTCCATGTTGCATTGCAGCATAAGTGTCAAAATCCGGCAGAGCAAATGGATTCACCAGACAGGCGCAAGTTTCATGGCTAAGAAAGCCTTGGAGAAACGCGTGCAAATGGCCCTGTTCCGACAGCACCCGATTAAAGCTGCGCTGGTAAATTTCATCTCTGTAATGGAGCTGACAGGCCATGTTTCTCAAATGCCAACCCAATCCCCATAAAGGTGGCCGCATGACGCGGGCGCTGGTTTATGAGCAATCCCCGGGCCAGCTTTTCGCGATTGATGCCGAAACGCTGCATAAACAGCCGGAATTGTTGAGTGATTTTGGCCGTTACATGTATGCGCGGTTCCGCATTCTGGATGCCATGGCCTACTTGATCTGCTTGCTCGGTGTCCTGGCCTCGATTGCCTATGTCTGGTGGATGTTCATCCCTGGATTGGCCATTTGTGCGCTCATGCTGTCGGTTAATCGCAAGACGGCGGGCGCCATAGCCCGCAGCGCCGCCCGCAAATCTGCGGACAATTTCCGCAAATTGCACGAAATGGGCTGCCTCTGGCTGGTCTATCTCTAGCGGTCAGATGCCGACCATGGCGAGGATCGCCGCGATAATGGCGATCAGTGTGAACATCAGTGACAGGCTGACGGAGACTGCGCGCTGACCTTTGCGGCTGGTGCGCACGCCTTTGGGATTCTTCCCGGTCTTGGGTGCGAGCATCCATCTGTTCGAAAAGAAGCCGAACGCGGCGAGCAGCGCCGTAACCCCTGCCGCCCAGCTGCTGGACAATAGGAATAATGCCCCGGAAGCCAGCATCATGCCGGCAATCGGTGTGGAGGTCATGTGCAACAATTCGCGCACATGGCGGTCGGCCCTGCTGCCATCCAGCTTGTCATAGCTGCAATTGGGCGAGGCGATCGCGGCCACCCAAGAGGCGCCGATCGCCATGGCGCAGCAGATCAGGCCCAGATGTGTAGAAGTCGCGGCGAATCCCTGAAGCATGATGCAAGTATGCGCAGGATTCGCCCCTTCGCCTAGCGAAAGAGTGTGACCCGCCGCGCCTTCAGGGGCTTAGCCCAGCGCGATTTCGTACACTTTGGCGTAATCGTCCGCGCTCATTGGTTTCGGATTGCCGAAATGCGCAAGATCCTTCAGGGCATTGTCGACGATGCCCGGGCCGTCTTCTGCTGTCAGTCCGATAGCAGAAAGAGTGGCCGGAATGCCGATATCCGCATTCAGCTCTTCAATTGCTTCGGCCAGGTCTGCGCCCGGCTTCAGGCCCATGGCCTGACGCAGGCGGGCATATTTCGCGTCCGCCGCCCCTTCATGGAAGCGCAGGATGTGCGGCAGGAAAATTGCGTTCAGCGTCCCGTGATGCAGTTTTTTCTCATGCAGGCGGCCGGCGGCGTGAGACAGCGCATGCACCCCGCCAAGGCCTTTGACGAAGGCCAGCGCGCCTTCATAGCTCGCCATCATCATGTGCCAGCGCGCATCTGCATCCGAGCCATCCTTTACCGCCTTGCGCAGCCAGCCATCGCCGATGGCGCGGTAAATGCCTTCATAGCCGATGCCTTCGGCAGGCGGGTTCACGCTTGGTGCCAGCACGGCTTCGATACAGTGTGTGACCGCGTCCATGCCGGTCGCCGCCGTCAGATGCGGGGGCAGGCCGAGCGTCAGGTCCGGGTCGCAAATGGCGGTGGCGGGGATCAGGTTTGGCGAGACAAAGGTTTCCTTGCGGCCATTATTCATGGTCACGATCATGCCAACGGAGACTTCAGAGCCCGTGCCGGACGTCGTTGGAATGGCGATCAGTGGCGCCACCTTGCCGATCTTCTTCGCGCCGCCCGTGATCGCGGCATAGGATTCCAGCGGCTCATCATGGCTTGCCAGCAGGCAGACTGCCTTGGCCAAATCCATTGAAGATCCGCCGCCCAGGGCAATCACGCCGTCTGCGCCGCATTCCTTGTAGCGCGCGGTCGCTTCGTCCACCTGCTTCTCGGTCGGGTTTGAGACCGTTTCGTCAAACACACCCGCCGGGGCAACGCCAAGCGCATCTTCCACCTTGCCCAGAATGCCGGCGGCCTTGATGCCCTGGTCTGTCACAATGAAAGGACGGCTCATGCCGAGTCTCTTTGCGGTGCCGGCCAGCTGTTTCAGAGCGCCAGAGTCAAAGATGCAGGTGGTCAGATAGGTAATGACGGGCATGTGCGTGTTCCTCGTTGGAGCTTTTTCCTCAACGCCCATCTGCCCCAGCGGCAGGGCAAAGTTCAAGCCTGACCGTGGGAAAACCCTTCTGCCATAGGCGGATGAGCGGCTTGCGAGCGGCGTTTGGGGGAGGGGCAATCGGGCGGACCTTCTGGGGGCCGTTTCCCGTCGCACGAAGACCAAGATGACGGCGGTCTGCCGAGTCAGCAATTGGGGGGAATACCTAGTCGGGCGGCTGTGTCGCGCGACATGCGCCCGCGCGTCAAACTGCACGCTTATCTTCATCAAAACAGGGGTCTAGGTGGGGCTCATCGGGCGCAGCCGTTTGCGCCAAATGTTGGAGTGAAATGATATGAAACAGCTTCTCCTTGCCACCATGGTTGCCGGGGCGACTTGGCTCGGATCAGCACCTGTCGCATCTGCGGATGAAAATCCGTGGATGGTGCGGGGACGGGTCATTGGTGTGCTGCCGGATGAGTCCGGTGACCTTTCCGTCGCAGGGGCGCCTCTGGGCGGCGACGTCGAGATCAGCAACCAATATGTTCCTGAACTGGACATCACCTACTTCTTCACGAAGAACATCGCTGCCGAACTGATCCTCGGTGTCACACCGCATGATGTGAAAGCCACGAATGTTGCCGCTGTTAACGGCGCAAATGTGGACTTGGGCGATGTCACCCTGCTGCCGCCGACCCTGACGCTGCAGTACCACTTCGTGAATGACAGTCAGTGGAAGCCCTATGTGGGCGCTGGTGTGAACGCCACCTTCTTCTTCAATGAAGATGAAGGCCCTGTCGCTGACGGCATCGATTATGACCCGAGCTATGGGTTCGCCTTGCAGGCCGGTGTTGATTACGACCTGGACGGCGAGCCAGGCGGCTGGGCGATCAATGCAGACATCAAGAAAATCTGGATCAATACAGACGTAACGGTTGATTTCACCACAGCGCTTAGCGCGACAGTGGATGCAGACGTGGACATCAATCCACTCGTGGTGGGTCTGGGGCTCGGATACAAGTTCTGAGTCCGATCTGAGGGCCGGGGCACCCCCTTTCTGTTTCGGTCCTGAACTCCAAGGCCGCGTTTTCCCAAGGAACGCGGCCTTTTTTCTGCTTTCTGCACTCGATCATTGCGCAATGGCCCCGCGCGTATAGAGATTACGGGTATGGCTATTCTCTCTGTCAAAGATCTGCGGGTGACCTTCGATACGCCGGATGGCGCGGTCGAGGCGGTCAAGGGTATCAGTTTCGACGTGTCCAAAGGCGAATGTCTGGGCATTGTCGGCGAAAGCGGTTCGGGCAAAAGCCAGACTGCTCTCTCGGCGCTTGGCTTGCTGGCCGGCAATGGTGCGGCGACAGGCCGGATCGAGTTTGACGGTATCAACATGCTGGATGCGCCGGTTGCGAAGCTGCGGGAGATCCGCGGTGCGCGCATGTCGATGATCTTCCAGGACCCGCTGACCAGCCTGACGCCCCATATGACGGTCGGCGCGCAGATGCGCGAAGTCCTGGCCCTGCACAAGGGTTTGAAAGGGGAAGCGGCCGACAAGATCTGCGTTGAATGGCTGGAGAATGTTCGCATTCCCGAAGCCGTGCGCCGCATGAACCAGTTTCCGCATGAACTATCCGGCGGCATGCGCCAGCGCGTGATGATTGCCGTGGCCATGTTGTGCAATCCGGAATTGCTGCTGGCGGACGAGCCGACCACGGCGCTTGACGTGACCGTTCAGGCGCAGGTGCTGGAACTGATGGATGAGTTGAAGCGCGAAACCGGCACCGGCATTGCGCTGATTACGCATAATATGGGCGTTGTTGCCCGTATGTGTGACCGCGTCATCGTGATGCGTCATGGTGAGATTGTCGAGCGCGGCAATGTGGATGACATCTTCTACAATCCGCATGCCGACTACACGAAGATGCTGCTGTCTGCCGTTCCGCGCATTGACGAGCCGGACCGTCCCGGACGTCCGGTGCTGACCCCGCCGCCGGCCGCGGATATTGCGCCCGTGTTGCAGGTGGATGACATGAAGGTTCACTTCCCGATCAGTGTGAAGGGCGGTCTCTTCGGCAAGACCAAGCCGCTGAAAGCCGTTGATGGCGTATCGTTTGATTTGAAGCCTGGCGAGACGCTGGGCGTGGTGGGCGAGTCCGGATGTGGCAAGTCCACCCTGGCGCGCGGCGTTCTGAAGCTTATTCCGCCGACGGATGGCACCGTCGCCTGGCTGGGCAAGGATATTGCCAAGGCCGGCCGCAAGGAAATGGACGGCTTGCGCGATGATCTTCAGATCGTCTTCCAGGACCCGCTGGCCAGCCTTGACCCGCGCATGAGTATCGGCGCGTCGATTGCCGAACCGCTGCAGGTTCACCAGCCGAACCTCTCCCGTAAGGAGCGGGACCAGAAAGTCCGCGAGATCATGCCGCGCGTCGGGCTCGATCCGGCTATGATCAACCGCTATCCGCATGAGCTGTCCGGCGGGCAGAACCAGCGCGTCGGGATTGCCCGCGCCATGATCCTGCAGCCCAAACTGGTCATCTGTGACGAGGCCGTCTCTGCCCTCGATGTGTCGGTTCAGGCCCAAGTGGTCGACCTTCTGATCGAGCTGCAGAAGGAATTCGGCCTGGCGATGATCTTCATCAGCCATGACCTGGCCGTTGTTCGCCAGATCAGCCACCGCGTCATGGTGCTCTATCTCGGCCGTGTGGTGGAGCTGGCCGGGCGGAACACAATCTATACCGATGCGCGCCATCCTTACACCAAGGCCCTGATTGCCGCTGTGCCGAATGCGGACCCGAAAAGCGAAAAGTCGCGCGAGCGTCTGAAGCTGACGGGCGATTTGCCCAGCCCGCTTGATACGCGCGCGTCGCTCCGCTTCCTCAAATCTAAACTCGTCGATGACGGGGATGTGGATCAGTATCGCCCCAAACTGGTTGAAGTCGCGCCAGGCCATCTGGTGGCTGAGCATGACCCGGTTCTGGGCACAGAGGGCCTGCTGGTCAGCTAGCGTTCGCTAAGCTTGGCTTAAGATGAATGTGCCACTGTGCCGGTTGGTAAACCGGGAGTGCACCTCTTGCCGCAATTGATTGGCCTTGTGCTGGTGGTCGTCCTTGTCATGGGCGGTCTCGTCCTGACGGGCGGGAAGGGGGCCATGGAGGCATTGCCCTTCGAACTGGCCCTTATTGGCGGCGCAGCCATCGGCACGGTTCTGATCGGCAATTCCCCTCAAGTGGCGCGCCAGGCCCTTGGCGGGTTTGTGCGCTCCTTCCGTGGCAGCCGCTGGCAGCGCGCCCAGCATCAGGAGTTGCTCGTCCTTCTCTCCACCATGATGCGCAAGGTGCGCCAGGGCGGTTTTGTGGCCATTGAGGCCGATATTGAAGATCCGGAAAGCTCGGCCCTCTTCGCCACCGCGCCCGCCGTTCAGCAAGACCCTGCCGTGCGGGACATGATCTGTGATGCCTTCCGTCTTATGGCGCTGGACCTGTCGGACCCGGCCCGCGCCGATGCGCATATGGAGCAATCCGTCGCGCTGCATCTCGGCCAGCGCATGAAGGCTGTCGGCGCCCTGAATACGCTGGCCGATGCCTTGCCGGCGCTTGGTATTGTTGCGGCCGTTCTGGGTATCATCCGCACCATGGGCTCGATTGACCAGGCGCCCGCCGTGCTTGGCTCCATGATCGGTTCTGCTCTGCTCGGCACATTTCTCGGCGTGTTTCTGGCCTATGGGCTGGTCGGTCCGGTTGCCGCACGGTTTGGCCAGATCGTGGAAGACGAGGCCCAGCCGCTGGACGTCGTGCGCACCGTTCTGTCGGCCTTTGGCAGCGGTGTTCAGCCGGGTATTGCCGTAGAACTTGGCCGCACCAGCATCCCTGCAGAACAGCGGCCAGGCGCCGAGGATGTTGAGCAGGCCCAGACCGCCCGTCGCTTTGCAGAGCGCGCCGCCGCCTGATCCGGGCAGTCTTTCGCGATTGACCCCGTCCGCTCCAGCCCGCATCAGGTTTTGATGCCTGAACTCCGCCTCGCCACGTTCAATTGTGAAAACCTGATGATGCGGTGTGATTTCGCGCGCTCAGGCCTTCCCAATGCGCGCGACCGGCTGACGGAAGTGGATGACGCGCTGGTCGCCGAACAGGTTGACGCTGTTTTCGACGTTCTCTCCGAAGATGACCGCACGCTGACCGCGCAGGCGCTTGCCGCCACAGGTGCGGAGGTCTGCGCGCTGCAGGAGGTCGAGAACCTCGTCACGCTGACGGCGTTCGACAATCGTTATATTGCGCCCTGGGCTGGCCAACCCTTTGGCGAACGCGTGCTGCACGAAGGCAATGATACGCGCGGCATTGATGTCGGCCTGTTGTCCAGACTGCCGGTCATCTTCCAGCGCAGCCATGCTCGCGCCACCTATGGACTGCTGGATATTGCGCCGCCGCCGGGGGCTTCGGTGAATGATTATGCGTTCCGCCGCGATTGCCTGGAGGTGGACATCCAGAAGGATGGCCGCGCGCTGACGCTTTTCGTCTGTCACTTCAAGTCCATGCATGGCGGGCGCAAACGCACAGCGCCCATTCGTGAGGCAGAGGCCCGCGCGGTGCGCCGCATCATTGAGCAACGCTTTGATCGGCCTGCAGATGAGGAATGGGTCATTCTTGGTGATTTCAATGACTATTGGGAAGTCGATGGCCAGTCAGTTTCCCCGCATGGGCTGGGGCCTCTGCTGGACGATGATTTCGCCGTGGACCTCGCCAGCCGGTCAATTCCCGATCCGTTTGAGCGCTGGACCCACCATTATAATGGCGACGGGACGTATGGCGCGCTGGATCATATGTTCCTGTCGCCGCGCCTGGCTGCGCTGAATCCTGCGCCGGAAGTGAAGATCATTCGGTCCGGTGTGCCCTACATTGCGGATCGCTATCAGGGCTTCCGTTTTCCCGGCATTGGCTGGAAGATCCCGAAAGCCTCTGATCATTGTCCGATGGCTGCGACCTTAAGGTTTGAAGGCCGGGACGTATCGCTCTAGTGTCCTTCACTGTAATAATCATGGGAGCCGCAAGGCTGTGTCACGCTTCGACAAACTGATCGAGACCGTCGAGACCTATCAGGCGCTCGCGGCCGAGAATTATGACCGTATTCGCCTGCTCGCCGGAGAGGTGCGCAGTGGCTTCTGCGATTATCTGGGCTCCGGCGATGGAGTCTGCGTGCATCTTGTCCCGCCGACCGGACAATTCGAGCCCAAGGAGTATGGCGACAAGGCGTTTTCCCTGCCGCCACGGGGCTTTCGCCTTCTGGGGCCGATTTCTTTTGGCCTGGCTGTGCGGGTGTCGCGGGAGCAGGACTGGCTGCGTCTGACCATGGAATGCCGCAAGATTGGCGAGACTTTCATTGTCCAGATCGAGGACGGTTCGGAATATGAATTCAGGCTGCCCCTCACAGATGCTGACCCCCAACCTTTTTATGACCATCTCTATAACCATATACTTCTCTGGTTTGCCGGGCGCATAGAGCGCTACAAGGATGGGGATTATGGCACCCGGGAGATCGGTTTCGACTTTGCTGATGACATCAACGTCCGGCAAGCCTAGGTTTCGGGCTGGCGGGACAGGTGCACCATTGATGGGGCGTATATGAACGAACTTGAATTCGCACTGGCAGCCGCCGGATCGAGCGAGCTGATCTTTGCCTGCGCCCTTATCGGTGCGCTGGGCATCGGTGCGCAATGGGTGGCCTGGCGCATCCAGGCACCGGCCATCGTTCTGATGGCTCTGGCAGGTCTGGCCGTAGGGCCGCTCTGGTCTGTTATCTTTGGCGAACCTCTGATGAACCCGGAAAAGGTCTTCAATGGCGGCGGAAATGAGCTGTTGAGACCGATTGTGTCTCTGGCGGTTGCCGTCATCCTGTTTGAGGGTGGCCTGGTCCTCAAATTCGAGAATTTACGCGATGCTGGCGCCGCCGTTCGGCGCATGGTGTTCCTCGGCGGGCCTATGGCATGGGGGCTTGGCACATTGGCTGCCCGTTATGCCGCCGGGCTCGACTGGGGCAGCGCCGTAGTGTTTGCGGGCGTTCTGGTGGTGACAGGCCCGACCGTGATCATGCCACTGTTGCGCCAGTCCAAGCTTGGTGGGCGTACCGGCCAGTTCCTGAAATGGGAAGGCATTGTGAACGACCCTGTCGGTGCGCTGTTCGCGGTAGCCGCGTTTGAGATCATCCGCGTTGCCGCAACCGGCGAATCCATTCTGGGCAAAGGCGCGATGATTGTCGTGGCGGCTGCAATTGGTGTTGGCCTTGGCTTTGCCTTCGGCTGGGGCATCGTGCGCGCCTTCCGCCAAGGCTGGACCCCGGAATATCTGAAGGCTCCAATCATCTTTGCCTCGATCATCCTGTGCTATGCGCTGGCGGAAATGGTCGAGAAGGAAATCGGCCTCGTGGCTGTTACGGCCTATGGCATGACGCTGGCCAATTCGCGCCTCGCTGGCCTCGCAGAACTGCGAAAGTTCAAGGAAGATATTGCCGTTTTGCTGGTGTCGGGCGTGTTCGTCATCCTGACGGCCAATCTGACGCCGGATGTCATCCGGCGCGCACTGACCTGGAACACGCTGGCCTTCCTTTTGTGCATGTTGTTCATCGTACGCCCGCTGTCGGTCTGGGTCGCAACTTTTGGCACATTGAAGCGCAATGAAGCGCTGCTGCTTGGCTGGATCGCGCCGCGCGGGATTGTGGCTGTCGCTGTGTCCAGCCTGTTTGCAACCCTGTTGGAAGATCTTGGGCGGCGTGGGGATTCCCGCTTCTATTTCTCTGGTGCCGAGCAGATCACACCGCTCGCCTTTGCGATGGTGTTCGTCACCGTTGTGCTACATGGGTTCACCATTGGGCCGCTTGCCCGGCGATTGGGGCTTGCCCGCAAGGAACGCCCCGGCGTGCTGATGGTCGGCGTCAATCCGTGGAGTATCGACCTTGCCAAGACGCTCAAGGATATCGGGATTGAGCCGATCATGGCGGACAATAACTGGCGCCGCCTGCGCCCTGCGCGGGAGGCAGGCCTGAACACCTTCTTCGGGGAAGTGCTTTCAGAAGATGCTGAAGTGAGGCTCGACCATGCCGCCTTTGACCAGGTTGTCGGCCTGTCCGCAAACGAACCTTACAATGCACTGGTATCAGGCCATTTCGCCCCAGAACTCGGGCGCCACAAGGTGTACCAGCTCTCCGCGCAGGATACCGAGGATGAAGACCCCAGGGCCATCGGCATGGGCACGCGCGGCCGCACGCTGATCCGTCGGGGCAGGGGGTATGACAGCCTGATCCGGGATCATTATCGCGGCTGGACCTTCGGCAAGACGAAGCTGACCGATGAATACGGTATTGCGGATTTCCGGGAGGATCGCCCGAAGGCGGATCTGATCGCGGAAATGCGTCCGGATGGCGCTCTGATCTTCCTGGGGCCGAACCGTGAAGCGCGCGGCGGCGAGGGCGTGACGCTGATCAGCTTTGGCCCGGCGCGTGAGGTCGAAACACCTGTTGAACAGGCCGAAGTCGTCGCTGATTAAGGGGCATCAAGTCCCCGCAGCCTGCAATTCCATGCCATGCGTGCGTAGCCAGGCGCGTAGCCGCTTCCAGTCCGGGCAACAGGTGGCGACATGCGCCCAGAAACGGGGCGAATGGTTCATTTCCAGCAGGTGTGCACATTCATGGGCTGCCACATAGTCCAACACGTCTGCAGGGGCCATGATCAGCCGCCAGGAAAAGGATAGCTGTCCGTCAGCCGTGCAGGAGCCCCAGCGCGACCGTGTGTCCTTCACCGATATACCTTTATATTCCACTCCCAGCGTTGCCGCGTGCCGCTTGACGGCGCGGGTAATGTCGGCGCGGGCCTGTTTTTTCAGGTAGCGTAACGCGCGCTGATCCAGCGTTTCCGGGTCTCCAGGGGCACAAAGTGTCGGGATATCTCCCGGAATCATGCGCGCCAGGCGACCGTCACCTTCGGCGGTCAGGCGGCAGGGCTTTCCGCGATAGGAAATGATGCTGCCTTCCTCGAAACTGACGATTTCAGGCAGGTGCTGCAGCCGGCTTGAGATCCAATCGACGCGTTCTGCAGCAAACGCAGCAGCATCCTTGATCTGGCGACGTGTGGGTGCGATGGCCACCGCCTCGCGTCGGCGTTCGTCGAGACGCAGAATCAGCCGCCGCGCCTTGGAATTGACCTCCAGACGCACCTTGATTTTGTGTCCGCCTGGCCCATTGAGTGTCATGGTCTGGCCATTGTTGTATGCCATGTTAATAATCTCATATTAGGTGACGGGCGCGAAACACACGCTGGGACCAACGATTAAAGGGACTAAACATGAAATATCTGCTCACAGGCGTTGCCGCCATCGCCATGCTTACGGCTTGCGGGGACAAAGACAAGCCGGTTAAGGGCGCAGGCGCTGAGTATGCCAGCAGCGCCGGGACTGATGTTAAACTTCGCAAGGGCGACCCTGCCACAGCAGCGCAAGTTTTGTCCGTCCTCTCACTCGATTCCTCTGAATCAGGGCGTATCGCATTCGGCAGCAGCAAGCTGGACGGTGCCAAGGCAGTCTTTACGGATGTGACGCTGACAGCCCCCGACTCCGAGGATGACGAAGACGATCAGGACGGCACGAATGTCACGGCTGGCAAGCTGGAGTTTGAAGGCCTCGGCATGATCGACGGCAAGGCAAACTTCTCCCGCATGGTGATGTCTGACATCGTTATGACGGCTATTGACCCTGAAGAGAGCGAAGATGGCAGCGGCGCGATCAAGTCGATCGAACTGGTAAACCCGTCTCCGGAAGTGGCCGCCTGGGTCGCCAGCCTGTTTGGCGAAGGCGAACCGATGGATATGCCGGAAGGTGACGCACTGTCCTTTGACCTCTGGTCCATGAATGGGCTGGATTTCAAGGTTGATGACGATGATGGCAGCAATGGCAACTTCCTGATCGACAAGGTCTCTGTCTCCGGTCTGAAAGACCAGAAGGCCGCACAGATGCTGCTGAAAGACATGAAGTTCGATCTGTACGACCCGTCCGAAGACATGGACATGAAGGCCACTATCGGAAACATCGACATTCGCGGCTTCGATTGGGGCATGTTCATGCCGGAAGAAGGCGAGAAGCTGGAAGACAGCTTCGAGTCCGGCTTCATGGCAGGTCTGAACGCGAATGACCCTGCCAATCCGGGCTATGATTCCATCAACATCAAGGATTTCGACGTTGATGCCTCTGGCGTGACCTTCGACATGCCGAAAATGGTTTCCAAAGTGTCCAAGGACAAGCAAGGCCGCGCCGTTAAGGTCACCACCGAGCCGGTGAAGATGACGCTGACGGCAGGCGAGGGCAAACTGGGTGAGCAACTTGGCGCTCAGCTGGCCACGCTTGGCTATGAAAAGCTCGAACTGACCATGGCTGGCGAACAGACCTATGATCCGGACGCCGACATCGTCACCATTGCCAAAGGCAAGAACTATTGGGAGCTGAAAGACGGCTTCCGCCTCGACTTCGGTGCGAAGTATGGCGGCGCCGCTGCCATGGCCGAAAGCCAGGCCGCCGAGATGGAGGCGGACCCGCAGGACCCGTCTGCCATGTTCGATGCGATGATGGAAAAGCTGACTGTTCATTCCTTCGAGCTGGCTCTGGATGATGACGGTATCGTCAACCGCGCCTTCAATGCCTATGCGGCCCAGAGCGGTGAAGACCCGCAGCAGGTCCGCAATCAGATGGCCGGTATGATGGCCATGCTGCCAATGATGGCATCTGGCTCCGGCATCGACATGGAACTGGCAACAGAAGCCTCCACGGCCCTGTCCAGCTTCATAACCGATCCGAAGACGCTGACCATTACGATCAAGCCGAAGACACCACTGAAAATGTCCACGCTGGCCGAGATGGAAGACCCGTCTGCTCTGACCAAGGAGTCGCTTGGCTTCTCCGCCACGAACAAATAGTCAGATCGACCCTACGGATTGGCGCGCGTGTCCATGTGGATGCGCGCGCTTTTCTTTGTGCGCAGGGCAGGGCATAGGTTTTTAGATGAAGCTCGCTTTTTTTGGAGACGTGGTCGGAAAGCCTGGCCGGCAGGCGGTTCTGGACCACCTGCCAGGCCTGAAGGCCCAACTGCGTCTCGACTTTGCCGTTGTGAATGCCGAGAACTCTGCAGGCGGTTTTGGCCTGACGAGCGCCATTGCCGAGGAGTTCTTCGCGGCAGGCGCGGACTGTCTCACCCTGGGTGATCATGCCTGGGATCAGCGCGAAGCGCTTACCTATATCGAGCGTGAGCCCCGCCTGCTGCGTCCGGCCAACTATCCCCCCGCTGCGCAGGCACCGGGCAGGGGCGCGCATCTCTTCTCCCTGCCAGACGGGCGCCGCGTTGGCGTGGTTCAGGTACAGGGCAATGTGTTCATGCGCCAGGCCATGCCCTGTCCCTTTGCTGCCGTTGATGAGGCGCTGGACTCCATGCCGCTCGGTTCAGTCGCGGATGCGATTATCGTGGATATGCATTGCGAAGCGACCAGCGAGAAGATGGCCATGGGGCATCATTGCGATGGCCGCGCCAGCCTCGTTGTCGGCACGCACACACATGTCCCCACTGCAGATACGATGATCCTGGAGGCCGGTACGGCCTATCAGACAGATGCGGGCATGTGCGGCGACTATGACAGTGTGATCGGCATGCAGAAGCAGATTTCCCTGCACCGCTTCATCACCCAGCTGCCCGGCGAGCGCTATCAGCCTGCGCTTGGCGAAGGCACGCTTTGCGGCACCTATATCGAGACGGATGACCGCACAGGTCTGGCCACACGCATTGAGCCGATCCGTTTCGGAGGCCGCCTGAGTGAAATAGTCCCGGAATAGGCGGGCGTCGGGTATCATGCAGACATTACGCGCGCGCCTGAAAGCGGAAACAGCCGAGGACCATGCCCGGCTGGATGCCATGATGAGCCAGCATGACCTGACCACACCGGAAGGTCTGGCGGTCTATTTGCAGATAAACTATCTGGCGCTGACCTGTCTGGAACCCGTTATCACGGGGCATCAGGATCTACCGCCGCCGCGCTTACTGCTCTCGGAAATCAGGCAGGATCTGTCTGAACTGGGCGCGCCATTGCCGCGATGGGAAGACCAGCCAGACCCTGGCCAGCCTCACCCACTTGGCTTGATCTATGTTATAGCTGGCAGCAGTCTGGGCGCTAGATTTCTATATCTACAATGGCAAAAGGCTGAAAATCCTGCAGTTCAGAACGCAGGCAGATATCTTTCGTCGCTTAAAGCGGAATCTGATTGGAACCTTTTTCTTGGTCACGCGTCAGAAATCGATGCAGACGAAGCCGAAATTCTACAGATTGTGCGATCTGCAAGGGTGGGTTTCAAAATATTTTCTTCTGCGTGCGCGCAGTTGAACAGGGGGTTACTTGGACAATCAGAATAGTCAGGGTTTCAGCCCTCAGGACACCCCAGTAGACTTAACGAACTGCGATCGCGAGCCCATTCACATCCCGGGGCGTATTCAGTCTTTCGGAGCTTTGATTTCCGTCTCGGCAGACTGGATGGTCAATCATGTATCTTTGAACATCTCTGCCTTCATCAAGGCGGATCCGCAGGACATGATTGGCGCGCCACTCAACAAATATGTGGAGGAGGACGCCTTAAAGCTGATCCGGTCGCGCTTGCCGTTGCTGGCCGGTGTGGACGCCGTAGAGCGTCTGTTCGGTGTGACGCTGAGTGAAGGTGTCGAACCGTTTGATATTGCTGTGCATATGTCCGGCCGCTCCATCATTATCGAGATCGAGCGCCATGTTCAGGGCAAGCGTGCCGACTACACGTCCTATGTCCGCCCGATGATTGAACGGATCGGCAAGGCCGAAACGTCAGAAGAGCTGTGCGAGGATGCGGCCCGGCAATTGCGCCACCTGATCGGCTTTGACCGTGTGATGGTCTATCAGTTCGCCCACGATGATTCCGGCGAGGTGATTGCCGAATCCCGCCGCGCCGGCATGGACAGCTTCAAGGGGCTTCATTACCCGGCTTCGGACATACCGAAACAGGCGCGCAAGCTTTATACGCGTAACCTCCTGCGTATTATCGCTGATGTATCCGACGACGGAATAGAAATCATCCCGACGCTCAGCCCGGAAGGGGAGCCGCTGGATCTGTCGCTGAGCACCACGCGCGCCGTCTCTCCCATTCACCTGGAATACCTCAAGAATATGGGCATCGAGGCATCGCTCTCGATCTCAATTATGCGTCGTGGCAAATTGTGGGGACTGTTCGCCTGCCATCATGAGGAGCCGAAGACGGTTTCGTATGATGTGCGGTCGGCCGCAGAGCTTTTCGCTCAACTATTTGCCTTTGTGCTGGAGCAGAAACATAATGACGAGGCACGGCTGGAGGCGGCTGGCGCGCAATTGCTTCATGACCGGCTGATGTCCCAGCTGGCCGAGCACTCCTCGATCATTGAAAATTTCCGCCTGATCGTTGATGCGATCCAACATGTCATCGACTATGACGGGGCCATAGGCTGGGTGGAAGGGGAGTTCCAATCCCTTGGCTATACGCCGACCCAGGAAGAGTTCATGGGGCTGGTGAAGTTCCTGAACACGACGGCGGCCAGCCGGATCTACAACACCAACAATGTGGCGAGCGTGTATCCGCCTGCGGAGGAATTCGCGGATCGGGCTGCTGGAATGCTGGTTTTGCCCGTTTCGCGCACGCCGAGAGACTATGTCGTTCTGTTTCGGCGCGAAATGGTGAACTCCGTCACCTGGGCGGGCAATCCTCAAAAGGCCGTCACTTATGGTCCAAATGGCGCACGCCTGACACCGCGCAAAAGCTTTGAGGCCTGGAAGGAAGTTGTGCGCAATACCAGCGCGCCATGGACCGAGGCAGAGGTGCGCGCTGCGAATTCCCTTCGTCTTACTCTGCTTGAGGTCATTTTGCGGATGGCTGATGCCGCCGTTAATGAGCGGAAGAAGGCTCAGGAGCGCCAAGAGCTTCTGATTGCAGAGCTTAACCACCGTGTTCGGAACATTCTGAATCTCATCAAGGGTCTGGTGAACCAAAGCCACGCCGAGGCGCGCAGTGTTGCAGAGTTCACCCAGGTGATCGGAGGCCGCATCCATGCCCTTGCTCGCGCACATGATCAGATTACAGACAAGAAGTGGACGCCGACATCTGTTCGGGAGCTGATCGAGACAGAGGCTGAAGCCTATCTCGGCCTGAAAGCGACCCGCGTGCGGATCGAGGGTGATAATGCCCTGGTCTCGCCGCAGGCCTTCACGACGCTCTCCCTCGTCATCCACGAATTGATGACGAACTCTGCCAAATATGGCGCCCTGTGCGACACGAGTGGCAGCTTGCGTATCGGGCTCAGCCTGGAGCCGGATGGCAGCCTCGTTATCGACTGGAGAGAGATTGGCGGCCCGCCTATCACGTCCCAGCCCACACGGACTGGCTTCGGAACCACGATTATCGAGCGTTCCATTCCATACGAACTCGGTGGCAAGGCCAGCCTACGCTACGAGATGTCAGGTGTAGAGGCGCGGTTTGTTATTCCAGAAGAATATGTGACCCTGCCAAGTGGCGCAGAATCCACCAAGCCGAAAGCTCCGGTTCCGGAAGAGGTCTCTCAGGAAAAGAGCGGACTGTCTGGATGTGTGCTTGTGCTGGAGGACAATATCATCATCGCAATGGATGCAGAGCAGATGCTGACGCAGATGGGCGCTGCAGATGTGGCGCTGGCGGCAGATGTGTCCGAAGCGTTGGCGCATATCGATAAGTCGGACATTACTTTTGCGCTTCTGGATGTAAATCTCGGCGATGAAACGAGTGAGCCGGTTGCAGAAAAATTGCGGGAGAAGAACATCCCGTTCGTCTTTGCAACGGGTTATGGCGATGCCATCAGTATGCTGGATCGTTTCCCTGACGCGCCTGTCGTGAAAAAGCCCTACAGCAGTGCCGCTATAGAGCGCGCAGTCGGAAAGGTGATGTAAGGGGCGGCGCCGCTGCCCCTTACCAGATATGTTGTCTCTTAATTGGCGGCTTTGACCGGGCTGCCGCTTGTCGGACGCAGCCGTGAGTCGAGTGTGCCAATGTCAGACGTGACGAAGGTCCGGATCAGCGCGCGGGCCTCTGCCGTTGCCTCGTCCAGGGGTTTCTCCCCATCGCCAACACTCTCTGCCAGCTCAAGCAGGGGAATGTAGAGGTCTTCGGTCTCTCCCTTGATCGTGATGGCGAAGTGCTGGTTTTTGTCTTCAATCCGGTTCCATTCATCCCGTACAGCGGCCCAGAAGTCTTCCGTGGACGCCCAATAATCTGTGGCGATGGACGCGTCAAAGTCGCTATTGTGACGATAGGTGTTCACCCCCACTTCGCGCACCAGGACATGCGGCTCACCTGCCAGAACCAGCTTGCTGTTATCCTGCTCATGCACCCAGCCCCAGGGCGTGATGGCATGGCGGTTAATGGCGTCGACGGCATTATAGTCATCGCGCGTGGTCATGTCCCGGCGGGGCAGGGGGCGCCATTCGCGCGGCGGTGTCCATTCCGCAATGCCGTCATCATAGTCCCATGATCCGACAGCGCCATAACGCGGCGCATCATCCACCTGATAAACGGTCTGGGACCAGGTGCCCGCCCGTTCGGCATCCGGCACGTCCTGCCACTCCCAGGCATTGCCGCCAATAAAGACCAGCACGCGCTGAGGCTCATATTGCCAGTCCTGGCGCCAATGTTTGATGGCGAGCTTTTCGTCTCCGCCGACCACAAGAATATGCTGCAGACTGATGAAGTCTCCGCGATCTTCAATGACGCGCACCACTTCATACCCGCCCGAAATCTTTTCCGGCTTCAGCTCATAATTCTCTGCGAAGGGCACAGTTTCGATAAAGTCGAATTTGACCTTGTAGTCGCCGGCCATGGCGAGGATAGCACTGCGATCTTTCTGGAACGTCGCCTCTGATACGGGAGTGCTGCTGGTGGCTGCAGAGGTCGCGTCCGCGCCGTGTCCACCTGTCTGCGCAGCGCTGGTCGCGCAAGCTGCCAGCGATGCAGCCGCCAGTACGGCCAGCGATGTCGCCATATGTTTCATCATTGTCTTTCTTTCCCCTGTTGAGTCTGGCTGCCACTCCGCAGCAGACCCCTGCCTAACATTCATGAGAATGACTTGCAATCTCAAATCAGGACTGCTAGCAGCCGAACTGAGAATGACTCTCATATACAGAAAGGGGTAGCATGCGAGTTTCACAGAATCCACCGAGATCCTTCAAAGCCTGGGGAATAGGGTCCGCGGCGTCGGTCCTGGTGCTGATCGGCCATGCCGGGCTGGCGAGTGCCGATGAGGCCGCGCCGGATGAGGAGCGCCGTGAAGAGGCGGTTACGGTTTACGGCACATCCAACCCGATCCCGGTGTTTGATTATCCCGGCCAGGTCAGCGTTATCACGCGCGACGATATTGATCTTTACGCCCCAAGTACCCCCTCAGACATGCTGCGGGATGTGCCGGGCGTGGAATTCTCCGGCGGTCCGCGCCGTACCGGAGAAACGCCCAGCATTCGCGGCCTTAGCGGACAGAATGTTCTGGTCCTGCTGGATGGCGCGCGCCAATCCTTCATCTCCGCGCATGATGGCCGCTTCTTCCTTGACCCGGAAATCATCGGCACAGCGGAAGTTGTCCGGGGGCCGGCGTCGGCGCTTTATGGTTCTGGCGCGGTCGGCGGTGTCATGGCGTTTGAAACCGTGGATGCGGACGATCTTCTCCGGGAAGGGGAGAGCTGGGGCGCGCGTATGCGGATCGGCTATCAAAGCGTCAATGAAGAAAGCTATGGCACGTTGACCGGCTTTACCCATCAGGGCAAGTTTGACGGCCTGGCCAGTTTCGGCCTGCGCCAGTCCGGGGATATCGAGCTTGGCAATGGCGCCAGCCTGCCATCCGATGATGATATCGATATGGGCCTGGTGAAGCTCGGCTATGAATTTTCGGATGCCCTGTCGGCGGATGTATCCTGGCAGCGCTTTTCCAATTCCGCATTTGAGCCGAACAATGGACAAGGCACGCTGGGCACAGGCGATGACGTGCTGGACCGGAATGTGAATAAAGACATCACGACCGAAACCTGGCGCCTCGGCCTCACCTTCAATCCGGCATCGGATCTCATCAATGCCAGCATGACATTGTATGATACTGATTCCTCTGTGGACGAATTTGACGCCACGGTTCCCCGTACAATCGGGCGGGATATTGAAACCACCGGCATCAGCTTGCGCAATGCATCGGAGTTCATGCTTGGCGCTTCCCGCAGCGTCTTTACGATCGGCGGAGACTGGTATGAAGACAGCCAGGATGGGGAGGATTCGGTAACGAGTGATGGCGTGCGCAGCGGCGTACCGAACGGGTCGTCCGAATTCAGCGGTATCTTCGCGCAGCTGGAAACGGAAATTGAGCGACCTTTGGGGCTGCCGGGAAACCTGATCATCATTCCGGGCATCCGCTATGACGAGTTCAAGAGCAATTCCGATCTGTCACAGGAGGATAGTTCGGATGATCATGTGTCTCCGCGTCTCGCGGCAAGCTATGGCCCGGTGAACTGGTTCCGTGTCTTTGCCAGCTATTCGGAAGCCTTCCGTGCCCCCTCAATCAACGAGCTTTATCTCGATGGGGTCCATTTCTCTGTGCCGCACCCGATTCTGTTCAATCCGGGCATGGGGCAGATGGTGTTTGTCAGCAACAGCTTTGTCCCGAACCCGGATCTGAAACCGGAAACCAGCGAAACGGTCGAGATCGGCTTCGGTCTGGATTTTTCGGATACCTTTCAGAAAGGGGACCGCCTGCAGGGCAAGGTTTCCTATTTTGAAAGCGATGTGGACGATTTGATCAATCTGAGCGTGAACTTCAATTATGATCCGACATGCTTTGCGCCGCCAGCCTTTTTCCCGTGTACGGCGGGAACGACGAATTCTGCCAATGTGGCGAGCGCTGAACTGGAAGGCGTTGAGGGGGAGATATTCTATGATGCCGAGCGCCTCTATGCCCGCGCCAGTTTCTCTTCCATCGACGGGACAGATACCGAAACGGGCTCTGACCTTGGTACGTTGACCCCCGACCGGATGGCCCTGGATCTGGGGCTCAAAGTCCCGGAATGGAAAGCGCGCTTCGGAACCCGGGTTCAGATCGCCAGCGATTTTACACGGCGTGAGGATGATGGCACCGGCACGCTGGTCGTGTCTGAAGACCGCGATGGCTATACCGTCCTTGATCTGTATGCCTCCTGGAGGCCGGAATTCCTGCGCGGCGCGCGTCTTGATGCCGGTATCGAGAATGTCTTCGAAGAAGATTATGAGCGGGTCTATTCCGGCGTCTCGGAACCAGGCCGGAATTACAAGATCGCGCTATCCTACCAGTTCGGAGGGTAGGGCTCTGTCTCGCGCATCCATCCGGATTTCTTCTCTCGTCCGGATGACATCTCTGCGGCCCATATCACCATCCCATCCCGACAGTTCCCCCGGGATGGGCAGAGATGGTCTCCCGTCTTCTTCTCCGAAGACGGGAGGGATGCGTTCCTGGCACTTCCAAAGGGCGGGAAGGCTCATCTTGAGCGAAGTCGAAGGATGATGCCGGACATACGCGCAGGAGACATCAGGCCCTACGTCTCATAGCTCGGAATGGTGCGCATGTCGGTAGGGCGGGCGCCGCGGTTCCAGGCGGCGCGGCCGACGATGAATTGCTCTTCCGGTGAATCCGTCGGTGTCAGGCCGGAGGCGGTGAATGCAGCGCGCATGGCCGCCCGGTCCGCGGCCGTTAGTGCGGGCACGGAGCCTTCCGGCGCATGCTCATCCATTGGCATCAGGCCGCCATTGCCGCCGCCCAGCCAGCCATAATATTTGTTATGCTGCCAGGGGTGCGCGCCGCCCCGGATGATTTCCGACTGCAGAGTGTAGAAATGGCTGTGCGCTGGCTGTATCTGTCGCGCCACCTTGTCCGCAGTCTCCAGATCGCCCGCCGCTGTCGCCGCCAACAGCTGGTTGCCCAGCTGTACATCCGGCGTTTGCACGGCCTCTCCATTCCACTGGCCGGACCATTGCATATGATAATGCCGCGCCAGCATCGGCACGAAATCCAGATTCACCGGGGCAACCAGCAAGCGGTCCGCTACCGTATCGCACAGCTGCATCGTCGTTATCAGCGTCACCGGCTGGGAGATCTTCAGGGCCACGACGTTTGGCAGGTCGGCCAGGCGGTCATACACGTCCAGCGGCTGTCCCGCCGGTCCCAGATGCGGAAAGGCGCGTCCCTCATTCAGCGCGGCATAGAGCAGGACAGGCAAATCCGTCGCCTCGATCCGCCGGCGCATTGCGTCATAGAGGTCATCGGCGGAAATGTCCGGCGCGTGTTTCGATGCAATCAGGAAGGCGTCGACACCCAGTCTCTCCTGTGCCTTCATCAGCTTGATGTCGGTGTCCACATGGCTCGTAAAAGTCATGCCGTGTACGGGCAGTTTGCCGTCCGCTTCGTCGATGACGGTCTGGTAGAAGAGCTCCCATTGCGGATCGCCAGGCAGGGTCCAGTTGATCATCGGCATTGTGCCGCAAAAGCCCTGAGCCTTTGCCGCGCGGACATCATGGCGTAGGGCCGCCTCATCCAGCGTTTTCATGTCTGGCAGAAAGCTCGGCAGGAACAGATTGGCCAGGCCGCGCAGGTTCTGGGCTGCCCATTTGCGCTGTGGGCTGGATGTGTCTGGTTCGGTTGCCAGGGCAGGGCCCTCTGCCTGCGCGGTCCCGCTGCTGCCTGCCGCCAGCAGGCCCGCCGTTGCGCTGATGCCGGCCAGCTGCATGATGGTGCGGCGGCTCACTTTCGGTGTGGCAATGTGGCTGGCGCTGTCCTGCATGTCGGGCTCCCTTGTTTCTTATTTGTGCGATTGTCATTCGATCAGCTGGCGGGGCTTTGATCAACTCTTTCTTTTGGGCGGACTGGCCCGTGTGAACCAAATCGGCGCTTCGGCGTTTCTGAAGGAAGACCCAATGGAGGAGTCGACCCCATGAAACCCATTCTGATGACCGCCACGGCTGCTGCTGCCATTGCACTTGTGGCCTGCTCGCCTTCCGCACCAGAGGCCAGCCAGGACCCTGTGCAGCCCTATGAAGAAGATATCGTGATCGATGAGACCAGCGGCGAAGCCCAGGCAGAGGATGCATCCGCCGAAATGCCGGATGAAGCCACCGCAAACAGCCTGACCGGTATCATTGCGGAAAACCCGGATCTCTCCACATTCACCTTGGCGCTGGATGCCGCGGGCGTGGCCGAAAAGCTGGAGGAGGGCGGGCCCTATACCGTGTTCGCGCCCACCAATGAGGCCTTCGCAAATATGCCGCCGGAACAGCTGGAAATGCTGCTCGCACCGGAGAACAAGGACAAACTGATCCGCGTAATCGAATATCATATCGTGCCGGGCAAGATCATGGCCGCTGACATTCCCCCGGAGTCGGAAAATGTCATGACCTCCAGCCTCAACAATCTGGATATGGCTGCACGCACGACAGAAGACGGCAAGGTGAGGGTGAACACTGCGACGGTCACATCGGCAGACATCGAGGCCAGCAATGGCGTCGTACATATCGTCGATACGGTGATTGTGCCCCGCATGTCGGAATAGGCTGCGCGGCCCAGGGCATGTGAACAAATAGCGAAAATGCAAGGTGCCATTAACCCTTCCCCCTGATAGGGTAAGGCGAATGAGCACGACGATTCGTATCCTCGGAATTGACCCTGGCCTGCGCCATACAGGCTGGGGTGTGATTGAGCAGACCGGCGCGCGGCTGGTGCATGTCGCGCATGGTGTCATCTCTGTCGATCCCGGTTTTCCCATGGCGGATCGGCTGGGCGGTATCTTCGAAGCGGTGGGTGAGCTTGCTCGGCATTACGGGCCCCACGCGGCCGGTGTAGAAGAAACGCTGGTCAATGCGAACCCGCGCTCGGCGCTGAAACTCGGCCAGGCAAGGGGCGCGGCGATGGCGGCGCTCTCCATGGCCGGCATCAGCGTCGCGGAATTTGCCCCCCGCAAGATCAAGCTGGCGATTGTCGGCACCGGCACGGCGGACAAGGACCAGGTCGCCTTCATGGTGAAGCGCCTGCTGCCAAAGGCCGGTGAGATGAAATCTGATTCAGCGGATGCCCTTGCCTGCGCCATCTGTACCGCCCACCATCTTCCGGTGGAGCTGAAGCGAGGCGCGGCATGATCATTGGCAGGTTGACCGGCACCGTGGCCGCCCTCAGCGCGGACCATGTTCTGATAGATGTAAACGGCGTCGGCTATGTCTGCATGGCCGGGTCGCGCCTCTTGTCCAAAGTGCATGCGGGCGATGAGGCGGTCATCCATGTCGAGACGCGGGTGACGGAAAACTCGATCACGCTGTTCGGCTTTGGCTCGGATGAAGAGCGCGCCTGGTTTGTCCGCCTGCAGGATGTGCACGGCGTGGCTGGCAAGGCGGCGATGGCCATTCTGGATGCGATCACGCCAGCCGAATTGATGGACGCGATTGCGCTTGGCGATGCCTCCGTGCTGACGCGCGCAAAGGGGGTCGGCAAGAAACTGGCCGAGCGCATCACCGGAGAGCTGGCTGGCAAGCCGCCCCCGCTTGGGCGCTTTGGCAAGTTCGAAGCCGCGAACGTGGCCGGCATGGCCAGCGCGCCGGTTGCCGCCAGCACAGGCGCGCGCAGCGAAGCGATCTCCGCACTGGTCAATCTCGGCTACACCCAATCCGATGCGTCCCGCGCCGTCGCCACAGTCGCCAAGCAGGCCGGTGATGAGGATGTGAGTGTGCTGATCAAGACCGCCCTCAAGGAGCTGGCGAAATGAGCCGCGAGGGGGAGCTTTCTGATCCCAACGCACAGGGCGGTGACGCGCTGGACCGTGCGCTGCGGCCGCAGGCCTTTGATGACTATATCGGCCAGCGAAAGGCGAAAGCCAATCTGCGCGTCTATGTCGAGGCGGCGAGAAAACGCGAAGAAGCGCTGGATCATGTGTTGCTGTTCGGCCCGCCGGGGCTGGGCAAGACGACGCTGGCGCAGATCCTGGCAAAGGAAATGGGCGTCGGCTTCCGCGCGACCTCCGGCCCGGTCATCGCCAAGGCGGGAGACCTCGCCGCGATCCTGACCAATCTTGAGCCCAATGACGTGCTGTTCATTGACGAGATTCACCGCCTGCCGCCTGTGGTGGAGGAGATCCTCTATCCCGCGATGGAGGACTACGCCCTCGACATCGTGATCGGGGAGGGGCCCTCGGCGCGCTCGGTGCGGCTGGATTTGTCGCCCTTTACGCTGGTCGGCGCGACAACGCGGGCCGGCCTGCTGGCAACGCCGCTGCGGGACCGGTTCGGCATTCCGATGCGCCTGGAATTCTATGAGCCCGAAGAGCTCGGGCAGATCGTCATGGCGGCGGCGCGCAAGCTGAAGGCTCCGATTACGGAAGATGGCGCTGTGGAGATTGCAGGCCGCGCGCGGGGCACGCCGCGGATCGCGCTGCGCCTGTTGCGCCGTGTGCGGGATTTTGCCGACGCCGATGGCAGCATGATCACACAGGCGGCTGCCGCAAGCGCGCTGAAGCGGCTGGAGATCGACGCTGATGGCCTCGACGCGCTGGACAGGCGCTATCTGCATGCGCTGGTGAAGACGTATGCCGGCGGGCCCGTGGGCGTTGAGACGCTGGCCGCCGCTCTGTCTGAGGCGCGCGATGCGGTGGAAGACGTGATTGAGCCCTATCTGATGCAGAAGGGCTATGTTGCGCGCACGCCGCGGGGGCGGGTTGCCGCGCCGCTGGCCTATGAGCGTCTGGGTCTGCCCCGCCCTGGCGGCGACCAGCAGGCGGGTCTCTTCGGCGAGAAATAGCTGTCTTCCCGCGCGCATCCATGCCTTAGGTAGTTTCCACGATTCCAAAATGACATGCGGTGTGCCCTGATGCTTGTGAACAGCATCACTCGGGAGGCGAAGCACATGTCTCATACACCCCACGATTTGGTAGAGGAGTTTCCGGAGATGGCCGACCGTATTCACGAGCTGAAAGAGGCCGATGCCCATTTTGCCCGCCTGGCGCAGGAGTATTACGACATCAACCGCAAGATCCACCGGATCGAGACGGATGTCGAACCCGCCAGCGATGCATTCCAGAACCAGTTGCGGCGCCAGCGCATTTCGCTGAAGGATGAGCTGTACGCCATGTTGAAGCAACCGGTGTGACACGCCACCAAGGAGGGGCACATCATGGGGAATCTGACAGTAGACCCGCTGGCCATCGGCGCGCTTGTGGGGTTTGGCTGCTTAGTGGCCATTTCGCTGGGCATTGCGATCTGGCTGTACAAGCAGTCCGGCAAAGCGGCGGGCGAGAAATAGGCCTGCCTACGTAATTCTACGCATGTGAATTTCTTTCCAGCGCGGCATTCTTCTTCAATGGAGCCGTCTACCGCGTTGGGAGGAGTTTCAATGCCGCCGTCTTTTCAAGTGTTGATCGGGGAGTTTCCCGAGGCCTTTGAACGGATTCTTGAGCTGGAATCCGTGGATCCGGATTTTGCCCGGCTGGCGAGGGAGTATGACTCCATCAACGCGGCGCTGCAGCTGTTCGAGACGAGCATTGATCCCATGCCCGCGTCCCATCAGATGGATTTGCGTCGGCGCAAGACCTATCTGAAACACAAGATCAGCACGCGCCTGGCCGCCTGACGGATTGGCGCCTAATTGGCCGTGTCTATGGCCGGGCGAGGGCGGCCCATGGTCCAGTTCGGCTCTGCGCGAACAGACGGGTTCGGCGCGCACCAGAACTCCCCCGTGCTGGTGATGATCGTTACCCAGATCAAATTATGCTCCTGCCCGTAATCGATCAGGCCGATGGCATAGCCGTCTCCCTTGCCGAGCACGGTGAGGGGAATGGGCGGGTTGAGCTGCGTGAACATGGGGGAAGGCACCTTTCAGTGCAGGGATAGCTTGTGAAGCGTACGAGAATGACATTGGTTCCCGTTGAGGTTGGGTATTTTGGAGGGGGCCTCCTGCGCGTTTATCCGGACTGGCGCTCGCCATCCGGGTATCCCTTTACTTCCGCTCTTCGCTCGAAGAGCCGTGCG
>NZ_AWFF01000026.1 GCF_000682755.1 Hyphomonas beringensis
ATAAAGGCTACGGAATGGAGCGTTACCGCCCTGCGGAGGGATCAAGCGAACGCATTGCGTTCGCCCCGCAGCAGGCCTTGAGCGCAAGCGATAGGCCCGCGCTTTACAGGCACCATGCCCTGCGCTTACGCTCCGGGCCTGTTTCGGGAAATCGTGCCACTGGCACGATTTCTGATCCTCACCAGCCCAACCGGCTTTCACCGGCTCACCCTGGCCTGACCTGCCTAGGCGCTGGCGAGACCGTCTCTCCCCCCAGCACCATCCTGACCCTGCCCCCACGACCAGAACGGTACCTGATCCGGCCCCCGTGTGAGCAGACCTGAAGTATGGCTTGGGGGCGTATCAGACGGATTGGGTTGGGGGCGGAAGGATGTCCTCTCACATCCCGGCAGATACCTACGCAGGTATTGGTGGGGGAGAGGATGGGGCTGTGTCCGCCGAAGTTTCGGTCCTGTGGCTCTGGCCCTCGGCCTGCGCCTCAGGGTTTGCGGGTGTAATAGGCGACGGCGTAATCGGGTTTGTAGCGTTTCTCGCCGACACGGGAGAAGCCCATGCGGGCATGGAATTTGTGGGAGAGCGGATTGTCCGGGTCCGTATTCACTTCGGCGCCGATCCAGTCCCGCCCCTTGGCCAGACCGAAGGCCGCCTCATACAGGCGCTGGCCGATGCGCAGGCCGCGCGCAGCCTCTGCCACGGCGATGCGGTCCACATAGAGCAGGCTCGCCTGCTCCTGTTCCATCCAGCGCTCAAACCAGCGGAGATTGTCGCTGGCATAGGCCATCGTGCCAGGCTCGATCAAATTGATGAAGCCGAGCGGCTGGCCGGCCTCATCCTCGGCCACCAGACAGGTGCCGACATCAAACCAGCGTTTCAGCCCCTCTGGCGTATCCTCATGCCCCACACCGGGCGTGCCGGCCTGATTGATGGCATAAAGGGCGGCAAGATCAGCGGGGGTGTAGGGACGAATACGCATCCGCGCGATGTGGGGCATGGGCCAGGGGATGGCAAGGCTGGGGTGCAGGGGTGCAGCCTATACCGGTCTCATCTTGAGCGAAGTCGAAGGATGAACGGGCCTAGACCCGAAAGCTTCCCCGCACGCGCACGATCCTTCGACTTCGCTCAGGATGAGCGCTAGGGTGGTGTGATGCGGTTCTGGGTTTATCTTCTGCAATGTGCGGACGGAAAATACTATGTCGGCTCACATCGCGGAGACGATGTGGACGCCCGCGTCTGGGAGCACAATGAGGGCTTGAACCCAAAGGCGTTCACTTATTCTCGCAGGCCTGTGGAGCTGGTCTGGTGCGGGGAATTTTCGGACCCGACAGAGATGGTGAATTTCGAACGGCAGATGAAGGGCTGGACCCGCGCCAAGAAGGAAGCCTTTATACGCGGGGACTGGGACAGCCTGAAATCCTTGTCGAAATCCCGCACGGCTCCGCCCATTCCGGAGAAGGGCCGTTTCTACAAACTGACCCATCCGGGTAAGCCACAAGACCCTGACAAACCCAAATAAAGATCGGACGCATCCCTGATCCTCTTCCCGGACTCATCCTGAGCGAAGTCGAAGGATGATGCGGCAAAGCGCTAATCCGCAGCGCACCCGCGCCCGTGCTTCGACTTCGCTCAGCATGAGCGCGTTCGGAAGGGCGGTTCGTGGCGGGAGTCTGGAGGGAGGGTATCGCTCCGCTCAACCCACCCTACACTTGCTCAAGATTTATGAGAATTTCTGTCGAAAGCGCCTTGCACCTTAAGACGCGGCCCAGCCCATAGCGTTCAAAATTTCGTCAGCCATCCGAGATGCAGCTTGTTTTAGCATTACGCCGCCGGACAGGATAATTGCGCCTTTTAAAAAGCCGTTCACGAATCTCGAAATTAGGTCAGAAGAGAAGCGTCCCGCCCCCAAGGAGGCTTCAAACATGGCAATTTCGTGTAGCGCGATTGTGCGGTCATCTTCACTTAATTCGTTATCTGAATTAACTGAAGACTTAAGATCTTCCTTGGCAGCGCTGAGAACTTCCAGCTGCTCGTCCGTCATCTCAACGTAGTTGCGAGGGATATAGTATCCGAGCTTGAACTCGTATTCACGCTTGAGCTGTTGAAGCAATATCACCAGGCGTGCTCTAGGGTCGCGAGTTGCAACTTGAGGGCCTTGAAGGCCGGAGATGATCGTTCGTGCTTCTGCGGCAAGGCTTATGTCTCCAGATTTCCCGACAATGAAGAGAACGGAGCCTAACCACTCATGATTGACTGAATTGTCGTGCCGGAATGTCGCCTTCTCAGGAATTGATCCCAAGAGACGGACAATCTCATTCAGAATTTGGGCATCTTCTGGCATTCCACCTTCCAAGCTAGTTCTTCCCGAACTTCCGGTCGCGTCCCGCCAGCAGCTTGAGCCGCAACGCGTTCAGGCGGATGAAGCCTTCGGCGTCCTTCTGGTCGTAGGCGCCGTGGTCGTCTTCGAAGGTGACGATGTCTTCCCGGTACAGAGAATAGGGGCTGGAGCGGCCGATCAGATAGGCCTGGCCCTTGTAGAGCTTGAGCTTCACTTCGCCGGAGACATAACGCTGGGAATGGTCGATGGCGGCCTGCAGCATTTCGCGCTCCGGGCTCCACCAGAAGCCATTATAGATAAGCTCTGCATATTTCGGCATCAGCTCGTCTTTCAGGTGCGCGGCGCCGCGGTCGAGCGTGGCCTGTTCGATGCCGCGGTGGGCGACCAGCAGGATCGTGCCGCCGGGCGTCTCATAGATGCCGCGGGACTTCATGCCCACGAAGCGGTTTTCCAACAGGTCCAGCCGGCCGATGCCGTGCTTCTTGCCGTATGCGTTGAGGGCGGTGAGCAGCGTGGCGGGGCTCATTTCTTCGCCATTGATGGAGCAGGCATCGCCGCGCTCGAACCCGATGGTGATGATTTCCGCCTCGTCCGGTGCATCTTCCGGGCTGATCGTCCGCATATGAACGAATTCCGGAGCGGGCTCGGCCGGGTCTTCCAGCACTTTGCCCTCGGAGGAGGAGTGCAGCAGGTTTGCGTCGACGGAGAAGGGGGCCTCGCCGCGCTTGTCTTTCGCGATCTCGATGCCGTGGGATTCGGCGAATTTCAGAAGGTCTGTCCGGGATTTGAAATCCCAGTCGCGCCATGGGGCGATGACCTTGATGTCCGGGTTCAGGCCGTAATAGCCGAGCTCGAAGCGGACCTGGTCGTTGCCCTTGCCGGTCGCGCCATGGCAGACGGCGTCGGCGCCGACCATGTCTGCGATCTCGATCTGGCGCTTGGCGATCAGCGGCCGGGCGATGGAGGTGCCGAGCAGGTAGACGCCCTCATAGACGGCATTGGCGCGGAACATCGGGAAGACATAATCGCGCACAAAGTCTTCGCGCACATCCTCGATGAAGATGTTTTCCGGCTTCACGCCAGCGGCGAGCGCTTTTTCGCGTGCGGGCCCCAGTTCCTCGCCCTGGCCGAGGTCTGCCGTGAAGGTCACGACTTCCGCGCCGAACTCTGTCTGCAGCCATTTCAGGATGATCGATGTGTCGAGCCCCCCGGAATAAGCGAGGACGACTTTTTTCGGGGCGGAACCTGTCTTGGCCATGAAGCTGTACCTTTCTTGTGCACGCGCGCAACGGCTGTTGCCATAAGGTCCAAATGACGTGCTGACAAGCGTCGCTCTGGGATCAAGGGGATGGTTTTGGCCTGGTTAATTAGTTAATATGAAAGGTAGGGGCATTAAGCCTGATGCCAGATAGGCAAAGGTAACCGCCGGAGGGGTTTTGAGATGTTCGAGACAAGACTGACAGAAGGTCATGAAACGACTCCCATGCTTCGGGGCGGAGTGCGCAGGTCTGACGGGGCATCCCGCCCTGAAAAGGCCGTGCGGCAAAAGGCCGAGACCGATGTGCGCGGCAGCTTCCGTGAGCGCCTTGAGGCCCGCAAGGCGACGCGGCCCCAGTCGACCCTCGCCATTGATTCGGGCATTCGCTATCCGGCGCTGAAAGATGGCCGCGTTACCCGCGCGCCACGTGCCGTCAGCCCGGTGCAGCCGCCCTGCGCCGTACAGACAGAGCGCGCGCCGCTGAAGATGACCTTCGCGCTGCCGAGAGTGCCGGACATGGTGCTGAAGCGGACGCCGCTGAGTTCCGTCTCGGCGGGCGCATTGCCGCTGGCCGGGAAGGGCAAGGCGGGCCTGTCCGGCGGTGGGCATGACGATGATGAGGGCGGTGTGCGCACGCGTCTGGGCGATGTATCGCAACTGGCATTTGCTGGTCTGGCTGTGCTGGGCCTGGCGGGTCTGTCGGTCATGGCAGCGGAATCGGCGCTGCATGAGGATGATCCCAGCGATGCAGGATCAGGCGAGACAGGTGGCGATGATTTGAAGCTGGCGCAGCAGGACGCGGCACCGACGCCGGCGGGGCAAACGTCTGCCCTGGCTCTGGCGGCGGCATCACAGCCGGTAGGCGCCGAGAGCCAGCCATGGTTTGATTACAAGCGCCTCGCCACAGAGATTGCCGTGCGTCAGGAAGAGGCTGAGGCCGCCCGGGTCGAGGCTGAGACGAGAGCCGCCCAAGAGGCTGAACGCCGCGCCGCCGCTGCGATTGCCGATGCAGAAGCCGCGCGTCTGGCCGAGGAACAGAGCCTGGCCCAGTCCGCCCGCGAGGCACGTCTGGCCGAACAGGCCGCCGAAAAGAAACGCCTCGCTGAGCTGGAGGCCCGCCGCGTGGCAGAGGCCGAGGCCCTGCGTCAGGCGGAACTGGAAGCCCGGCGTGTGGCCGAAGCGGAAGCCAAAGCGCTGCGTCTGGAAGAACTGGAAGCGCGCCGTCTGGCCGAAGCCGAAGCCGAGACGCGCCGCCTGGCGCAGCTGGATGCCCGTCGCGCAGCCGAGCTGGACGCGATGCGCCGCGCGGACATTGCCGCGAAACAGGCCATTCAGGAACAATTGCGCCGTCAGGCTGGCTTTGCGGTACAGCCGGAACCTGCTGCGCCCGAGATAACAAAGGTCTCTGCTGCGCCAGAGGAAGATGCGCGGCTGGTGTCGGCAATTGGCATCACGGATATGCCGCAGCCTGCATCGCTGAAGCCTGCCTCCATTCAGGTAATGGCGCCTGCGCCGATGCCGGAGCAGAGCCGCCGGGCTGCGATCACTTTTGCTGCCTATACCGGCGCTGTGCCGAACCCGGCCTCTCTGAAGCCTGCCAACCCATTGCAGCTGGCAGCCGCCACGCCGACACAGCGCAGCGCGCCAAAGATCCTGACGGCGACGACGGCTGGGGTCCGCGCCTTTGACCGCCCGGTGGGCGCGGTTGCGCCGGTGGAGCAAACATCTCAACAGGTTGAGGATTTCATTGTCCGCCGCGTGCAGGCCGCGTCTGATGTGACCTTTACCGAAGAGGCGCTAAGCCCGCTGCGCGCAGATTTCCTTGAACTGGTGAACGGCGCACAGGATGGCAGCCGTTCCATTCTGGTGACGCCGGATGGCCGCCAGGTAGAGATCTTCATGGAAGAAACGCTGACCCGCAATGTGAATCGTCCGGTGATCCGCACGGTCAGCTATAGTGTCAGCCAGTATGATGCCGTGCAGCGCTCAGTCGAGACGGCGGCAGAACAGGTGCCGGTAACGTGCCGCGATATTGCCTATGCCATTCCGGGCGTGGAGCGCGGACGGTTTGCGGCCTGCGAATCCGGCAAGGGCGACTGGCTGATCTCCCGCGCGACAGACCGGCCCGGCTCAGACGTTTGAGGCTTTGGCCAGTTCGGCCTCGTGCTTGCGGGCGCGTTTGATGAGGTGCTTTTCCACGACGCGAAAATTCTTGCGGTGGGAGCGGAAAAAGACGTCGAAGACATCCCCCGCCAGCGGCACGGCGCCAATGGCCGCATCTGCGACGAGATTCCAGATAATCTGAATGTGCGCGGTGATGGGCAGTTTCAGGCGCGCGGCTGTGCCAAGCGCGTAGAGGCCCATGGCCCCGGTGACAGCATCCCCCGCAACCGGCACAACCCCGATAACAGCGTCCAGCCCGACCGGGACACCGGCGATTTTGAAGCGGGAATCCATCAGGCGGGAGAAGCGGTTGAAACCGGCGATTTCCTCTCCGATCGTGCGGCCCGTCGGAAGCCGCAAATGATGGTGCTCAGGTGTTTCGGCGCTGCCAGCCATTTTCATCCCCCTGCAGAATATGAGGTCAACACGGATTGCGCCTGGCGTCAAAGCCTGCTGAAACGCAGGTCATGGACGACACACATGTCTTCAAATTGCTGACGGATGAGCAATGGCGTGATGCCGAACAGACCGGGGCGACCAATGTGCCGCTGGACCGGGATGACGGCTATGTGCATCTCTCAACCGCTGCGCAAGTTGCGGAAACGGCGCGACTATACTTTTCGGGCCAGAAGGATGTGCGCCTGGTAAGGTTCCCGGTGGATCGCCTTCCGCCCCTGAAATGGGAAAACAGCCGGGGGGGACAAATGTTCCCGCATCTCTATGCTTTCTTGCGTATTTCAAAGGCGGATGCCGTCTGGCGTCTGGCCCTGGCAGAAGACGGGGCCCCCATCATGCCGAGGGATTTGACTTAAATGAGCCTGACTGATCTTGGCGTTGCCGCCATCAAGATGCTGCCGCCGGAGCTGGCGCATACAGCAACCATCCGTCTGCTGAAGGCACGGATTGGGGTGCCCATGCGGCCGCCCGCGACGCACCCGACACTGGCGGTGAAGCTGCCGAAGTCCGGGCTTGCCTTGTCTGGCCCGGTCGGGCTGGCGGCCGGCTTTGACAAGAATTGTGATGTGCCGGCGGCGATGGCCAAATATGGCTTTGGCTTTGTTGAGTGCGGAACGGTGACGCCCAGACCGCAGCCGGGAAACCCGAAGCCGCGCCTGTTTCGCCTCAGTGAAGACCGCGCAGTGATAAACCGGATGGGCTTCAACAATGAGGGCCTAGATTATTTCGTCGGTAATTTGGAAACCTATCAGGGCGAAGTGCCGATTGGCGCGAATGTCGGCGCCAATAAGGAAAGCGATGACCGGATTGCCGACTATGTTGAGGGTGTCGAAGCCGTTGCGCCCCATGCGGACTATATCACGATCAATATCTCTTCTCCCAATACGCCCGGCTTGCGCGGCCTGCAGGACAAGGCTTCCCTTGAGGCGCTGTTGACGGCGTGCGGGCAGGCAGAGCGCGCGGGCAAGCCTGTATTCCTGAAAGTGGCACCGGACCTGGACCCGCAGGCAATCAAGGATATTTGCGGCGTTGTGCGCGGGGCAGGGGCCTGGCTGTCAGGTCTGATTGTCTCCAACACGACGCTGGCCCGTCCGGAAAGCCTGCGCAGCGCCGACAAGGGCGAGACAGGCGGCCTCTCTGGCGCGCCACTGATGGAGCCGTCTACGGAGGTTTTGAAGGCCTTCGCGCGGGAATTGGGCGGCGAGTTTGATCTGATCGGCGCGGGCGGGATTGCCAGCGGCGAAGATGCCTATCGCAAGATCAAGGCTGGCGCGCATGCCGTGCAGCTTTATTCAGCGCTGGTATATGAAGGCCCCGAACTGGCCGAGCGGATCAATCAGGACCTGGTCAGCCTGTTGCAGGCAGATGGGTTTACGACGCTGGCCGAGGCGGTCGGGAAAGACCTCTGAACAGGCCCGGCACGTAAAGCCCGAGCGCCGCAGCCCGGAACAGGTACATCAACAGGAAGGCGGTCCAGACGCCGGCATTGCCCATTGCTGGACGCAGCATCAGGTCTGCGCAGATATAGAGAGCGGCAGACAGGATGCCGGCATTGCGCAGGGCGCGGCCTTGCGTTGTGCCGAGGAACAGCCCGTCCAGCTGCCAGGCTGCAATGCCCAAGAGGGGCACGGCGGCGCACCATGGCAGATAGGCGAGCGCAGCGGCCCGGGCCTCCGGATCGCGGATGAAAATGTCGATGACCCAGCCGCCGCCCAGCCAGTAGGCAAGGGAGATAGCCGCGCCGGAGAGCAGGGCGAATTCCGTTGTCAGGCGCATGGCACGGGAGAGTCGCTTGCCATCGCGCGCGCCATACGCTTCCCCGGCTTCCTTCTCTGCAACAAAGGCAAACCCGTCCAGCACGAAGGCGGCGACGGTGATGAATTGCAGGAGAACTTCATTGCCTGCGGTGATGGCGGTGGAGATCATCGTGCCGGAGCGCACGAACCAGGCAAAGCACAGCAGCAGCGCCAGTGTCCGGATCATGATGTCGCGATTGGCGGCCAGCAGCGCGGTCAGCCTGTCGCGGTCCAGCAGGCGGGCATGGCCGCGAAAGGCCGGAGCGACAAGGATCAGGCCGAAGACCAGCGCGACCCATTCGGCAATGGCTGTGCCAGCTCCGATTCCGGCAGGGCCCCAGTCAAGTTTTGCGACGAACCAGGTATCGAGCCCGGCATTGACGCCGTTCATCACGATCTGGAAGGCCAGCATCTGGCCGGTCTTGCCGGTGCCAAGCATCCAGCCGGTGACGGCGAGCCCCATCAGATAGGCCGGCGCGCCCCAGATGCGGGCATTGAAATATCCACCCGCCAGTGTCTCGACCGTCTCTGTGCCATGAAAGGCCGCGAAGATGCCGAGCCTCAGGAGAGGGGACACCAGGAACAGCACCGCGCCGATGCCGGCACCCATCAGGAGGGCGCGTAACAGAATGGCGCGCGATTCCGCGATGTCTCCGCCGCCATTCGCCTGCGCAGTCAGACCGGTGGTCGACATGCGCAGGAAGCCAAAGCCCCAATAGATGAAGCTGAAGGCGACGGCGGCGATGGCCACGGCGGCGAGGTCTGACTTGTCGCCAAAGCGGCCCATAATGGCGGTGTCGACAACTCCGGTCGTCGCGGTTGCCGCCTGCGCGAGGATCACGGGCGTTGCGAGGGAGAGGATCTTGCGCCGGGTCAGCATGGCGACCCGCTTAGCGTGATTGGGCGAGGCGGGCGAGGTCTATTGCGCCTGCAGGGCTGTATATAGCTCCCGTGCATGGGGCAGCGCGATGAAGAGGTATAGCGGGAAGGCCAGCGTCACGATCATCAGCGCGACAGGCACATGTCGCGCCGCATCTGGCAGGCGGTCGCCCTCGGTCAGCGCGGCAATGGCGGTCAGCATCAGGGCCGCAAGCGCGAGGCCTGCCAACGTGTCACTTGGCCAATGGGCGCCAAGATAGATCCGCGACAGGGCGATCATGATAGCCAGGCTCGCAAAGGCGACGGCCAGCAGGCGGCCCGGAAGGCGCTTGAACACAGCCATGGAGAGCAGGGCCAGCGCGCCATAGATCAGGGCGGAATTGGTGGCATGGCCGCTGGGAAAGCTGAAGGATTCCACGCCGCCATAAAGGTCCACGGTCGGGCGAGGACGTGCGACAGTGGACTTGATCAGCTTCACGATGAGCGGTGTGAGGAGGAACGCGCCCGCAAATATGCCCGCTTCCTTCCAGGCGCGGGCGATCAGCAAGGCGCCAATTGTCACGATGCTGACCAGAATCAGAAAGCGGGAATCTCCCAGCGCGGTAATGACCAGCATCACCTCGTTCAGGAGCGGTGTGCGCAAATCTGCAATTTGATCCGTGATCATTCGGTCAAGATGATCCAGACCCCAGACATCCTGCACGCCCAGGGCGAGCGCTGTAATAATGATAAGGGAGAGGGCTGCGACCGCAGCGTAGGGTTTCAGGCCTGTCATGGCGTCACAATGCCCCGACAGGCCTGAAGTTCCAGAAATTTGTAGCGGGTCAGACCGGGTCTCTTGCGCGGTAGATTTCCTCGTCGAACTCGCCTTCCCACTTTGCGACGGCCGTGGCGACGGTGAGATCTCCGGTCACATTGGTGACGGTGCGCATCATGTCGAGGATACGGTCGAACGGGAAGAGCACGGCGATCACGACGACGATCTGTTCCGGTGTGGCCCCGATCACGCTGAGCGTGGTGGCGGCCAGGAACAGGCTGACGGACGGAATGCCGGCTGTGCCGATGGAGACCAGCGTCGCCATCAGGATGATGGTGACATACATGCTGATGGTCATCGGGGTGCCCATGGCCTGCGCGGCGAAGAGGGCGATGACGCCCTGATACAGCGCCGTACCGTCCATGTTGATGGTTGCGCCGAGTGGCAGGACCGAAGAGGCGACCGGCTTGCCGATGCCGAGGTTCTTCGTGGCGCAGGCAATCGTCATCGGAAGCGTGGCATTGGAAGACGAAGTCGAGAAGGCCAGGGCCTGGGCATCCACTGCGCCGCGGAAGAAGGGCAGCAATGGAAGGCGCAAACCCCCGCGAATGATCAGGCCATAGGTGATCAGAATGTGCAGGCCGCAGGCAATGTAGTGCGTCAGTGTCAGCTTGCCGAGGAAGATGAGAATATCGAGCCCGCGCTCACCCAACACCCAGGCCATCAGCGCAAACACACCGAAAGGCGCGGTTTCCATGACAATCAAGGTCAGCTTCATGACGGCTTCGGCCGCGCTGTTGATGACATTGGCCAGCGGCTTGCCGGCTTCCCCGCACATCAGAATGCCTATGCCGAGCATGATGGAGAAGAAGATGATCTGAAGCACGTCCCCATTGGCCAATGCGGCAACCGGGTTGGTCGGGATGATGGAGAGCAAGGTGTGCATCAATTGCTCGCCGACACTGCCGGGTTGCGGATTGGCATCCAGGCGGGCCTTGGCCTCTGCAATGTCTGCGGCAGAGGCAATGGACAGGTCAAAACCGGCGCCGGGCTGGATGATTGTTCCCATCAGGAGACCGAAGCTGACGGCGACGAGCGTTGTGCCCATATACATCATCAGGGCACGGCCCCCGAGACTGCCGAGTTTTTTCGGGTCTCCCATCGCCAGCACGCCGGACAGCAGCGTGGTGAAGATCAGTGGAACAACCAGCATCTTGATCAGGCTGATGAAGGCGTCGCCAAATGGCTTGGCCCAGGTCCTGACGGCATCTCCTGCCGCTTCGGCGCCCATGCCGTATCGCAGGCCGAGGCCCACCAGGGCCCCCAATACCAAGCCCGCGATCACACGCTGCCAGAGATCAATTCCGAACCACCATTTCATTGAGAAAGCTCCTGCCCCGTTGGTTGCGCGCGACGGTACGGCGCACTGTACGTAATGGCAATTGCGAGTCTGAACTTACTGCAGCTTGCCAGCTACGGGTCGAAACGCCTATCAGGCTTAGCGTGAGAACTGGTCTCTCTTCCCTTCCGATTGATGATGTTCTGGCCGAAATCCGGTCAGTCATGGCGGACCACACGCGCCTCGTACTGGCTGCGCCGCCCGGCGCGGGCAAGACGACACGCGTGCCCCTGGCCCTGGCGGGTCTGCTGGGAGAGCCCCCGGTCATTGAGGGCCGCATCATCATGCTGGAGCCTCGGCGGATCGCGGCGCGGATGGCTGCGCAGCAAATGGCGACCTCGCTGGGAGAGAAACTGGGCCAGACAGTGGGTCTGACCACGCGGGTGGACCGGAAAGTTTCCAGCGAAACGCGCGTTGAGGTCATCACGGATGGCCTGTTCACACGGCGCATCCTGTCTGATCCTGAATTGAGCGGCGTCGGGGCGGTGATCTTTGACGAATTCCATGAGCGCCGCCTGAATTCGGATTTGGGACTCACGCTGGCGATGGAAGCGCAGGGAGCGCTGCGCGAAGATCTGCGTATTCTGATCATGTCCGCCACACTCGATACGGAAAGCGTATCCAGAGTGCTTGCGTGTCCGGTGATCGAGAGTGAAGGCCGGCAATATCCGGTCGAAACGCGCTATCTGGGCCGGTCTCAGGACCGCGAGCGGATCGAAGACCGGATGCCCGTAGCCATACGGAAGGCCCTGAAGGAGGAAGACGGATCCATTCTGGCTTTCCTGCCTGGGGCAAGGGAAATCCTGCGCACGGCAGACCAGCTGGACGGCGCTCCGGAAAGTGTACGTGTCGTGCCCCTCTTCGGGGCATTGACCCCGGCAGAGCAGGATGCGGCTGTCTCTCCCGCCCCGGAAGGCACGCGCAAAGTGGTGCTCGCCACGGACATTGCTGAAAGCGCCCTGACCATTGAGGGCGTGCGCATCGTCATCGATTCCGGATTGTCGCGCGTGGCGGAGGATGCTGCAGGCGGACTTGGCACGCGGCTCTCCACGGTGAAGGCGTCCCGTGCCTCGGTCGATCAACGCCGGGGCCGGGCAGGGCGCCTGTCGCCGGGCGTATGCTATCGGCTGTGGGATGAGGCCGCGACGCGGGGCCTGATGCCAGCGCCTGTGCCGGAAATCCTGAAGAGTGACCTGTCCGGCCTTGTGCTGACACTGGCCGAATGGGGCGAGCGGGATGCTGGGCGCCTAATCTGGATGGATCAGCCCCCGGCGGGACGCCTGAAGTCCGCGCAGGATTTGCTGGTGACGCTGGGGGCGCTGGATGCGCAGGGAAGTCTTACGCCTTTGGGAACAGAAATGGCGTGTTTGCCCCTGCCGCCGCGCCTTGGGGCGCTGGTCGCGAGTGCGCCGTCGCCCGCAGAACGGGCGCTGGCAGCCGAGATTGCAGCCTTGGCCGGGGAACGGGGCATGGGCGGCAGCTCGCCGGATTTGAGAGATCGGCTGGCGGGCTTTCGCAAGGATGGCTCTCCCCGGGCGCGGAGCCTGAAGGCGCAAGCCAAAAGCTGGGGCAACGGCGCTGATCCCGGCGGGGACATGGCGAAATTGCTGGCGCGGGCCTGGCCGGACCAGATCGCGCGCAAGCGGCCGGGCAGTGCGGGCAGCTATCTGATGGCGTCCGGACGGGCCGCGATGTTGCCGGAGACGGATGCGCTGGCAAAGCAAGACTGGCTGGTGATTGCGGATCTGGGCGGCGCGGCGAAAGAGGCGCGGATTTCCCTGGCCATGCCGATTGATGAGGCTGTCGCGCTTGAGATTGGCGGCGTCGTCTCTGAAGACCGGGCGAGCTTTGACCCCAGGACCGGCAAATTTACGGCGCGGCGGGTGAAAGCGCTGGGGGCGATTGTCCTGTCCGAGGCGCCGCTGCCCAAGCCGAAGCCGGCAATCTGTGCGGCGGCGATGCTGGACGCCATTCGCGAAGAAGGCTTCCCCGCCATTGGCGCGGATGATGTCGTGCAGGAAACCTTGGCCCGTATCGGCATGCTGGAAACCGCAGGCTGTATCGAGGCTGGAGGCATGAGCCTGGAGGGCCTGGTAGAGAGCGCGAAAGACTGGCTCTTGCCCCTGTTGAAGCGTCAGGGCGCCAGCGTGCCGCCGCCGCATGCGGTGCGAGAGGCGCTGGTGACAAGTCTTGATTGGCAGGTGCAGGAAGCGTTGCGCCGGGATGCCCCGCTGAACCTGGAACTGCCGTCTGGCCAGACGGCGCGGGTGGATTATCTGGATGATCGCGCGCCGCTCGTCTCTGCCCGCGCGCAAGCCTTTTATGGGCTGAGTGAGCATCTCAAACTGGCGGCAGGCCGCGTACCTGTGACCGTGGAAATGCTGTCCCCGGGCATGAAGCCGGTCGCCACGACACAGGACCTTGGACAGTTCTGGGGGGCGGGCTATCTCGACATGGCAAAGGACATGCGCGGGCGCTATCCCAAGCATGACTGGCCGGCCGATCCAGCCTCTGCCCGGGCCCATGAAGGGCGCACGAAGAAAAGATTATAGGGAACCGGTGGGGGCAAATGGCGTTTTCCAAGGGATAGCTGACCCCAAAGGAGCTCGCCATGAAAATTCTGAGCCTGACACTGGCCTCTGCTGTAACTGCAACAATGGCAGCCCATGCAGAGCTGCCCGCCCCGCCGCAGGAGCCCCTCACTTACGCCCCGGCACCAAAGGCCTGCACGACGGAAGAATTCACGATCTATTTTGAGCGCGGTGTGACCCGCCTCGGCGATCAGGCCGATGCTGTTCTGGACGCTGTTGCCGATGATCTGAGCGATTGCCGCTATGCCCGTATCGAAGTGACCGGCGATAGCGATGCCGCAGGCCCTGTGGATTTGAACCGCAAAGTGTCGGATGAGCGCGCCCAAGCCGTGGTCGAAGGCCTGAAAGCCCGCAACATTACGGCAGGCCATATCGGGATTGAGCCGAAGGGCGAGGCCCGCGCCTATGCCGCGAATGGCTATGCCGAGCCGCTGAACCGCAAGGCGACCGTGCGTCTGGTGCCGGTCAATTCGGACCAGCGCGCCTCATAAATTCAAGAGATATTCAAACCTTAATTCGGGCGGCTATCTGATTGGCCGCCCCATTCCATGCCCATTGTCTTTTTCATCCAGTCGGCAAAGGTGGCTGGCTTTTCAAGGGCCTTGGGGTCCAGAGACCCATAGGAAACGAGTGGGCCATCGCGCGCTTCAAGGCGAACGCCGCGCACATGAGTGTCGCCAAGCGACCAGTCATTATGGGCGCCGGTGTCCAGCAGCAGCATGACCTGTTCGCCGCCGCGGCCTTCCTCGTCACGGCCGAAGACCAGTCCGTAGACTTTCTCACGTCCCCATAACCCATGGCTGGAGGCCTGACGCTTCCCATCAAGCAGAACCTCATCCCATAGCAGGTTACGTCGCCACTGCAGGACGTGCATGCGATCCTCCATGATGATCTTGATGTCGACATGGTGCATGGACAGACGAACGATTTCGGCGCGTAGCATGGGCAACTCCGTAATTATCGAAAAACGATAATATGAAGTGGCAGCGGGGTCAAGCCGTTTCGAAGGGGCAGGGGGCCACGAACTGGACGTCCTCGCCCGTCACCGGATGACGAAAGCCCAGTTCGCTGGCGTGGAGATGCAGGCGCGTCACCATGTTGCGCGCGAGATCATGGGCATAGAGCTGGTCTCCCAGAATGGGGTGGCCAAGCTCTGCCATGTGCACACGCAGCTGGTGAGACCGACCGGTCAGCGGGATAAGCTTCACGCGGGAGGCGGCAGCGTGGCGGTCAATGATCTCAAACCGTGTCTGGCTGGGTTTGCCAATTTCATGATCCACCTTCTGCATGGGCCGGTTGGGCCAGTCTGTGATGAGAGGCAGGTCAATCAGCCCGTTCGCTTCCTCAGGTGCCATCCAGACATCGGCCAGATAGGTCTTTGCGACCTCTCCCTGTTCGAAGGCTTTTGAGAGCGCGCGCTGGATGTCAGCAGTGCGGGCGAACAGCAGCAGGCCGCTGGTTGCCATGTCCAGGCGGTGAACCGTCAGGGCGCCAGGATAGGCTTCATCCGCGCGGCTGCGGGCGCAATCGGCCTTTTCGGGGCCGCGTCCGGGCACAGATAGAAGGCCTGCCGGCTTGTCGGCCACAATCAGCCATTCATCCACATGGAGAAAGACAAGCGGGTCTGAAGGCGGCGTATAGGGAGTGTGGACAGGCATAAGTTTGACGGAACCGTCTCGGCAATTGTGCGTTGGCAAGTGGACGCCTTCATTCCGGAGGCAGATGAAAAGGAGCTTTGGATATGAAAAAACCGATTATTGCAATCCTGCTTGGTCTTGGCGCTTTTGGTCTTGCGGCCTGCGACAGCAATGATGGCCCTGCAGAAGAGCTGGGTGAAGAAGTAGATGATGCTGCCGACGACGTTCAAGACGAGTTGGACTAATCGGTTTCTTCCGAGCAAAATTAAAGCCAGCCTTCGGGCTGGCTTTTTTATGGCTGGAAGGTTTTTGAAGTTCGGATCAGGTGGTCTGGTCGTCAGCGTCTACAATGTCGGCCTTCTCGCGGTTCAGATCCTGCGCTTCGGCAAAGGAGCGCGCGTCGAGGTCCATGACATCGACAACTTCGCGTGTCTCTGGATTCAGCAGTGCCAGGCGATGGCCAAACCGCACGGTTTGAAGTTCCGCTTTCTTCAGCGGCGCTTCGAGGATAATGGCAAATTCTGCGGAGGTCGCCGGCATTTGTGTTGGCAGAATCATGCCAGGCACAATCCTGTCTTCGACAGGCGAGTCTGCCAGGCAGATGCCTTTCTTCTGAATGCCGACTTCGCAGTTGCGGCCTTTCAGGTCAAAGTCATGATCAAAGATCGTATAGTCCGCTTCCTGAAAATAATCGACGGCTTTAACGTCTGGTCCAGGCAGTGCAGGTTGCAGAATGACGGCAAGGCCGGCAATCGAGGCCGCGCCGGCAGAAACACAAGCAGAAACAATCATCTCGGGGGTCATAGGGTCCATCCAGCTTACTGGTGGACTAATGCGTGTGTAGGGGATTTGGTTCCCAAAGCACGGGATAATGACGATAAAATGTCAGGCCCTGGGCGGAAGGGTCAACCGGAAAACAGATCCTTCAGGCCCCGTAGAGGCCAGTTCCAGTTCACCGCCCATGGCTTCGGCCAATTCCCGTGCGATCACGAGCCCGAGCCCTGTACCTGTCTGGCGCGCTGTGCCAGCAAAAGGGGTGAACAGATTGTCGGCGGCTTTCTGAGGCAGGCCCGGGCCGGTGTCCACGAACTCGATCTGATTATTCTCTGAGCTGACGAAAATTCGGGAAGGGTCGGAGCCTGCTGCGGCCATTGCTTCAGCCGCATTGCGGATAAGGTTTGCCGCGATCCTGTGAAGGTGATCAGGGTCTGCGGTCACCTGGTCCAGCATGTGGACATTGTTTATAAGTTCGACAGACGGCCACGCCGCGAGCGCCTCGTCGGCGGCCTCGTCGATCGCTTGTTTCAGGTATATCGTATCCGGCTCAGCTGGCTGTGGCATCGCCTTGCCATAATCGAGCGTTTCAGTTGCCAGAGTGATCGCGCGGGTCAAGGCGCGCTCAAGGCGCGGTGCAGCCTTCTGTACACGGATGTCTTCAGATCGCGCCAGCGTGTCCGAGACAAGCTGCGCGGAGGCAAGGGAGTTGCGCAAATCATGGTTGATCTTGGCGACGGCCATACCGAGCTCAGCAAGATGGGCGCGCTGGCGGAAACTGTCGGCCACAGCGCCTTCCATGTCAGACAGGGCGTTCTGTGCCCGGCCTATCTCATCACTCCGGCGCGTCGGCGGCAGACGTTTGGTCCAGCCACCTGGATCCTGGCGGAACTGTTCCACGCTGAGGGTGACGCGCTGCATGGGGCGCACGACAAGGAGGTGGAGCAGAACGTAGATGATGGAGGCGGCAACCATCGCGATGAGCAGGGCAAGGCCCGCAATCCGGCGGGCATAGGCATAGAGTCCGGCCTTCATCGGCGCTTGCGGGACGACCACTTCGATCACCCGGTCTGGCTCTGACCCGATGGCGGTAACGACGAGAATGCGGTCGTCTGGCGCGAAGAAGGCGCCGATCACATCCAGGACACGGCTTAGCGCGCTGGTGTCGCGCAGATCTTCAGCATGCATCTCGCCTTCCATGGGCATGTTGGAGGAGAGCAGCTGAAACCGCATGTCGTCTTCTGTTTCTGCGACGGCGAGCACTTCGGCATTTTCCAGCAATTGCTGGGAGAGTTCTTCGGACACAGAGCGCTCCGGTGCGGCGTCCAAGGCGAGCGCGGCAATACGGGCGGCCTGCACGCGTTCATTCAGCCAGGCCATACGATAGCCGGATGCGCTCGGCACGAAAATGAACGCCTCGACGATCAGGATGGCGACCACGGTGAGCGCAAAAAGGCGAAACGACAGGCTGTTGAACCATCGCGCCGTGGCGCGGGTTTCAGCAGTCTGAGGTACGGGCGCGTCAGGCGTTTCGGTCACGCGCTTGAAGTAGCCTAGGGGATGCGTTGGAGCAAGCCGACGAGGCGCTTTGCGTTCTTTCCGAATAGAACATCTGTGAAGTGCGCATTTGCCGCCCGTTTCACCACTTCTGCCCGTGTCGGGTAGGGGGAGATGAAATTGGTCAGATCCTTCACATCCAGCCCGTTCGACATGGCAACGGAGACCAGTTGCAGGATATCGCCAGCTCCTTCACCAACAATTGACGCGCCGAGCAGCTTGCCCTTGCGCAAGATCAGCTTGGCTTCGCCCAGCGTCTTGCCTTCGGCAATGGCGCGGTCGTTCTCACTAAACGGGAAGCTCGGCGCAGAAACAGACTCTTCACCGTAGCACTCTGTCGCTTCGGCTTCTGTCATGCCCAGCTGTGCGACTTCGGGGGATGTATAAGTGACGGCCGGAATGGGCAGGCTGTTCGCTTTGGTGAATTGCTTGAAGAAGGCACGGCGGCTGAAGACCGAAGCATGCCAGCCCGCGACATGGGTGAATTGTTCCCGGCCCGCGACATCGCCCAGCGCCCAGACGCGGCCATTCGACTTGGACCGCAAATTGTCTCCGACCTGGATGCTTGTCTCGTCGTGATCGACATTGCCCTTGTCCAGGGCGAGGCCATCCAGAACCGCGCGGCGGCCCAGGGCTACCAGCAAATGGCTGCCTTCAATGACCGAGGTTTGCGATCCGTCCTGGCGTTCCGTGCGAACATGAATGCTTTTGCCCTGGCCAGTCACATGCACGGCCTTGTGCCCCTCCAGCAGCGTGACGCCTTCTTCCTTCAGCGTGTCGATGGCGATCGCGGCATGGTCAGGGTCTGCCCGGCCGAGGGCGAGTTCCTTCTCCACGACCGTAACTTTGCTGCCAAGACGGGTGAAGGCCTGCGCCATTTCCATACCGATGGGCCCTGCGCCCAGAATGATGAGATGTTCTGGCAGCTCAGGCAGGTCGAAAATGGTCTCATTGGTCAGATAGGGGACTTCGCTGAGGCCCTCGATGGGGGGCACAAAAGCGCGCGACCCTGTGGCGACGACGATACGGCGGGCGACGGTGCGCGTTGAGTCCGAGACCAGGGTTTTGGAATCTTCAAAGCGTGCTGTCTCACGGATGACGGTGACGCCGAGCCCTTCGAAGCGCTCCTGGCTGTCGACCGGGGCAATGGTCTCGATGGCTGACTGGATGTGCGCCTTGACCTTCTGCCAGTCTGTTTGCGGGGCGCCTGCAGAAATGCCGTACTTCTCTGCCTCACGGACGGAGGCAGCGGCTTTTGCTGCGCTGAGCAGGGCCTTGGACGGGACGCAGCCATAATTCAGGCAGTCCCCGCCCATCTTTCCCTTTTCGTAAAGGACAACAGACAGGCCGAACTGGGCGGCGCCTGCGGCGGCGGACAGGCCTGCAGAGCCTGCTCCAATCACGGCCAGGTCAACGTTCAGGGTTTGCATCAGGAAGCTTCCTCAATCTTGCCCGCCTTGCGGGGAAACAGTTTTTTCCAGGCTACGGGGAGCAGGGAGACGACCACCAAAGCGAGCGCAGCGGGCAAAAGGTTCCGAAACACAGATGCAAGATCCGGGTCTTCGCCCCGCGCAAAGGTGGCGCCAAGGCCTGCCCCAACCCAGGTATAGGCGACCACGCCGGGCACAATGCCGAGCGCAGTGGTGATCACATAGTCACGGAATTTCGCACCCAGAATGGCCGGCAAGACATTGGCGACAGCAAAGGGCATGGCCGGCACAAAGCGCATGGCAAACATATAGGCCAGCGGGCTGTCCTGAAATTCTGTGCGGACTTTCTCTGCATAGCCGCCTGCCATCTTGCGCAAGGAAGCGCCCAGCGAAGTTCTTGCGGCCAGGAAAAGCAGGCTGGCCCCCAGGGTTGCCCCGGCAATCGTGGCAAGCGATCCGCCGACCAGGCCGAACAGAAAGCCGCCCGCAATCGTCACCCAAAGGGCGCCGGGCATCATGAAGAGGGTCGTCAGGGCATAGATACCGACAAAGGCCGCAATGGCGAGGACAAGATGGTCATCGACAAAGGCCCGCAGCGTGGCCTGCTGCTGGCGCAAGGTTTCCAGGGACAGATAGTCAAACAGGCTGAGCGCCCATGCCGCAATCAGGCCAGCAGCGATCAGATAAAGCGGCCACAGGCGCAGCCAGATCGGCCGGGATGTCGTGGATGTCTCACTCATTGTGGTGTCTCATGGGAAAAATCATTGAGGGACCAGTCATATTCATAGCCCCGGATACGCGGTGTCTTGCGGATGGCTTCAGCCAGGTCTGGCTCTGCATATTTCAGCAGGTGCTGGATCACGGCGGGTTTTGATCCGCCGAAATCGTCTTTGAACCAGTCATAAATGGTTGAGACGGTCAGGCCTCTGGGGCCGACACTGACACCGCGGGGATGGTTGATATAGGCGCGGGCCGCGGCATCCAGGTCCCGGTCCAGCGTATCGCCCTTCCAGGCGACGGGCTGCAGGTTCGGGCAAGACCAGGCGGCGCAATTGATGGCGTAGTGCACGCGCGGGTCGCCAAAGCGCGGACGCAGTACATCGTGCTCAATGCCATCAAGGGAGATCTCTTTCCCGTCTGCTGTGACCTTGATCTTCTTCCAGGGGCCGCCGAATACATAACCGTCCCGGATCGAGCCGAGCGCATATTTCTGCACAATGTAGCGCACGGTTACGGCATTATAGAGATTGGCCCAGGCGGCGAATGTATCGTCATCGCGGCCAGACAGGTCCATGTCGGCAAAGCTGGCAATATAGACATCCAGCTCAGCGCGGTCGGCCTGATTGGCCTTCAGGGCGGCATAATCGACGCGGTTCACGCCATCGTCTCCCGGGTGGACATAGTCAGACAGAAGGCGGGTCCACTGGGCATGTTGCGCAGAAGCAGGCAGGCTGATGGCAAGCGTCAGGACGCAGCCTATCAGCAGGGCTTTCACGAAGGTCAGGATCGAATGGGGCATGAAGTGTCTAGTATGGGGCGAATGCCGCAGACGCATAGCCTGACGCACGGAAAAATCCGTTCACGTCTGCGTGCGTTTCCCTGACGTCCGGGGGAGATGGGCCTCAGTGCCCGGCGGCTGCTTGGGAGGTGTCGAGTTCCATCCAGTCATGGAAGGGCAGGCCATAGGCCATGTCCATCACCTCAAAGCCGATGCCGTTCGGCTGGCGGGAGCTGGAGTTCCACAGGATGACAACGCCCGTATCGCGGTCAGGATCGAACAGGATGAAAGAGCGGTATCCTTCAACGGCGCCGCGATGGCCAACAACGCGGTTGCCTGCTTCGCCATATTTGTAAATGCGCCAGCCAAGCCCGTAACGGGCGTCGCGCACGGTGCCTCTATAGCGGCTGGACATGCGTGCCTGCTCGCGCCGGGTATAGATGCGCGGGGTTTGCAGCAAGTCGAGCGCTGTCTCGCCCAGGACGTCGGGGACCAGGCCCATATGCGCACGGGCATAGAGTGCGAGATCCCGGATCGAGCCATTGACGCCGCCCGCGGCCGGTATGCGGTAATAATTGTCATTGACGATTTTCTCCTTAGGGCGTCCCGCGGTGCGGCCACGCTTGGAGTAGGGGCGGGCCCAGGAGGGGGAGTTCTGCAGGCCGCTGCGGCCGATACTGGCGGTTGCCATGCCAAGCGGAACGAAGACGGAGCGCTGCACCGCGTCAGCATATTTTGACTCTGTGACATCCTCGACCACTTCGGCGATGCTGTCATAGGCGACATTCTGGTAGGTATGACACTCGCCAATTGCGCAGACAGGCTTCAGGGATTTCAGGCTTTCGCGGATCTTGGCCGGGTCCCAGCCATCTTCCAGACGCGTATCATAGGCGTTCGGCAGAATGCCGAGACGATGCGACAGGACATCTTCCAGGGTCGCGCGTTGTTCCCCGCCGCCGGGCAGGCGCAGGCTGGTCTTGAAGCTGCCGACCGTGTCGGTGATGTTGAGACGGGCCTGGCTGGCGAGAATGGCAATTTCTGTCGCGGCCACGCCTTTGGAGAGAGAGGCCCAGCGGAACACCGTGTCATCGGTGACCGGCTCGCCCCCGATTTCGGTGACGCCATAGCCCTTGGCGAAGGCGATACGGCCATCCTCAATCACGGCGACCGATAGGCCGACCATGTCCTCGTCTGCGGCCAGGCGGGTCAGCCGGGCGTCAAGACGGTCATAATCCATGGTCTGGGAGATGGCCGCTGCCGGTATGGCAAGCAGGGCCAGAAGGCAAAGAACGGCAGAGCGCTGAAACCGCATGTGACCTCTTCGAAAATTTTGCGCCCGCCCACATTCACAGAGTGCGCGAGACTCTTGTCTCGTGTAAAGAGTCTGCCGCATGGGGCGCTCAGGAAAGTGCTGTCTTGTTATGCCCCGATGGCTTGACCTTGGCCATTCATGCCTGTATTGGCCCCTCTTTCCGAGATACTTAGCTTTCAGAGCAGACCGATGAAACGCACATTCCAGCCGAGCAACCTTCGCCGCAAGCGCACCCATGGCTTCCGCGACCGCATGTCGACCAAAAATGGCCGTAAGGTGCTGGCGCGCCGCCGCGCCAAAGGCCGCAAGTCGCTGTCCGCTTAAGAGCGGGGCCGCCCCCGTCTGACTGAAGGACGGATGCCAGGCCATGACCAGCGAAATGCACACTTCCGAGATTGAGGTCGCCCGTCTTCGCGTGCGGCCTCAATTTCTTTATGTGCGTCACGGAAAATTAGAGCGGCGCAAGGCCCTTGTAATCCAGGCGCGCCCCAGGCGGGGAGAGGCCCCCGGCCATCACATTGGCGCCGGGTTTACCGCCACCAAGAAGATCGGAAATGCCGTTATCCGCAACAGGGCCAAGCGCCGGTTGCGTGAAGCCGCGCGTGTTCTCTTGCCGCAGCATGGGAAAGCGGGGTGGGATTATGTCTTCATTGCACGTATGGAGACGCCTGAGATTGGCTGGGCACGTTTGCTTGACGATATGGAAAGTGCGCTGATAAGCCTCGCCGCTGATTAAAAACCCCCACCGCCGAGTCGGTCGGGCTGATATAGATTTTCCGGGATCCGCAGATGGAAAAAGAAGACCAGCGCAATTTCCTGATCGCCATCGTTGCGATGATCGTGTTCGTGTTTGCCTATCAGAACTTTATCATGAAGCCCGCGCAGCAGAAATTCGAGGCGCAGCAGGCGGTTGAGCAGGCCGAACAGCAGACCGCAACGACCGCAGATTCCAGCGTGCCGGCTGTTGCACAGATCAAGCCGGTTGAAGAAGCCATTCAGGAGGATGCCCGGGTTGCCTTCAATGGGGACTCTGTCGATGGCACAATCCGCCTGTCCGGTTCCCGCATTGATGACCTCAGCCTGAAAAAGTACTTTCTGACGGTCGAAAAACTTGAAGAAGTCCGCCTGTTCCGTCCTGAGAACAGCGAATATGGCTATTTCGCCTCTTGGTATTGGGCTGACGGCTCTACATTGGTGGCGGGCCGCAACTCTCCCTGGAAACAGGTTGGAGAGGGCACGTTGACGACCTCAACCCCGATCACACTGCGTCTTGAAACGGATGGCCTGACCATCGACCGCGAGATTTCGGTTGATGACGATTACATGTTCACCTTCACCGATACGGTGACCAATACATCCGGCGCGCCGCGTGAGCTGCGCCCGGTCGGTTCTATTGAGCGCCATGGTGACTGGAAAGGCTTCCTGGATGTCACCGATCCTGGCGCTGGCAAGCAAACCGGTATTGCTCATGTCGGCCTTATGGGCGTGGTGAACGATGAATTGCGGATGAAGAAGTACAAGCCGCTGTTCCAGATGAAAGAAATCAAGGGCGAGACGAAAGAGGGCACTTTCCCGTCCGACCAGGGTGGCTGGTGGGGCCTGTCAGACAAGTACTGGCTGGGCGCGCTGGTGCCTGAGCAGGACCGTTTCTTTGCCGGCATGGTCGACAAGCGCAAGCTCTCCCGCGGAGCCGGGCTGGAGTTGCGCACGGAGACGGCGTCTCTGACGCTAGCACCCGGTGCCAGCGAGACGGTTTCCAATAGTGTGTATGCGGGCGCGAAGCGCTTTGAAGTGCTGCAGCATTACCAGAATGATCTTGGCATTCCGCGTATGGTGGATGCGATTGACTGGGGCTGGGCGTTCTTCCTGACCAAGCCTTTCTTCTATGCGCTGGAATGGCTGTCCGGCATTGTGGGCTCGTTCGGCTGGGCGATCCTTGCCTTTACGGTTCTGGTCAAGCTGCCGCTCGTTCCGCTCTACAATCAGAGCTACAAATCCATGGCGAAGATGAAGAAGCTGCAGGAGCCGATGAAGGACATCCGCGAGCGCTTCAAGGCGGACCCGCAGCGCCAGCAGCAGGAAATCATGAAGCTGTACAAGCAGGAAGGCGCGAACCCGATTGGGGGCTGTCTGCCGATCCTGTTCACCATCCCGATCTTCTATGCACTCTACAAGACGCTGTATGTGACGATCGAGATGCGCCACACGCCCTTCCTGTTCCTGAAAGACCTGTCGGCGCCCGATCCAACCGCGATTGGTAATCTGTTCGGTCTGATCCCGTGGTGGTCTGCCGCTGATCTGAAATCCATTCCGTTCGTTGGTATCGTCATTGGCATCGGTATCCTGCCGATCCTGTACGGCGTCACCATGGCGGCGATCCAGACGCTGAGCCCGCCGCCGCCAGACCCGACGCAACGCCGCATCATTCAGGCGATGCCGCTGGTGTTCATGTTTGTCTTTGGCGGCTTTGCCGCAGGCCTGGTCATGTACTGGGTGTGGTCGAACCTGCTTTCCTTCGCGCAGCAATATTTCATCATGCGGCGTAACGGGGTTGAGACCGAGATCGGCAAATTCCTGAAAGGCCTGATGGGCGGCAAGAAGAAAACGGCGGATTAGGCAGATGGAAAACGGTGACGGCTTCAGTGAAGAGGCGCTCGAAGTCGGCCGTGTGCTGTTTGCCGGGCCGGTCGAGTTCGTCAAAGGCGTGGTGGACCTGAAAGGTCTTCCGCCCGCGGACCGGACCGAAGTCTGCTTTGCGGGCCGGTCCAATGTCGGCAAGTCTTCGCTGATCAATGCCCTGACAAACCGGGCCAAGCTGGCGCGCTCTTCAGCCGAGCCGGGGCGGACGCGCGAACTCAACTATTTCGATCTCGGAGAAGGCCAGCTTTACCTGGTTGACCTGCCGGGCTTTGGCTATGCCAAGGTCAGTCGTTCCCAGGCCGAAAGCTGGATGAAGCTGACGCGTTCCTATCTTCGCGGGCGGCCGAGCCTGCGCCGGGTCTTCCTGCTGGTCGATGCGCGCCGAGGTCTGATGGATACGGATGAGGACGTCATGAAAATGCTCGATACCTCTGCCGTCACTTACCAGATTGTGCTGACCAAGGTCGACAAGCTGAAAAAGTCCGAGGCTGACGCCATCGCTGCCGGCATTGAAGCCAAGCTGAAAAAGCATGGCGCGGCGCATCCTCTCGTGCGGATGACCTCATCCGAAAAAGGGTGGGGCATTCCGGAGCTGCGCGCCGAAGTGGCCAGCCTGATCTAATCTTTCCCCGGACGGTATATGCGTTCCGCATTCGCTTCGATGGCATCCCAGTCTGTCAACGCTGTGCGCCAGCCTTCGGCTGCGAACAGAGGCGCCTGATCAGCATAATGCGGTGATGCACTGTCCAGCGTGGCGCTTCCGAAATTATGGATCACCCGCGCAGTTTGTGTGCCGTCTCTGTCCCACTCGACGAGTGCGATCCAACTGTCGCCGGCACTCATGTGTAATTCGCCGTCTTCGCGAATGCCTGCTGGATAGACAGCGCGTAACGTGTCCGGCGCACCACTTAGAGGCAGGTCTACCCCGCCGCGCACGAGGCGGTTTACCTCGCCCCATTCCAAATCAACGCCGCCATGATGATCCGTCAGCCAGCGAACGGCTTCGCGGAAGGCTTGCTCCCGGGGTGGCGCAGCCTCTCCTGTGTAACGCGCCGTGATTTCTCGCAGGACGGTCAAAACGCCGAGCGCGGCATGCCGGTTTGCGGCGTCTGTCCTGAAGTCCCACGCGGCAAGATGCTGGGCGGCGGCTTGCATTTCGGCATCCTCGCTCCAGTCCATGGCCAGGATTTCGGCGACAATTTCCTGTGTTTCTGAGCCGTCTGCATAGGCGTTGTCGAATTTGATACGCAGCAGTTCAGCCTCTCCGATCGGGGTGGCGCCATCTGTCTGTTCGATGACGCGCAAAGCGCGATTGGTCTGATTGGTCTGCAGGCCCATACTTTGCGGGAAGTCTTCTGGCTGCAGATTGTCTGGTCCATCTGTTGCGCTGAAGGGCTGGTTGTTGGCGTTGAAGACAAAGCCGGACATGGGGTTGATCAGCTTCGGTACAGCATCCCAGTCGCGATAATCTTGCCAGATCAGGTCAGACCGGTCGCCTGGCATATCCGCAGACCAGTCCCATGCGTCATTCCGATCAGGATATTGGCCATTGTGAATGAAGGCGATGTTTCCGGCTTCGTCTGCATAGATATAATTGATGGAAGGCAGGGCGTTCATCGACATTGCGGACAGAAAGTCTTCCAGAGAGGCCGCCTTGTTCAGGCGGTAATATTGCTCCAGCTGACGGATCTCTCCCATGCCGGCATAGCGCAGGGCATAGGTGCCGTGCTTGGCCTCAATCACCGGACCATGGGCAGAGCGTAGGACCTTACGCTTGACGGGTAGCGCGAAAGGACCGGCAAGGCGGACCATGAGTGTGACGGGGGTTTCTTCGAAATCGGTCCACTCGCCGTCAAGCTTGTACTGGTGAGGATTATCCGGATTGCGTGTCAGCACATAGACGTCCGACAGGTCCTGCGCACTCACCGTGTTGGCCCAGCCCAAATGCGCATTGAAGCCGTGCAGGATCAGCGGTGTGCCGGGAAACAGACCGCCTGTCATGTCGAGACCTTCCTCTGATGCCATGTGCGCCTCATACCACGCCACCGGACCCGTCAGGGGCTGATGAGAGTTGATGAGGAGCCGCGTGACGTCGTCACCTGATCGCTGTGGCGAGACGGCAAAGGCATTCGATCCGCGCTCAGACATGCGCTTGGGCGCCATCAGGAAGGCCTTGCGGTCTTCTCCCTCCGGATCAAGCGCGATGGTTTGCGTGTAGTCTTCTCCAAACAACTCCATCAATGTGCCATCAAGGCCGTAGAAAAAGGGTGTCTTGAAGATGAAGCCCGCGACGACATCCTGCGCTGTAAATGGCGCGAGGCCCTGCCAGGTCGTGCCGGGATGCTCAGCAGCGTACAGGTTCAGCCCCGCGGCATAAGCCTCCGCAATGGCTTTGGTCTCTTCCGGAACGTCGCTGTCATAACGCGCTTCGATCGTATCCCACACGCCCAGCAGACGGACCATGTAATCGACCGGCGCGGCATCCTTGCCACGATAACTGGCCATGACACCGCGCGTGGCTGCGACCACTTCCTGGATCGTCTCATAATCATCCTCGGCATGGGCATAGGCTATGCCAAACGCTGCGTCTGCGTCGCGCGCCCCGCGCACATGTGGAACGCCCCAGCTGTCACGGAGGATCTGAGCATCATAGTCTGCGGCGGCAGCAGCCAGAGTTCCGGCATCCGGATTTTCGGGCAGGGGGTGCCAGAGGTAAACTCCGCCCCCGATCAGAAACGCTGCGAGCAGGACACCCAGTGCGGCCAGTATGCGTTTCAACATGTGCATTTCCCCCGGTATTATATCTTTCTGCCAGCCTACTGGGCAAAGTCAGTCTTGTCGCCTTGTACCTTTTCCTCTCGATATTGACCTTGAGGGCTGGGTGAGCACTATCCGCCGCGAGGCAATAGGAGAGCGGTATGTCTCTGGAGATCCGGATTGATGATTTGAGCGGCCCTGAAGTGGCGGAGCTGTTGACCTCGCATGCGGACCTCATGCTGTCGCTCAGCCCGCCGGGGAGTTGCCATTTCCTGCCTCTGCAGGGCCTGAAAGTGCCAGAGGTAACGTTCTGGTCGATGTGGCAGGATGAGGCGCTTGTCGGGTGCGGCGCGTTGAAGGATCTGGCGGACGGAGCTGGCGAGATCAAATCCATGCATACGCGGCAGGATTTGCGCGGAAAGGGTCATGGCCGCGTGATGCTGGAGCATATTCTGGCTGAGGCCCGTGCACGCGGTTACGCGGCGCTGTATCTGGAGACGGGCTCAATGGATGGGTTCATTCCGGCTCGCAAACTTTATGAAGCCTATGGCTTCACGTATTGCCCGCCATTTGGAACCTATGTGGAGGATCCCCATAGTGTGTTCATGAGTCTGGATATGCAGGCGGCTGCTTAACCGAGGAAGACCGAGCCTTCGGGATACTTCACACGTGGCTGCGTCTTGGTCGCCAGGAAGAAGCCCAGCGTTAGCGGTCCGATCCGGCCCAGGAACATGATCAAGCAGATCACCGCGCGGCCGACCTCGTTAAGGTCTCCGGTAATGCCTCGGCTGAGGCCGACGGTGCCAAAGGCCGAGCACACTTCGAACATCACGTCCATGAAGTCCAGTTCGTGTGTCGCGGTGATGATGAACATGCCGGCAAAGATCGTGAACACGCTGATCGTCAGCAGAGCCATCACTTTCAGGCCTTCGGCAAGACCGATGGAATAGCCGAAGGCGCGCATTCTGCCGCTGCTGCGGAAGAAGGCGAAAGTGGCGAGGAGGAGCACGAAAGCGGTGGTGACCTTAATGCCGCCAGCCGTTGACGTGCTGCCGCCGCCAATCACCATCAGTACGATGGTTATCAGTGTTGTGTCGTGGCGCATGGCGCTTGTGTCCATGGAGTTGAAGCCAGCCGTTCTGGGCGTGACGGCCTCAAACCAGATGGCATTCAGTTTTTCCGGCAGCGAATGAAGGCCCGCCAGGGTGCGCGGATTGCTCCATTCTAGAGCGGCATAGGACAACATGCCAAACAGGATCAGACCAAAAGTGCCGACCAGCATCAGCCTTGTATGCAGCGACAGCTGGCTGATACGCTTTGAGACAACAAGGTCCGAGATCACGGCAAAGCCCAGGCCGCCGATAATGAACTGAATCGAGGTCGTATAGATGACGGTGGGAGAGCCGACATAGCCCATCAAACTGTCTGGAAAAAGCGAGAACCCGGCATTGTTGAAGGCCGAGATGGAATGAAAGACTGCCTGCCAGATGCCTTGCTTCCAGCCGAACTGGGGCACGAATTCAAAACATAGCAGGATGGCGCCGGCAATTTCGCAGATCAGGACAAAGCGGAAGATGAAGGAGGCAAGTTCCAGGAGGCCGCCAATCGAGCGCAGGCCCATTTCTTCCCGCAGGAATTGTCTCTGGGCCAAGCCGATCTGCATGCCCATGGAAGACAGGACCACGACTGCGAAGGTCATCATGCCCATGCCGCCGAGCTGAATCAGCACCATTAGGACACCTTGCCCGAAATGGGTGAAGTCCGCGCCGGTATCGACGACAGCCAGCCCGGTCACGGTGACAGCAGATGTTGCCGTGAACAGCGCGTCTGACCAGGTGATGTCGGTCGTGGTGGAGAATGGCAGCTTCAGCGCGAGCATGCCAAGGAGAATCCAGCTGAGATAGATCAGCGCCAGAAGGGCGGGGGTCGGCAGCGTGGAAAGGCGGTCTTTCAGGCTCAAGCGTCGGATCCGTCTGCGAAGCGGCGAATGTCGGCGCGGTTCCCAAACAGGATGAGCCGGTCATCTTCCCCCAGATTCTGTTCGCCGTCTTCAATGGGAAAAACCTGTTTGTCGCGGATCACGCCCAGGCAGGAGAGGGCATATTTTTCCTTCAAGCGCTGTGGAGAGAAGCCGCGCGTGCTGAAGCGGGAAGGTACGCGAATTTCGGCCAGGAAAACTTCATCCCACAGGCAGAGATAATTTCGCATGCGTGGATTGTGGACCAGTTGTGCCAGGTGGAGGCCCTCATTGGCCTCCGGTAGGACAACATTCTGAATGCCGATCCGCTCCAGGATGGTCTTGTGCGTATCATTCTGCGCCTTGACCCAGACATCGGTGCAGCCCGCCTCAAGAATGTTCATCGATGCCAGGATGCTGGATTGCATGTTCTCGCCGATGGATATGACCACTGCATCATAGGCTTCCAGGCCGATCTCTCGGACGGCCTTCATGTCCGCGGCATCTGCGACCAGGGCGGAGTCGATTTCGTCTGCGATGGAGGCGACTTCCGCCTCTTTGACGTCTACGCCCAGTACGCGGTCGCCCATGCGGGTCAATTCCCGCGCGACGGCCATACCGAAAGTGCCTAGACCAATGACCACCACATTGCGTCTGCTTTGAGCCATGCGAATAACCGTATCTGTTGGGGGGAGGGGCAATTGTCCAATAATAGCGACGCCTGCGGCATCGTGATCAGCGCATAACGCAGCATAGGTCTGGCGGTTTCGCAATGCAGTAAAAATTCTCACCCCTTACCGAGGCGGAAAAACCACGCTAAAGGGGCGCGCATGACAGACCAGATTTCCCCCGCCCAGTTCACCGCCCGCACGCTTTCGGAGGCGCTGCCCTATATCCAGCGTTATGCCGGGAAGACGATTGTCGTGAAATATGGCGGCCACGCCATGGTGGATGAGAGCCTGGCAGCGATCTTTGCGCGTGATGTGGTGCTGTTGAAGACCTTGGGCATCAATCCCGTTATCGTGCATGGCGGCGGCCCCCAGATCGGCAAGTTGCTGGACCGGTTGGGCATTGTGTCCGAATTCAAGGGCGGTCTGCGGGTCACAGATGAAGCGACCATGGAAGTGGTCGAAATGGTGCTGTCCGGCCCGATCAACAAATCCATTGTCCGCGCCATCAACCAGGCAGGGGGCAAGGCGGTTGGCCTGTCCGGCTCGGATGGCAATCTGATCCAGGCCGAGAAGGCCAAGAAGACAGAACGCGACCCGGATAGTCATATCGAGCAGGTTCTGGATCTTGGCTTTGTCGGTGAGCCGAGCGCTGTCGATACAAGTGTTATTGATGCCCTGCTGAAATCCGATTCCCAGCTTATTCCGGTTGTTGCCCCGGTCGGCGCCGGGCCTGATGGCCACCGCTATAATGTGAATGCCGACACGGCGGCAGGCGCGCTGGCGGCAGCCCTTGGCGCAAGTCGCCTGTTCCTGCTGACGGATGTTGCCGGGGTGATGGACAAGCAGAAAAACCTGCTGCGCGATATCGCCGTCGATGACATTCCGGGGCTGATTTCAGACGGTACAGCTGCAGGTGGTATGATACCGAAGCTTGAAACTGCGGCCCAATCTGTAAAACATGGGGTCGGGGCGGCAGTCATCCTCGATGGGCGTGCGCCGCACGCCTTGCTCATGGAGCTATTTACCGAACATGGCGCAGGTACGCTCATTTCTTAAAGGTCTTGTCTTTCTTGCGGCCAGTCTGGCCTTGCCAGCCATTGCGCAGGCGCAGGAGGGCGATGGCTGGAAACTCTGCAACAAGACAAGCTACATCATCGAAGCCGCCGTCGGTCGTCCGGTTGGTGGCAGCATCAATGTCGATGGCTGGATCAAACTGCAGCCGGGCTCATGCCAGCTGGCCCTGAAAGGTCCGCTGGAGCCGAAATATCACTTTCTATATGGCCGCACATCCAGCGCCCATCGCGGCGGTGTGCGCGAATGGCGCGGTGAGACGGAATTGTGCGTGGACCCGACCGGTGGCTTCTCTCTGGAAAGCCCGCCCAATTGTACTGCCATGGGCCTGGAGCCGCGCGGTTTCCGCCCCGTTCAGATCACCAATCGCACACGCTGGAGCACAAGCTTCACCGAGATCGACAATTATGATCTGGAGAAGGCCCGCACAGCCGGGGTTCAGCGCCTTCTGGAAGAAGCCAATGTCTTCTCCGGCGCGATTGATGGCCATATCGGCTACAAGACGCGCTCGGCGATTGGAGACTTCCTGAAGAAAAACAATCTGCCGGCAGATACGTCAGACTCAGACCTGATCGATTTTCTGGAACAGGTCGCCAAGGATGCTGGCCGCAATGTCGGCTTTACGCTGTGCAACCGGACGGACAAGCGCATCTGGAGCGCCATTGCCCGGCGCGGGACCGAAGGCTGGGAAAGCCGCGGCTGGTGGATGCTGGAAGCAGGCGGCTGCGCGCGCGCCATCGATCGGGGTCTGCGGAGCACGGAATATTATGTCTATGGCGAGATGGAAGACGGCACCCGCACGCGGACGCTGGCGAAAGCCTCTGATGCCTTCTGCGTTGGCCGGGCGAAATTCGCCATTGTCGGCCGCGATGATTGCGAGGCCTCAGCCTATCGAACGGCCCTGTTTGAACGCACGCCGGAACCGGTAGACCGCCGCCTGGTGTTTGAATTCTTCGAGCGTGATTTTGCCAAGGCGGGAACCCAATGATCTCTTCCAAGGCGGGCGTCCATATCGCGCCATTTGGCAGCTTCGGCCATGTCAGGGACTGGGTATTCGATCTCGACAACACACTCTATCCGGCAGAATGCGACCTCTTTGCCGAGATTGATACGCGGATGACGGATTTCGTCTCGCGGTTGCTGGATCTTCCGCCAGTTGAGGCGCGAAAACTGCAGAAACATTATTATGCGACCTATGGTACGACCCTGTCGGGGCTGATGAAGGTCCACAAGATCGACCCGGCGGAGTTTCTTCACTTTGTGCACGAGATAGACCTGTCGCCCCTGCCGGACCTGCCAATATTGCGCGATGCGCTGACAGCCCTGCCCGGGCGCAAATTTGTCTACACGAACGGATCGCGCCGCCATGCTGAGCGTGTGGTGGACAAGATGGGCCTGTCTCATCTGTTCGATAGCAGCTATGGCATCGAGGATGCGGGCTATACACCCAAGCCCAATCAGGCGTCCTATGACCGTTTTGTCGCGCTGCATGACATCAAGCCGGGACGGGCTGTCTTCTTTGAAGATCTTGCCCGCAATCTGCTGCCAGCCAAGGACATGGGCTTCACAACGGTACTGGTGCATTCCGAAAAGGATTGGAGCCATGAGCCGATCGAGGCCCGTCCGGCCAATCTGGATGACCTGTTGGGGGATGACGGGCCAGACCACATAGACTATGTCACAGGCGACCTTGCTGCCTTTCTTGAGGCGGCAATTGAAACCTTGGACTAAACGGCCCCCGGAGAAAAAAATGACAGAAGCCCTTGCCGCCTCCATCGAACAGGCGTGGGAAACCCGCGATACGCTGACCACTGAAACACGCGGTGACGTGCGCGATGCAGTCGAGGCCGCCATTGACCTTCTCGATTCCGGTGAAGCCCGCGTTGCGAGCCCGAATGGCGATGGCAGCTGGGAAGTGCATCAATGGCTGAAGAAGGCCGTGCTGCTGTCTTTCCGCCTGAACGCCAATGGCATGATTTCCGGCGTGCCGGGCGGCGGGAATTGGTGGGACAAAGTGCCCTCCAAATTCCAGGGCTGGGGTACATCTGACTTCGAGACTGCCGGCTTCCGCGCCGTGCCGCCCTGCGCCGTGCGCCGCGGCGCCTATATCGCGAAGAACGCTGTATTGATGCCGTCCTATGTGAACATTGGTGCTTATGTTGGCGAAGGCACGATGATTGATACATGGGCCTCTGTCGGCTCCTGCGCGCAGGTTGGTGCGAACTGCCATATCTCTGCAGGCACTGGCATTGGCGGCGTTCTGGAACCGCTTCAAGCGAACCCGACCATCATTGAAGACAATTGCTTCATCGGCGCGCGGTCTGAAGTGGTTGAGGGCGTGGTTGTGGGCGAAGGCTCTGTCATCGCAATGGGCGTGTTCATCACCCAGTCCACCAAGATCGTGAACCGCCAGACGGGCGAGATCACCTATGGCAAGATACCGCCTTACTCCGTCGTCGTGCCGGGCACGCTGCCGGACAAGAATGGCGGACCGAGCCTCGCTTGCGCCGTGATCGTGAAAACGGTGGATGCCCAGACGCGCTCCAAGACCGGCGTGAACGAGCTGTTGAGAGCATAGGCAAGGCCTTGCCGTGAAAGGAAATTCCGTGTGATGTCACCTTCTAGAAAAGAGGTGTGACATGCGTGGATGGATAATGGCGCTGCTGGTCGCGGTGGCTGCCCCGGCTTTTGCGGAAACAGATACGGCGAAGACCGAGACGGAAGAGGCAGCAAAGCCCATTCCGGACCCTGTTCTTTTCACGAGCACGCATACAGGCACATTCAACGGGCAGCGCGTTGCCTATCGGGTTGAAGCTGGCGAGACATATCTCAAAGGCGACAGCGGTGAGCCTGAGGCGAGCCTCTTCACCTATTCCTACATCAAGGAAAAAGCAGGCAGTGACCGTCCGGTCACCTTCGTGTTCAATGGTGGGCCAGGCTCTGCTTCCATCTGGCTGCATATGGGCTTGTTGGGCCCCAAGCGCGTTGTCGTTCCGAGCGCCGCGGACGCAGACGATGGCGCGGCGCCGTACCGCCTTGTCGACAATCCCTTCTCATTACTGGATGAGACCGACCTTGTGTTCATCGACCCCATCGGCACGGGGTTCAGCCGGGTGATCGGGAAAGGTGAGGGCAAGACTTACTGGTCTGAACAAGGGGACGCTGCGTCCTTGTCCGAATTCATGCGCATCTGGTTGACGGACCACAAACGCTGGAATGCGAAAAAATACATTACCGGCGAAAGCTTCGGGACAACTCGCGCAGCTTATCTCGTCTATGAAATGACGACGGGGGATGTGGACATCGCCTTCAATGGCCTGATGCTGATCTCACAGGCGCTTGACTATGAAGGCTCCACACCCGTTCACGACAATTTCTATTCCTATGTCACCTATCTGCCGAGCATGGCTGCGACTGCGCAGTATCATGGCAAGGCGGGGGCCGGCATCAGCCAGGCTGATTTCCTGACTCAGGCACGGGCCTTCGCGCAGGATGAGTATGCGCCTGCCTTGTTGAGGGGTACGCGGCTCAGCGCTGAGGAACGCGCGCATATCCGCGATCGCCTGGCCTATTTCACCGGCCTTTCGCCGGAGTATATCGAGCATTCGGATCTGCGTATCCTGACGCCGCGCTTCACCAAGGAACTCTTGCGCGATGAGGGCGTGGCACTCGGGCGGCTTGATGCGAGATATACAGGCGATGAAGCAGACGATGCAGCTGACCGTCCGTCAGGTGACGCGGCAAGCTACAGTGTCAGTTCGGCCTATTCGGCTCTGTTCAATCAATATCTGACTGACGCACTGAATGTGGAGATGGACCGGCCCTATATCGTTTCCAGCGGGGAGGTGGCCGAGGGCTGGAATTTTACCGGCACTGAAGATAACGCAGGTTTGGAGCCGGAGTATTATAATGTGGCCCGCAAGCTGGCGACGGCCATGCGCCGCAATTCAGACCTGAAAGTCTGGGTGGCGAATGGTGTCTATGATCTTGTGACTCCCTTCTTTGATGCGGAGATGACTTTCGCCCGTCACGGTATTCCGGCCGACAATGTGGCCATGACATATTATCAAGGCGGTCACATGATGTATCTTCATGAGCCGTCGCTGGAAGCGCTGACCTCTGATTTCAGGTCATTCTTTGATGGCACGCTCGAGGACGAGCAGCCTTAGAGGCACAGCGCGCACCCTCGGTATATTGCCCATGGCCTTTGGCTGTCCTAGGTATCATCCCAAGGAAAGGCTAGGGAATGGTGTTGGCACTGCGTAATCTGTTTCTGGTCATGGTGGCCATTTTCCTGGGATCGCAGCAGGCGATGTGTGCCTGTACCGACCACTCGCGCCACGGCACCAGCGCTGCGCATGCCGCCATGGACGTGCCGGCGGCGTCTGCGGGCCATTGTGACGACATGGCGTCTGCGCCTTCGGATATGCCAAAGGCGGAGTGCCATCCGGATACGCCCTTTCTGGCAAAGGCCGCGGATTTCAGTACCAAGGGCGTGCAGGGGCCAACCACAAGGGTCGTGATGCCGGTGCCCCCAGGCCTGGTATCCCAGAAAGCCTATCGTCTTGAGGCGCGCGGACCGCCCAGGCAGATGCCTGACCCGCCAAACATTACCCCCGTCAGCTTGAAAATCCGTCTTCTGAATTGAGTGAGATGCGCTGGTTTGTGCGCATCCGGTGAGGCTTTGCCTGCTGGAAAGCTGCCTTGTGCAGCACACTTAATTCTCTGGATTTTCAAACATGTTGAACAGACGACAATTCATGTACGCGTCGGCCGCGTCCGGCCTGCTCAGTGGCCTGGGGACGTTGCTGCCAGCCTGGGCCCGAAGTGCCAGTGATGGGAATCATGGTCTTCATCCTCATACGGAGACGGAGTTCGACCTGACGGTCGGGACGTTTCCCGTGCGCATTGATGGCAGGGTAGGTGAAGCGACCGGCGTGAACGGTACGCTGCCCGCGCCACTGATCCGCTTTCGCGAAGGCGACGAGATTACCCTGAACGTCAAGAACACGCTGGATGTCGATACATCCATCCACTGGCATGGCCTGCTCGTGCCGTTCCAGATGGATGGCGTGCCGGGCGTGACGTTTCCCGGCATCCGCCCAGGGGAAACCTTCACTTATAAATATGCCGTGCCGCAGTCCGGCACCTATTGGTATCACTCTCATTCCGGTCTGCAGGAACAGGAAGGCCATTATGGGCCGATCATCATCGACCCGAACGGCGTAGATCCGGTTGCGTATGAACGGGAATATGTTTTGGTGTTGTCGGACTGGAGCTTTGAGCGGGCAGAGCGGATCTTCGCCAAGCTGAAAAAGTCTAGCGACACGTACAATTTCCAGCAGCGGACCCTGCCTGACTTTCTGGCTGATGCCAGGGAGAGCGGATTTGGTGCGGCATGGTCTGACCGGGCGATGTGGGGCGCGATGCGTATGTCTCCGCGTGACATAGCGGACGTGACCGGATCAACCTACCACTTCCTGATCAACGGCCATTCGACCAAGGACAATTGGAACGGTGTCTTCCGCAAGGGAGAGCGCGTCCGCTTGCGGATTATCAACGCCTCGGCCATGACCATCTTCAATGTGCGCTTGCCGGATCTGCCGATGACGATTGTGGCCGCAGATGGCCTGAATGTGCAGCCGCTGGAAGTGGATGAATTCCAGATGGGCGTTGCTGAGACATATGATGTGATCATCTCTCCGCCGGAAGACCGGGCCTATGCTTTCGTGGCCGAGAGTATTGATCGATCCGGTCAGGCCGTGGCGACATTTGGGCCGCAAGCCGGGATGCGTGCTGAAGCCCCGGCTCTCAGGCCTGTGCCGACACTAACCATGAAGGATATGGGCATGGATCATTCGGCCATGGGGCATAGCGATATCACTCATGAGGTGAGAACAGAAAGTGCCCTGACGAGGGAAAAAGCAGATCACTCCAAAATGAACCATTCTGCACACGGCATGCCGGGGCATGACATGGGAGATATGGCGGCGTCAGACGGCTGGCCTATAGAGGCTCGCCCTGTGAAGCGAGGGCCTGGTGTGACAAAGGTCAATATGATGCCGATCAGCCGTCTGGATGAGCCAGGTCTCGGTCTGGAAAATGTCGGGCACCGGGTGATGCGGTACTCCCAGTTGCGCAGTCTGGATCGGAACCCGGACCTGCGTGCACCCGAACGGGAGATTGAGATTCATCTGACCTCGAACATGGAACGTTACATGTGGTCGTTCGATGGGGTGAAGTTTTCTGAAGTGAAAGAGCCTATCATCTTTCATGAGGGCGAACGTCTAAGGGTCAGCCTTGTCAATTCCACGATGATGCCACATCCAATCCATCTGCACGGCATGTTCTTTGATCTCGTCAATGGCGGCGGAGATTACTCTCCGCGCAAGCATACGGTGATCGTAAAGCCGGCCGAGAAAGTCTCCTTTGATGTGTCGGCAGATCATGTCGGAGATTGGGCCTTCCACTGCCACCTTCTTTATCACATGCATGCAGGCATGATGCAGGTGGTTTCCGTTTTGCCATCGGATGATGCCGCTTCAATGCAGGATCATAAGACTATGGATCATTCCAAAATGAACCATTCCGGCATGGGACATGACATGAAGATGGAGGGCGACCAATGAGGCCGGTTATTCTTGCCCTCTGGATCATGGCGCTAGGCGTGTCCTCCGTATACGCACAGGAGCATTCCGGACATGAAGATCATTCCGAGAGCGCGCCTTGGTCTCAGGCAGATGCCTATTTCGATCCGGCAGAAATGGCGGCTGCTCGAGCGCATGTCCTGCATCACAATGGTGATCAGGCCTTTGGTAGGGTGATGCTCAACCGCGCCGAAGTGCAGATGTCTGACGATGAAGAGATCGGTGTGTGGGATGGTTCAGCCTGGTATGGCGATGACATCAACAGGCTCTATTTGAAGACGGAAGGGGAGTATGCCTTCGAGGAGGGTGCCTTTGAAGAGGCGGAGGCCCAATTGCTCTGGTCGCATGCGGTCTCGCCCTATTTTGATCTGCAAGCGGGCGCACGGTACGATTTTGAGCCTGAAGGCCGTGCGCATGCCGTGCTCGGCTTTCAGGGGCTTGCGCCTTACTGGTTCGAAGTGGACGGCGCCCTCTATCTCAGCGACGAAGGTGATTTGACGGCGGACTTTGAGGCGGAATATGAGCTTCTCTTGACCCAGCGCCTGATCCTGCAGCCGCGTGTCGAGCTGGCCATGTCCGCTCAGGATATTCCGGAGCTTGAAACCGGGGCGGGCTTTACAAATGTGCAGGCAGGCCTACGCCTTCGCTATGAGATCAGACGGGAATTTGCCCCCTATGTCGGCTGGGAATATCACAGCGCCCTGGGGCAAACGGCGGATTATATAGAGGCCTCAGGCGATGAAACAGGCCAAGCCTACTGGGTCGTAGGCATCCGCACCTGGTTCTGAGCATTTTTATTCGGGAGCAACGCTTGCTTGCTCCCGGTCCTTCAGCAAGTCTCGTCCTCTATGCACGAGACGAGTTGTTTCAGTGATGTAAGGTGGCTCTCAATAGGCGGATTCTCGGCAAACAGGGGTAGGGTTATCTCGGGTTCGATGCCCCGACCCTCATAAACTGTGCCGTCGTTAGACGAAAAAATCTCGTTCGATAGTTCAAGGTACCAGCCATTTGGCAGCGGCTTGGCAAGTGGAGTGGAGAAGGCCCCGCGGGTCCTCTGACCTGCAAGCGTTACATGAGGTAATTGTTGCAACATCATTGTGGTAATCTCGCCACCGGATACCGTGACATCACTGGTGATGACATAGACCGGCTTTGTATAAACCAGGCCATCACTGTAAGGAGCAATTGTATAGGTGATAAGAGGATCTTCGTTCCAGTCCGTACGCACGGAATAGGCCTCAAGGGGGGCATCCAGGAAGCGGCTGGCAATTGCGCGTGTGATTGCATCATAGCCGCCTCGATTGTTGGATAAATCCAGGATCAGGGCATCCGTGTCGCCAAAATTGGCGAAGGCCTCATCAAACAGATTGTGCAAAGCAATGATCTCGTCATTTTCCCATTCTGGTGTTCCAGCCTCATGCCCGGTCGTAAAGCCACCCATGGTGAAGATTTGGATGTATCCAATATGTCCATTGATTGTGCCGTGGATGAACCGCTCGTTGCCGGTCTGAACGGCGCCTTTGTCCAGCCAGGCCATAAGATTATCCAGTATACCAACCAGCCAAGGAGATTCTCCTATGCTTTTGCGCACTTTTGGCAGGGTTTCGCCCAGCCCGAATTGAATTCGGTGCGGCGTGCCATCAATTGTTGCGATCAGTTTTGTGTGGGAATCCTGAAGTGGCTTCAGCATGTTTGCGAAGAGATTGAGGAGATCCTCTTCACTCATGTCAGGGGTGATCTGTTTGCGCGATTTGGATGTTATTTCCGACCAGTCGACCCCGCGTACATCAAAGAAGGCGTAGTGCTGCTGGAAGGCTGAGGCGAAAATTTCGAACAGGGCGGCTGGGTCTGTGATCTGTGCATCAGTACAGCGATCCGGCATGCGCTCCAGTCTGCTGAATAGGGCGTGTCCATCCGAGGGTAGATATTCAAACTTGGCTGTGTCGGCATCCAGAGGGGTGAAGTATTTGTATTCAATCTGTCCCATCATGGTTGGGCCGTCCTGCCGGGTGGGATAGCAGGCTGCCGGAGTATCCTGCCAGCGCGTGATGCCGTCAGGTGTAATCTGAAGTATCCAGCCGGATTCCTGCGAACGCCATATACCGAGCGCTGCTGGCAGCACGGTCTCATTATGCATGATCAGATGTCTCTCAGGCTCTGGCGGCGCAAGCGAGACCTGTGTGCAGGCAGTAAGGGCAAAGAAGAGACTTGAGAAGACAAGAGATGTGCGCATGGGATTTCCAAAAATGACCATGGTCATTTTTATTGCGGTTTCTTCTTCAGGGCAATCCCCTGCGGGCAGCCATGTCGGCAAGGGCCACAAATCGCGTTTTCAGGTCAGACATAATTTCATTCTGCCGGCCCGTGACAACGCATTGGCGGACCGTACCCGTAAACAAAGTCAGGTAGAGATCTCCGAGTGCATTCACGTCAGTATCGGGCGGCAGGTCTCCTCTGGAGACAGCCTGTTTTGCAAGAGAAATATAATGATCGCGTACGGCTCGGTCATTCTCGGCCTCTACAGCCTGAATGGATAATGTCACGGGGGAAAGTTGCGTCGTGGCTTGCCAAAGCTGTGGTGACGACGAAGTCAGGCCGATTGTTCGGCGCGCTAATTCAAGTGTCGCTTCTGCCAGGGGGCGTTTATCATCTGCGGGCGATGCGGCCATGACATCGGCTATTAGGCGTCTGTACCATTCGGCCAGGATATCTGCCTTGGCGGGGAAGTGGTTAAAGAAGGTGCCCTTCGCAACGCCGGCTTCTTGAGTAATTTCATATACTGTGACCGCATCGTATCCCTTGTTGTCGAATAGATTCAGGGCAGACTGATAGAGGGCGTCAAAGACTTCTCTTTTCTTCTTGTCGCGTTTGCCTGCCATAAGGTCCGGTCCTTGTCTGACATTGCAGAAAGGACCGGTTCTTGTGTCTAGTCAAACACCACAACCTGGCGGGCGACTGTGCCTTTATTGTCTTTCAGGTTCTGCAGTGCGCCGGTAATGCCATCGAGCCCGATCCGGTCGGAGATCAAATCATCCAGGTGCAGCTTGCCCTGCTTGTAGAGTTCGATGAAGCGCGGGAAGTCTATGCGGAAACGGTTCGATCCCATCACAGCGCCTTGAAGACGTTTCTCTGTCACCAGAAGTTCGATACCCGGTACTTCGATGTTCACGCCGGGTGTGATCATGCCGACGATTGTCGCAACGCCCCGTGGACGGAGCATGTGGTAGGCCTGTTCGGCGGTCTGCTTTAGGCCGACACACTCAAAGGCATAATGAACGCCGCCCTTGGTGAGCTCTTTCACCGCTTCAATCGCATCAACCTTGCCCGGGTTCACTGTATCGGTCGCGCCGAAGCGGACGGCCATTTGCAGTTTCTCGTCTGACAGATCCACGGCAATGATCCGGCTCGCCCCGGCAATGGCGGCGCCGTTGATGGCCGCCAGTCCCACGCCGCCGCACCCAAGGACGGCCACGGTTGAGCCGGGCTCCACTTTTGCTGAATGGAAAACCGAGCCGACGCCCGTCACCACGCCGCAGCCGATCAGGCAGGCGCGGTCCATAGGCATGTCCTTGTCGATCGCGCACAAGGCGTTCTCGTGTACCAGGATCTGTTCGGCAAAGGAGGAAAGGTTCAGGAACTGGCCGACTTTCTCTCCCTTGATGGAAAGCCTTGGGGCTTCTGTCGGCGGACGCTGGAATTTCTCTCCGTTCACGGTGTGACAGACAGACATGTGGCCGGACAGGCAATATTCGCATGTGCCGCAAAAGGGCGAGAGGATTGAGATGACGTGGTCACCCGGCTTCACGGCTGAAACCATGGAGCCGACCTCTTCCACGATCCCAGCGCTTTCATGGCCCAGGATGACTGGCAATTCGGCGGGAAAGTTTCCATCCCAGAAGTGAACATCGGAGTGGCAGACGCCGACAGCCTTCAGGCGGACCAGCACTTCTCTAGGTCCTGGTTTGGAAATGGTGACGTCTTCGATCGACAGGGGCGCATTGGGCGCGCGCATCACGGCAGCTTTCATGGGGTTCCTCCGGTTTTATATTTTATGCCGGAAGCATTGCCGAGAATGGTGCGATTGGCGAGTCCTCTCGCTACGAGAGGCTGGGGCTTGTCAGGGTGCGCCAAGGGTCTGTCAGAAGCTTTCGATCTTCCGCATTGAGCAGGCCCGGCGCTCCAAGGGCCATGGTGATCTCGACCAGGCAGAGGGCCGCGCTTGCCCAGGGCTCCACAAGGTGAAGGTCCGGGTCTTCTTCGGGGCCACCCTCGGCATACATCGCATCATCGCCTTGAATGCGCCAAGCCTGCGCAACAACAGCGCCGAAGACTGTTCGCAACCCTCGGCCGACAGGAGAGAAGGGGCCTTCGCTGCCAATCGAAATGATGCCTTCCCACTCGGTATACTCCCGGCTGGAGGGGGTCAGCCCTTCCCAGTTCAGCCAGGCCTTGGCATAGGCGCTAGCTGCGCCGGGAGCGCGGTGTTCGGCCAGAAGGTCAGCCTCCTGATAGGTGAGGCCGCTGGCCCGGTCGGCCACCCAGGCGACCGCTTCACCATTCGGACCGAACAGAGTGTGCGCCGGAAGCCGTTCGACAAGCCTGACAGCGGTCGCGCGGGTAAAGTCACCTTCATCTTCCTGCGGTGCGTTGGCGTCTATAACTTCTGCGGTCCACAAGGTTCCCGGCCAGTCTGACAGGATGATATCATCCGTATTGTGGCTGACGACGATATAGGGCGGTTCAGGTTCGGGATTGCGGATAATGTCACCCGGGCGGGCAGTGCGGAACCGGTCATCCCGCTTGCTGTTGGCCACATAAACAAAGCCGGTGACCGGTCCATCTTCCCTGTAGGTAAATTTTACCAAACCTTGCCGTGTCCTTATTCCGCCTCAGGTTCCGGGCCCGCAACAAGTCCGGAGGCTCTTCCCATAACGTGGAAGATCTCGTTTTGCTCCATCACACCGGAAACAAGTTCTGAGCCGGGGCCGGTCGCGAAGATGGCGACATCGTCGCCGCCATGGGTTTCTGAGCCCATGAACACGAGTGAAGGCTGTTGGAAGTTCGGGGCTGTCGTATCGACATCGGTGAGATCTTCACGGGTACAGTCCGGCTCACCTTCGACCATACGGCAGGCGGTCATTCCGCTGGCATAAGACAGGGTTGTGTAGGGCTTGCCGTCCTGCGCCATCATATGGTCGTCGTCGAGGCCGGTATTGACCTTGCCGAGGATCGGGTTGCCCCGCTGGGGGTAGCCGGAAATGGTCATCGTGTGGCTGTGGTCGGCGGTGACAATGATCAGCGTGTCGTCATTGTTGGTCATGTCCATCGCCGTCTTGATGGCCTGGTCAAACTCATCGGTCTCGTCGAGGGCACGGGCGGCATTCACGCCATGGTGGGCATGGTCGATGCGGCCGCCTTCAACCAACAGAACAAAGCCGTCCGGATTCTGCGACAGGCGTGTGATGGCCGCCTTGGTAAGATCAACCAGGGAAGGCTCTCCGGCCGTATCTTTGGCGCGGTCCATCTCGAACTGCATGTGCGAGCGTTCGAACAGACCGAGGACTTTCACATCCGAGGTGAAATCTGTGGCGGCGAAACCGGCCTCATCGGTGATGTAGACATGGTCAGGGCCCTTGGCGACCCATTCGGCGGTCAGGTCGCGGCCATCCTTGCGGCTGCCCATCTTGCCTTCGTTTTCCGGGTCAGCTTCGGCCTCGGTCAGGAAGGCTGAGCGCCCGCCGCCCATAGCGACTTCGAACCCATCGCCTTCGGGCCATTCGATTAGCTGGCGGGCAATGTCCTTGCAGTCACCTGCATCGCCGCCTCTGAGGTCTGCGTCGGATTCCCAGTCGCGGTTCGGGGTTTCCGAATAGGTGGCACCGGGTGTTGCATGCGTGATGCGAGCTGTGGAGACGATACCGGTGGCCAGGCCTTCGCGCTCGGCGAGGTCGAAAATGGAATCTGTGCCGTTGCCTATCGAGCTAGCGCAATTACTGCGCGTGGCTTCCTTCAGCACGCCCAGTGTGCCGGAATTGACCTTGACGCCAGAGGTCATGGCCGTGGCAGTGGAGGCGGAATCTGCGACCTGATAATCGTTGCTGTAGGTTTTGGACAGCGCCATGTAGGGCAGGGTTTCCATGGTCAGGCTGTAGGATTCACCGTCGAGCCCACGTTTCTGGCCAGCATAGATGCGCGCGGCCGTGATGGTGGGAATGCTCATGCCATCGCCCACAAACAGGATGACATTCTTGGCGGGCTTCACGCCGCGTGTAGCGATTCTATTCTGAACGGCGGCTGCGGCGGACTGGAAATAGGCGTCTTCGGCCTGAACGGGCGTCGCGCCAGTGCGGTGCAGTGTTGGGGCAGGTTGCGGCGTCTCTGTGACCGACACCGTTTCCGCTGGGGCGACGCAACCAGCTACGGTCAGGGCGGTCAATGATACAAGGGAAAGGGCAATGCGGCGCATGGGATATCTCCAGTAATATGGCTTTGCGGCGGGCATAGACGTATTTCGTGACAGTAATGCTGCGTCCGGTGTTCAGTCCACCGCTTGTGGCTTACGGCCGCGCTGGGCCAGCCAGACGGCGAACAGGATCAGCAGGCCGCCAGATGCCTGCAGTGACGTCAGTGTTTCTCCGAACATTTTCCATGAGACGGCCGCCGCGACGACAGGCTGCAACAGAATGATGACGCCTGCGACGGATGTGGGCGCACGGCCCAGCCCGGTGATGATCAGGCCCTGGCCGATGACGTGAATGAAGATGCCGAGGACCATCGGCACTCTGAAGCCCGAAAGGTCTTCCGGCATGAAGCTTTCGCCAAAGGCTATCACCATGCCAGCGGCTACGAGCGCCTCGACAAGGGTCAGCCAGAACAGGGTTTCCAGGCCGTTCATGCTGCGCCGGGCGAGCTTTGAGCACAGGAAATAGCCAGAGACACATAGTGCTGCGATAATGGCGATACGGTCCCCCGCAAAGGAGGCGCCCTTGTCTGCTTGTCCGCCAAGCGAAAGCGCGGCAGCGCCGGCGACTGCCAGGACAACGGCCAGGAACCAGATCGGCGCGGGGCGTTCCTTCAGGAACAGCCAGGCCAGAAAGCCCACGCACACGCTGCCAATATTCACGATGAAGGTTGCATTGGATACGCTGGTCAGGGTGAGGGACCAGTGCCAGAAGCCGATGTCGAGAGCGAAGCAGATACCGGCCAGAATGGCAAATATATTGGGCTTGCCCGGTGCTCTGCGCTCGAACACCACAACAAGGATCAACAAGACAGGCAGGGCAAAAACATAACGCCAGAAGGCAATCGCCTGCGGACCCATATCTTCCAGGCCGAGCCTTAGCGCGATAGGCGCAAAGCCCACCGCGACGGCGCCGCCCATCAGCATGAGCACACCGAGCCATTCCCGCTGGGCGGGTGGTGAAATATCTACGCTTGTCATGAAAGGCCTGTCATTGCGCGAATGTCTGTCGGCGTCTTGCCGTCTTCGCGCCATGCACGCAATCCCCTGTCTCCAAACCGCTTTGACAGTTTCTTCCCGTCCGGCCCCATGATGAGCGGATGAAAATGATAAAGGGGCTGTGGCCACTCCATCAGGGCCTGCAACAGGGTATGAACGGATGTCATCTCCCGTATGTCTTCGCCGCGTATGATATGGGTGATGCCCTGGAGGGCGTCATCATGGCAGCAGGCGAGGTGATAGCTGGTCGGCGTTTCCTTGCGACCCAGCACGACATCCCCAAACGGGGCAGGATCTGCTTTCACGCCATGCAAGCCATCCGGGCCGAACTCGGTATAGGAGAGATCATCATAAGCAGAGCCGAGCGTGTCCCGTGCGGCAGACAGGGATAACCGCCACGCAAAGGCGTCTCCGCGCTCAAGCCGTTCGGCCTCTTCTGAGGCGGGGAGCTGAGCACCTATATAGGCCGTCATCTCAGATTCGGGTTCTGCGTCCAGAATTTCCGCGATCTCACGGCGCGTTTTGAAGCAGCGATAGATCAGGCCTCGTTCCCGCAGGGTTTCCAGACAGGCTTCATAGTCCTCAAAATGCTCTGACTGGCGGCGGATGGGACCGCTCCATTCCAGGCCCAGCCAGGTCAGGTCTTCCAGTATTGAGGCTTCATATTCCGGTTTGCAGCGCGTCTGGTCGATGTCTTCCATACGGAGCAGAACGCGCCCCCCGGCAGCGTGTGCAAAGCCCCACACGCAAAAGGCCGAGGCCGCATGGCCGAGATGCAGATGCCCGGTGGGTGAGGGCGCAAACCGTGTGATGAATTCGCCCTGTGGCATTCCTGCCCTTCTTGTCCGAACTGTTGCCTGAAAGGCGAGTGTAATCATCTGAGGGGCGAGCTGAACAGCGTTTATCAGTTGCATGCATCAAGCAAGAACCGTATCGCACGGATAGACAGGAGGTCCGCCCTGAATGCCTGTGCTTGCATGGTTTGATACAGCAGAAACCTGGGTTCAGGAGCATGTCCTGCCCGGAGGAGAGATGGCTGCGTTCGGCTTTGTGATGATGTTGCTCATCATCGCTGCAGTGGTCGTCATCCTGTTTGTATTGCTGGCCAAGACCGTGCGACGGGCCCTGATGGAGTCAGGCCTGCGCCGGGCCGCGAAGGACAAATCCCCCGGTTATCGTATCCTGCTTGCGCCGCCAGGCGGACTGTCTGGTGCCAAGGCGGGCAAGTGGCTGATGTCGGCACTGCAGGACCATTTGGGCGCATTCAATTTCGGTGCTCCGTTCAAGCTGTTTCGTACCTCGCACATACCCGGCGGCCTGGAAGGGCGGGCGCTGGCCAGGGCCCGTCGACGCATGATTGTCTCCCAGGCCGACATGTTCCTCTGGACAGAGCGCACCGGGCGCGGGGATGAAGGGTTTCTGATCCACGGTCTAAGTCGCGGTGGCGGCTTGCGAGCAGAAGAAGCGCGGCCTTTCACGCTGGCGCTGCCGGGACGGATTAAGAATCTGGATGGTCAGTTGCCGCGGATCGCGGCCTATTTCCTCGCGCGGGAATTGCAGCCTGCCCTCGCAAATCCGCAATCCTTCCGGCCGGAGAAAATGAAGCTTCTCGCTGAAGCCCTCGGCGAAATGCTGGATGATTGCGCATCGCTGTCGCCTGTCTTGCTGCGCAGGCTGGAGGCGGATTTCTGCGCAACGGGGGTACACGTGGCAGAGCAGGCCGGAGACCTGGACGCGCTCGACAGGGTGCTGCGCCTGCGCCAGGGCCATCTTCAGGCTCCGCAGACCGATAGAGATTCCTGGCGTGTGGTTCAGTCTCATATGGACATCGGCCGTGCACTCATTGCCCGGTCCATGGTGCAATTCGACCGCAAACAGGTGGAAGATGCGATCTCCCACCTGTCAAAAGTGATTGAGGCCCTGCAGGCGGATCCGACGATTCAGCGCGCGCAAACGGTCTCCGACACGATGGCCAAGGCCAAGAACATGCTGGAGACGCGCAAGCGCTTTGCCGTGAATTTCGGAGCCTAGACAGTCGTCAGGACGAGACGCCCAGACCGATCGGGCAGGACACGCCTGTGCCGCCCATACCGCAATAGCCATTCGGGTTCTTCGCCAGATATTGCTGGTGATAGTCTTCGGCGAGATACACCTTGTCCACCGGCCTCACTTCCGTCGTGATCTTTGCGGCACGGCCGGATGAGGCGAGCGCCTTTTCATAGGCAGCAATCATCTCGCGGGCCGTTTCGGATTGCGCGTCAGACGTTGTGTAAATGGCAGAACGGTATTGGGTGCCGATGTCATTGCCTTGACGCATGCCCTGGGTCGGGTCATGGTTTTCCAGGAACAGCTTCATCAGCTCTGCAAAGCTGACCTCTTCCGGATTGAAGATGACTTCCACGATTTCCGTATGGCCCGTTCCGCCTGAGCAGACTTCGTCATAGGTCGGGTTGGGCGTGATACCGCCAGCATAGCCGACACGGGTCAGCCAGACGCCATCCTGTTGCCAGAACTTCCGCTCGGCGCCCCAGAAGCAGCCCAGCCCGAAGACGGCGGCTTCATAACCATCTGGCACAGGGCCCTGAAGGTCACGTCCGAAGACATAATGAGTGCTCGCCGTAGGGATCGCGGAAGGGCGCCCGGGCAGGGCACTCTGGGCATCCGGCAGGGGCGCGGGTTTCTTTGAAAACAGCATATCAGTTTCCCTTTCTGCAGCTGATATGGGTTTGGCTGCCCAGAACGGCAATCACGGTCTTGCGATCTGCATGGTCATCCGCTATTGGCCTCCATTCTGCTGAGCGCGGTGAGGTGGCCGAGTGGTCGAAGGCGCACGCCTGGAAAGTGTGTAGGCTAGCAATAGTCTCCAGGGTTCGAATCCCTGTCTCACCGCCAGCAGATCTTTCAGACATGGTATTTTGGCGCGCTCTCGCATGAGGGCGCTGGCCTGATCTGCAATCCCGCATATCTGCCAACACATGACAAAGTGCATCCGGCATGCTCTCAGGCTTGGTTCAAAATTCTAGCATAACACGGGGTATAGTGTGCTGGCCGGTATGGCCTGATGCTCTGCTTCAAGGGAATTGAACATGACGAATAGCCGAATCCAGCATCTCGCCTTGCGTGATCGCATCATGAGCGCCGAGGATGCGGCGAGCCTTATCACCAATGGCACCACGATCGGGATGAGTGGTTTTACCGGTTCCGGCTATCCGAAATCCGTTCCGCTGGCGCTCGCGGCGCGCATTGAAGCGGAGCATGCCGCCGGCAATCCCTTCAAGGTGAAAATCTGGAGCGGCGCATCCACAGGCCCTGAATTGGACGGCGCCCTGGCCAAGGCAGATGGTATTGAGTTTCGCCTTCCCTACAATTCAGACCCTATTGCGCGCGAAAAGATCAATGCGGGCGAGATGAATTATTTTGACCTGCATCTCAGTCAGGTCGCGCCGATGGCCTGGCAGGGCTTTTTGGGAAAGCTGGATACCGCTGTGGTTGAAGTGTCCGGCATTGCCGAGGACGGCGCGCTGATCCCGTCCTCCTCGATTGGCAATAACAAGACATGGCTCGATCAGGCCGAGACCATCATTCTTGAGGTAAATCGCTGGCAGAGCGAAGCCCTCAACGGGATGCACGATATCTATTATGGCACGGCCCTGCCGCCGAATCGAAAGCCCATTCCCCTTGTGCGCCCGGATGACCGGATCGGGGAGAAGTATTTCCGCGTAAATCCCGACAAGATTGCCGCGATCGTCGAAACCGAGGCGCCTGACCGCAACTTGCCCTTTGCCGAACCGGATGATGTCGCGACGGCCATTGCCAAGCACTTGCTGGACTTTTTTGCCCATGAGGTGAAGAGCGGGCGCCTGCCAGCTTCCCTGCTGCCGCTGCAATCAGGCGTGGGCAACGTTACCAATGCGGTCCTGACCGGACTGATGCACGCGCCCTACGGAGACATGACGGCGTACACGGAAGTTATTCAGGATGGCATGCTGGACCTTTTGGAAGCGGGCAAGCTGCGTATGGCGTCTGCGACGGCATTCTCGCTTTCCCCTGAGGCGGCCCTGCGCTTCAACCGTGATGCCAGGAAATTTCACGACAAGCTGATCCTGCGCCCGCAGGAGATTTCCAATCATCCGGAGCTTGTCCGGCGGCTTGGCTGTATTGCAATGAACGGCATGATCGAAGCCGACATTTTCGGTAATGTGAACTCCACTCACATCATGGGCTCGCGCATCCAGAACGGTATCGGCGGCTCGGGAGATTTTGCGCGCAACGCTTATGTCTCAATCTTCATGACACCCTCCACGGCAAAGCAGGGCAAGATTTCGGCCATTGTGCCGAAAGTCTCCCATGTCGATCATATCAACCAGGATGTGCAGGTAATCGTGACCGAGCAGGGGCTGGCGGATTTGCGCGGCCTCAGCCCGAAACAGCGCGCTGATGTGATCATCGAAAATTGTGTGCACCCGTCCTATCGGGATGCGATCCGGGATTATTACCGGCGGGCCCGGCAGACTTCCTTCGGCAAGCACGCCCCGACCTTGCTGAATGAAGCGCTGTCCTGGCATCAGCGTTATGTGGAAACCGGGACTATGCTGTAGCGCCCGCTTTTCAGAGGGACAGCCTGAGCAGTTCCTCGGCCATCTTGTACCCTTCGCGCATGGGTTCGATCACGGGCAGGCCATCCTTTTCAAGGATTGGCTTCATGTCTGCCATGCAGGTGCAGCCGAGCATGATTGTGTCCACTCCGTCATCTTTCAGCGCATCGTGGCAAACCTTTTTGACAGTTTGCATGGGTACATACTGACATGCCTGCATGCCGGTTATGAGATTATCATCCTGACCCATTGTCGCCAGATCATTGTCTTCCGACATGAAGTGTATCTTCCTGGGGGTTCTCTCGACATCAGCGGCACCGAGAACGTGCTCATAGATGAATTTCATCGCAGGGGGCCAGAGTGTGACGATGGAATATTTCGGGCTTATCAAGGTGGCGGCACGAATGGCGGCGCTACCCGACCCTGCGACCGGAATTTTGATGCTCTGTCGCAACTCTTCCAACCCATAGTCACCGACGGTGTTTACATACACAGCATCATATCCCGCTTTTTCTGCGGCGATACCGGCGGCAAGGTAGGCTTGCACGGCTTTTTCACGCGCTGCCGGGGTCGAAGGGAACACGGATCCTGGCACCGGCAGCAGAACCGGCTCTATGTCTGAGGACGCAACGTCTCGTATGGCATCGGGAATGCTGGTTTCTTGAACATTGGAGTCTCCCGTTCCCAGAACGGCGATTTTCAGGGACATTGCAAACCTCATACTGACAAGTCGCAAGTATGGTATATCATTTGGGCGGCTTGTCAGCCTTCTGGGCAGTATTTTTTTGCGGCGGTATTCCAGCCCGAAGGTGGTAAGTCCGTATAAGGATTTGTTGTGCCGTATCTGACGTTCAGACGGATGTTGGTGTCAGGACTCTTAGGGGGCGCTCTTGGCTGTCATTAATCAATTTCAGCGGTGCAATTACTTTACGGATTTTGAGTTAATATTAACGAATGAGGTGAATTCTAGGCATCTACCTATCAAGCCCTTGCCAAGGATTTTGCCATGCTGAAGCGTGTCGCCGCCTCTCTTGCCGGAACCCTCATGATCGGACTTCCGGCCCTCGCTCAGGATCTGGTTGTTGAGCAGACCTTCGAACGCGCCATCGTCATCGAAGACGAGGAAGGCGGCGTCGAAATGGAATTGCTGCCTGCGGACGAAGTGAAACCTGGCGAACAGCTTTTCTACTCGGTGACCTATATCAATGACAGCGAAGAGCCTGCGACAGATGTCGTTCTGACGCTGCCAGTCCCGGAAGATGTCAGCCTTCTGGAAGACTCCGCTGTTGCGGAATATGACGAGGCCTTTGTGGATTTCTCGATCGATGGCGGCAAGACCTACATTTCGGGCGCGCGCCTTGTGTCTGACAGTGCCACCCCGGCGCACCTGGAAATTCCTGAAGAGATTACGCACATGCGCTGGACCTTTAGCCAGGAAATCGCACCAAAGGATTCCGGCCGGATTTTCTTTGCGGCCATCCTTAAATAGGCTCCGGCTTTAACCATAGGCGATTGACCGGCAGGCCCTGCCTGACGTAACGCCCTTGCCATGACCCAGGTAAAGATTTGCGGCTTGACCGATCCGGACCTCGTGCGCTTCGCTGCGCAGAAGGGGGCAGACTGGATTGGCTTTGTCTTCGTTGAGGCAAGTCCCCGTCACGTGACAGAGGCGGCGGCCGCGACATTGCTGATGCAGGCAGGGCGCGCCGTGCCCGTCGCGCTTCTGGTCGACCCCGATGATGCTCAAATCCAGCGGATCGTCGCTCTGGGTATTCGCACCTTGCAGTTGCATGGGTCTGAAACGCCTGAGCGTGTGACGGCGATCAAGGCAGCGACGGGAGTAGAGGTGTGGAAGGCCTTGGGAGTTGCCGCGCCTGAGGATCTGGAGCGGGCCGCGCTGTATACGGCTGCAGACCGCCTGCTCATTGATGCAAAACCTCCACACGGCGCTGATCGCACGGGTGGTCATGGCCTCGCTTTTGACTGGACGCTTCTGGAGGGCTGGAGTGCGCCGAAGCCCTGGCTGCTGGCTGGCGGGCTGACGGCCGAAAACGTGGCTGAAGCCATCCGGCTGACAGGCGCGCCGGCTGTTGATGTTTCTTCAGGCGTCGAGCGGCTGAAGGGGCTCAAGGACCGCGCCCTGGTGCAGGCCTTCATTGAGGCGGCCAAGGCGTAGCAGAAATCTTACGTGTCGCAGCCATGTGTCACCGCTACGCTTTCCTTGGCCAGCCCTTCGGTCTAAGTACACACGCGTGATTGCAAGGAAAGCAGGACAAATGGATTTGCGGAATACATGGGACCAATGGCCGGACGTGAATGGCCGTTTCGGAGAGTTTGGCGGTCGGTATGTGGCCGAAACGCTGATGCCGCTCATCCTTGAGCTTGAGGCCGAGTACCGCAAGGCCAAGGAAGATCCAGCCTTCAAGGAGCAGATGGACGATTTATGGACCCATTATGTCGGCCGTCCATCCCCGCTTTATTTTGCCGAGCGCATGACCGAACATTTCGGCGGCGCGAAGATCTACTTCAAGCGCGACGAGCTGAACCATACCGGCGCGCACAAGATCAATAACTGCCTGGGTCAGGTTCTGTTGGCCATGCGTATGGGCAAGACCCGCATTATTGCAGAGACCGGCGCGGGCCAGCACGGCGTTGCAACGGCAACGATCTGCGCGCGCTTTGGCCTGAAATGCGTCGTGTTCATGGGCGAGACGGATGTCGAACGCCAAAAGCCGAACGTTTTCCGCATGCGCCTGCTGGGCGCCGAGATTGTTCCTGTCTCTTCCGGAACCGGCACGCTGAAGGATGCGATGAACGAAGCCCTGCGTGACTGGGTGACGAATGTGGAAGACACTTTCTACTGCATTGGCACGGCAGCGGGGCCTCATCCGTATCCGGAGCTGGTGCGTGATTTCCAGAGCATCATCGGCAAGGAAGCGCGCGCTCAGATTCTTGAGCGCGAAGGCCGCCTGCCAGACGTCGTGATGGCGTGTATCGGCGGCGGGTCCAATGCAATCGGACTGTTCCATCCCTTCCTGGAAGATGAAGGGGTGCGTATGCTGGGTGTCGAGGCTGCGGGCCATGGCATTGAAACCGGCGAACATGCGGCCGCCCTGAATGGCGGCAAGCCGGGTATCCTGCATGGTAACAAGACTTATCTTCTGCAGACGGATGACGGGCAGATCGTGGATGCGCATTCGATCTCTGCCGGGCTCGACTATCCGGGCATCGGGCCGGAACATGCCTTCCTGCGTGACTCAGGCCGGGCGGAATATCTCTCCTGCACCGACAAAGAGGCGCTTGAAGCCTTCCAGCTCTGTACCCGTCTGGAAGGCATCATTCCGGCGCTTGAGCCCTCGCACGCCATTGCGCGCGTTGGCGAGGTGGCCAAGGAGTTGGGGCCTGATGGCTTGATCGTTTTGAATATGTGCGGCCGGGGCGACAAGGACGTGTTTTCTGTCGCCAAGGCGCTCGGTGTAGACATGTAGAAGCTGTGGGGGTGGCCCCTCAGCCGCCCTTGCGCGAACAGAAAAAGGGGAGGGGCAGATGATCTCCCACATTACGCTTGGAACGAATGACCTGGACCGTGCGGTCGCGTTTTATGACCCGATCATGCAGTCGCTGGGTCATGTTCGTGTGCCATTTGAGCGGTCGGACCCCTTCATCATGTGGAAGGACCCGTCGATGGACCGGCCATTGATTGCCCTGACCCGCCCGGTCAATGGCGCGCCACATGAGCCTGGAAACGGCCAGATGGTTGCCTTTGTGGCTCCGGACCGGCCGACAGTAGATGCGGTGCATGCCCTGGCCATGGAGGCGGGCGGACAGGATGAAGGCGCGCCGGGTTTGCGCCCGCTGTATCATCCAAATTATTACGGCGCGTATTTCCGTGATCCGGACGGCAACAAGATTTGTATCGTCTGCCATGACGCGGTGGACTGAGACGGTGTAAGATGCTCACTGTGTTTCACCTGAATGAAGTCTCTGGGGGATTGATGTGACAGACCTTCTTCTCATTCGCATTACCTGTCCCTCGCGCCGTGTGGCCGAAGAGATCGGCGATGCTGCGATTGAGCATCGGCTGGCAGCCTGCGCAAATCTGGAAGGGCCGGTGTCTTCCACCTATCGCTGGAAAGGTGTGGTGGAGCAGGCGTTCGAGTTCATTCTCTGGCTGAAAGCGCCCAAAGCGAACTGGGACCGTGTTGAAGCTCTGGTCCTGACACACCATCCTTATGATGTGCCTGCAATGGTGGCTTTGCCTTGCATTCAGGCGAATGCGCCTTATGAGGCGTGGGTTCACGAGAATACGGACACCTGATGCCTACTTCCCGAATTTCTGATGCCTTCGCCCGTGCCAAGGGCGAGAACCGCGCCGCTTTGGTGACATACATCATGGCAGGCGACCCTGACCTGGAAACCAGTTTTGAGGCGATGAAGGCTCTGCGCGACAATGGCGCCGACATCATTGAGCTTGGCGCCCCGTTCACAGACCCCATGGCCGATGGTGCGTCCATCCAGAAAGCCGGCCTGCGTTCGCTGGCCAAGGGCACGACATTACGCGACACGCTGAAACTGGCCGCGCGCTTCCGTGAGGAAGATCAGACCACCCCGCTGATCCTGATGGGATATGCCAATCCTGTTTTCCGCATGGGCTATGGCGAATTTGCCAGCGCGGCTGCCGAGGCGGGCATCGATGGCACGATCCTGGTCGATTTGCCGCCCGAAGAGGATGGCGAACTGCGGGAAGAATACGCAAAACATGATCTGTCGGTCATCCGTCTTGCGACGCCGACCACCCACGAAGCCCGCATGGCAAAAGTTGCCGAAGGGGCGAGTGGTTTCCTCTATTTTGTTGCTGTGACGGGAGTTACAGGGGCTGGAAGCGCTGATCCAAAAGCGATTTCTGGGAACATTGAGATGGCCAAACGCGTTTCAGGATTGCCCGTTTGTGTAGGCTTTGGTGTCAAATCTGGCGCACAGGCTGCAGAAATGGCTAAAATCGCTGATGGGGTTGTCGTAGGCTCCGCTTTCGTGGACCATGCTGAAAAGGCCCATGAATCAGGGGATTTTTCCAGTGCGCCGCGGGGAATGGGCGTTCTGGCGCAAGAGTTAAGCTCGGCAATCAAAGAGGTTGCCAAGCCCTAATAATGAATGCCGCCGAGGAGGTTGAGGCATGAACTGGATTACCAAGGTCACCCCGCCGGGCCTGAAGACCATGCTCGCGAAGAAGGATACGCCCGACGATCTGTGGGTGAAGTGTCCTATTTCCGGAGAGCTGGTCTACAAGACCGATCTGGAGGAAAACTGGTATGTCACGCCTGCTGGCGCACATCTGCGCATCAGCCCGCGTACACGGTTCCGCATCCTTTTTGATGATGAACGCTGGGAGCCGATCGAGCTGCCTTCCGTTCCGCATGACCCACTGAAATTCAAGGACGACAAGCCTTATCCATCGCGCCTGAAAGCGGCGAAGGCCAAGATTGCCGCGCGTGAGAAGAAAGAAACTGATCAGGGCGGATCTCCGCTGTTGCAGGATGACTGCATGGTCGCGGCCTATGGCAAAGTTGGCGGTGTGCCGACAGTCGTCCTGGTTCAGGACTTCGCCTTCATGGGCGGGTCTCTTGGCATGGCCGCCGGGGAAGGCTTTATCGCAGCCGCGCAGATGGCGCTGGCGCGCAAGGCCGCTTTTGTCGTCTGTACCGCATCCGGCGGCGCGCGCATGCAGGAAGGCACGCTCAGCCTTATGCAGATGCCGCGCACAACCCTGGCCATCAATGAATTGGCCGAGGCAAAGCTTCCTTATGTTGTCGTCCTGACAGATCCGACCTCCGGCGGTGTATCTGCCTCCTATGCGATGCTGGGCGACGTTCATATTGCTGAGCCGGGCGCCATGATTGCGTTCTCTGGCCCGCGCGTTATTGAGCAGACGATCCGCGAAAGCCTGCCGCAAGGCTTCCAGAGATCTGAATTCCTGCGCGAGAAAGGTCAGGTCGATATTGTCTGCGATCGGCGCAAGCTGAAAGAGACCGTAGCGCGCGTCCTGAGCCTGCTTCTGCCGAGCACCCGGCGGCGCGAAGATCGCATTCCGGCCTCGCTGACCCCGCCAAAAACGCATGAGACGCAGGCGGCGAAAGGGAAGGGCAGCACTGCTTGATTGGGAACAGTCCAGCCCTGGCGGAGGCGTTGGGGCGGTTCGAAGGGCTCTATCCTGAAACGATCCATCTCTCGCTCGACCGCGTCCTGAACGCGCTTGAGGCGATGGGGCGGCCTCAAGACAGATTGTCGCCTGTCATCCATGTTGCCGGGACAAATGGCAAAGGCTCTACCTGCGCCTTCATGCGTGCGATGATGGAGGCGGCAGGCCTCAAAGTACATGTCTTCAGCAGTCCGCATCTGGTGCGTTTCAATGAGCGTATCCGGCTGGCAGGAGAGATTGTTGATGATGAGCGCCTGATTGCCTGGCTTGAACGGACGTATGAGGCAATCAAGGGCCTCGAAATCACCCATTTTGAAGCCACAACAGCGACCGCTTTGCTGGCCTTCTCTGAAGTTGCCGCTGATGTGCTGATCCTCGAAGTCGGGCTTGGCGGCAGTTATGACGCGACCAATGTCATAGATGCGCCTGCGCTCAGCGTGATCACACCCGTAGATTTTGACCACAAGGCCTTTCTGGGGTCAGACCTGCGCAAGATTGCGCGGGAAAAGGCCGGGATTATCAAGGCAGGCTGTCCGGCGCTGACGGCGATCCAGCGCAAGGTATGCGACGAAGTCATCACGGCGCGGGCAGAAGAATTGGGCGCGCCACTTTATCGCATGAAGGCGCATTTTATTGACGCCATGCCCGCGGAATTGGGCCTTATCGGAGAGCATCAGCGGGCGAATGCCGCGCTTGCAGGAATGGCTGTGCAGCTTTTCGGCAATTCGATCCGCATCAGTCAGGAAGAGATATTTGCGGGTGCGCGCAATGCGACCTGGCCTGCCCGGATGCAGATGCTGAACCCGGGACCGGTGACCTCACTGGCCGAGGGACGGGAGGTCTGGCTGGATGGCGGACATAATCCGCATGCGGCCCGTGCGATTGCCCGGCATTTGCAGAAACTGCCAGGTAAGACCGCTTTGGTCTCTGCCATGCTCGCGTCCAAGGATGCGACCGGCTTTTTCATGCCGTTTCGTCAGGTGCGCCCTCAAGTATTCACCCTGCCAAATGCGCCGGGGCATCAGGGTGCAGAACCACAGGATCTGGCCGAGGCAGCAACCACTGCGGGATTGGAGGCGACAGGCTGTGACAGTCTGGAAGAGGCGATGAAAGCCGCCATCGCCTCAGGCGCGGACCGTATTCTGATTTGCGGGTCGCTTTATTTGGCCGGTGAGGTACTGGCCCGCAATGGCGAGCCACCGGTCTAGTCGTTACTCTGCGGCGAGTTTTGCGCCCGCGCCGCCATCGCCAAGGGTTACGGCGATACGAGTGGCCAGCTGGCGGGCGACATCTTCCTTGCCCATGCGCGGCCAGCGTTCAGACCTGTCCCGCATTATCAGGACGATCTCGTTCTCAGCGCCGCCCATGACATCTCCGGACACATCATTGGCGACGATCCAGTCGCAATTCTTGCGGGCGAGTTTTGCTTCGGCATGCTCTTCGACATCATGCGTCTCAGCGGCAAACCCGATCACCAGATCCGGGCGGTTCTTGCGCTTGTGGGCAATTGTTTTGAGAATGTCCGGATTCTCGATCAGCTCCATTGCGGGATGTTCGCTGCCTGCGCCCTTGATCTTCAGTTTTTTCGTTGCTGCGCGCGCCGGACGCCAGTCTGCGACGGCGGCCACCGAAATGAAAACATCCGCCGGCAGAGCCTCTTCGCAGGCCTTCAGCATTTGCCGCGCGGTCTCGACGGGCACGAAGTCGGCGCCCGCTGGAGGCGTCAAGGCGACCGGGCCGGAGACAAGGGTAACGCTCGCGCCAAGCTTGATCAGCGCGTCGGCGATAGCATAGCCCTGACGGCCGGAGGAATGATTTGAGAGGAAGCGGACGGGGTCCAGAGGCTCACGGGTCGGGCCCGCCGTAACGAGGGCGTGTACACCCTTCAAAGCGCCTGCATTGTTACCCTGCAGGGCACGCTCGATCTCAGACACGATGGCAGGAATCTCAGGCAGCCGGCCTGGGCCGAACTCGCCGCAGGCCATGGCGCCTTCATCTGGCTCCATCACGGTCACGCCGTCTGCCCGCAGGGTCTCGATGTTGCGCTGGGTGGCGGGATGTTGCCACATGCGGACATTCATCGCCGGCACGATCAGAACCGGTTTGTCCGTTGCCAGCAGGGTTGTCGAGGCGAGATCATTGGCGAGGCCTGCTGCTGCCTTGCCCATCAAATCAGCTGTGGCCGGGCAGACGACCACAAGGTCAGCCGAGCGCGACAGCTCGATATGGCCCATCTCGGCTTCTTCATTCAGGTCAAAAAGTTCTGTGTAGACCTTGTCACCCGACAAGGCGGAGACAGACAGCGGCGTCACGAATTCCTGGCCGGCCTTGGTCAGGATACACCGGCAGGCAATATCCCGCCGGCCCAGCTCGCGGATCAGCTCCAGGCTCTTATAGGCGGCAATTCCGCCAGATATGATCAGGAGGATACGTTTCTGTGTCATCTTCCGCGCTCTAGGTCTGAGCTTGTTTTATCGCAAATTTCTTGCCGTTACCCCATGAAAACCCTGTGATTGTCGGCACTGCGTTAAGGAATGCAAGGCTTACAGCAGGATTTGGGGCCTGATGGGGCTTATTTGAAGGCCCAGACGGCCAGGCCAGAAAGAATGGCAATCAGGCCGAACCAGCCCCACCAAGGTGCAAACCGGCGCGGCGGCGGGGGAGGCGGCGGCGGTGGCTCAAGCGACGCTTCGAACCGGTCCATCACTTCCGGCAGGCGTTTCAGGCGGTTTGTTACCTCCCGCAGATTGCCGGATATCAGCTTGGCCGCGCCTTCGGGGCCAAAGCTCTTGCGGATCCAGCCACCCACGACAGGCTCTGAAGCAGTCCAGATATTGTGGGACGGGTCAATCGCCCGCGCGACGCCTTCCACCTGCACCATGGTTTTCTGAAGCAGAACGAGTTCCGGCCGCAGAGACATGCCAAATGTGTGCGTATAGTCGAACAGCTGCAGCAGGATGCGCCCCATGGAAACGTCTTCGGCCGGTTTGCCGTGCACAGGTTCCCCAATGGAGCGCAAGGCCTGGGCGAAATCGCCAACAGACTGATGCGCAGGCACATAGCCCGCCTCGAAGTGTACTTCGGCGATGCGCCGATAGTCGCGCTTCAGGAAGCCCCACAGGATTTCTGCCAGGAAGCGGCGCTCTACCAGGCCAATACGGCCAATGATGCCGAAATCGACCAGTGCAATCTTGTTTTCAGGCGTGATGATGATGTTGCCTTCATGCATGTCCGCATGAAAGACGCCGTGCTCAATGGCGTGGGTCAGGAAGCCTTGCGTGATGTCATTGGCCAGCTTCTTGCGGTCAATGCCGGGCCGGTCCAGTGCAGCCGGATCTGTCAGCGGCGTTCCGTCGATCCAGTCTATGGTCAGCACGCGGCGTCCCGTCCGGTCCCAATCGACCTTTGGAACGATGAAATGGCCGGATTTCTGGCTGATCTCGCGCATTTCGTCCGCGCCGCCAGCCTCAAGGCGCAGGTCGGTCTCGCGCATCATGGCCGCGGCGATGGTTTCGGTGAAGGCAACAGGCTTCAGGCGCTGGCTCTCGGCGGAGATGCCTTCAATCGTGCGGGCAGCGCGCTTCATGGCCGACAATTCTGCACTGAGGCGTTTTTCGATGCCCGGGCGCAGGATTTTCACCGCGCGGTCGCCATCCGGCAGGCTCATGCGGTGGACCTGTGCAATGGAGGCGGCGGCGATCGGGTCCGACAATTGATTGAACAGCCGCTCAGCGTCTTCCGCGCCGAACTCCTCTACCAGTGAGGCGCGCGCGGCCTTCATGGAGAAGGGGGGGAGTTTGTCCTTCAGGCGGCCAAGATCCCCTGTCACCTCAGCGCCAAATACATCTGGCCGCGTCGCCAGGAACTGGCCGAGCTTGATGTAAGCGGGCCCGAGCCTTTCCAGGGCAATTGCCAGACGTTCGCCCGGCCGGCCTTTCGCGCCGCCGCCAAAGATGCGCAGCGTGCGTCCGGCTATGCGTGCCGGCAGCGGCAGGCGGCTCTGATAGGCGCCCGGCAGGATCACATCATGACGCGCGAGGGCAATGCCAGCCCGCATCAGGCGGCGATAGTCGGAAATCACGCCCATATCTGCCCCTTTTCGTGGCTGGGAACCCGAAACCGGTTAAGGCGTTTCCACACTGATGAAATATAACAAAAGGAGGCTGTCATGGCCGATGTAAAATCGTCTGGAAACAATGGGTTGATGTATTTTCTGGCAGGAGGCTTACTGGTCGGCCTGATCGCCTTTGGAGCGTATTACTATGCCGAACACTCATCGGCAAACCGGGCTGATGTGACGATCTCTGTAAGCGAGAACGGCATCGCCATTGATGGCAATTAGGTCTCTCAGGCATCAGACCGCCCAGCCAAAATGCAGGGCGGCGATGCCTCCGGAATAATTGGTGACGGAAACGCGGGAGAATCCCGCGTTTTCGATTTCCTGACGGAAGGTTTCCTGATCCGGGAATTGCCGGATGGATTCGACCAGATACTGATAGCTCTCCTGATCCCCGGCAACGAGGCTGCCGAGGCGCGGAATCACGTTGAAACTGTAGGTATCATAGGCTTGCTGAAGGGCTGGGGCCGTCATGTGGCTGAATTCCAGAACGCCCAGGCGGCCACCCGGCTTCAGCACTCTGCGGAACTCTTTCAGCCCCGCGACCCGATCTGCAAAATTGCGAATGCCGAAAGACACAGTCACGGCGTCAAAGGTGCGGTCCGGATAGGGCAATTTCTGGCCATCCGCGCAGACCCAGTCCAGGCGCCCTGACCATTTATCATTGTCGCTACGGGCCTTGCCTGCTTCCAGCATCGCATCATTGATGTCGCAGACAATCGCCGTTGCTGGTGTATCAATGCCCCGCCGCTTGCCGGCTTTGTCGGCCAGCTCCAAAAAGGCGCGGGCCAGTTCACCGGTCCCGCCAGCCACATCAAGATGCTTCTCGCCAGGCTGAGGGTTTATCTGGTTCATGGCATCATGCTTCCACAGGCGGTGCACACCTGCGGACATCAGATCATTCATCAAATCATAGCGCGATGCGACCGACCGGAAGACGCCCTTTACGCGGGCGACCTTTTCGGATTCCGTCACTTCCTGAAAGCCGAATGAGACTTTGCGCTCTGTAGTATTGCTGCCGTTGGACATGCACGCCACCATAGTTACCTGATCAGCCATAGACTATATGCGATAACGATGCCTGAATTACCCGAAGTAGAGACAGTTCGCCGCGGACTGGCCCCCGTCATGGAAGGGCAGCGTATTGAACGCCTTGTCCAGAATCGCGCCGATCTGCGATTTCCCTTTCCGGATCGCTTCGCTGAGCGGCTGACAGGGGTTTGCATAGACCATATGGGCCGCCGCGCCAAATTCCTGACGCTGACCCTCTCCACAGGGGAAATGCTGGTGATGCATCTTGGTATGACGGGGCGCTTTACGGTGGGCGGCAGTCAGCTGGGGGAGTTCCATCATGAGACGGGCACGGATGCCCGGCATGATCATGTCGTGTTTCATCTCAGTAACGGTGCAACGGTTACCTACAATGATCCGCGTCGCTTTGGCTTCATGGAGCTTTGGCCGACAGAGACGTTCCAGACCTATCCAAGATTAATGCGCATGGGGCCGGAGCCACTATCGAATGGGTTTTCGGCCGCATATCTGGATGAGGCCCTGCAGGGACGCAAGACGCCGATCAAGGCAGCCCTGCTCGACCAGTCGATCATTGCAGGGCTTGGCAACATCTATGTCTGTGAAGCGCTGTGGCGTTCCGGCATATCGCCCAAGCGGATGGCGTCGAGTGTGCCCGGCCAACGCGCGGCGCGGCTGGCCCCTGCGATCAATGGTGTGATTGCCGAAGCGATTGATGCGGGTGGCTCTTCCATATCGGATTTTGCCAGCACGAGTGGTGAACTCGGCTATTTCCAGCATTCTTTTGCCGTCTATGACCGGGAAGGGCAGGCGTGTCGGAAGTGCGGCGGGCCCATTAAGCGTCTTGTCCAGTCCGGCCGCTCCAGTTTTTACTGTAGTACCTGCCAGCGCTAGGCCTGCGCATCTCTTTCCGGGCGAGGTTTCATGGCGTTCAGCAGGTGAACGGCTGCCTGCAAGTCTTCCGGGTCGGCCATGTCCGCGATCAGCTTGCGCGCCTTGTGCTGAAGCTCCTTCACCTTGGCGCGCAATTCCGCATCGGCAGTCTCTTCGGCTCTCAAATCGATTGGCTCATAGAAGAAGTCGATGGATTTGTGCAGGACGATGGCAATTTCACGCAAGCGTCCGGCCGTAAGGCGGCTATGCCCCGCTTCATATTTCTGGATCTGCTGGAATGTGAGGCCGAGTTGGCTTGCGAGGCCTTCCTGGGTCAGGCCTCTCTGTTTACGCGCTGTGCGCACCTGGCGCCCGGTATAAAGATCCGCGCTGCCGGGCTTGCGCGCCTCGCTGCTCGAAGACTCATTTCTTTTTGCCATGGCGTGTCCACGGGCTGAGACTATAGGCAGGCTGTGCAGTCGGGCCCAGCCCTCTACCCTTGCGTGCTTTATAGGCTCAAGCTTGGGCCGAGCGCAACTATTGGTGGTATTTCGACGTGCAAGCTTACAACCCGCGCCAGCTAATGAGGTGCGTCTGCGCTGAATGACAGAAGAGGTTTGTTACTTCTTGGGGTCCAGACGGATGATATCATCCTGGTCTTGCGACTCTGACGTCGAGGCTGAGTCATTCAGGTTCAGCTGCAATTGGGGAGCATCCTGAAAGTTACCGCCGCCAAAACCAGACCGGCCCACCATGAGGTCGCTGTCATCACTTTGGCCAATCCGCAGATTGAGCGTGCCAGCGCCTGCCTGATCAGAAGCTGACGTGCTTGGCAGGTTCAAATTCAGCGTACCAGTATATTCATCCTGCACGGCCTCTGTCTGGGCAGTCGCCGTAGTGGAGGCAGTGTTTTGAGGATTCGGCTCTGAACAGGCAACCCCTGCAACAGTCAGGGACATCAGGGCCAGCGCAGTCGTCAGTTTCATATTCATCCCCTGATCTTGCAGCGTGCTTTAACGGCTCGCAAGTTTCTCTTGCACACCGTCCCAGAAAATTTCCGTGATATCAATGCCGCTTAATTTTTTGATGGCCTGTACACCTGTGGGGGATGTGACGTTGATCTCCGTCAGACGACCGCCAATCACGTCGATGCCGGTCAGCATCAGGCCACGCCGGCGCAATTCCGGGCCAATGGTTTCGCAGATTTTCTTGTCAGCCTCGCTGAGCTCTGTCGCTTCAGCTGTGCCACCGACCACCATGTTGGAGCGGATCTGTCCATCTTTCGGGCGGCGGTTCAGCGCGCCAGCAGCCACTCCGTCAATGAGGATGATTCGTTTATCGCCTTCGCTTACGGCAGGCAGGAAGGCCTGAACCATGACAGGTTCGCGGGAGCGGGTGAGGAAGATCTCTGTCAGCGAGTCGAAATTGGAATCATCTTCTTTCAGGCGGAAGACGCCCGCGCCACCATGTCCGTAAAGCGGCTTGATGATGATGTCCTTGTGCTTTGCACGGAAGGCCTCAATAGCTGCCATGTCTCGCGAGACCAAAGTAGGGGGCATCAGCTCTGGAAACATGAGCGGAAAGATCTTCTCAGGGCTGGAGCGCACACCAGCAGGGTCATTCAGCACCAGCGTCTCACCGGAAATTTCCTCTAGCAGGTGACACGCGGTGATGTAGCTCATGTCGAAAGGCGGATCCTGACGCATCAGAATGACATCGACATCCTTTGCCAGATCCAGTGTGACGGCCTCTTCGAAGAGGCCTGGCGTATCCTTGACGCGCTGAACCTTGGCCGGGCGGAGGCGGGCCGTAACCTTGCCTGCCTCATAGCTCATGTCCTGCGGGCCATAGACGAACAATTCCATGCCTCGTGCCTGAGCTGTCTCAGCCAGGGCGAAACTGGTATCGCCGTCAATGTTCACAGATTCCAGCGGATCCATCTGGATCGCGACGCGAAGACTCATGCCATGCGCTCCTGTTGCGGGATCGCTGCGCTGCTGGCCCCGATCCTCTTAATAACTTGCGCCGATGAGTTCAGCATCGGCCCCAGTGTCATATGAGGCATCAGGTGTGGTTTGGGTAGAGGGGGACATCTGTGTTGTTGGTGCAGCACGTCGCACATTGTCTCCGCGAATGCGCACATAGGAGACGACCTGCTTGACGCCGCCGACGACGCTGGCCTCTTCTGCGGCACGTTTCAGCTCTTCTGCAGAGCGTGCGATCCCCATCAGATAGACGACGCCATCATAGGTCTCGACATTGAAGTTCAGGCTTTTGACGGTGCTGGATCCGATCAGGCGGGCACGTACCCGTCCCGTGATGATCTCATCGGAGACATTGGCCAGAAAACCGCCTGGTGGCTCGATGCGGATCTCGTTGGCGACATCCTGTGTGCGAGTGGACGTCCATGCGATGCCTTCGGCCTTTACGCGCTCTTCGGGCGTATTCACGCGGCCTGACAGCAATACGAGGCCGCCAGTGACCTCAACGTCCACCTCGCCAAAGCTGTTGGCGCTTTCAGACAGCAGCTTGCTCTTGATCTCGTTGGAGGCCGTGGCGTCGTCAACGGCTTCGCCCATGGTCTTTTCCTGAGCGGCGGTTAGCCCGACTGCACCAGCCGTTCCAATGGCGGCGACAGCGCATCCCGTCAGGGGCAGGGACAGAAGAAGGGCGGCAATCGCGAGACGCTTTTGCATGAAACTATACTCCATCAGCGTGATTTGATCTGCCTGTGTGCCAGCAGGATACGGCGAAATTCTGGCAAACAGGGCGTTCTTGGCAGGCCAGCCAAGCTTTTAAACATGCGCAACTTGCGGGTTTGCCCGCAATTGGCTGGTTGTTTGGGGCTTCGGATTCCATTATCTTGTCTTGGCAAGCCATAGAAGGAATTGAAACCCTGACTTCCAGCGCCCCGCGGCTCCAGTCCGCAAAGCCGGCCACTCTCGAAGAAATCCGTGCCGTGGCTGAATCACTCGCCCAGGCACTTGAGGATGACAAGGCCGAGGACATTCTGTTCATCGACCTGGAAGGCAAGTCTTCCCTTGCCGATTTCATGATCATCGCTTCCGGCCGTTCGGGCCGTCATGTTGCGGCTCTTGCAGATCATATTTCACAGGATGTGAAAAACCTGACCGGCAGACCGGCCAGCGTCGAAGGTATGCCGAATGCAGACTGGGTGCTCATCGATACAGGGGATGTGATCATCCACCTGTTCCGCCCGGAAGTTCGAGAGTTCTACAATCTGGAAAAGATCTGGGCTTCCCAGACTCCTTCCACGTCCCCATCCGTCAATTAACAGGCTATGCGCCTGATTTTCCTTGTTGTGGGCAGGCTGAAGTCTGGCCCGGAACGCGAATTGGTGGATGAATATATCAAGCGGTCAACGCCGATTGCCCGCTCGCTCGGCTTTCGTGGCATTGAAGAAATCGAAGTCGCCAGCGGTGGCGGCCTTGATGCTGAGGCGGAACGCATTCAGGCGAAGATTCCTTCAGGCGCGAAATGTCTGCGGCTCGATGAGTTTGGCCGTTCGCTGAAATCCACTGAGTTTGCAGACCGGCTCGGCACTTGGCGCGATCAGGGCATTCCGGATCTGGTTATGCTTATTGGCGGCGCGGAAGGCTATGGGGAGGCTGTGCGGTCACAGGTGCCGGATACGATGGCTTTTGGCCCACAGACCTGGCCTCACCGTCTGGTGCGCGCGATGCTGGCAGAACAGGTTTACAGGGCTGTATCCATTCTGGCTGGCACGCCCTATCACAAAGCGTAGGGGCGTTTAGCCTGCGTAGAGGGACGGCTGGGGCGCCAGGACCATGGCAAACACGGCTGCGGCCAGAAGACCCATCACCGCGACAGACACGCATCGGCTGATCGTGATTGGGGTGTTCATGAGGGTCTCCTTGCCGTGATGTGGCCCTCTATATTGAGTGCCGATGATGACAGATGAACTATCTTCGCCGGAATAGGTTCCATGCCCGCTCCGTATGAGGTCATTCCAAGGCAAGCCCGAGACTTTGTTGATCCCGATCCGAACCCGGCCTACAGCTGAACGTCAGATGCATCGCGCAGGGTGGAGGCGCTATCTATGGCAAGCTTGCGGGATTTCCTGAAAGTCTACTGGCCGCTGGTCGTGATCGCGCTTGGGGGCGTTGTGCTTGCGCTGATCCTGATGGATCCGGCACCGCCCAAGAAAATCCGTTTCGCGGCAGGGCCCGTGGGCGGGGCGTATCATGCATTTGCAGAGCGCTACCAAAGGCTTCTGGGAGAGCAGGGGGTCGAAGTCATTCTGGTTGAGACGGCCGGCTCGATCGACAATCTTCGTATGCTTGAAGACGATGATGTGGATGTCGGCCTCGTTCAGGGCGGCCTGGCAAGGCCGGCAGATGCAGATGAGCTGCGCTCTCTGGGCGGCCTGTTTCCTGAACCTTTCTGGGTTTTCGTCGGGCAGGATGTGCCGGCGACTAATTTCGGCGCCTTGCGCAGCAGCCGTGTCTCAATCGGCGGATCGGGCTCCGGCAGCCGTATTCTGGCAACCGAGCTGCAGACGGAATATGGCGGTGATTGGCTGGAAACGACTCTTCTGGACCTTTCCGGCAATGAAGCGGCCGATGCTCTGATTAATGGAGATCTCGACGCGGCTATTTTTACCGCCTCTATTCAGGCGTCCTATATCGAAAAACTGCTCGATATCCCGGATGTGCGCTTGCTGCCCTTTGAGCGGGCGCCCGCACTGTCCCGGCGCATGCAGGCCCTGTCTGCGGTCACGTTGCTGCGCGGCGTGGTGAATTTGGGAGAGGATGTCCCGTCCACAGATGTTCCACTTGTCGCGCCGGTGGCGCAGCTGGTCGTGAACAAGAAGCTGCATCCGGCGATCGAAGCCCTTCTGATTGATGCGGCCTCGCAAATTCACTCCGAAGGAACGTTGCTGGCGCCAGCCGGGGCTTATCCCAACCCGGACGTCACAGACCTTCCCGTGTCGGAGCAGGCCCGAAGGTATTATCAGGACGGGCCGTCCTTCCTGCGCCGATATTTTTCCTTTGATGTCGCGAACTTTCTTGAGCGGGCCTGGGTGCTGGCAATTCCGCTTCTGACCCTGTTGTTCCCGCTCGTTCGCGCGGCCCCGCCGATTTATCGCTGGCGTGTGCGCCGCAAGATTTATGTCTGGTATGATGATTTGCGGGACCTTGAAAGGCGCGGCCGGTCTGCCGAAGAGGAGGACGTGCGCGGCAAGGTGCTAGAGGACCTTGAGCGTTTGCAGGCCGAGATCGGGCAAGTGGAGGTTCCACTGTCCTACACAGATGATCTTTACCGCCTGCGCAGCCATGTCGAGTTCGTGAAACAGCTGGTCTGCAACAGGAACCCTGTGAAAGTCGCAGGCTGATTGCGGGCAGGATGGATTTCCCATGTCCCTGAATATTGCCATATCCGGGGCCGGTATCGGCGGATTGGCGGCGGCCATTCTGCTGTCACGGGATGGGCATAGTGTTAGCGTCTATGACCAGTTCGATACGCCGCGTCCGGTTGGGGCCGGGTTTATCCTGCAGGAAACCGGTCTGACCATTTTGGGCGAGATGGGGCTGCGCGACCGGGTCGAGGCTCTCGGATCCCGGCTAACCAGGCTGCATGGTATTTCTGCGGACAATCAGCGGACCGTTCTGGATGTTCGCTACGCCGCTCTGCGCAACGGGCTTTGCGGAGTATCACTGCAGCGCTGTGCCTTGTTTGACCTGCTGTACGAAACGGCTTTGGCAGAGGGTGTTGAGATTGTATCCTCCGCGCGCATCATCACGGCGATTCCTACAACGGGACATCTCACAATTGGAACCGGGCAGACGGTAGGGCCATATGACCTGTTGATTGATGCGCTTGGCGTGCGCTCCCCTCTGTCTTCTCGTTCGCGGCGCCCTCTTACTTTCGGTGCCCTGTGGGCCACGCTGGAGTGGCCGGATGAGAGCCTGTTTGACGCGGCCGCGCTTGAGCAGAGATATCGGCGGGCACGGCAGATGGCAGGTGTCATGCCCTCCGGCCAATTGACGTCGGATGGAAAACAGACGCTGACATTTTTCTGGTCCATTCGTGCTGATGCTTATCTTGACTGGAAGAAGGCGCCGCTGGATGACTGGAAAAAGGAAGCGACTGCGCTTTGGCCAGACACGGAAGGTCTGCTGGCGCAGATTACCTATCATGATCAACTGACCTTTGCGCGATATGATCACCGCACCCATGTGCCTGTGGTGCGGGAGCGTCTCGTCCATATTGGTGACAGTTGGCACGCTGCCAGTCCGCAGCTGGGGCAGGGGGCCAATCTGGCCTTGCTGGATGCCTATGCCTTGGCGCGCGCCTTGCGGACCCATTCGGATACAGGCGCAGCTTTGACAGCCTATGTGAAAATGCGCCGGGGACATGTTCGTTTGTTTCAGGCCATGAGCTGGATGTTCACGCCTGTCTATCAGTCAGAATCTGTCGTGTTGGCCTGGTTGAGAGACTGGCTCGCTGCTCCGCTCAGCCGAGTTCCCCCGGCGCCGCAGATGCTCGCGGGAATGGTATCAGGCGCAATCGGGCGCCCCCTGAAAAAGCTCGGGCTGAAACCTGGCGATCAATCCTGCGACAGCGCCTTCAAGCGATAGAGCATGTCCAGCGCCTCACGCGGTGTCAGGGCGTCAGGATCGACCTGCTGCAGCAATTTGTCCGCCTCGGAAGGTGAGGGCGTGAAGTCGGTCTCGTCTTCTTCAGTTGCCGGAGCAAATCCGGCAGCGGCAAACAGGGGCAGGCTTTCCGGCGCGCTTGGCTCGGCTTCCAGCTGTTTGAGGATTTGCGCGGCCCGTTTGACTGCTTTCTTGGGCAGGCCAGCCAGCCGGGCCACCTGCACGCCATAGGATTTGTCGGCCGGGCCTGACTGTACTTCATGCAGGAAGACCAGATCGTCTTTCCATTCCTTTGCCCGCAGGGAAGCATTCGCCGCGCCGGGCAAGTCATCCACCAGCTTGGTCAGCTCGTGATAGTGGGTGGCGAACAGGGCGCGCGCCTTGTTCACTGAGTGCAAATGCTCCACCGCAGCCCAGGCAATGGCAAGGCCGTCCCAGGTGGAGGTGCCGCGTCCCACTTCATCCATGATGACAAAGCTACGCTCCGTGGCCTGATTCAGGATGGCGGCAGTTTCCACCATCTCCACCATGAAGGTCGAGCGGCCCCGTGCCAGATCATCCGATGCTCCGACCCGGGAGAAAACACGGTCTGTCAGGCCAAGGGTCAGGGACCTTGCGGGCACGAAGAGGCCGGCCTGTGCCATAATGACAGCCAGAGCTGCTTGGCGCAGATAGGTCGATTTACCCGCCATGTTCGGGCCGGTGACAAGCAAGAGGCATGTGGCGGCCTCTTCGTTCGCAGACAGGCTGAGATTGTTGGCAGTGAACCCTTGTCCATCTTTCTTGAGCGCCGCCTCAACAACCGGGTGGCGCAGGCCATCGGCTTCGAACACGATGCTATCTGACAGAACCGGGCGCACCGCGTCGGCCGCAAAGGCCCACTCTGCCGTGGCGGCGGCCACATCCAGTTCGGCGATCGCGTTCGCTGTACGGGCAAGTGTGCTGCTGAGTGTTTCTATCCGTTCACAGAATTGATCGAAAATCGCAATTTCACGAGACCGCGATTCATCTTCTGCGCGGGAGATGCGGCCAGCCAGTTCGGACAGTTCCTGTGTGGAAAACCGCACATTGCTGGCCAGGGTCTGGCGATGGATGAACGTCTCCGATAGCGGCGCCTTCATCATAGGGTCGCCATGGCGGGCCGGCACATCCACAAAATAGCCCAGCACGTTGTTGAACTTGATCTTCAGGGCGTTGATGCCGGTCAACTCTGCGTATTTCGCTTGCAGTCCGGCAATGATCTGGCGGCTATCATCACGCAGTCCGCGCGCTTCATCCAGTGCGCTGTCCCAGCCCTTGCTGATAAAGCCACCTTCGCGCGCCAGTGTGGGTGGGTTTTCCGTAATGGCGGTTTCCAGATCATCTGCCAGCTGACGAAGATCCGGGCTGTTGGAAAGGTTCAGGGCTTCTGCTGCCAAGGCGATCTTTTGCGGTAGGGCCGAGACATCTCCGCCCAGCAGGGCAGCAGCCTCATCTGACGCGATGAGTGCGCGGGATATGGCGGCCAGATCTCTTGGGCCCCCACGGCCCAGCCGCAGACGCGTACGTGCGCGCTCAATGTCTGGTGCTGCCTTCAGGCTGGTGCGCACCGCATCCACCATGTCCCGGTCATCAGCAAACCAGGACGCTGCATCGAGGCGCGCTTCGATTTCAGCGCGCTCAACTGAGGGGCGGGAAAGACGCGCAGATAGCAGCCGCGCGCCCGGCGCGGTCACCGTCCTGTCGATTGTGCCCAGTAGAGACCCATCCCGCTCGCCGCGCATGGAGCGGTCAATCTCCAGACTCGTCCGGGTTGCCGGATCAATGGCCAGATGTCCGTTTTCTTGCGCGCGGATGGGCGGGTCCAGCCGTATGTCTGAGCCAGCTTGGGTCAGCTTCACATAGTCCAGCAACAGGCCGACAGCGGCGAGTTCGGTGCGGGTGAAATCTCCAAATGCTTCCAATGCGGATACGCCGAACGTTTCCTTCATCAGGGTCTGGCCTGACGTGTGAGACGCGGCGCGGGCTGGTCGGAATGTCACGGGCGCGGCAGAGGCGGCGACGGCATTCGCCACGGCGGGCTTGTCGAGGTCGCCTTCCGAGACGAGCAGCTCCGAGAGAGGGTAGGCCATCAACGTGTCGGCCAGCGCGTCTGCGGCCAGGGCAGAGACATCGAACCGTCCGGTTGAAACATCACAGACGGCAATCGCCGCTTCCGTGCCGCCTGCGCCCAGGCTGACGGCGCACAGGGCCTGGCCCTGACGGGCAGGCAGCAGGGCGTCTTCCGTCAGCGTGCCGGGGGTGACGATGCGCACGATGTCACGGTTAACGATGGCCTTTGATCCGCGCTTTTTCGCTTCGGCCGGGCTCTCGGTTTGTTCGCATACGGCAACCCGGCAGCCAGCCTTGATAAGGCGCGCCAGATAGCCTTCCGCGGCATGATAGGGCACCCCCGCCATAGGGATGGGTTTACCATCATATTCGCCGCGCGCGGTGAGGGTTATGTCAAGGATGTCAGCGGCCTGAACGGCGTCCTGAAAGAACAGCTCGTAGAAGTCGCCCATGCGGAAAAACAGCAAGGCGTCCTCATGCCTGGCCTTGATGGACAGGTATTGCGCCATGAAGGGGGTAGGTGCGGACGCAGGTTTCTGAGAGGGTGCAGTATCGGCCATGACGCCGGACGCTAGCGATTGTGTGTGAGATTCGCAAAGTCTCAGACCAGCTATAACGTGACAAACTGCGGAATACGCAAGATTCGTCCCCTTTTGCGGTTGGCAGGCTGTACGCACCGGCCTAGTTTGCCCGCCAATTCAAAATTTTGCAGACGGATGTCCCGCGATATGACTAGCAAACGGCCCAGCTTCACGGATGAAGAAGCTCTGGATTTTCACTCTCAGCCCAGCCCGGGCAAAATTTCCATGGCGCCAACCAAGCCCATGGGCACCCAGAGGGATCTGTCGCTGGCATATAGTCCGGGTGTTGCCATTCCTGTTCTGGCGATCTCCGAAGACGAAGACAAAGCCTACGATTACACGTCGAAAGGCAATCTCGTTGCGGTGATTTCCAACGGCACCGCCATTCTCGGTCTTGGGAACCTTGGGCCGATGGCGTCCAAGCCGGTGATGGAAGGCAAGTCCGTTCTCTTCAAGCGCTTTGCTGATATCGATAGCTTCGACATCGAGGTCGACACCACCGATGTGGAAGAGTTCATTTCCACGGTTCGTAATATCGGCTCCACTTGGGGCGGCATCAACCTTGAGGATATTTCCTCACCTGACTGTTTCATTATCGAGAGCCGCCTGCGCGAAGAGCTGGATATCCCCGTCTTCCATGACGACCAGCATGGTACGGCAATCATTGCCGCTGCAGGCCTGATCAATGCCTGCCACATCACAGGTCGCAATATGGAAGACCTGAAGGTTGCCGTTTCCGGCGCCGGCGCGGCGGGCCTGTCGGTTGCAGGTCTGATCCGGCACCTCGGCGTCAAGGCCGAGAACATTGTGATGTGCGACTCCTCCGGCGTGGTCTATGAAGGCCGCACCGAGAAGATGGACCAGTTCAAGTCCGCTTTTGCGATAAAGACATCGAAGCGCACGCTGGCGGAAGCCTGCGAAGGCGCTGACTGTCTGCTTGGCCTGTCAGCCAAAGGTGCGGTGACCAAGGATATGGTGAAATCCATGGCCAAGGATCCGATCATTTTCGCCATGGCTAACCCTGATCCTGAGATCACACCGGAAGATATCAAATCCGTTCGGGATGATGCCATCATCGCGACAGGCCGCTCGGATTATCCGAACCAGGTCAACAATGTTCTGGGCTTTCCGTACATTTTTCGCGGCGCGCTCGATGTCCGTGCGCGGAGTATCAATGAAGAGATGAAGGTTGCGGCGGCCCACGCCATTGCCGAACTCGCCCGTGAAGACGTGCCGGATGAAGTGGCTGCCGCTTATCATGGCGCGCGCCCCAGCTTTGGCCGCGAATATATCATTCCGACACCGTTTGATCCGCGGCTGATCAGTTTTATTCCGCCTTTCGTCGCGCAGGCCGCCATGGATACCGGCGTGGCCCGCAAGCCGATCAAGGACATGGAATCCTATCGCCACTCGCTGGCCCGCCGGGCTGATCCGGCTGCGGCGTTCATTCAGGGCGTGCAGGCGCACTGCAAGGAAAACCAGCGCCGCATCGTGTTTGCAGAAGGCGAAGAGCCAGCCGTTGTGCGTGCCGCATTCAGCTTCAAGAACCAGGGGCTTGGCCATCCGATCCTGATCGGCCGCGAAGCCCAGGTGCAGCGCGCCATGGAGCAGATGGGCATTCAGCCTGGCTCGCTTGAAATCCTCAATGCCCGGCTGTCAGACAACAATCCGCTCTATACGGACATGTTGTATTCCCGTCTCCAGCGGGATGGCTATCTGAAGCGTGACGCCCAGCGTCTCGTCAATCAGGACCGCAACGTGTTCGGCTGCTGCATGCTGAAGAATGGCGATGCCGATGGCATGGTCACCGGCGTGACGCGGAATTATGACGTGGCATTGAATGACGCGCTTCTGGTTCTGGACCCGATCCCGGGTCAGGCAATCATCGGTATGTCCATGGTTATCAACCGCGGGCGCACGGTCTTCATCGCCGATACCAGCGTGACGGAGCTGCCCCAGGGCCAGGATCTGGCAAACATCGCCATCGAAGCAGCGCGCGGCGTGCGTGCGCTCGGCTTCACGCCGCGTGTGGCCTTCCTGTCCTACTCGACCTTCGGCAACCCAATGGGCGAGCGTGGCGAGAAAGTCCGCGAGGCGGTCGCGATCCTCGACGGCATGAAGGATATCGATTTCGAGTATGAGGGCGACATGAACGCCGATGTGGCCCTGAATACCGGTCATAAGCTGCTCTATCCGTTCTCCCGCCTGACAGGCCCGGCAAACGTGCTTGTCATGCCGGCCATTCATGCCGCGTCGATCTCGACCAAGCTGCTGGAATCGATGAGCCGTGCGACGGTTATCGGCCCGATGCTGCTGGGCCTTGAGAAGCCTGTGCAGATCGCTTCTCTCGGCGCGACTGTGGGCGATATCGTCAATCTGGCGACCATTGCTGCCTTTGACGTGGATGATGTTCATACGAGTTGAACATAGGGCGAGTTTCGGCGCGAGGTGAAATTCCCTTGCGTCAGGACTCGCCGCTGAACGGTGCCGCCCCTATAGTCTATAGTGACTATGGACCATAGGGAGGCCCGAACAGCATGAAAGAGTATCTCAAATTTTATATCAACGGCGAATGGGTAGACCCTGTTGAGCCGCGTACGCTTGAAGTCGAGAATCCGGCAACCGAAGAAAACTTTGCGGTCATCTCAATCGGCTCACAAGCTGATGTTGATAAAGCGGTTGCGGCGGCCAAGGCGGCTTTCCCGGCCTTCTCCCAGACCAGCGTGGAATATCGCGCTGAACTGCTCGAGAAAATCGCGGAAGGCATGAAGAAGCGCCTGCCAGAGCTTGCAGAGGCAGTTTCCAATGAAATGGGCGCGCCAATGTGGCTCGCCAATGCGGCGCAGGTGCCGGCTGGCATGGGCCATTTCGGTACGACGGCTGCAATCCTGCGGGAATACGAGTTTGAAGAGCTGAAAGGCACGACGCTTCTGCGTAAAGAAGCCATCGGTGTTTGCGGTTTCATCACGCCCTGGAACTGGCCGATCAACCAGATTGCCTGCAAAGTCGCCCCGGCGATTGCCGCGGGTTGCACCATGGTTCTGAAGCCTTCCGAAATTGCTCCCCTCGACGCCATGATCCTGACCGAGATCATGCATGAGGCTGGCGTGCCGAAAGGCGTGTTCAACCTTGTAAATGGTGACGGCCCGGGCGTGGGTGCATCCCTGTCCGCGCATCCTGATGTCGACATGATGAGCTTCACAGGCTCCACGCGCGCCGGTGTTCTTGTGGCCCAGGCCGCGGCCCCTACGGTCAAACGTGTGGCCCAGGAGCTTGGCGGCAAGAGCCCGAACATCGTTCTGCCTTCCGCTGACCTGAAAAAGGCTGTCGGTGGCGGCGTCATGCAGATGATGACCAATTCCGGTCAGTCCTGTAACGCGCCGTCCCGCATGTTCGTGCAGAAGGACCAGCAGGAAGAAGCCATCGCCATCGCAAAGGCCACGGCAGAATCCATCAAGGTCATGATGCCGACAGAAGCCGAGCCGGGCGCCATTGGCCCGATCTCGAATGCCAATCAGTACCAGAAGGTTCAGGACCTGATCCAGAAGGGTATTGAAGAGGGCGCAACCCTCGTTGCTGGCGGTCCTGGCCGTCCGGAAGGTTTCAATAAAGGCTATTTCGCCCGCCCGACCGTGTTTGCGAATGTCACCAATGACATGACCATCGCGCGGGAAGAAATCTTCGGTCCTGTGCTTGTCATGATCCCCTATGAGGACATTGATGATGCGGTCGAGATGGCCAATGACACTGTTTACGGCCTTGCTGGCTATGTGCAGGGGCCGGAAGACGAGGCCCGCAAAGTGGCGAACCGCATTCGTGCCGGTCAGATCCAGGTAAACGGTGCGCGCCCAGACTTTACCGCGCCATTCGGTGGCTATGGCCAGTCCGGCAATGGCCGCGAGTGGGGCGAGCACGGCTTTGAGGAGTTCCTCGAAGTCAAAGCTGTCATCGGGTACAAAGCGGCCTGATCCACCGCGAAATAAGTGCTTTGAAAAGGGCGGCCTGTTGGGTCGCCCTTTTTGTATCCTGTAATCTGCATGGGTCAGCTCGCCAAATCGTGAAGCGAATTCAACTGGTGTTCAGGTGGCTTCATCCATACATTACAAGAGAACTCATATTCGGAGGGTAATGATTCATGCCCAATCTCAAGACTCTTGCCGGGGCAGCTGCGCTTGCCATTCTGGCGGCTTGTGCCACCGCAACGCCTTATCAGGCGGCAACTGACTCCAATCGTGGCTATTCGGAACAACAGATCGAGGCAAACCGCTTCCAGGTCCAGTTTTCCGGTAACACCCTGACTGACCGCAAGACGGTCGAGACCTATTTGCTTTATCGCGCCGCCGAACTGACGCGCGAGCATGGCTTTGACTATTTCCGAGTCGTGCGCCGGGATACAGATGCCGAGAGCCGCTTGGTTCCGGTTGGCGGCAGACCGTACTCGCCTTTCTACGACCATTTCTATCTGGACTATATCTATTACGGCCCGCACGCGCCGTATTATCGTGACCCCTTCCTGCGGTCCCGGTATCCCTATTCATGGAATGTCTCACCGTTCGGCTATTATGATCCCTACTGGGGCGGGCCGGCAGAATATCGCGAGCGCACCAGTTATGAGGCGTCCGCAGAGATACTGATGGGTAAGGGCGAGAAGCCTGATGATGCAGCGTTTTTCGACGCCGAACAGGTGCTGTTCAATCTTGGCAACAACATCCTTCGCCCAGAACCTAAGTAAGCACCTGCAAAATGACATATCAGCCCCGTCCGCAAGGGCGGGGCTTTTTATGTGCGCAAGGCTGGTCATTTGATGGCGGGTGCCCCAGATAGGCTCCTCAGTTCGATTATAGAAGAGAGTCGTCAGGGCGCATGCCAGATACTGAGCCAGTTCCGATAGAGCCCGTTAAGATTGTCGGGGCCCATGGGCGCCCTGTACCCGGGCGTACGGAAATGGTGATCATGGTGGCCGGGCTGATGGCGCTCAATGCGCTGGCCATCGACATCATGCTTCCGGCCCTGAGCCAGATTGCAGAGTCCATTGGCTTGACCGGAACCTCTCCGGAAGATGCCAACCGTCAGCAGCTGATTGTCTTTTCCTATGTCCTCGGTTTTGGGGCGCCCCAACTGGTCTGGGGCCCGATCTCGGACCGGTTCGGTCGGCGCGGCCCGCTCTTTGTTGGCCTGATCGGCTATGTCCTGATGGCGTTGCTTTGCATTACCATACGGGAATTCCATGCCCTTCTGGCTGTGCGTTTCATGCAGGGCGTCTTTGCCTCCGGCGCACGCCTGGTGGCTGTTTCTGTTGTGCGTGATCTCTATGCTGGCCGCCGCATGGCAGGGTTCATGTCTCTGGTGATGACGATCTTTATGGTCGTGCCGATGATCGCGCCTGCCATGGGCCAGCTGATCCTGTTCGTTGCGCCCTGGGAGTGGATTTTTGCCGTGCTCGCCGTGTTCGGTTCGGCCTTGTTGGTTTGGACATGGCTGCGCCTGCCGGAAACCCTGGCGCCGGAGAACCGCAATCCCCTCAATCTGGGCGGCGCTGCGCGTAGCTATATGGCGGTGATCCGCAACCGCACGACCTTTGGGTATATGTGTGCGTCTGGCGTGATCTTCGGCGCGCTGTTTTCCTTCATCGGCTCTTCCGAGCAGGTCTTTCGGGATGTTTTCAAGCAGGAAGAAACCTTCGCCTTCTGGTTCGCCGGCGTCGCGAGCGCGCTGGCATGTGCCAATTTTTTCAACTCACGCATGGTGGAGAAGATTGGCATGCGCCGGATCAGCCATGTTGCGATGATCTTCTTCACGCTGATGTCTGTTTCACTGGCGCTCGTTACCTACTTGTTCGGCGAGAGCCTGCTGTGGTTCTTCCCCATGTTTGCGATGACGTTCGCCTGTTTTGGCCTGATGGGCGCGAACTTCTCAGCTTTGGCGATGGAGCCCCTAGGAAAGATCGCGGGTACCGCTTCGGCAGCCTATGGCTTTGCCACGACAACAGTCTCCAGCCTGATCGGCATCACGATTGGCCGCTTTTATAATGGCTCCACCCTGCCGCTGATCATTGGCTTTGCGTGTCTCGGCATCGTGTCCCTCATCATTGTCCTGGTGACGGAAAAGGGAAAGCTCTTCAGTTCGCGCTAAGCTGCCGGGCGCGCCGACGCGTTTTCGCGGCAGGTTCCCGCACGCGCGATAGTGGACGCACCTGACTTTCCAGATGAGAGATGATCAGTCCGGCAATATCCTTGCCTGTGGCCGTCTCGATGCCTTCCAGACCGGGTGAGGAGTTCACTTCCAGAACCTTCGGCCCGTCCTTGGTCTGCAACAGGTCCACACCTGCCACTCTCAGGCCCAGCACGCGGGCGGCTTCGCGCGCGGTATCGCGTTCTGCTTTGGTCAGTTTGACAGAAGAGGCCGTGCCGCCGCGGTGGAGGTTGGAGCGGAACTCGCCCTTTTGCGCCTGACGCTTCATGGAGCCGACAATCTTGTTGCCGACGACGAAAGCGCGCACATCGGCCCCGGCGGCTTCCTCGACGAATTCCTGCACGAGGAAGTTTGCCTCCAGCCCCCGGAACGCATCGACCAGGCTTTCTGCCGCCTTGCGGGTCTCGGCCAGCACAACGCCTTTGCCCTGCGTGGAAGAGAGCAGCTTCACGACAACCGGCGCGCCGCCCGCCAGCGAAATCAGGCCCTTGGTGTCCTTCGGGCTATGGGCAAAGGCCGTGATGGGCATTCCAATCTTGGCACGGGCCAGCATCTGGTGGGCCAGCAATTTGTCCCGTGAGCGGCCAATGGAGCCTGCTCCATTCAGGCAGAAGGCCCCCGTATTTGAGAATTGCCGCAGAACGGCCAGACCATAATCTGTAATCCCAGCGCCGATACGCGGGATGACCGCATCATAGCGGGGCAGGGCCTTGCCATCATAATGGACTTCCGGGTCCAGCGTGCCGATCTGCATGTAGCAGCGCGCCGTATCGATGGCCTCAATCACATGACCGCGCGCTTCAGCGGCTTCGATCAGGCGGCGGCTGGAATAATTGTTTGGCTCCCGCGTCAGCAGGGCAATGCGCAGGGGGCGTTTGACCGGTTTCTTCTTTGGCAGGCCGGCATAGGCCCCGAAACCCAGCTCCGGCTGCCTGAAGGAGGCGTTCGCGTCGACGATCATGTCTGGCTGGATCGCGCCGCGTCCGAACAGCATGCGATAGCTCATTGTCTCGCGATTGGTCAGCGTCAGCTGGATCGGCCAGCGCCGCTCGCCCATCTGTACATCGGTCTGGATCACATAGCGCAGCTCTGTATCGCCATTGGAGCTGGTGACTTCCCGCCGGTCGACGACAGGTGCAGAGCAGGTGATCTCCAGTCCCGGATCGGACGGGTCTGGCTGGATCAGGAAACGGACTTGCGGCGCATCAGGGGGGCCGAACGTCTCAATGACGCTGGCATGTAGCGCAGAGGTTCGCGCGCCGGTGTCCACCTTTGCCTTGATCGCGGGTAGCCCGAGATCCGGCAGTGACAGCCACTCTTCCCATCCGAGTTCAAACGGTTCTGCATGCGTCATGAGCCAAAGCCTTTTTGCCAGTTTGCGCCCGATAGAGGCGAACAGGTTAGCATTCAATCATGACAGCGCAGCAGAATGTGTCAGGCAGGCATCAGCCAGGCGTTTTCCGCGATCTTCACGACATCCCCCATGATCTCAGTGATCTTGAAGTCCTTGGGTGTGTAGACACGGGCAATGCCCATCTGTTTCAGCGCCATGGCATCTTCCGGCGGGATGATGCCGCCAATGATGACCGGAACATCACCGAGGCCCAGCTTGCGAAGCTCTGCCAGCGTCTCACGCGCGAGATCGAGGTGGCTGCCCGAGAGAACCGACAGGCCGACGACATGAGCCTTGGCTTCTTTGGCCTGTTCGGCAATCTCTGCCGGTGTGAAGCGGATGCCCTCATAGACGACATCCATGCCCACTTCGCGGCCGCGTGCAGCGATCTGCTCTGAGCCATTGGAGTGACCATCAAGGCCTGGCTTGCCGACGACATAGGTCAGGCGGCGTCCGAGTGCCTCGGAGACCCGGTCGACTTCCTTGCGGACGGCATCAATGTCTTCGCCGACATCACCGCGTGCAATCGTGGCGACGCCCGTCGGGGCACGATACTCACCGAACACTTCGCGCATCACAGTGCCCCATTCGCCGGTCGTGACTCCGGCTTTGGCGCAGGCGATGGAGGGCTCCATGATGTTGGTGCCTTCGCTGGCGGCCTGTCGCAGCCCATCAAGGGCCGCATCCACGGCCGCTTGGTCGCGCGATTTGCGCCATTCTTTCAGGCCCCGCACCTGGGCGGCCTCTTCGGCCGGGTCGACTGTCTGGATCGAGCCTTCGCCAGCGGCCAGCGGGCTGACCTCGGATTCGGTGTAGCGGTTTACGCCCACAACCGTCAGGTCACCGCTCTCGATCGCCTTGATGCGGTCGATATGCGCGCCGACAAGGCTTTCCTTCATATAGTCGATGGACTGTGTCGCGCCGCCGCGCGCATCAATGTCCGCCAGCGTCTTGCGGGCCAGCTGTTTCAATTCATCCGTCTTGGACTCGATGACATGGCTGCCATCGAAGATGTCTTCATATTCCAGGAGGTCTGTCTCATAGGCCAGGATCTGCTGCAGGCGAAGCGACCATTGCTGGTCCCAAGGCCGGGGCAGGCCGAGTGCTTCGTTCCAGGCAGGCAGCTGTAGCGCGCGGCAGCGAGCCTTCTTGGACAGGGTCACGGCCAGAGATTCGATCAGGATGCGATAGACATTGTTTTCCGGCTGAGGCTCGGTCAGGCCCAGCGAGTTCACCTGAACACCATAGCGGAACAGCAGCGCCTTGGGGCTGGTCACGCCATAGCGTTCGCGGCCGATCTCCTCCCAGAGTTCCACAAAAGCACGCATCTTGCAGAGTTCCGTAACGAAACGCACGCCTGCGTTCACGAAGAAGGAAATCCGCCCGAAGACAGTTTCAAAGTCTGATTCTGGAACTTGTCCGCCAGCTTTAACGGTATCCAGCACGGAAATCGCGGTCGCCAGGGCGTAGGCGAGTTCCTGTTCCGGTGTCGCGCCGGCTTCCTGCAAATGGTAGGAGCAGACATTCATCGGATTCCATTTGGGGACTTCCGTGTAGCACCAGCTCACCATGTCAGAGATCAGGCGCAGGCTCGGCTCCGGCGGGAAGACATAGGTGCCGCGGGAGAGGTATTCCTTCACGATGTCGTTCTGTGTTGTGCCGCGCAGCTTCTTGCGGTCATCGCCGCGTTCGTCAGCCAGGGCGACATACAGCGCCAGCATCCAGGCCGCCGGGGCGTTGATCGTCATGGAGGTGTTCATTTCCTCCAGCGGCAGGTCAGCCATCAGAGCGCGCATGTCGCCGAGATGTTTTACCGGCACGCCAACCTTACCGACTTCGCCGCGCGACAGCACATGATCGGCGTCATAGGCCGTCTGGGTTGGCAGATCGAAAGCGATCGACAGGCCGGTCTGGCCCTTTGCCAGATTGCCGCGATACAGCGCGTTCGATTTCTCGGCTGTGGAATGCCCGGCATAGGTGCGGAAAATCCAAGGCCGGTCTGGCTTGTGCTGATATGATTTATCCATGTCTGCCACGGAATTCTCCCCTTATTATGTTGCGGCGCAACATGCCGCGTGAGACGTAACAAGGCAAGCATTCCATGCTTGTTGTTGCCTGCACGAACAACCACATGACCTGAAACAGGAAATGAATTTGATACAGTCTTCTTCTCCCCTCAAGACCGTTCTGATCTTGCGGCTCGTTTCTTTGCTGGCCTTTCCAGCGGGCGTCATTCTGGCAGCCATACTGGAGCGCAGCGCGCTGATGGTCGGGGTGCTGGCCCTCGGCATGCTGGGTGTCAGCTGGGTGGAAAGACTGCGTCTCCTCCGCCTCGCGGGAAGTGATGACCGGCCTGATTTATCAGGACTTTTGCCCGGGCTTGCCTGGCGCATAGGCCTTCTTGCGGGCGTCTTCATTCTCAGTCTTGGTATCCTCGCCCTGTTCCGGGATGTGTCGCTGGCGCGCGGATTGGGCCTGACGGATCTGGTCCTGTTGCTTGCTGTGGCAGGTATTGCGCTGGTCGCAAATCGTGTCAGTGCGTCCATTGCCGGGCGCGAAATGGAGGGCGCTCTGGCGCAGGTGAATGCGGCGTTTGGTACCAGTGGTGCGAACGATAATTCCGGCCGCGGCCAGCCTGGAAACGGTGACATCATCGAAGGCGAAGTCATCGACCGCGATTGAATTGCCGGATTTTACCGCTACCACAAATCAGCTAGGTCTGATCCGAACTTCCGGAGATACAGGACATGTCTGAATTCATCGGCCTTGCGGCTGCGGCGCTGACAACATTATCTTTCCTGCCGCAGGCCCTGCTTGTGATCCGCACACGCCAAACCAATGGCATTTCGCTGATCATGTATATCATGTTCACGACCGGCGTCGCGGCGTGGCTAGTCTATGGCATCATGGAGCAATCCCTGCCGATGATCCTGGCCAATTCTGTCACCCTGTTACTGGCCATGGTCATTCTCGGCCTGAAGATCTGGCACTCGCTTCAGGCCAGAACCCAGGGCGCAACAGAGGCCACATCTGCGCCAATCGCTTCGTAATAGGCCTTCTGCACCTTGCGGGTGACGGGCCCTGGCTTGCCCGCGCCGACGGGTTGCCCCTCCATCATGATGACGGGCGCGATCATTGCTCCGGCAGACGTCGTGAACGCTTCGGTCGCGTTCAGGGCCTCGTCCGGGGTGAAGGCGCGCTCTTCTATTTCCAGTCCGGTCTTGTCGATCAGGCGCAGCACGCCCGAGCGGGTAATGCCGGGCAGGATATCTGTGGAAAGATTACGCGTGATCAGGCGCCCACTGTCATTGACGATCCAGGCATTGGCTGAGGCGGCTTCAGTGACATGGCCGTCCTGCACCAGAAAGGCTGTGTCTGCGCCGGCCTGCTTGGCTGCGCGATAGGCGAGGGCCTGCGACAGCAATTGGACGGTTTTCATGTCGCGGCGAGCCCAGCGTGTATCGTGCATGAAGATCGCGGCGATGCCGTGTTCCGCGGCCTGGCCGATCAGCGGCTTGGCATCCGCATAGAGGAACACGGTCGGCTCGAATGTTTCCGGCCCGGCAAAGTCGCGGGCTTCATAGGCGCCGCCGGTGACCTGCAAGTAGACAAGCCCCTCGCGGATACCATTTGCGTCGATCAGTTCCTGATGGATGCGGGCCCACTCTGCATCGCTGTGCGGATTGGGCAGGGCGATGCCTTCCAGAGTGCGCGCCAGTCGCAGTAAATGGCCGTCCAGATCAATGAATTTGCCATTGTAAACAGCGGTCACTTCATAGGCGGCGTGGGCGAACAGAAAGCCTCTGTCGAGCGGAGATATATGGGCCTCGGAAAACGGCACGAGCCGGCCGTTTAGATGCACCTGGTCGCCTATTGGCATATTTGCCATGCCTCCCTGTAAAGAATTGTGCAGCGCAACAAACATCTTGCAAGCTTACAACCAAGCGGCCAAGGTGGCGCGAGCCGAGAAATTTGTGAAGCCACTCCGATAAGTGCGCTCACAGCAATTTGGCAAATACAATTGGAGGAGGGCACCCCCACTATGGCGAGGGAAGTTAAGGATATTTATGAGGTAGGTGAGATTCCACCGGAGTTTCACGTACCCAAATTCATGCATGCCTGGGCAATTCGCCGCGAGCGGCATGGCCGCCCGTCAACGGCGATGCAGATGGAGCAGGTTCCGGTTCCGGAGATCGATTCCGACGAAGTGCTGGTGCTCGTGATGGCGGCAGGCGTGAACTATAACGGCATCTGGGCTGCCTTGGGCGAGCCTGTGTCGGTCTTCGATGTTCACAAACAGGATTTCCACGTTGCCGGGTCTGACGCTGCAGGCATTGTCTGGGCCGTTGGCCGCAAGGTGACCCGCGTGAAGCCGGGCGATGAAGTGGTCATCCACTGTAATCAGGATGATGGCGACGACGAGGAATGCAATGGCGGCGATCCGATGTTCTCGCCCAGCCAGCGCATTTGGGGTTATGAGACGCCTGACGGCTCCTTCGCGCAGTTCTGCCGAGTTCAGGCTCGCCAGTGCATGCCGCGCCCGAAACACCTGACCTGGGAAGAAAGCGCCTGCTACACGCTGACGCTCGCCACCGCCTACCGCATGCTGTTCGGCCACCGCCCACACATCGTGAAGCCTGCTGACAATGTACTCGTTTGGGGCGCCTCCGGCGGCCTCGGCAGTTTCGGTGTCCAGCTGTGCGCAGTCACCGGCGCGAACGCGATTGGTGTCGTCTCAAGCGACGACAAGAAGGATCACGTGCTCAGCCTTGGCGCCAAAGGCGTGCTGAATCGCAAGGATTTCAATTGCTGGGGCCAGCTGCCCACGGTGAATGGTCCGGAATTCAAGGATTACATGCGCGAGAGCCGTAAATTCGGCAAAGCCATCTGGGAAGTCACCGGCAACAAGGATGTCGACATCGTGTTCGAACACCCCGGCGAGTCGACCTTCCCGGTGTCTGTCTTTGTCGTGAAGCGTGGTGGCATGGTGGTCATCTGTGCTGGCACGACCGGCTTCAACCTGACTATGGATGCGCGCTTCCTGTGGATGCGCCAGAAACGCGTTCAGGGCAGCCACTTCGCAAACCTGAAACAGGCCTCTGCGGCGAACGATCTGGTGATCAACCGCCGGATTGATCCGGGCATGTCGGAAGTCTTCCCGTGGGCAGACATTCCGGCCGCGCACGACAAGATGCTGGATAACAAGCACTTGCCGGGCAACATGGCCGTGTTGGTCACGTCGCCAAAGCCGGGCTTGCGCACGGTGGAAGACGTTCTGGCCCTTAGCGGTCAGGGCTGACAGGTCCGTAGCCATGGCGCGTCCGGACCCTGAAAGCTTCGCCCGAGACTGGGTGGCGGCGTGGAATGATCACGATCTCGATGCGGTGCTGTCGCACTATGCAGACGGGATCGTGTTCCACTCACCGCGTATTGCGCAAGTCATGGAGACTGGCGCGGACAGCATCACGGGCAAGCCAGACCTGCGGAAATATTGGGAGAAGGCCCTCGCCATGGCGAGTGGCCTGTTCTTTGAGCTGGATGATGTACTGACCGGATCGGATGCCATCACCGTGCTCTACACAAACCATCGCGGCCAGAAGGCTGCCGAGACCTTTGTGTTTGATGAGGATGGCGAAATCTCCATCGCCATTGCAGCCTATCGCTGAAGCCGCCCCCTAAGCCGGGCAGGGGGGCTAGATCTCGTCTGCCCCACCCGGATTGCGCCGGCGGCGGATCAGCCAGGTCACACCGCGCAGATCCGAGAACGCATCGTTCAGGCGTCCGAAATTGGTGTAGTTGGACGTGCCGGTGCCGCGCTCGCGGTGGTTCACGTCCCGATATTCCACATCAAAGCCCTCGGCCCGCATCAGCGCCGGCATGTAGCGGTGCATGTGATCGAAATAGGGCAGCTGGAGATAGGCCTCGCGCTTGATCGCTTTGATGCCGCAGCCGGAATCGTCACAATCATCGTTCAGCATGCGCTTGCGGATATTGTTGGCAAAGCGGCTGCCAAAGCGCTTCCAGGCCGTGTCCTTGCGCTTGGCACGGCGGCCCATCACCATTTTCAGACTGTCGGGCGCATCGGCGCGGGTCAGCTGGCGGTAAAGGTCTGGCAGGTCCGCCGGATCATTCTGTCCATCCCCGTCCAGCGTGCCGATCACGGGCGCACGGGCTGCCAGGATACCAGAGCGGATCGCGCGGCTCTGACCAGCATTCTTGCGGTGGCCCAGAACGCGCAGCATGGGGAATTTCCCTTTCAGCTCAGCGAGTTTTGCGCGCGTATCATCCGTTGAGGCATCGTCCACGAACACCATCTCGAACGCCCGGCCATCCAGCGCTCTGGCGATCTCGGTGATCAGGGTTTCGACATTGCCGGCCTCATTATGGACTGGGACAACGACGGAAAATTCAAGTGACTGGGCCACGGGCGGCACCTTTCAGACTGTATGCCCCTGATGTCAGGGGGCTTGTTTTGCACGCTCATACAAAGGGTCGGCTCTCAAGGCGAGACCCGGCACACATTTCCGGCTGCGATGCAAATTACGGGCAAAATTGCAAGACGAATGCGCCCGAACACGGTAAATGGCTGCCATGACTTTGCTAGACCGACTTTCCACTGGCTGGAAGCCATGGGTGATCCTGTTCGTGCTGACCTTTGGCGCCGCCGCGCCGGGCGTGTTCAACCTGCCTGCGCTGGACCGGGATGAGAGCCGTTTCGCCCAGGCCTCCAAAGAGATGCTGGAAGAGCATGACTATATCCGCATCCAGTATCAGGATGAGTTGAGAAACAAGAAGCCGGCCGGCATTCACTGGCTGCAGGCGGGGGCAACCGCTGTCCTCACCGGGCCGGAAGCCAAGCAGATCTGGACTTATCGTGTCCCCAGCTGGCTGGGCGCGGCCTTTGCGACACTCGCCTGTTTCTGGGCCGGGCTGCCTTTGATCGGCAGGCGGGCGAGCTTCATTGGCGCCGCGACCTTTGGGGCGACCCTGCTGCTGACCTCCGAAGCGCACATCTCCAAGACCGATGGCGTTCTGGTTTTCCTGACCACACTCAGTATTGGCGCGCTTGCGCGGCTCTACATGAACAAGGATCAGTCCAAGAAGATGGCGCTGTTGTTCTGGTTCTGCATGGGAGCCAGTTTCCTGATCAAGGGGCCGGTGACGCCCATGGTCGCTGCCTATGCCGGGATCGGCGCCTGGGTTTGGACCAAGGCGGCAGACGGGAAGGGCGGCGACTGGTGGCGCGTCCTGCTCTGGTGGCCGGGGCCTGCGATCTTTGTGGCGATGGTGCTGCCATGGTTCCTCTGGATTCAGGCGGCGACCGATGGCCAGTATATCAAGGGCGCTGTTGGCAAGGATCTCAAAGACAAGTTCACCGGAGCCTCTGAGGGCCATGGCGGCTGGCCATTCTACCATCTGACGCATTTGCCGATCTGGTATTTCCCGGCCAGCCTGTTCCTGGTGCCCGGCTTTGTGGCCGCCTGGAAAACGCTGAAGCCCGGCGGTGCGGCTGGCTGGAAATGGATGCAGCACATCTTCTTGATCTGTGTTGCGCTTTTCGCGGGCCTGCTCGCGCTCAGCTATCTTTTGCCGCTTCTGCCGCGTCCTTCGGGCACCGGAATGGTTGCACAAGCGGTCAATACGGTTGCCACTCTGAAGCCGCTGCCGGTCTGGCCCGCTTTACTGCTGGTCACGGTCGGATGGCTGGCGGGTCAGCCGAAATGGCAGGACCGCTGGCCGATTGGAGAGGGGGTCGCGACCGACGAGATGCGCGGTTTGCGTTTGATCGTCGCCTGGGCAATTCTCACCTATGCCTTCTTCGAGCTGATGCCGACCCTGCTCAGCCACTATATCCTGCCTGCTTACCCCGCCTTTGGGTTGCTTGGCGGCTATGCGGCGACCAAGCTGATCGATGGTGCGAAATGGCCCGTGACCCGCTGGGTCTCGATTGCTCTGTTCAGTCTGGGCGCGATTCTTCTGCTGGCGGCATCCTTTCCGGGCGTAACGACCTATCTCATGGCCGAGACAGCAGGGGACTTCACCACGGCGTCAGCCGATGAAGTGCTTGCCTCCTGGACGCAGTATCGGGAGTTCCCACTCTGGCTCTGGTGGTCCGGCTTTTTCCTCTGCGGTGTGGCCATTATCGAATTCTCCCGACGTCATGAATGCAATGCGGCGCTGTTTTCCATTCTGGCCAGCGTTCTGATCGGTTGGCATGTGCGCATCTATATGCTGCCCAGTCAGGTCTGGGTGCAGCCGACAGAAACCGCACGTCTGGCGCTGGAAGATGTCTGCGGCGTGCCGGGAGAAGAGTGTAAATGGCAGGCGCCTGAGCGCATCCTGGCGCTCGGCTATGCGGAACCCTCCTATGTGCTGACCCTTGGCACACAGAATTTGCATCCGCCGGAAACACCGCTGGACTTGCCGTCTGACACGTCCGCCTATCCGGTCGTCTATCTGATCAATTTCGAGGATCGCAAGGCAGAGCCTCCGATTACGGAAGAAGTCGCGCATCTACGCAAGCAGGCCGAGCAAATGAATCTGTGCGTGACGGAGACCGAGTCCTATTACGCGCTGAATTACTCAAATGGAGACCCGGTGAATTTCCGGGCCTACCGATTTGATCGTGGCGGCTGTCCGGAAGGCTAGGCCCTAGAAATCATAGCCGATCCGCACGCCATAGGTGCGCGGGTCGGAGCGGAACGTGTTGTAGCCGATAAAGCCATAGCCGGAGACGGCATAGTCTTCATCAGTCAGGTTTCGCCCCCATACGGTCAGCGTCATGCCGGTCTCGACAAAGCGGAAGCCTGCTTCCGCCTGCAGTGTCGTGAAGCCCTCTTGCATGCGCGTATCCAGACCTTCCGGGTCAAGATAATAGTCGCCGCGATATTTCAGATGCGCCGACAGCGTGCCTTCGACGCCTTGCGACACTGCGTAGGCATAGCGCCCACCGAGCGTGGCGGAGACATCCGGCGCAAAGGGCAGCGGATTGCCGTCAAAGGTCGCGGCATTTCCGCCAGTGTCAGAGGACTGGTCAATTTCCGTCTCCAGAAGGGTCAGGCCGGCTTCCAGCATGAATGCTTCTGTGGTCTGCCAGGTCAGATCGGCCTCCAGCCCGTAAGAGGTCGCCGCATCAAGATTGGACAGCGAGTTGGAGGTAATGCTGCCACCATCTGGCAATTGAAAGTCGACAAAGATACGCGCCTGCGGGTCGTCATAGTCCTGATAGAAGGCGGCAATACTATAGGCCAGATTTGCGCTTGGCTGGCCCTTATAGCCTATCTCATAGGCAGTGACGGTTTCGGCATCAAACAGTCCGTCATCGGCGAAATGGGTTGCATTGTTCTGCACTTCGCCATTGAAGCCACCAGACTTGTAGCTGTTGGCGATGGAGGCATAGGCCGTGCCTCCCGTCATTTTATAGGACAGTGCCAGATTGCCTGTCAGTTGGGTGTCATCAATCTTGTTGTTGCCCGCTGCCAGGCCCAGTCCATTGACATTGTTATAGCCAATCGTGCCGTCATCAAAAATGTGCCGTCCACTGCCAATGCCCTCAATCTTTTCATGCGTTAGACGCGCGCCCAGCGTGGCGGTCAGGCGGTCTGACAGATCAAATTCATTATAGGTGAACGCCGCAAGGCTCGTGCGTTCCTGGCGAATGTCCGTCACCAGCGTCATGGCTGTGCCGTCAGAGACGGGATCAGGGCCCGCGCGGCTGCCCGCGCCCACATAGGCGCAGCTGCCGATCAGCGTATTTGGGTCCAGCTCCCCGCACCAGATCGTGTAAGTCTGGCTGAAATCTTCCTGAGAGGCATGAATGCCAAACAGGGTGCTGCCTTTATCCCAATCGGTCTTCAGGCGCACTTCCTGCGAATACTGACGGAAATCCCGGATATAGGAGAGGTTCGCGCTCAGCGTCGGATCTCCATAGAGGGCGGCCGCGCCATCAAAGTCGAACCCGTAATCCTGATTATAGCCTTCAAAGGATGTCAGGGATGTCAGCGTCCAGCGTCCCAGCGCGCGCTCATACTCGGCAGAGATGCCGTAGAACTCATTGTCCGTATCCTGCAGGCCATCCCCGGAAGAAGAGATCTCATGATCGCTCAGGTTCAGCGTATCATTACGCGGGGTCGCGTTGACGCCATTGTCTTCTTCGTAATGCGTGCGGATCAGCAGGCTGCCACCCAGCGCGCGGTCCCAGTTCAGGCCCAGGCGCAGGCCGAACTCGTCGCGCACACCGCCAGCATCTTCCGGCCCGTCGACATTGTCCAGCACAGCGTCCCGGCTCAGATACCGCCCGGCCAGGCGATAGCTGAAGCCATTGTCAAAGCTGTTGCCATAGGCGCCGTCGAGATCGACGCGATTGAAATTACCATAGCCCGCGCGCACATAGCGGCGTTGGTTTTCTCCGGGGCGCACGGAAATGAAATTGATCGCGCCACCCGAGGCATTGCGGCCATAGAGCGTGCCTTGCGGGCCTTTCAGCACTTCGATCCGTTCCAGATCGTACAGCATCATGCCAGTTTGCACATTGGTCGCCAGATAGACGCCATCGGAATAGACGGAGGCCGCTGTCGGCGTCAGCGCCTGATGGTCCACCGCACCAATGCCGCGGATCTGGAAGGCCACTTGCGTGCCATTGGCCACGGCCGCTTCCACACCGGTCAGCAGGTCGGTTACATCCTCTGCGCCGACATAGGCATCTGTCAGCGATAGGTCGCCCGCGCTGATGACGCTGACAGACATGGGAATGTCGCTCAGCGGCGTCTCGCTGGCGGTCGCCGTGGTGACGACCGGGTCCAGCCGGGTCAGGGCGTCTTCAGTCTGTGCGAAAGCCGGCACGCCGATGGTGGCCAGGATCAGCGGTGTGGTGAGGCAGTGGAAAGTTTTCATCCGCCGCGCTTACCAGTCTCTGAGAATCGCTTGCAACGCTTTATCGATGCATGGAAGCCATGCGTCAGAGGTGAGGTCCTGCGGAGGTGGCCGCCTTGCCGGGCCTATCTTGGCGCGCGCTTGGCCAGAATACGCTGCAATGTGCGGCGGTGCATGTTCAGGCGGCGGGCCGTTTCAGACACATTGTGATTACACAGCTCATACACGCGCTGAATGTGTTCCCAGCGGACCCGGTCAGCCGACATCGGGTTTTCCGGCGGCGCAGGCTTTTCATCCGTAGAGGCGACCAGCGCGCGGATGATGTCTTCCACATCTGCAGGCTTGGACAGGTAATCCACGGCGCCAGCCTTCACGGCGGCCACAGCCGTTGCGATTGCGCCATAGCCAGTCAGGATCACAGCGCGGGCATCCGAGCGGTGCTTGTGCAGCACTTCCACCACATCCAGGCCGCTGCCATCTTCCAGGCGCAGGTCCAGCACCGCAAAGGCGGGCGGATTCATGCGGGCAATATCCTTGCCCTCGCTGACGCTGGAGACAGCGGAAACCACAAAGCCTCTCTGCGCCAGTGCGCGTGCAAGCCTTTGCACGAACGGGCCGTCATCATCCATGACAAGGCACGAGCGATCCTCAATATCCTTGAGACTCTCATGCAGGTTTACATTTACTGGCCGTTCCATCGCCAAAACCCCTGAACTAATCCCGAACATATAGGCCTGTTGCACCTACTATTCCAAGTGAGGGACCTGCAAAAGGCGCAGAGGCCAGAGAGTCTGGACGACAGCGCCCTTCTTAGGGGGCGTTCTGTTACGGGTTGCAATACGCCCGCCCGTCCGTTCGATCAGCGTTTTTGCAATGAAGAAGCCGAGCCCCATATCGCCGCCACCCAGATGGGCTTCGCCGCGTTGCGAGACATAGGGTTCCCCCAGTTTTGGCAGCACTTCGGCGGCAAAACCGGGGCCATCGTCGCTGATCGTGACCGTCATCTGCTCTTCGGTCCAGGTCGCGACGACATTTACCCGCGTATCGGCAAAGCTGACGGCGTTTTCGATAAAGGCGCCGAGGGCATGCAGAATTTCCGGGCTGCGCTTCAGCACAGGCGGCTTGGCGCTGCCGCCTTCGCCGGGTTCGGCCCTCACGCTCAAATCCACGCCGAGGCCCTTGAACGGCGCGGCCGCCTCCGTCACCAGCGCGTCCAGGGGGATCTGCGCATGGACAATGTCCGTCGCCTCGCGCGCTTCGCGGATCGTGGCGAGGATATTGCGACAGCGGTCTGCCTGTTCGGCAATCAGGGTAATGTCTTCTGCGCGCGGGTCATCTTGATCGAGTTCAGCCTGCAATTCCTTGGCAACCAGGTGGATCGTGGCCAGCGGTGTGCCAAGTTCATGCGTTGTCATCGCAGACATTGCGCCAAGCGCAGACAGCCGCTGTTCGCGTGCCATCACCACGCTCGCAGCGTCCAGCGCCCGCACAAGGCGCGCCTCATCCTGGCTGACCCGAGCGGCAGACAGCGAGAAAAAGACCACACCCACGGCCAGCGCCGAGAACTGGCCCAGCTGGAACAGGGGCGGCAGGGAGATCGCATTCGCGACGCCCCAGGGCAGGGGCATATGCAACACCGGCATCAACGCAGCCAGTAGCAGCGCCAGCAACGCCACCAGGGTTGCCCGGAAGGGGCTGAGGCTGAGCGCCGCCACCGTAACAGGCGCCACCAGCAGCAACAGGAACGGGTTCGACAGCCCCCCCGTTGCCGCAATGAGCGCGGCCAGCTGCATCGTGTCGAAGAAGAGTTGCAGTGTCGCCTCCCATCCGCGCGTCAGGCGCTGGCTCTGAAAGGCAAAGGACAGGAAGACGTTCAGCCAGGCGGAGGCAGCGATGATCGCCAGGCACAGCGCCAGCGGAAGCGTGAAGCCAAGCCCAAAGGCCACGAACAGCACTGCTGCCGTCTGACCCGCCACCGCCAGCCAGCGCAGCGTGATGAAGGTGCGCAGGCGCGTGCGGCCCAGCGCAGACTGGGCAGATCCCAGCCCTTCCGGGGGCAGGGTGAAGATCGCATCATCAAGATCGAACTGGGCTTCGCGGGACAAATCATCCATCTGCGCCTTATGCGTCAGCGTGACGCTTGCGCCAAGCGCCCGTTGCGTTCCATATCGCTGCCATGACCAGACATATTCCAGCGCTGCTTGGCGCCTCCGCCCTTATCGCCGTTCTTTCGGCTTGCAGCCCGTCTCCCGACGCGGCGAATGGAGAGGCGACAACCGACGTCGCTGTCTCCAGCGGCGAGACGGCGGACTGCCTCAGCCGGGCCTATCCGGAGATCGGCGGGCCAATCTCTCTGACGGATGACACCGGCAAGGCCGTCACGCAGGATGATTACAAAGGCGAGTTCTCGCTCGTCTATTTCGGCTTCACCTATTGCCCGGATGTCTGCCCGATGACCCTGGTGAATGTGGAGCGCGCCTATGAGCAGCTGCCGGACGGTGTAGAGCCGCCGCAGACCCTGCTGATTTCGGTAGATCCCGAACGGGATACGCCGGAGGTGCTGGCGTCCTATGTGAAGGCGCCGCGTTTTCCGAAAAACCTTGTCGGCCTGACGGGTACACCGGAACAGATTCGTAAGGCCGCAGATGAATTTGTGGCGGACTATTCCCGTGTGGAACAGCCAGAGAGCGCCTCAGAATACACGATGGACCATACGTCCCTGTTGTATCTGATGGACAAGGACTGGCAGCTGAAAACCTTCTTCACCCATGAGGACACGCCGGAAACCATCGCGGCGTGCCTCGGAAAAGTGCTGCAGGACTAGGCGCTATTGCGCGACCCAGCCGCCATCAATGGACAGGTCCGCGCCATTGATCTGATCTGCGTCGGGTGAGCAGAGGAAGGCTGCAAAGCCGGCAATCTGTTCCACCGTGACGAATTCCTTGGTCGGCTGGGCGTCCAGGATAACGTCCTTCACCACCTGATCGCGGGTCATCCCCCGTGCCTTGGCGGTATCGTCGATCTGGCCGTCAACCAGCGGTGTGTGGACGTACCCGGGGCAGATAAGGTTACAGCGCACGCCATGCTCTGCGCCTTCAAGCGCCGTCACCTTGGTCAGGCCAGCGAGGCCATGCTTCGCCGTGACATAGGCGGATTTGAAAGGGGAGGCGACCTTGGCATGGGCGCTGCCGGTATTGATGATCCGGCCCCAGCCCTTTTCCTTCATCGGCCCGATGGCCATGCGGATCGTGTGGAACGCCGCGCTGAGGTTCAGCGCGATGATCAGGTCCCATTTGGAAACCGGAAAGTCTTCCAGCGGCGCAACATGCTGTACGCCGGCATTGTTGACCAGAATGTCCGCTCCGCCGAAATCGCGCATGACATAGCCCATCATGCCTTCAATCGCGTCCGGGTCGGTCAGGTCTGCATTTGCATAGCCGACCTTCACGCCGTGCTCTTTTTCCATGCTGGCGCGCTGGGCCTCGATGGCGTCCTGGTCGCCGAAGCCGTTCAGAACGACATCACATCCCTCTCGCGCGAGACGCTCGGCGATCGCTTTTCCGATCCCGCTTGTTGATCCGGTAACGAGTGCGGTTTTACCTTTAAGCATGAGATGTCTCCTTGAGGCTGCGCCAAGCTATGGCTAGGGATGTGTCAGGCTCAAATGGGGCTGACATGTCGTACAGGAAAGAGCGAGCTCCGTATGGGTGGTGAAACTCTGGCATTTGTCGAGGCGTTTCCGCGCTTCCTTTTGTGGACCGGTGCGGCTGGCGTCATGCTGGTCATTGCCAGCACGATTTATGTGCTGCTCACCCCATGGAAAGAACTTGCCCTTGTAAAACAAGGAAATTCTGCTGCCGGGCTCGCGCTGGCAGGGGCCATTGCCGGGCTTGCCATTCCGATTGCATCCTGCCTTGCCTCCAGTGTCACGCTGATTGATCTGGTGATTTGGGGCATCGTGTCGCTGCTCATTCAACTCATTGTGTACCGCCTTGTAGACGTCATCCTGACGGACATTCCGAAGCGAATCGAACAGGAAGAGGCCGGCGCAGCCATTGTCTTGATTGCCGCAAAATTATCCTCAGCTCTTATACTTGCAGCCGGTCTCTGGGATCCGGCCCTGCAACGGTTTTGAGAAGGGGGCCTGGCTTTGCGTTCGTTTGACTGGGTGATCTATGTGGCGGTTCTGGCGGTCTTCGTCTGGACGATGTTCGCGCAGGACCCGAAAGCGGATGCGCCGGAACCTGCGCCAGCCATGGTCGAGGCCGATGGGCCAACCCTTCCGCCGCCATCTCCGTTGGACGAACAGGTTCTGGTTCAGGTCAATGAACCCAAGGACGGTATCGGCACGGCCTTCGCCGTCAACAAGACGGGCCAGTGGATCACGGCGCGGCACGTTGTTGATGGGTGCAACTCCGTCGGCCTTCTGGTGGCACCGGGCCAGTATGTTCCGGTTGAGAGCATTGTCGTGGACCCGGATCATGACCTCGCGCTGCTTTCCACGGGGCGCAGTCCGAACCCGGTGAAATTCGATCTCGACTCTCCGCTGCGCATTGGCGCGCATGGCTATCATGTCGGCTATCCGCAGGGACGGCCGGGAGAGGTCGCGACAAAGCTGATGTCACGTTCCAAGCTGATCACGCGCGGGCGCCGGGAAGGGGCTGAGCCCATTCTCGCCTGGGCAGAGATTGGCCGCACGCGGGGGCTAACCGGGTCTCTGGGCGGCATTTCCGGTGGCCCTGTCTTTGACAATAAGGGCGAAGTGCGCGGCGTGATCGTGGCCGAAAGCCCGCGCCGGGGCCGCATCTATACGGCTGCGCCCACCTCCATTGATGCCTTCCTGACCAGTTTGAGCGTGGACCGTGAAGACGGCCCGACAGAGATATTCGAAGAGGAGACCTACGGTCCCATGTCAGACAATGCGCGCCGCCGCCTGCAGGTTGTGAAAGTCGCCTGCCGGGTGAGCCCATGAGCGATTTTGCCAGCCGTCTGATTCAGGGCACGCGGTCTCTCGGTCCGCTCTGTGTCGGCATCGATCCGCACCCCGGCCGCATTCCAGATCTTTTCGGTGGCGACACGCCAGAGGGGCTGGCCGCCTGGGGCGAAGCGATTGTGGCGTCGGCTGCGGGCCGCGTCGCCGTGGTGAAGCCGCAAGTTGGCCTGTTTGAGCGTCACGGCCCGGACGGCATGCGCGCTTTGCAGCGGGTTTGCGACGCTTCTCAGGAGGCTGGCTTGCTGGTCATCGCGGATGCCAAGCGTGGAGACATCGGCACCACCGCCAAGGGCTATGCAGCGGCCTATCTTTCTCGGAACGCACCGTTCCGTTCTGATGCGGTCACCGTGAACCCCTATATGGGGCTCGATACGCTGGAGCCTTTTCTCGACTTGGCCGAAGAGACAGGGAAGGGCGTTGTCGTGCTGGCGCGCACGTCGAATCCCGGCTCTGCGGACTTTCAGGCTAGGGATCTGGAAGGCGCGCCGCTCTATGCCCGCGTTGTAGAGGCGCTCGCCCCGGCGATTGACCGGCTGAAGGGCGCGGAAGGCTGGTCCAGCCTGATGCTGGTGGCAGGCGCGACCGGGCCGGACGAGGCGCGTCATCTGCGCAGCCTCGCGCCGCAGGCCCTGTTCCTTGTGCCAGGCTATGGCGCGCAGGGCGGCGGCGCATCCGACGCGCTGGCAGGCTTTACCCGCATCGGCAATCGCCTCGAAGGCGGCACGGTCAACGCGTCCCGTTCGGTCACTTTCCCGTCGGGCAGCGACACCGCGGCCACCAAGGCAGACTGGCGCCAGCTGATTGAAGCAGCGATTGATGACGCGCAGGCCGACCTCTCCCGCCATGCCGGCAATACGGCGGTCACCTCTGGCTGACCTAAAGACAGGTCTCGACAATCTGCGGCCATCCTCTAGCATCTTCTGTAAAGGCGGCATCAGACCGCCCTATATGAAAATCAACGGGGAGAGAAACGGCCATGAGGACTTGGCAGTCTACCTTGATTGCGGGGGCATCGCTCGCAATCCTAGCCGCCTGCGGGCAGGCAAAAACCGAAACAAATCAAACACCAGAGGCACCAGCCGAGACGGAGGCCTTCGCGTCCGTCCACACGGCGCGCATCAAAGATGCCAGTGGCGGCGATGAGTGGCTGACCTATGGCGGCACATATGATGAGCAGCGCCATTCTACACTGACCCAGGTCAGCAAGGAAACAGTCGGCGATCTCGGCGTGGCGTGGACATATGACCTCGCCACAAATCGCGGCGTGGAATCGACACCGATTGTCGTCGATGGCGTCATGTATGTCACCTCCGCCTGGTCCATCGTCTACGCGCTGGACGCCCAGACGGGGGAAGAGCTATGGGTCTATGATCCTGAAGTGGACAAGTCTGTCGGCGTGAATGCCTGCTGCGATGTCGTGAACCGCGGGGTCGCCGTCTATGATGGCAAGATCTATGTCGGCGTCATCGATGGCCGTCTGGAAGCGCTGGACGCCAAGACGGGTGAACGCGTCTGGAGCACGGTCACGGTCGACCAGTCCAAGCCTTACACCATCACCGGCGCGCCGCGCGTTGCGAATGGCAAGGTTCTGATCGGTAATGGCGGAGCGGAACTCGGCGTACGCGGTTATCTGTCCGCCTATGATGCCGAGACCGGCGACCAAGTCTGGCGGTTTTACACCGTCCCCAATCCTGAAAAGCAGCCGGATGGCGAAGCGTCAGACTCTGCCTTTGAACAGGTCGGCAATGTCACCTGGGGCGATGATGGCGCATGGGTTACCGATGGGGGTGGCGGCACGGTCTGGGATTCCATTGTCTATGATGATGTGAATGATCAGATCATCTTCGGCGTCGGCAATGGCTCGCCCTGGAACCGCACCTATCGCGACCCGTCCGGCGGGGACAATCTGTTCCTGTCTTCCATTGTCGCGGTCGATGCCGCGACCGGCGAATACAAATGGCACTTCCAGACCACTCCGGGCGACAATTGGGACTATACCGCCACGCAGAGCATCATTCTGGCGGATCTTCCGGTTGGCGAAGACGGGGAGACCCGGCGCGTCGCCATGCAGGCCCCGAAGAATGGCTTTTTCTATGTGATTGATGCCGAGACGGGTGAGTTTATTTCCGGCGATGCCTATGTGCCCGTAAACTGGGCCACCGGCCTCGACGAGAATGGCCGGCCGGTCGAAATCGCAGACGCGCGTTATGGTGATACGCCCTATTTGCAGACGCCAGGCCCGCTGGGCGGCCATAACTGGCACCCGATGGCGTTCGATCCGGATCTGAACCTTGCCTACATTCCGGCGCAGGAAATTCCGCAGGCCTATGCGCGCGATAGCCGCTTTGAGTCTGATCCTGTCGGCTGGAATACCGGCGCGGACTTCTCCGCGGGCGTGCCACCGATTGCACCGCCGGAAGTCGCCAAGATGCTGCGCGCCACCCTGAAAGGCCGGCTCATTGCGTGGGATCCGGTTGCGCGTGCTCCGCGTTGGACGGTTGAGCATGAGAATGCCTGGAATGGCGGCGTCCTCTCCACGGCTGGCGGCCTGGTCTTCCAGGGCAAGCTGACCGGGGAGTTTGCAGCCTATGATGCGGCCACCGGTGACAAATTGTGGAGCCATGATCTGAAAGCAGGCGGCGCATCCGGGCCGGGCACATACATGATTGATGGCGAGCAATACGTCACCATCACCACCGGCTGGGGCAGTGCCTTCGCGCTGGCAGCAGGCTTTGGGTATGACGAGGCTGTGCCGTCCACCGTCGGCAAGGTCGTCACCTTCAAGCTGGGTGGAACGGCCGAGATTGCCGATCCTGACTTCCCGATGATCGACAAGACGCCGAAAGGGGAGGCGTTCGGTGATGAAACCATGATTGCCGAGGGCTCGATCCATTACGCCCGCAATTGCGCGGTCTGCCATGGCCCTCTGGCGGTCAGCTCCGGTGTGCTGCCGGATCTGCGCTGGTCGGCGATTACCGGCAATCAGGATGCCTTCAAGGGCGTTGTCATTGACGGAACCCTGGCCGCCAATGGCATGGTCTCATTTGCAGACGAGTTGACCCCGGAAGAGGTTGAGACCGTCCGCGCCTATATCCTGGCCCAGGCCTATGCCGCCCAACCGGCTGAGACGCAGCCCGCGGAAGAATAAGGGCGTTTGACTTTGATGTGGCGCGGCTATCAAGGCCGCGCTACACATGCCGGATGCAGTTCCTGATCCTCATCCTGGGTATTCTGACCGCCATCGGGGCGTGGTCCTGGCGCATTCATATGGCGCGCCAGGGGGCCAGGATGTCGATGGACGCCGCCCGAACAGTTGCCAATGCGCCGCGCCGCTTTGCCTTTCGCTACAAGGCCAGTCAGAACGGCATCAGCCTGATTAGTGACCCGAGAGAGGCCGCCGCCATCATGATGATGGAAGTGGCGCGGGCCCGCGGCGGGCCACTGACCGAGGCCCAGGCGCGCGTTCTGAATGAAGAGATCATGCAGCATTTCAACTTTACCCTGACTGAGGCTGAGGAGCTGTCTGCCCATGCTGCCTGGGTGACCAATACAGCGCCGGATCCTCGCCAGACCATGCGCAAGCTGAGCCAGCTGATCGTCAGTGCACCACAACTTGGCCCCAAGGAAGTGATTGATCTGGATGCCATGCTGGTTGCCGTATCAGAGGCGGAGGGTGTCCCAACGCGCGAGCAGCTGGCCATGCTGCAGGTGTTCAGAGATAGGGCAGGGCTGAAGACCTGAGACTATTTCGTGTCGTGACGAGTTGCCACGGCGATCAAGGAATAATATGTCAGACGTGATGCCAAATCGTCTCCCAACCGAATATCGCGCCAAGGCCTTGAATGAGGCGTGGACAAATTTTTCCATTTTGCGCCATGGTCGTTTCGACGGGATACTGGTGACGTCCAAGAATTCCGGCACGCATTGGCTGAAATACATGCTGGCTGTCGCTCTGGCGGAAACGTATGGAATTCCGTGTCCGTACTATTTTTCGGAGAATGCGGTTCGACCTTACATTGGTTGGCCCAAGGATGATGTCACATATCCTGAGCTGCCGCGTCTGGCATTCAGTCATACAATTCCGCACCATCTGGCAGACATGGGCTGGGCACGCAGCCTGGCCGGGTTGCCGCCTTATGTGCTGGCGGTGCGCCATCCCATGTCCATTCTGGCCAGCCATTACGCCAAATGGGAATATGACATCCAGGTTGACTGGATCACCTATCTGAAGGGGGATCCCGGCGGATCAAAATATCGCTGCGACCTCTACTGGCTCGCCCGTTTTTGGAACCGCTGGGGGGATGTTTATGCGCGGCATCCCGACTCGATCCTGCTGGTCCATTATGAGCAGACCCAGAAGAACCCACGCGCCATTCTTGAAGCTGTATCTTGCCAATGGGGCCTTGATCTTACCCCCGCCGCGATTGAGGCCGCTCTGGCTGCGGGCACAAAAGAGGCCATGGCAAAAAAGGTGGACCCTGAGGCAGAGCCCAATGTTCTGCAAAACCGGAAAACCCAATTGGCGGAGCTGTTCACGGGGGAGGCGATGGAGATCTATTCAGATCATGTCCAGACATTGTTCCGGCATGATCTAGGGTATGATCTGCTCAGCTTTCCGTCTTGAGATAACCGCTTGAGCGTCCGTCTGCTGTGTATTTGATCCACCAGGGTTCCGCTTCGGCCTGTTTTTCCAATGTCTTGAAATCCGGGTCGTCCAGAACGGCGTCAGAATAGTCTTTCGCCGCACCGGTCAGCTCCAGCCCATAAGTGCGAAAGCGTGTTACCACGGGCAGGTAAAACGCATCAGCCGCGCTCCATTTTCCGAACAGAAAGTCACCTCCGTCGCCATATTGCGCGCGAAGATTGCTGAACATGCTCTGTATGCGCGCAATATCGGACTCCAACGCTTCGGTCATGTGCGGGGTTTCCTCACGGCCGCGAATGTCCATCGGGCACGCCTTGCGCAGGGCAGGGAAACCGGCATGCATCTCTCCGGCCACGGCGCGGCCAATCGCGCGCTTCGTGCTATCTTCCGGCCACACGTCGCCAGCCGGGGCCCATTCGGCAATCCACTCCGTGATCGCCAGGCTCTCCCACACGGTCACATCATCCCAGATCAGCAGGGGCACCTTCGCCGTCGGGCTGATCTCTTTCAGCTTTGCGGACGTGTCCGGGAAATCCAGCGGCACGATCACTTCCTCAACGGGCAGGCCCACCTTGCGGGCAACCATCATGGGACGGATCGACCAGCTGGAATAGTTCAGATTGCCGAGGACCAGCTGTCTCATGCGGGCTTTCCAGCTCCGAGCACCCATTTCACTTCCGTGATTTGCACATCTGCAAACACGCCTGCTTTGGCATACGGGTCCTGTTGGCCCAGCTCTTTGGCCGCTGCCAGGTTTTCGGCTTCAATCAGGCAAAGCGATCCGATCATGCGGCCATCCTCTGACATCAGCGGGCCGGCCATGCGAACGCGGTCTCCCAGCGCGCCAGCCCACTCCAGATGGGCGGGGCGGTTGGCCGTGCGGCGCGCTTCGCCATGGGTTTCATCATCGCGGCAGTTGAAGCAGTAAAGGGGCATCAGGTCATCGTCTCCATGGCTAAATCAGACCGAACGAAGCTATGGCACAAATGATCTATCCAATCCAATCTGCTGAACGGAAAAAATGGACTGAATGAATCATTGATCCTTCAGAAACTGAGAGTATGCTTGCGCAATGAGTGACACAACAGATACCCGCCAGCAGATCGTCGAGGCGGCCATGCAGCGCATCGTGCACTATGGCTATGCCAAGACAACGATGTCCGAGATTGCCAAGGACTGTAATATGTCCGCCGGCAACATTTATCGTTTCTTCGCTTCCAAGCTCGACATCGCCGAGGCAATCGCCCGCAAGTTCAACGCCGACCTCTATCAATCCTATGCAGGTATTTGTCGTGAAAAGGCGAGCGCAGCTGACCGGCTGCGGCGCTTTTTCGAGTTTGGCCTGGCACGCACCTATGAGGCGCTGGAGGAAAAGGACAAGCTGATCGAACTGGCCCAGACGCTGGGCGATGAGCGGCCGCTCTTCATGAATGAGCAATACGCGCAGGAGCGGGTCTATCTGGTGCAGATCCTTGAAGAAGGCGTAGAGTCAGGCGAATTCCGCCCGATCGGGCATAAGGAAGAAACTGCGGAGATGATCCAGGCATCCCTGATGAAATTCCGTTTTCCGCAGATGTTTTCCCATCTCACCCTGCCGAAACTGCAGCGGGAACTGGCCGGTGTCATGAATTTGCTGCTGGCGGGGCTGTCGACGGGCGCGACCGTGCCGGAGCGGCACATGAAATGACGACTGAATAAAATAGAAATCGTTCATTGATTTTTATTCAGGTGCTTGCTATATGCTGGGCATGGACGGTGCTGTCTGCCGTTCACCTGCTTGAAAGTGACTTGAAAAATGACCCTGTCTAAAACCGAAACCCGTCAGGCCCTGTTCTCGTTTGCCGCTGCCCTCCCCATGGCAATCGCCATGCTGGCAGCCGTCGTGGCGCTCGCAGAATACACGGTTTAAGCCCCGTGATGCCTTATCAGGCCTTGGCGCCCCGACGTCCCGTTCCATAGACGGGAGAGGTGTTCGCCGCCGCTTCATCCAGCGGCCAGCGCGGCCTCGCCCCGGCGCCAAGGTCCCCGGCCTCTCCTGAGATGAGGCCCGCTGCCAGTCTTTCCGCGCCCGCAAGCGCAATCATGGCGGCATTATCCGTACAATGTCTCAGCGGCGGCGCAATCAGCCGCGCCCCGGCCTCGGCGGCAACTGTTTCCAGGGCCGCGCGGATGGCCTTGTTGGCCGCGACGCCGCCCGCAACGACGAATCTTTTCTCCTGGCCTTTGCCCGGCTCAAACGCCTCCAGCGCGCGCGAAGCCTTCACCGCCAGCACATCCGTCACCGCCTTCTGAAAGCTCGCGCAGAGATCGCGCATGCGGTCTTCCGTTTGCGGCGCGTCTTCTGCAGCGCGCGCGACGGCGGTCTTCAGGCCGGCAAAGCTCATGTCCAGGCCGGGCCGGTTCAGCAGGGGGCGGGGCAGGTCAAATGCGTCGGCATTGCCCCCTTCGGCAAGGCGCTCCACCGCCGGACCGCCCGGAAAGCCGAGCCCCAGCGTCTTCGCGGTCTTGTCAAAGGCCTCGCCCACGGCATCATCAATCGTGGAGCCAAGTCGGCGATAGTCTCCCAGGCCGCGCACCTCCAGAAACTGGCAGTGCCCGCCGGAAACCAGCAGCAATAAATAAGGGAAGGGGCAGTCATTGCCGAGGCGGGGGCTCAGCGCATGCCCTTCCAGATGGTTCACCGCGACGAAGGGTTTGCCGGCCGCCTGCGCGATCGCCTTGCCGGTCATCATGCCGACCAGCACGCCGCCAATCAGGCCGGGGCCGGAGGTTGCCGCCACACCGTCCAGGTCCGCATAGGAAAGCCCGGCCTCATGCATCGCCGCCTTGACCGTCAGGTCCGCCAGTTCCGCATGCGCCCGCGCGGCAATCTCTGGCACCACGCCCAGATAGGGCGCATGTTCTTCCAGCTGCGTGCGGATCACATCGGAGACCAGCTCTGCCTGCCCATCCTGCAGGCGCAGAACGGCCGCCGCGGTTTCATCGCAGCTTGTCTCGATGCCCAATATGGTCAGCGCCTTGCTCATGCCGGGCATGTAAGCGCCCCGGCCCGGTTTGGAAAGCCTTCCCCGCAGGCGGCCTGACGCGGCCTGCACGCGAAAGATCGCGCCTTGATCTGCATTTTTTTGCGCAGAATGTGTAAGAAAGAGGCCGGGCAGGGGACTATCCGGATATGAAACACGCTCAGGATCAGGATACGCTCTATCGCGAAGCGGTGGATGCCTTCGGGCCGGCCATGCAGCGTCTGGCGCGGGCAACCGAGGCAAATGCCGAGCGCCAGAGAGACCTTGTTCAGGATATGCACGTTGCGATCTGGCGCAGTTTTGCGCAGTTCGATGGCCGGTGCAGCCTCAGCACATGGGTCTACCGCGTCACCCATAATGTCGCCGCCAGCCATGTGGACCGCGAAACGCGGCGTAACCGAGGGGCGGTCACGCTCGATGCCATTGATCAGATGCCGGACGGGGGCAGCCTCTCGGCAGACCTTGAACAGGCCGACGCTCTGGAGCGCCTCATGGCCTGGATCCGGCGGCTAAAATCGCCAGACCGCCAGATCATGACACTTTATCTTGAAGACCTCAGCGCCGCAGAGATTGCCGAGATTACCGGCCTGACGCCTGGCGCCATCGCCACCCGTATTTCGCGTCTCAAGACACACCTCACCAAGGATTTTCAGGAGGCAGACAATGCCTGATCGCGACAGCCTGCAAAAACTCTGGGCCGCCCAGCCGGTGGAGCCCTTCAGCCTTTCTCCGGATGAGCTGCGCAATCGTGCGCGCAAATTCCAGTCCAGCCTTCGTATGCGCAACATGACGGAATACCTGGCCGCGCTTGTGGTTATCGGCATTTTCGGCTGGATGGCGATCCTGATCCCCGTGCCTGTGGTGAAGCTGGGCGCAGTCCTCACCATCATCGGTGCACTCTATGTCAGTTGGAAGCTGCACACCTATTCCGGGTCCGGCCTGGGGCAGGGGGGCGACGCGGCCGACAGCCTGATCCGCTATCACCGCAGGGAACTGGTGCGCCAGCGCGCCGCCCTTGCCAATGTGTGGCGCTGGTATCTGCTGCCCTTCCTGCCCGGGGCCCTGTTGTTCGTGGCCGGTGTATCTTTTGCGCCGGATACGGGTCTGCCCTTCCTTCTGGCACTTCCGGGCTTCCTGTTCAGTCTCGCCATTATGGGCGGCGTTGCCTATGGCATCATCTGGCTGAACAATCGCTCGGTCAGACAGCTGGATGCCGAAATCGCCGAACTGGATAAGGCCGCTGAGGGCTGATCGCGACCTTGCACGCGGCTTTATTTTCGTGAAGGCGATGTAATTGCCGCGCGGCGCCCCATATCAGACGTCTAATCCATCAGAGTGGAAGCGAAGCTCATTCTGTTCCTGGCCGCACTGTTCCGGCTGGAAGCGCTGAGAAGGCATCAGACTGCCTGCCACATAATATTTGCACATTGTGGGCCCGTCAGGGCTGCGCTGCGCCGGGCATCTTTCTTGTGCCCCGAAACGGGACGAGCCCCTATGGCCACTGGCATTTCAAGACAGCTGTCTCAGCTGACCCTTCCTCTCCATGATCGCGCCGGGGGGAGGCCGCACTGGCCCCGCTGGGTAACGCTGCAACTTGCCTGCATTCTTGGCTTTCTGACGTTGATGGTGATTGCGTTCGCAATGCCCGCCCGCGCAGAAGAAGCGCTTCCTGCGAATTCCTCGTCCAAGTCCTATGGCTCTGGCTGGGCGTGCGACATGGGGTATCGCGCCACAACAACTGAGTGTGAGAAAGTGGTCGTTCCGCAACATGGCTATGCCACTGACACGGCCTATGGCCGGGGTTGGGAATGTGACTATGGGTACGTCCGTAAGGGGATGAAGTGCCAGTTGATCGCTGTGCCTCAGCATGGCTATCTCGATTCCTTCGGCACCAGCTGGTCATGTGATCGCGGCTATTCCTCGGACGGGACCGATTGCCTGAAGATTCAGGTGCCGGACAATGCCTATCTGACGGATACGGAATATGGCGTTGGGTGGGAATGCGCCCATGGCTATGTCGCCAATCATGATCGTTGTGACGAGATAATCGTGCCTGCCAATGGCTTTCTCACCAGCAGTTCCTATGGCTATAGATGGGATTGTGATCGTGGCTATACCAAGGAAGGCGACCAATGCGTTGCCGTCCAGGTGCCTGAAAACGCGCATGTCAATTATGGCGGCGACGGCTGGACGTGCAACCGCCCCTATGAACAGGTCGGCCAGACCTGCGAACTGCCATAGGCAGAACGGATGGGGTTTTAATCCCCATCCATCCGCAGCGCGGCCACGAAGGCCTCCTGCGGGATTTCCACCTTGCCGAACTGGATAAGGCCGCTGAAGGCTGATCGCGAATAGAGTGCAATACTGTCGGATTACCCCCTTTCCATGAAAGGGTACTGTGATAGTCTCCATGAAGTAGAATTTTTCGTTGCTTATGGAGGTGTCATGCTGCGTGGGTTGATTACAGGCGGCATCGCCTTGGGCATTGCTGGTTTGGCGCCAGCAGAAGAGACACCGACATTACCTGCGACTTTCTGTGAGCGCATCGCGGAGATTGCGGCAGAGGAGCACAAATTCCTGTCGACTGGCATGTCTGGCCGCGCCGCAGCGCCGTTCATAAGGAAGTGGACCGTTCGGTCTGTACTGATGCCACGTGAGGATGGGAAAGGGTATCGGCGCATGGGCAGTTACCCGGAATGCTACACAGATGAGACGCACACAGAGTTAGAGCGCTGCTTCAATGCATACAGCACGTTCATATTTCCTGTTGGCAGCACGCAAGCAGCCAGAGAAAGCCATCCGGAGATTTTTCCTGAACCTCCTCAATATGATGAGCCTGTAGGTCTCTTGCCGCTGGAGGGCGGTCTCGCAAAAGTTGAGGCTGCTGTTGAATATGGTTCTCCGGGCACAATACATTCCCGGGCAACGGGCTTGTTTTTGAAGTCCATTACCGATCAGGACTCCATGGTGTGCGCCTTTGATAATCGCGTGCGTGAACGATACATATCAGACCCTCGTAGTGCTCGCGGAGATAGGATGTGTGCTTCCATCATTCGCGATGAGGCCAATATTGTGACGGGCGAAGAAAAGATGTCGCAAGAGGCAGCATCGGCTCTGCGAGAGAATGAAGACCTTCTGGACGTCGACCGAAGAGAAGGAACGCGTGCGCATCCGGGAGACCATTATATCGGGCCTTACATCGATATTGATGTGAATGCGGATGGAGTTGACGAACGTCTTGTGCAGGTCACGCACAGCCCCGGGACAGGGGGTTGCACATATTCCTATTTTGATCTGCTTGTCCCCGGCACGTTTGATGCGATCGCTGCAGGGGACTTGCGAGAAAAAGTGCTGGCGGCCCAGGGGGTAAAGGCCGGCGCCGGAGACAGAGGGCCAAATATGGGGTGCAGCCGTAAAAACGAAATCAGGCGAGTCGACGGCACAGTGTACTTTGAAACGCGCGGATTTGGGCTGGATAAAACTCCGGGTGAGGATAACTCCTATGTCACCAAAACCGGTGGTGCCTTGCAGAGGACGCTGCGCACTGTCACAGATGATGGCGTGCAAACGCAGTGCTCTACCCAGTTCTCGATAGAGCCCATCATTACCTATGACCGTGATCGATAGGAACAGGACCGGGAAGCTACGCCCTAATCCCCATCCATCCGCAGGGCTGCGACGAAGGCTTCCTGCGGGATTTCCACCTTACCGAACTGGCGCATGCGCTTCTTGCCCGCGGCCTGCTTGTCCAGCAGTTTCCGCTTCCGGCTGGCGTCACCGCCATAGCATTTCGCCGTTACGTCTTTTCTCAGGGCGCTGAGCGTCTCGCGCGCGATCACCTTGCCGCCAATGGCGGCCTGGATCGGGATCTTGAACATCTGGCGCGGGATCAGATCCTTCAGGCGCTCGCACATCTGGCGGCCACGGCTTTCCGCGCGGTCGCGGTGCACCAGCATGGCCAGCGCGTCCACCGGGTCATCATTCACCAGGATCTGCAGCTTCACGAGGTTCTCGGCACGGTGGCCGATGATCTCATAATCAAAGCTCGCATAGCCACGGCTGATGGATTTCAGGCGGTCGTAGAAGTCGAACACCACTTCGTTCAGCGGCAATTCGTATTTCACCATGGCGCGCCCGCCGACATAGGACAGCTCTTTCTGAACGCCGCGCCGGTCCTGGCACAGCTTCAGAATGGCGCCCAGATATTCATCCGGCGTGTAGATGGTTGCGTCGATCCACGGTTCGCGGATTTCCTTGATCTTGGTCACTTCCGGCATGTCTGCCGGATTGTGCAGCTCGATCTCTTCACCGTCCGTCATCGTCATTTCATAGACAACGCTCGGTGCGGTGGCGATCAGGTCCAGATCAAATTCGCGGCTGAGGCGCTCCTGAATGATTTCCAGGTGCAGCAGGCCCAGGAAGCCGCAGCGAAAGCCCATGCCCAGCGCGGCAGAGGTTTCCATCTCCCACGTAAAGCTCGCATCATTGAGGCGCAGCTTGCCCATGGCCGCGCGCAGATCGTCAAAGTCTGCCGCATCAACCGGGAACAGGCCGCAGAACACGACCGGCACCACTTCCTTATAGCCGGGCAGGGGCGTGTCGGTCTGGCGCTTTTCTTCCGTGATCGTATCACCGACCGCCGTGTCGGCCACTTCCTTGATCGAGGCGACGAGGAAGCCGACTTCGCCGGGCCCCAGCTCGTCCACATCAACCGGTTTCGGGCCGAACACACCCACCTTGTCGACCTCATAGGTCGCGCCGGTGCGCATCATGCGGACCTTTTGTTTCTTCTTCAGCACGCCATCATGCACGCGCACGATGACGACGACGCCCAGATACGGGTCGTAATAGGCATCCACCAGTGCGGCCTTCAGCGGCTTGTCCGCGTCGCCCGTCGGGGGCGGGGGCAGGCGCTTCACGATGGCTTCCAGCACGTCCGGCACGCCGAGGCCGGTCTTGGCGGAGATTTCCAGCGCGTCGGACGCATCCAGCCCGATGACATCCTCGATCTGTTCTTTCACCCGGCCCACATCTGCGGCTGGCAGGTCAACCTTGTTGAGCACGGGCAAGATTTCATGGTCCTGATCGATCGCCTGATAGACGTTCGCCAGCGTCTGCGCTTCCACGCCCTGAGAGGCGTCGACCACCAGCAGAGAGCCCTCACACGCCGCCAGGCAGCGGCTGACCTCATAGGAGAAGTCCACATGCCCCGGCGTATCCATCAGGTTCAGCACATAGGTCTCGCCGTCTGCGGCCGTATAGTTCAGGCGCACGGTCTGTGCCTTGATGGTGATGCCGCGCTCTTTCTCGATGTCCATCGAGTCGAGCACCTGTTCCTTCATCTCGCGGACAGTCAGGCCGCCGCAGGTCTGGATCAGGCGATCCGCCAGCGTCGACTTGCCGTGGTCGATATGGGCGATGATGGAAAAATTCCGGATTTTGTCACGTGGTGTCATGGGCGGGATATAGCCGCGCTTTGGGCCTGCGGGAAGCACTCTCCTTCATGCGCAGGGCGGGGAAATGCCCCGAAAGCGCGAATTCATGCGGATTTCCATTAATATCCGGCAATTCTCGGAACGATGGCCGGTCTCCCCCATTGTTAATGTGTACGCAATCAAGAAGGAGACGCCCCATGAGCATTCAGACACTCCAAGATCTGTATATCGACCAACTTCAGGACCTTTACAGCGCTAACCGTCAATCAAAGAAGGTGACGGAACGGCTGCAGCAAAAGGCCCATAATAATGATCTGCAAGACGCGCTGAAGCGCGGTGTGACTGGCATTGATGATGGCATCGAGGCCGTCGAAGGCCTGCTTCGCCAGCACAAGGCAGACCCAAAGGGAGAGTTCTGTCAGGGCATGGAAGGCCTGGTGAAAGAGGCTAAAGCCCACGCCATCGACGCCGATATTGCCGATTCGGACGTTCGCGACGCGTCCATCATCTCGCAATATCAGCGCATGACGCACTACGCGCTCGCCGGTTACGGCACGGTTGTGGCCTATGCCCGCCGTCTCGGCCTGGAAGACGACGCGAAGAAGCTGCAGGTCTGCCTCGACAATACCTATTCGGGTGACCGGGAAATGTCCCAGCTCGCCGAAGGGGGAATCAACCGCGTGGCCGCATAAGCCGCGTGACCAGAGTGCGGTTCTCCGGAAGGCAGGCCGGTGAATCGAAGTGGGGAACCCGGTCTGGCCTACGTGTCAGACCGGGTTTTCCTATGCCCGGCCCGGGTGTAAGCAGGGCGCATGGCTGACTCCTCTTCCTCTGCGCCGCAACAGGCGGCTTCCGCATCGACAGATAAAACCGGCATCAATGATGATGGCTTTCTGACGGATTGCTGGTATCTCGCCGCCCCGTCGGATGAGTTGAAAGCCGGTAAGCAGCAGCGCATCATGGTACTGGGTGAGCCGGTCGTCGTCGGCCGCACCCCGGCAGGGGAGGCGTTCGCCCTGCGCGACATCTGCCCCCACCGCCTGGTGCCGCTGTCTGCCGGCCAGCAAATCGAAACCGAGGGTGAGTGGACGCTGCAATGCCCCTATCATGGCTGGCGGTTCGGCACAGATGGCGGCTGCAAGCATATGCCCAGCCTGACCGATGACAGCCCGTATGATCCCTCCCGCGTCAAAGTGCGCCGCTATCCGGTGCATGAGGCGAGCGGCGCGGTCTATCTCTATGTCGCGCACAATCCGCGCAGCGACGCGCCCCCCGCCGTGCCGCCACCAGAATTCGGCCCGCTGCCGGAAAAGCCGGGCTTTGTCATCCATGACGTGTTCAATGCGCATATGGATGATGCGGTCGTTGGCCTGATGGACCCGGCGCACGTGCCGTTCGTGCACAATCAATGGTGGTGGCGCCCGCCATCGGCCGGGCTGAAGCTGAAGGAAAAGCCCTTCGGACCGACGGATCGCGGCTGGGCGATTGACCGCCACCAGCCAAGTTCGAATTCAAAGCTTTATCGCTGGGTGTTCGGCGGCAAGGTGGAAACCGAAATCCGGTTCCAGCTGCCCGGCTATCGCTGGGAAATCATTTCCAATGATACCGCGCGCCTGCTGACGCTCACCTGCCTTACGCCAGAGGCTCCGAAACGTACACGGATCACCCAGTTCACCTGGTGGACCGGCGCGCCGCTGCTGCACCTCGCCGTGCCGATTGCCAAGCCCATGGCCCGTAAATTCCTGTCGCAGGACCGGGAGATGGTCGACCTTCAGAATGAAGGCATGGCCCACCAGAAAGCCATGCTCTGGATCGACGACATCGACGTCCAGGCCAAATGGTACCAACGCCTGAAACGTGAGTGGACAGAGTGCCGAACCGAAGACCGTGCGTTTTCAAACCCGATCGAACCACGCGTACTGCGGTGGATGAGTTAGGGATAAGCCAACAGGTCTGAAGTATGTGGCATAGGCTGCCCACTCTTCCGCGCGCCCAGTGTCGCAGCGTGGCGGGTCATAGGTGCGCCTTACATGTGTATCTCTGGCTTTGTCATCCCGGAAAACGCGCAAGCGTTTATCCGGGACCCAGACGCGGCTGTGAAACATGAACTGGGTCCCGGATATTTGCTGACGCAAATTCCGGGATGACTGCGAACTAAACTTCCCACTCTTCCGCTCACCCCGGCGCAGGCCGGGGTCCAGGGCGGCAGGAACAAACTTCGGCGGATACAGCCCCACCCTCTCCCCCCGTAGATGCCTGCGCAGGCAGGCATTCCATCATGGACACGATCCTCATGAGCCTTGGGACCGCTCTCTGGATACCTGCCTTCGCAGGTATCTGCGGCATGATCGGGAGATGAGAGGGCACAGTCCCCAAACCCTCCGCCC
>NZ_AWFF01000027.1 GCF_000682755.1 Hyphomonas beringensis
GGAAAGAAATCGATCCAGTGAATCGATTTCCCGAGGCAGGCTTGGGGCGCAAGCGTAGGGCAGGCGTCCCTCCCCCTGAAAGGGGCAGGACAGGTGGGGGCCATACCACAATTGCTAATATAAGGCGCGAACCTCAGAGCAAAGGAAATACAATGACAAAGACAACTGGCACCCCGCCCGGAAAACCGGTAAGGCCCGTGCATGCAACCATCGCAGACATACGATACCATCGTCGTTGGAGCGGGGGCGGCGGGGCTGGCTCACGCAGCCATGTCCGGCCGCAATGGCCGGCGCGTTCTGGTGCTGGACCACGCAAAACGCCCGGCTGAGAAAGTTCGCATTTCTGGCGGCGGGCGGTGCAATTTCACCAATCTGGAAACGCGCGCCGACCGCTTCCTCAGCCAGAACCCCCATTTCGCCAAATCCGCCCTGGCGCGCTATACGCCCTGGGACTTTATTTCCCTGATGGCCGCTCACGGCCTCACCTATACCGAAAAGCACAAGGGCCAGCTCTTCTGTGATCAGAAGTCTGGCGCCATTATCCATATGCTGCTGGATGAAGCCGCGAGCGTCCATGCCGAAATTCGCCTGTCTACGGAGGTTTCCGCTGTCCACCATCGCGGCGGCCACTATGAGGTGGAGACATCCGGCGGCCCTGTTCAGGCGACGCGTCTTGTTATGGCAACCGGCGGCCTGTCCATTCCCAAAATGGGCGCGAGCGGCCTTGCCTATGACATCGCCCGCCAATTCGGACATGATATTGTTGAGACCCGCGCCGGCCTTGTGCCCTTCACCTTTTCTGGAGAGCTGGGCGAGAAATTCGCGGCGATCTCTGGCGTTGCCACGCCTGTGCGCGCCAGTGTTTCCGGGGCCAGCTTTGACGAAGACCTGCTGTTCACCCATCGCGGCCTCTCCGGCCCGGCAGCGCTGCAAACCTCATCCTATTGGCAACCGGGGCAGGCCCTCACCCTCAGCCTGCTGACGGAGTCTGACCTTACCGAAACCCTGCGCACCGCGAAACAGACCCGGCCGAAACAGACCCTCGCCAAGGCGCTGGAAGACCTCTTCCCTGCCCGCCTCGCCGCCCTGGTGGCCGGTCTCGTCCCGGTCAGCGCGGACATGCGCCTCGCGGACCTCTCCCATGCCGCGATTGACGATCTCGCCGCCTTCACCCGCGCCTGGACCCTCACGCCCATGGGCACAGAAGGCTATCGCACAGCAGAGGTCACCGTGGGCGGCATCTCAACAGATGGGCTGGACCAACGCACGATGGAGAGCCGCCATGTGCGCGGCCTCTATTTCATCGGCGAATGCGTGGACGTCACCGGCTGGCTGGGCGGCTATAATTTCCAATGGGCCTGGGCCAGTGCCCACGCCGCCGCGCAGGCGGAATAATCAGGGCACCCACCGCGCGCGCAGAACCAGCCAGTCCCGCTTGCGCTGACTGACTAGGTCTGGATGGTCCAGCGCAATCGGCGCACCTTTGGTCGTATCGATCTGCTGCATGGCCTCCGCCAGACGCTGATGGAACAACGCGTCGGCCTCCACGCGGATTGGGAAAGGATGCTCCAGAATGCGGGAATTGTTCGGATTGGTATTGATCTCGTAGACTTCTATCCGGCCATTCACCATGGCAAAGTCAGCCCGGCCAAACTCGACATTGGCGGCGCGGAAATACGCCTCCATAGCGGCGCCATGGCGGTTTTCCTTCACGGCGCTCAATTCGTCCTTGTACAGCTCTTCTGTCGCAACGCCTTCATGCCCGAATTTCGCATGCCAGGTCGCATCATGAACGGACATGGAGGTGACCACCTTACCGCCCACACAATAGGCCGCCAGCTTTCGGAACAGATTCTCTGCCACCGGCTCAGCGCAATATTCGACAAACATCAGATCAGACAGGCAATAGCCCTGATCGGTCAGATCCTGCAGCGCAGCCGCCGCCTCCTCCGCTGTGTTCAGCAGCTCCGTCAGCGTGCCCCGGTGCGCAGCGCGCGTACGCAGGAACACGGGAAATCTGTCCGGCAGCCCATCGCTCGCGGCGTCCCACACCTGAAAACTGTTCAGGCCTTCCGCCTTGAGGTGTTTCAGCATCGCCATCCGCGTCAGACAGGTAGCCGGATCATTCAGCACATTTGCGCCCCCGGCCTGCAAATTGCGGAAAGCCTTCGCAGCCAGTTCCAATTGCCAGAAATCCAGACGGTCGAAGTCCGTAAAAATATAGGTCGCCTTCGGCAATTGCTTCGTGCGCAGCAACCGGTTGTAAGAGATCAGCTCAATGTCCGGCATGCCCGGAACATCTATCAAATCCCGTACGGCGTATTTGTGCGCCCCGGAGGTTACAAAACAGATCATACGTCTCTTTCCCGCTTCCCTCAGGCCGGTTCCGGCAGGATGTCATCATGGCTGCGGAACCATTTCAGGGCGCTCTTGATCTCGTCGATCTGACGTCCGGCTGCCAGCCACATCAGCCCCGCATAAATCGCGACGCCTGCCGTGACCATAACCGCGATGATCGCGGCCGCAGGCCAGTCAGCCGGCAGGACAATCGGCAACAGCATCACGCTTGCGAACATAACAAGCGAGCAGAGAAGGGATCTCCAGCCGACCAGAAACTGGTGCCGCGCCGGATAGCCTGCTGCCCGCTCTACCAGCGTGGCAGACAGAGGCCAGGTCAGGAAGGTCCGCAAGGCAATCATGGCTGCAATTCCCGCCACTCCATAAGGCATCAACACCGGCGCCAGCGCCGCCAGCAGCAGAGTGCCTACAGACAGGATAAGAATCGGTGAGCGGGTGTCGCCCACACCACGCAGAATGGAAATGTTGAACGTGCCCGTCGCATCCCGGATCCCCAGCACCAGCAGGATCTGCAAAGGCAGGACAGCACCCTGCCATTCCTCACCGAACATCAGGGGCACCAGGAAAGGGACAATCGCCGCAAGGCCCAGCGTTGAAGGATAGAGCAAAGTTGTCGTCAGCGTGAACACCCGGTCCAGCAGGTCACGCAGCATCCTGCGATCTGACTGCAGGCGCGCAATCACATTCATGGCGATTTCATTGAACGGTCCCATCAGCATGCCCGTCAGCATGCCGCTGATTGTATGCGCGATAGACAAGAGGCCCACGGCCCGCTCACCCCCAATGATACTCAGCAGAAAACGCGGAATGGCATTGTCTACATAGCCAATCAGGTAAGTGAGGATCGTATCGGTATTGAACGCAAACAGGTCCAGAAAGGCTTGCCGGCTGATGCGGAACCCGGGGCGCCAGCCCGACAACCAGAAAGACCCAACCGTCATGATCATGGTACTGATCGCCATATTGGCGACAAGAGCCCACACACCAAACCCCGCCCAGGCCAGAAAAAGCGCAACCAGCGTAGCGATCATGCCGGCCCCTGCCCCGAGCATAACAACTTTATGCTGGTGCAGGTTTCGCTCCAGAAGAGCGCCGGGAACAGCGCTGATACTGCCGATAACCATAACCAGGCTGAGGGCAGGAAGAATCTCGCCCACTTGCTCTGAACTGACCAGAACCGACAGCGGCCCTGCAAAAACAACGATAGGAATGGCGAACAGCACCGTCAGACCGCTATTCAGCCAGAAGGTCGTATCCAGATGGTCCGGCGACACCTCTTCACGTTGCTGAATGGATTCCGTCAGCGGCGCGCCGACAAAAATACCAACCACACCAAAAATCAAGGCGGCCAGCGCCATCACCCCATAAGGGTCTGGGCCAAGGAACCGCGCCATCAGGGTAAAGCTGACCAGTCCGAACAGCGCAGAGCCCCAAGTATCCGCAAACATCCAGATGGCGCTGCGGACGGCGCGCTTTATGACCGATGGCGATGTCATATCATGCAGACTGGAGGGTGGCAGCCTGCCCCGACATGAAGCCTGTCATGGCGGCCAGCACGTTCTGCCCCGTCCGGGTCAACCGGCCTTCACGGCGCACAATATCGGCGGATTCACGCTGAATGGCTTCCGTCTCACGCAAGGTAGACTCAAGCCTGCGGCGCTCCAGCCAGGAGAAATCTTTGCTCTCCTGCATGCGGCCCAAGACCCAGACCATCCGGGCAGATACGAAAGACGCATGAAAGATCCCTTCCAGCGGGCGCTCTGTACCTCGGATAGGTGACCAGTAGCGCTCGGAGTCAGGGTTCTCGACCAGCATCTCCTCCTGGCAGGCTCCGAACAGGGCGGCATGGCCTTCTTCATGCGCCAGCGTGACAATCAGGTCTGCGAATGAGGCACGGCGCTCCGCGTTAAGCGCAACAGCGCCCCATAAACGGAAACACGTGCCGCCTTCAAAAGTAGCCTGCCCTTTGGCCGGGCCAACAAGAACAAGATCTCGCAGCAGCGTATTCATCTCACCGGAGAGTTCCGGCACGTTTGCATCAATCCAGTTGATGGCTTCGCGCAGTTTCACAATGAAACGCTCTGCCTTGCGCGGGTCCGGCGCGGTCACACCGGCAACACCGGTTTCGGGCGCGCCCATGAATTTCTGAATAATCGCCATCTCGCGCTCGGAATAGTCCGGCCCGAGGATGCGGAGTTTCACACCCTGAGGGGCAGCGGCCTGCTGGAAAATATCTGCAAGCAGGGAAAGACCTGTGTGGGTGTCATCGGCCTGAAGGGCTTCGACGGCTTCATAATATGTCCCAAAAACGGAGGGCGGCAGATTACTGCCAATCGGCAATCTGCTGCGCCAGGCCTGATAGGCGTTCTGCAATCCGGCGTCTGCACCAGAGAGAACTTCCACCAGGTAATTAAGGCTTTTGAACAATCGGTCATGCATGGCCAGATTGGTTTGTGCTGCGGCTTCAGCACTGGGGAGAAACTGGAAGGGTTGCATATCCGGCCTCACAGGAAACTTTGTGTATTGAGTCTTTTGAAAAAAGCATGCCCCGCCCGTTTCCAGGCGGGGCACAAGATTAGTCGCTGCGTATTACCACCAGCCCCAGAAGGACCAGCCGCCGCGGCGCTTCTTACGACCGCCACCTTTGCAACCAACCATCGTGTCGTTTTTCTCGTCACGACGATTGCTGTACCCAAGCAGCATTTCTTTGTTGAGTTTCATTTGAGTACTCCATTGTCCCACCACCATGGTGGTACTCATTTACTTGCATATTCTGTGCAAGTTGAAAGCCTCCAAGTAAAAATATTTATGAATTTATGTGTGTCAGAAGGATACAGCAGACGAATGCAAGTTATTCGCAAGATTCAACCTCACCGGACAGATGAGCCTTGCATCGAAAACTCGCCCCTGAGTAGTAAATCGGAATGTCTGAAACGATGTCCGCCGTCAGTGTGTGAAAACGCGGCTCGGCTCAAATCGTCCGGCACGCACATCGCCCAGGGCGACAGCTTGGCCAGAGCAAATGGCAATCGCCGCCCGGTCATACTCTTCGGCACCCGCCGCCGCTTCGCGCCACTGCTCCACAATGTGAGGCAACAGAACGATCGCGCGGCCCTGCCGAATATCCCGTGCTTCCTCGCGGGAGATGTCGATCTGGGGAATGTCTTCCAGAATGGCATGCACCGGCTGCAACAGGGAGAGCAGCTCTTCCTTGTCATCCGTCTCTTCGATGCGCGACAACGCCACAGCCTGCGGCGCGCCGAACACCCCGACGCGCGTGCGGCGTAGCTGGCTGATATGGCCTTCGCAGCCAAGGTCGAATGCCAGGTCGCGAGCCATGGCCCGCACATAGAATCCCTTGCCGGAGGTGACATGGATCACCGTATGGTCGGCATCCGGCATCCCGATCACGGCGGCTTCATAGACCTGCACCTCGCGGGAGGTGAGTTCGAACTCCTCCCCGTCGCGGGCAAGATCATAGGCGCGCTGGCCGTCCACCTTGATGGCAGAGAATTTCGGCGGCACCTGCTCAATGGTGCCGAGATAGTCTTTGAGAAGGTCTTCCACCTGCTCCCGTGTCGGGCGGGCGTCTGACGTCGCGGTCACCTCGCCTTCTGCATCCTGGCTCGCGGTCGAGACGCCCCAGCAGATGGTGAAGACATATTCCTTTTCAGCGTCCATCGCCCACTGGACCGTCTTCGTGGCTTCCCCGAAAGCAATCGGCAGGATGCCATCCGCCAATGGGTCCAGCGTACCGCCATGGCCGACTTTCTGCGCATTGAATTTTCGCTTGAGAATAGCGACGGCCTGGGTTGAGGTCATGTCCACGGGTTTGAACAGGTTCAGCCACCCGCTGATCGGGTCACCTTTGCGTTTTCTCTGGCGGGCCAATGTAGACTCTCTTTATTTGCGCGGCCCGGCGGTTCGAACGCGGGCGGCGGCGGTCAGTTGGAATAGAACGAAGGCGCGGCCTTACGAAGCGCGCCTGTCTGCGTCAAGCCATCAACGGCAAGCTGGACATCATGAAGCAGTCTTGATGACCTCAGCATCTGACTCGCGCTCGAAAAGCACATCCCGGTCTTCCGCTTCGGCCTCTTGCCCGCGCTCAGGCACCGCCTCTGTCGTCCGCACCCGCTCAGCCGCTTTGGCAGGCCGCTCGGCCTGTGTTGGCAGGCGCAGATTGACGAGGTCCAGGTCCAGATCGAAATCCCCGCGCATGTCGCGGTCGCCTGTGTCCATCTTGTGTCGCACCACGTCGCGGATACGCAGCAGAACATCGCGATTATTGTCGACCAGCGGGATCTGCCGGCCGTCCGCAGCGCCGATCACCAGCCGGAAATAGGATTGCTGCTTCTTCAGACGCATGGAGATCTGAATGGCGCGAATGCCCAGGAACAGCGCCAGCAGCATCAGCCCGCTGCCCACAGCCAGCGCGACCACGCCCGAAGGGCGCTGAGGCGTCAGGCCCCACCAGGCCAGCGCCATCATGCCGAAGAACAGGCAGACGACGAACAGCGTGGCATAGAGGCTTTTTGTGCGGCGATTGGCAGGCGTGTCCCATGGATGGAACTCCACGGACTCAACCGACATGGTCGCAATGCCCTGAATGGCGATTGTATCATCGCCCATCTGCAGGGACGCAGCCGAAATCTCGCCGCGCCGCGCGCCTTCCATATCAAGAGTCTGACGGTCCATTCCGGGAGCCCCTGTTTAATTCATTACAGGGTCGCAACGTTATTCGGGGCTGTCAAATTACAAGCCATCCAGACAGGAGAGGCCGATGCTATTCGGGCTCCAGATCGCGTTTTACGCGCGGATCGGCCAGAAGACGGTCAATCGCGGTCGCCTCATCATAGGATTTGTCTGCAATGAAGTGCAGCTGGGGCGTGAACTTCAGGTCAATTTCCCGGCCAAGACGTCCGCGCAGGAAACTTGCCGCACGGTTCAACGCTTCGGCCAGAGATGTGCGGCCCTTTTCCGTGTCATCGCCCAGCGGCGATACAAACACGTTCGCATGGCGCAAATCCGGAGAGCAGCGCACCTCCCCCACAGTGACGATCACACCGATCAGGTCCGGATCACGCAGATCCTCACGCGCCAGAATGTCAGACACCGCATGGCGCACCAGTTCGCCGGCGCGAAGCTGGCGCTGTGTCGGCATGTTGCCGGAAGGGGAAGATTTACGTGCCATCAGCTGCCTGTCTTCTGCATGAGCTGTTCTGTAAAGGCCTTGCGGGCCGTCTTGTCCTTGTTGAACCACGATGCCGGAATTATGACGGCATCGCCGCCCCGTATCCGGACTGTCGTGTGTCCACGATGCTGTTTCACCTCTTTGACGGCGTCCCAGCTGATCCGGGTTTCAATGCCGCCACGGCGAACCTGTAAAACGTCGTCCAGCAGAGCGATCTCTGCCTCACGTGCCATCTCGTCCTTGCCATCTCCGCTGACGCCATAGGACCAGCGGATGAAGATAAGATACCACGAAATACCGGCAAATGCCGCCACCAGCGCCGAGAGAAACCACTGCCAGTAGGCACTCAGCCCCGCCATGTCCGCTGCGTTGCGGACCATGAGGGAGATGCTGGCCGATATGATCGGGGCTGTGACCCCGGCATAATAGACTGCCGTAGGCCCAACCGTGCCGCCCCGACTGAGACGCGCAAGACGCTTGAGGTCTTTTTCGGCCAGCTGGCCCGAGACTATGACAGGTTCACTCATGAGCGACCCTGTTTAGTCGAGCGTCCTTGCGATTTCCTCAACCTGGAAGCACTCGATCTTGTCGCCGACGCGCATGTCGTCATAGCGCTCGAACGCCATACCGCATTCCATGCCGGAATTGACCTCGTTGACCTCGTCCTTGAAACGCTTGAGCGTTTTCAGCTTGCCTTCATGGATGACGACATCGTCACGCAGCAGGCGAACGCCACAGCCGCGAAGCACTTTGCCTTCGCTGATCCGGCAGCCTGCAACCTTGCCCACTTTCGTGATGTTGAAGACTTCGAGGATCTCGGCATAGCCGATGAAGGTTTCGCGTTTCTCCGGTGCCAGCATGCCCGACAGGGTGGCTTTCACATCGTCGATCAGGTCGTAGATCACGGAATAGTAGCGGATCTCGACGCCTTCCTTCTCTGCCAGATCGCGCGCCTGCTTGTTGGCGCGGACGTTGAAGGCAAAGATCGGTGCGTTGGACGAACGGGCCAGCAGCACGTCGCTTTCGGAAATACCGCCCACAGCGCCATGAATGACACGGGCACGGACTTCCTCGGTCGACAGCTTGTCCAGCGACTGGGAAATCGCCTCGACAGACCCCTGAACATCGCCCTTTACAACCACTGGCAGCTCGGACGTCTCGACAGAGCCATCTTTCAGCTTGCTGAGCAGCTGATCCAGTGAAGCACGCGCCGCAGCGCCCGCCTTGCCGGAAACCTGCCGCTTGGAGCGGATACGGTATTCGGTGACTTCACGGGCACGGGCTTCGGTATCGACAACCACGAAGGAGTCGCCCGGGTCCGGCGCGCCATCCAGGCCGAGCACCTCGACCGGCTGGGCCGGGCCTGCGCCTTTCAGCTGTTGTCCACGCTCGTCAACCAGAGCCCGGACCTTACCCCATTGCGAGCCGGCCACGACGATATCGCCGCGCTCCAGCGTACCGCGCTTGACCAGCACGGTGGCAACCGGGCCGCGGCCCTTGTCCAGTTGGCTTTCGATCACCACGCCATCTGCATGACGCGACGGGTTGGCTTTCAGTTCCAGAAGTTCGGCCTGCAGAGTAATGGCATCCGTCAGCTCGTCCAGACCCTGACCCGTCAGGGCAGAGACTTTCACGGCCTGGGTTTCACCGCCCATGCTTTCGACCTGAACATCATGCTGCAACAGGTCTGTCAGCACCTTGTCGGCATTGGAGTCCGGCAGGTCTGTCTTGTTGACCGCCACGATGATCGGAACACCGGCCGCCTTGGCGTGATTGATGGATTCAATCGTCTGCGGCATCACGGAGTCATCCGCCGCCACGACCAGAATGGCAATGTCGGTCGCCGTCGCACCACGCGCACGCATTGCCGTAAAGGCCGCGTGGCCCGGCGTATCGAGGAAGGTAATCCGGTCACCGGATTTCAGCTTCACCTGATAGGCACCGATATGTTGGGTAATGCCGCCTGCTTCGCCCGCGACCACATCGGTCTTGCGCAGGGCGTCCAGCAGAGAGGTCTTGCCGTGGTCGACATGGCCCATGATCGTGACGATCGGCGGGCGTGACTTCAGATCTTTCGGATCATCATCCTCACCTTCAAGACCGATCTCGACATCGGATTCAGCAACACGTTTCACGGTGTGGCCAAATTCCTCGGCGATCAGTTCGGCCGTGTCAGCGTCGATAATGTCATTGCCGCGCAGCATCTCGCCTTGCTGGATCATGAATTTGACGACGTCTGCGACGCGCTCATTCATCCGCTGGGCCAGATCCTGCAGTGTGATCGTTTCCGGCAGGGTGACTTCGACAGACACTTTCTCGCGCTGCTCGCTACCGCCTGTGCGGCGCTCACGTTCGCGCTCACGGGCACGGCGCAGGGAGGCCAGCGAACGCTGACGGTCTGCATCATCGCCAAGAGCCGAAGAAATGGTCAGCTTGCCACGACGGCGCTCACCACCACCCCCACGAGAAGGACGGTTCTGCGTGTCACGGCGATCACGGTCATCCTTGGATTTACGCTTGCCGCCACTGCGCGCCGGGGCATCATCAACGGCAGGAGCCGCAGCCGCCGGGCTGTCGGCAGGTGCCGCAGATTTGGCGCGGGCTTTCGGGGCACGGTCAACGCGCTCCTTCGCGGCGGCTTCTTCAGCCTTGCGCGCTTCTTCCTCGGCCTTGCGGCGAGCTTCAGCCTCTTCGCGCTCTTTCGCTTCCTGCAGTTTCTTTTCCTGCTCGGAGCGAAGGCGGTCCTGGGCCTCCTTCTCGCGCTGCTCTTCCTTGGCGCGGGCCGCAACTTCGTTCTTGCGTTCCAGCAGGGCCTTCTGACGCGCTTTCAGCTCGTCGACGGTAATGCCCAGCTTCTTCGCGGTCGCAACCAGGCGCGCCTCAAGGGTATCATTCCCCTTTGGCGCGTCCTTGGCAGGTGCGGAGGAGGAGGAGCCGCCAGGGCCTACCGCCCGGCGCTTCTTCGTCTCAACAACCACCTGCTTGGAGCGGCCATGGCTGAAGCTTTGCTTCACCGTACCGGAACTCTTCCGGGAGACGGTGAGCGGTTTGCGCCCGCCTGAATTGCCACCAGTGTCTTTCGTATCGCTCATGCGTTCTTCATACCACGTTTCTTGCCGATGCGCGCCATTGCGCCTCAGCTTTGTTTTCCGCTACCGATCCTGATCCGGGAACCAGTCCAGTTCGGGCCGTGTGCGAAATCCGGCAAGCCGCCGGTAGGCAAGCCGTATAGCTTTCGCAATTGGACCCTTGCGGACGAGACCGTGTATCACACGCTCACGCCCAAACGCCACGCCCAATTCCTCAGAACTGAGCGCACCGGCCATTTCCACGTCGCTATATAATGCTTTTGCAAGGAAATACACCTTTGAGCGGCCATCTTCTGCACCATCGGCCGCCTCAAGCAAAAGTCCGGGACGTTTCTTCTGGAGCGCATCGCGCACCTGATCAAAGCCCAGAACGATTTCGCCGGACTTCTTGGCCATGCCCAGAAGCCCCGTGAAACGCTTCAGCAGAAGCGCCTCGATCTGGTCGATCAGACCGTCAGGCACCTTGACCTGAGTTTTGAAGCCCCGGGCAAACGCCCCTTTGCCAATCGCTGTCTCAAGCGTCTCGCGATCAGCCTTTACCCACACCCCCCGTCCAGGGAGCCGGGATGACACATCCGGCGTCACCACACCCTCAGGTGAGAGGGCAAAGCGCACCATCTCTGTCTGCGGGAGACGTTCCCGCGTCACGGCGCACTGGCGGACAGGGATCTCCCCGTCCGCCATGCTTTGTCCGTCAGTGCCGGTTACCCGCGCATCACTCTTTCGGTGCGGCCTCGTCATCGCCGCCCTCCGCTGACAGGGCTTCGAGATCAAACTCGAGCTCTTCAAGGGCCTCATCGACCGCCTCATCAGAAGCATTGCTGCCAAGATCGCCCAGCGCCAGCAGCGCGCGTTCTTCTTCGGTCAGCTCAGGCACTTCTTCTTCGGCCTTTTCAGCCAGCATCTTCTCGACGGTGTCCGGCTCAACCCAGCCTGCGGCAACGCGGGCCTTCATGACGAACATCTGCGCGTCATCCTTGCGCATCTCGCCCTTCTTCAGAATGCCTTCCACCCAGACCGGCTTGCCGTCCGGGCCCGGCTCACGCCAGCCGGTGATGTCGTCCGGCACCAGGCCTGCAACATCATCCAGCGTCTGCACGCCTTCTTCGCCGAGACGGACAGCAAAGGACGGCGTCATGCCTTCCAGCTCCATCACGGCATCTTCAACGCCCAGCTCCTTGCGCTTGGCATCATTCTCGGCGGCAACGCGGTCCAGATATTCACGGGCACGTTCCTGCAGCTCGGCGGCTACATCCTCGTCAAAGCCTTCAATCGTGATGAAGTCTTCAGAGGCCACATAGGCAATTTCTTCGACCGTCTCGAAGCCTTCAGAGGCGAGCAGCTGAGCCAGCGTTTCGTCCGCATCCAGCGCTTTCATGAACAGGTCGGTACGCTCCTGGAACTCACGCTGATAGCGCTCGGAATCGGCGCTTTCGGTCACGAGGTCGATCTGCCAGCCGGTCAGCTGGGAGGCGAGGCGCACATTCTGTCCGCGGCGGCCAATAGCCAGCGGGAACTGATCGTCCGCCACCACGACTTCCACGCGGCGCTCTTCCTCGTCCAGCACCACTTTCGACACTTCGGCCGGCTGCAGCGCGTTCACGATGAAGGTTGCGTCGTCATAGTTCCACGGAATGATGTCGATCTTCTCACCGGAGAGTTCGCCAACAACCGCCTGGACACGCGCACCGCGCATACCCACACAGGCGCCGACCGGATCAATCGAGCTGTCATTGGAGATCACGCCGATCTTGGCGCGGCTGCCCGCGTCACGGGCACAGGCCTTGATCTCGATCACACCTTCATAGACTTCCGGAACTTCCTGCGCGAACAGCTTGACCATGAAATCAGGCGCAGAGCGGGACAGGAAGATTTGCGGACCCTTGGTCTCGCGGCTGACCTTGTAAAGATAGGCCCGCACACGATCATTCGTCTGGAAGTTCTCGCGCGGAATACCGTCATTGCGGCGGATAATGCCCTCTGCGCGGCCGAGGTCCACGATCACATGGCCATATTCGACGCGCTTAACGACACCGGAGATGATCTCTCCGACGCGATCCTTGTACTCATTGTACTGACGCTCACGCTCGGCATCACGCACCTTCTGCATGATGACCTGCTTGGCGGTCTGGGCAGCCACACGACCGAAATCGAACGGCGGCAGCTCGTCTTTCAGCTCGTCGCCGACCTCAAGGGAGTCGTCGATCTTCTTGGCTTCCGACAGACGCAGCTGTTTGGATTCATCCTCGAACTCATCGTCCGGGACGACTGTCTGGATCCGCCACAGCGTCTGTTCGCCGGTCTGCTCATCGATCTTCGCACGGATGTCGTGCTCCTGGCCGTATTTTGCTTTCGCGGCCTTCTCGATGGCTTCCTGCATAGCCTCGATGACGATTGTCTGATCAATCGCCTTCTCTTCAGCGACCGCCTTGGCGATCTGCAGGATTTCCAGCCTGTTGGCTGAAACGCCGATGGTGTTCATTTGACGTCTCCCGTCTCTTCATTTGACTCGGTGTCTTCATCACTCTCGTCGATTTCAAGGTCGCCGAGGTCGTCTTCATCAGGTTGCGGCGGCAGATTACCGGAGGCACGTGCCGCTTCAATCAGTTCATCCGTCAGGATCAGGCTGGCGCGGCTCATCTCATGAACGTGTGCAACCAGCTCGGTCTCATCGTCCAGTTCCAGATGGGCGCCGTTTTCGTCTTCACCGGTAATGATGCCGGTAAAGCGGCGGCGGCCATCAATCGGGCGTGCCAGCTCCACTTTTGCGGCATGGCCCACCCAGCGGGCAAAGTCCCCTTCCCGCGTCAGCGGGCGGTCAATGCCGGGCGTGGATACTTCCAGCGTATAGGCTTCCTTGATGGGATCATCATCTTCCAGCACCGGCCCCAGAGCGCGTGAGAGCCTGGCGCAATCCTCGACATTGGTCGGGGCGCCGCCGGCTCTTTCCGTCATGATCTGAAGCTGCGGACGCCGCCCGCCCTGAATGCGCAGGCGTACGATTTCCAAGCCAAGGGACTCCGCCACGGGCGTGGCGAGAGCGAGAATGCGACGTTCCTGTTCGGTCAGAGCAATCATGCGTTTGAGGGAGTATTCCGGTAAAGAAAAGCGGCGGCCCCGTTTCCGGAACCGCCGCCGATATGTTTCGACTTGGAATATATATAGCCCCATAGGCGCGGCCTGTCGAGTATGCGTTGCTGTAGATGCAAAAACGGCGGCTCCGCTTGCCGGAACCGCCGTCTAAAATTCTCTCGAGAGAATTCTGTCTTAGAGAACCTTCAGGTCGACAGCCGAGGTTTTGCCACGGCGTTCGTCCTTGTAGAGTTCGTAAGATACTGCCTGATCTTCGGCCAGCGTGCGAAGGCCGGAGCGCTCAACGGCTGAAATGTGAACGAAAACGTCCGAGCCGCCCTCATCAGGTTTGATGAAGCCAAAGCCCTTCTGGTCATTGAACCATTTCACTTTGCCAGTTGCCATTACTTGTAGTCCTTTTACGTTCAATTGAAGCGGCCCGGTCCGGATTTGAACCAAGTCCACCTATCGAAACGGGAGGGAAGAAAGTCATGGCCGCCGGTCTGACGGGGTCTTGATATTCAGACCGACCGAATTCGATGCCGCTATTAATTCACGGGTGCGACATTCCGTCAAGTGACTGCTTTGTGTCAGCTGCGAACGAAATCGAGCCAAACCGGGGCGCAATCGCCCAGTTTCTTGCTTTCATAACGGGTAGTGAGGTGATCTTCCGGCGGCGTTCGCCAGTCATCTGCGCGCTCTGCCTGCCAGTCAAACCCGCCATGCGCCAGAAAGCGCTGCAGGGCCTCATCTGCATAACTCTTTACGTCTGTCGCGAAGCGGACCTGTGCGCCGGGCTTGCAGATGCGGTACAGGACGGACAGGAATTCCGGCTGGATCAGGCGGCGCTTCTGCTGGCGTTTTCTCGGCCACGGATCCGGAAACAGGATAAAGGCGCGGGCAATGCTCTCATCCTTGAGAGAGGCCATGACGGGTCGCGCATCATCCATCACCAGCCTTACATTCTTCAGGCCCTGCCCCTCAATCCCGGTCAACGCCTTCGCCATCCCCTCGATCCAGGGCTCACACCCGATGAAGCCGGTATCAGGATGGAGCCCCGCCTGGCCGACAAGATGTTCGCCGCCGCCAAAGCCGATTTCCAGCCACACATCGCGCGCCTCCCCAAACAGGCCTGCCGGGTCCAGCGACCCATCCGGCGCGTCCGGAACCTGCAATTGCGGCAGCAATGTATCAATCAGCCCCTGCTGTCGGGCAGACAGGCCGCGCCCGCCTATCCGGCCAAATGTCCGCAGGGGGATATGCTTGGGATCATCGTGTCTGTCAGTCATCGCGCCGCCTGATGCCCGAGAGCGGTCTGCGGATCAATCCTCGGCCTGCTTGTCATCAAAGGCGCTCGCCGCCGCCTGCACCGTCGCCAGCAGGGACTTTCGCAGCGAAACATCCTCGATCCGCTGAAACGCAGCAATCAGGTCCAGCACTTCGGATGTCATTATTGGCGCGTGGATGTCGTCCCCGTCTTCGGCCACTTGCAGGGCTTCATGCTGCAGATAGGCATCGGCCCCATCAAAGAAATAAGTGATCGGTATGCCCAGAACGGTCGACATTTCATACAGGCGGCCAGCCGAGACTCGATTGATGCCTTTTTCGTATTTCTGCACCTGTTGGAAAGTCAGGCCCAAAAGGTCGCCAAGCTTTTCCTGAGTCAGATTCAATTCCTTGCGGCGCCAACGAATACGCTGGCCCACCACACGGTCTATCCCGCTCGGAAGTTTGCTGTCCGACATTCCCCATCCAATTCAGATACTGAATAAGATCTAGGTTTACCGCCGCCACGTCAGGAAAGCGAGTCCGACGAAGAGACTAAGCGTCAACCAGAATAGCAACAGGCCAAGCCGTGTCTGGTAAAGCGTTACCGGGGCTGGCGCAGGAAGTTTCCCACGGCCAAAATCCGTATTCCAGCCACTTGGCGCATCTGTAACAGGTGCTGCACGGAACACTTCACGGCCATGGCCATCAACCATGGCCGACGCCCCGCGACTGGCCACGCGCGCCAGCGGCAAACCGGTTTCAATCGCGCGGTAGCGGTTTTGCGCATAATGCTGCGCCGGGCCCATTCCGCCGCCAAACCAGGCATCATTTGAGATCAAAACCAGCCAGTCCGCCCGCGCGCCAAGGTTCGCATTGCGCGGAATGGAGGGGTAGAGCCCTTCATAGCAGATCATCGCGACAAAGGGCGGAATGTCGTCAGCATAGATCACTGCCGGGCCGGGGCCCGGATGGAAGCCGTCGCGCGCCATGCGCTGGATCGCCCCCGGAAGAATGCCGGAAAGCGCCTCGCCAAACGGAATGATCTGTGCCGCCGCCAATTCCCCGAACGGAACAAGGCGGTGCTTGTCATACAGCGCCACAGGACCGGAGCGGATCGCCGTGTCATCGATCACGGTCAGGCTGTTATAATAGTCGCGCGAATTGTCGCCGGTAATCTCGTACCGGGTCGTGCCGACGATCAGCTTGCGCGGCCCAAGATACGCGCCCACAGCGTCCAGCGCATTGGCGTCCTGCAACAGCGTCGTTGGCAGGGCCCCTTCCGGCCAGATAATGATGTCGCCCGGCTCGCCTTCCTGATTGGACAGCAGGCGCAAATATTCGATCAGGATCGGGTCCGGCCCGATTTCCCATTTCTCATCCTGTGGCACGCCGGAATCCATCAGCACCACGGTCTGGTCCGTCATGGCAGAGGGTGTCGCAATGCGTTGCGAGCCCCAGCTCCAGCCCAGCGCCAGCAGGATCACCGCCGCGAAGGATGGCGCGATGCGCAGCATCAATCCTCGCGCATCACGTGTGTCCACCAACGCCGCCGGTGTCGACATCAGGAAGACAGTGACAAGCGTCAGCCAGTAAACCCCGCCCAGGGAGGCCCCTTGCGACAGCGCGCCCCCCGGCACCCAGGTCGTGCCGGGCAAATTCCACGGAAAGCCGCCAAACAAGTGGCCGCGTACATATTCAGCCAGCGCAAAGAAGAAGGCGAAGACAAAGATCCGCGACGGAGACGCAGACCAGAAGGCCCCCGCCATCGCGCCAAACACGCCCCAGATGATCGCCATGCCGCCCGGCAGCAGAACCAGCGGCATCCACAGGAAAATGGCATGCTTTTCCGGCTCCACTAGAAATGGCGCCGCCGTCCAGTGCATGCTGATCAGGAAAAATCCTACGCCAAACGCCCAGCAGCGCAGGAAAACCGCCTTGCCCCATTTGCGATGGCCGCGCGCGCCGTCCAGCATCCAGATCAGGCCCGTGAAGGAAATCACCAGCACGGCGCTGAAATGGAAGGGCGCAAAGGCCACAGCGGAAAACGCGCCCAGCAGAATGCAGGTCGCGACCGCGGCCCAGCCTGTCAGGCGGGCAAACGCCTCGTGCAAGGGTCCAAGTGCCGTGAACCCGTGACTCCGCACCTCATGTGTCATGCATTACTCCTCAGAGGCGGGAGCGGGCTGTTCCGGTGTCCGCAGGCGCACGCGGCGAATTCGCCGTGCATCTGCGTCCATGATTTCAATCTCCACCCCTGTCGGGTGACGCAGAACCTCGCCGCGCACCGGCACCTTGCCCGCAAGGGCAAAGGCCACGCCGCCCAGCGTGTCGAAATCTCCGTCATTATCCTCGATTGAGAGGTCAATGCCCGTTTCCTCGGCAAAATCGTCTATCTCGGTTCGCGCATCCGCTTCCCAGACTCTCTGGCTGCGGCGCACGAACATCGCTTCTTCATCATCGTGTTCGTCTTCGATGTCACCGACGATTTCTTCAACCAGGTCTTCCAGGCTGACCAGTCCGTCAGTCCCGCCATACTCGTCGACCACGAGCCCAAGGTGAATACGCGTCGACTGCATTTTCACAAGAAGATCCGTCAGCTTCATCGAGGGCGGCACATACAGTGCCTCCCTGTGCAGCCGCTCCAGCGGGCGTTTGGCCGGCTCGCCATCCTTGGCCAGTTCGGTCACGACATCCTTGATGTGAATGAAGCCGATCGGGTCATCCAGTGTCTCGCGGAAGACCGGCAGGCGCGAATGCGTCACTTCGGCGAAATATTTCAGCAGGTCCGGAAATTCCGTGCCGACTTCCAGCGCCTTGATCTCGGCGCGCGGCACCATGACGTCTTCCACCCGCATGTCCTGGAACTCGGCCAGGCGCAGGCGCATCTCGTTCGGATTATGCTGTGGGTCGCCCCCATTGGAATTATCCTGAGACGACTCAACAGGCTGAGGCTTTCGGCCAAAACCGAAAAAGCTACGTAATCGGCCGCTTGGCGGCGCTTCAGAAGAGTCAGGGTCGCTCATGGCCTCAGGTGATTCAGTCCGTCAAATATGGATTAGCAATGCCCAGGGATGCAAGCGCCTTTATTTCCAGCGCTTCCATAATCTCGGCCTCTGCCTGTGTTTCGTGGTCATGCCCCATCAGGTGCAGATAACCATGGATCAGCAAATGTGTCAGATGGTCCGGAAGTGACTTTCCCTGCGCCTCTGCATCGGCCAGCGACACGCCATGCGCCACGGCAATGTCGCCCAGCAAGGGGCGGTCCATCACATCTGCCGGAAAGGACAGAACGTCCGTTGGCTTGTCTTTCCCGCGGAACTGGCGGTTCAGCTGATGCAGCGCATGATCATCGGCCAGCATCAGCGAGACAACGCCCTCTGCCAACTCAACCTTGCAGGCGGCCTCGAACGCGGTCTGACAGACCGCTTCCAGATCCGGAATGGCTTGCCAGCTGTCATCCTCCAGGATGAGTTCAAACTCGATCATCGCTGCGCGTTCAGCCCTCGCCCGCCGCCGCATAGGCGTCGATGATGCGGCTGACCAAGCCATGACGCACAACATCCGCTGCCGTCAGCGTGTGGACATTCACGCCCTCGATATCGCCCAGAATCTGCAGCGCGTGCTTCATGCCGGAGGGTTGGTGCCCCGGCAGGTCAACCTGCCCAGGATCGCCCGTGATCACCATGCGGCTGTCACGGCCAAGGCGCGTCAGAACCATTTTCATCTGCGGAATGGTCGTGTTCTGCGCTTCATCCACAATGACGAAGGCATTCTTCAGTGTACGCCCGCGCATGAAAGCCAGTGGCGCGACTTCAATCTCGCCGCGCGCCATGCGCCGTTCCATCTGCTCCTGTCCCATCAGCTCGCGCAGCGAGTCCCAGATCGGCAGCATGTAGGGGTCGACCTTTTCTTCCAGCGTGCCCGGCAGGAAGCCTAGCTTCTCGCCCGCCTCCACAGCAGGACGCGTCACGATCAGGCGCTGGCGCGCGCCGGTCAACAACTCCGAAACGCCCGCCGCAACGGCCAGGAAGGTCTTGCCGGTGCCGGCCGGACCGACGCCGAAAATCATTGCATTGTCCGGGTTCGCCAGAAGATCGATATAACGGGACTGGCCGCGTGTCTGCGGCGTCACCGGCTTCTTCAGCCCCCGGAAGGTGCCAAAGCTCTGCGCCGGTGTCTGCACTGCTTCCAGCGCGCCATCGACATCCATGTCGGTAATGTCCGTGCCCGTCCGCAACCGGCGCTCCAGTTCCGCCAGCACAGCCTCGGCAATCGACACACCTTCTGCCACACCGACCAACAGGACACCGCCGCCCTGGCTTTCCGCCCGCAGGCCGAATTCCTTCAGGCGCGTTTCCAGCAATTGCAGGTGGCGGTGATGCGGCCCGCACAGATCGCGCAGTGTTTCGGCATTGCGGACTTCGTAAATGCGGCTGATCGGAGCCTCAGGTGAGGCAGATGGACGGCGCCTTACGCTCACAGGGCAACCTCTCGGGTACGCACCAGATCTCCACTCAGGGAGTTCAGGCTCGCATCAGTGATCTTTACATCGACAATCTCACCGGTCAGGTTTTCCGGGCCATTGAAGTGAACGGCCTGCATCCAGGGAGAGCGGCCATGGGCCTGGCCTTCGCGGCGGCCACGGCCTGTCACCAGCACGGGCACGGTCTGGCCGATCTTGGATTCATTGAAGGCAATCTGCTGTTCGCGGAGCAGTTTCTGCAGGGCCTGCAAGCGCACATCCTTCACCTCTTCCGGCACCTGGCCGAACATTTCCGCCGCCGGTGTGCCCGGACGCGGAGAATATTTGAAGGAGTATGCAATCGCATAATTCACATCCCGCACCAGTTGCATGGTCGCTTCGAAATCTTCGTCGCTTTCACCGGGGAAGCCCACGATGAAGTCTGACGCCATGGCAATATCTGGCTGGGCAGCGCGCACCTTGCGAATGATCTCCCTGTACTCATCTGCCGTATGGCCACGATTCATGGCCTTCAGAATACGGTCAGAGCCAGACTGAACGGGCAAGTGCAGGAAGGGTTGCATCTGCGGCGTGTCACCATGCGCGGCGATCAAATCATCATCCATGTCGCGCGGATGGCTGGTTGTGTAGCGAATGCGTTCAATGCCGCCAATCTTTGCCAGATGGCGCACCAGCTGGCCCAGCGTCCAGTCGGTTTCATTGGTTAGCGCAGGCGATGCGCCATGGAAGGCGTTGACGTTCTGGCCCAGCAGGGAAATCTCGCGCACGCCTTGTGCGGCCAGCGCCCGCGCCTCCAGGGTAATGTCATCCACGGGGCGCGACAGCTCGGCGCCGCGCGTATAGGGCACAACACAGAAAGTGCAGAACTTGTCACAGCCTTCCTGAACCGACAGGAACGCGGTCGGGCCATCAGCCTCCCGCGTTTTCGGCAGGGCGTCGAATTTTTCCAGCGTATCGAATTCTGTTTCCAGGCGGTCACCGACAGCGCGGCTGGCGCGGGCGATCATTTCCGGCAGCTTGTGATAGGCCTGCGGGCCCAGCACCAGATCCACCGCCGGCTGGCGCCGCATGATCTCTTCGCCTTCCGCCTGCGCAACGCAGCCGGCCACGGCAATCGTCATCTTGCCGCCGGAGCCTTCTTTCATGCGCTTCAGCTGGCCAAGTTCGGAATAGACCTTTTCCGTCGCCTTTTCACGGATATGGCAGGTGTTCAGAACCACCAGATCAGCGTTTTCAGGACTGTCCACCGGGGCATAGCCAAGCGGGCGCAATACGTCTCGCATGCGCTCGGAATCATACACGTTCATCTGGCAGCCATACGTCTTGATGAAGACGCCTTTGGCGGTCTTGGGGGTCTCTGCTGAACTCATTCGGGCGCTTATGCCTGAAAACCCGTCATTCATCCAGAACCTTCATGCCGATTGCCTGCAAACGCAGTTCATCCTGCCCTCTCGCCTGAGACAAACGCTTCACATGTGCCCAAAGCTGGCTAGTGTCGCGCCACGCAATCAAAGGAGCCGGGGAGGCCCATGGAAACCTTAGTTACATTAATTCAAAACATCGCCGGATTTATCTGGGGTGGCAAATGGGGTGACACGGTCATCATCCCGGGAGAGATGGGCCCGCTGGCCATCCTGCTGCTCGGAACCGGCCTTCTCTTGATGATCCGCCTGGGCGGCCGGCCTGTCCGCCGCTTCGTTCCGGCGCTTGTCGAAGTGTGGCAGGGCCGCAAGGCGCAAGGCGAGGACGGGGCAATCACGCCCTGGCAGGCGCTGTCCACTGCGCTGTCCGGTCAGGTGGGCACAGGGAACCTCGCCGGTGTGGCCACCGCCATCGCCATGGGCGGGCCCGGCGCCATCTTCTGGATGTGGGTGACCGCCCTGTTCGGCATGGCCCTCGCTTTCTCGGAAAGCTCGCTGGCCATCAAATACCGTGAGACCGATGAATATGGCCGCATCAATGGCGGTCCGATGTATTACATCAAGAATGGCCTCGGCAAGAAATGGGGCTGGCTGGCCGTTATCTTCTGTATCGGCACGCTGTTCTCCGCCATGGCAACCGGCTCCATGATCCAGGCCAACTCCATTGCCCAGACCGCTGTGGAAACCGCCCGCGGCACATTTGGCCTGTCCATGCCATTCTGGCTTGTCGGCGTTGTGATCGCCGCGCTGGTGTTCGCCGTAATCATTGGCGGCATCAAGTCCATCGGCTCTGTTGCCGGCAAGGTCGTGCCGCTGATGGCGGCGGCCTATGTGGTCTGCGCGCTGATCGTGCTGATCCTCAACGCCTCTGAAATCCCGCATGCCTTTGCGGTCATTTTCAAGTCGGCGTTCGGACTTCAGGAAGTCGTCGGGGGCGCCGCAGGTTACGGAATGATGCAGGCCGTTCGCTTTGGTATAGCGCGCGGCCTTTTTTCTAACGAAGCCGGTCAGGGCTCTGCCCCGATTGCCCACGCCGCTGCGCAGACCAAGAACCCTGTCCAGCAGGGCGAGATCGCAATGATCGGTGTCTTCATCGACACGATCGTGATCTGTACGATGACGGCGCTTGTGATCCTCACCGTCTCAGGTGACTTCAAACGCAACCCGGCCCTCATCGCGGCAAACCAGTGCATCACAGAAGGCCATGCCACCTTGCCGGAAGGCGCCGGTGTGGAAGACCTGTTCCCCTCTGCCTACACAGATGGGCGTGAAGCCATCCTCGCTGAGAAGGGCGAAGATGCACAAGGCTTCCTTCAGGCCTGTCGCGGCGCCGGTCTCAACCTGATGAACGATCTGCCGCCAGGCACGACGCCTGAGGAAGAAGAAGCCTACTTCCAGAAGGCGCTCGCCGCAGCAGCAGACGGGAGCGTCCTCAACGAAGTGCGCTATGTCTATGAGACGGACGCGGAATCTTCCGGCATCACGGCCCGCGCTTACGGCACGGCCCTGCCGGGTGGGGAATGGGTGGTGACAATCGCCCTGTTCTTCTTCGCCTTCACCACAATCATCGGCTGGTCCTATTATGGGGAGCAGGCCGTAACCTATCTGATCGGTGAATGGGCGACGCACCCCTTCCGCTATATCTGGGTTCTGGTCGTGTTTGCCGGAACGCTCGTCACCAATACGGACGCGCTCTGGCTGCTCGGGGATATCGCGAACGCCTCCATGGCCTTCCCGAACCTGATTGCCCTGCTCGCCTTGTCGGGTGTCATCTATGCGATGCACAAAAACAATGGCGATCCGGATGGCGGACACCCGGTGCATGATTATCGGGATGAAGAGCGTCACCCCAAGGAAGACTAGGGACTGACCCGCTACAGAAAAAAGGCCCCGCTTGGCATCTGCCAGGCGGGGCTTTTTCATGGGGCCCTTATGGGGCTGTTTTGCCGATTTTCGGGTCTCTTTTGGGACTGTTTAGGGGCTGTTTTCGGGGCCCTTTTTTACGTCACCAGGTGCCGATGTTCTCCGCGCTGGCCCAGGGCTCTTTCGGCTGAAGCGCATCGCCCTTCTGCAGCAGCTCGACAGAGATGCCATCCGGCGAACGGACAAAGGCCATGCGGCCATCACGCGGCGGCCGGTTGATCGTCACGCCCAGAGACTGCAGGTGCTCCACGGCGCCATAGATATCGTCGACCAGATAGGCCAGATGCCCGAAATTACGGCCGCCGGCATAGTCTTCCGGGTCCCAGTTATAGGTCAGTTCCACCATCGGAATATCGGTCTGCGTCGGGCTGACACCGTCCGGCATGCCGCCCATACGCTCGACATCTTCCGGGGTCGCCAGGAAGACCAGCGTGAAGCGCCCGGCCTCGCTGTCGACACGCGAAACCTCCTTCAGGCCCAGCCCGTCGCAATAGAATTTCAGGGATGCATCAATATCGGCAACGCGCACCATTGTGTGCAAATACTGAATCGTCATGAGTGACCTCCATTCAGGTCGCGGATGACCTGCTTAAGCGTGGGTGGCATGACCGCGTAATAGCGGTGCATGGCGGCGGCCAGCAGGACGATTGCCACCAGCATGAATGCCAGGAAAACGGAAAAGGAATGGATCAGCGTGCCGGTCTCAAAGACAGGGTTCTGGCCGCTCAGCCGCCAGATCAGGCGCCACAGCTCATTGAACAGCGACACGAACGGCGCCAGGAAAAACAGCATGACCGCCCCGCAGACAAAGAAATAGGTCGCCGCCCGCGGCCCTTCGCTGCGAAGGTAAAGGTCTGTGAACTCGGCAACCGAAACATCGGCGGGCAGTTCGCCGTCCGCTTGCTTTGTGGCCAGCACTTCAGGCGCGAAATCGCGGGTCTGCTTCCAGCGCCAGCCGAGGTGAAGCCCCCAGGCGACCAATCCAGCCAGTGCAGCAAAAAAGATAATCATAGATAAGGCCGGGCCCGGTTCCTGCGGCAAAAGCCGTCTGCCCCTCAGCCTGGTCAGGCCGCGTGGGCGCGTTCAAAAGTGAGCATGGCGCGTTTGCGATCCACTCCCCAATGATAATTATGGAGCCGACCGTCAGCTGCAAGGGCGCGGTGACAGGGAATGAACCAGCTGATCGGGTTTGCGCCCACTGCTGCGCCGACTGCGCGGGCCGCTTTCGGGTTACCGCTGGCCTTCGCGAGCGCTCCATAGGTGGCGGTTGTGCCGGCCGGAATCTCCAGCAAGGCCCGCCAGATCTGACGCCGGAAGGGCGTGCCATAAAGGGCAACGGGCAAAACCTCTCCCTGTTCGAACACTTGCCGCGCCAGCTTCAGGGCGGCCGCATCATCGCGGCGGATATCGGCCTGAGGATAGCGCCCGGCAAGATCTGCAAAGGCGTCTGCCTCCCGGCGCCCCTGATGTTCAAACCCCGTCCGGGCCGGAGCACCCTCATCAATGAAGCCAAGAGCCACGAGGCCGCGCGGCGAGATCAGCCAGGCCCCTTCTCCGAACGGCGTCGGGGCCCGGCCGATCAGCAGGTCTGCGCCGCGACCGCCCGCTTTGGCTTCTCCCGGGGTCAGGCCTTCATGGGCGATGAACAAATCATGCAGCCTGCCGGGCCCTGACAAGCCTGCCTCAAGCGAGGCGTCCAGCACGCTGACGCCGTTACGCAACAGGTCGCCTGCCGCGGCATGGGCCAGGGCTGCCTGGAACTGCTTTGGGCTGACACCAGCCCACCGGGTGAATTCGCGCTGAAAATGACTGGGCGACAAATTCATCTGCTGCGCGACAGAGGCCAGATCTGGCCAATCACGCCAGGTATCTCCCAGGTATTTCAAGGCATTGGCCATTCGGTCATAGGCCGCGGCGCGTTCATCAAGAGGGGCAGTCATCTCGGTCATGGGCCCTTATTTGCCGCGCAGAGACGAGCGCGGCCACCCGTTTCTTGCGCTTTGAAGCGGCTATAGAGACTTCCCTGAAACGCAAAAGCCCGGCAAGAGTATTCCGTAAAAGAAGCTGGGAGCGAATTTATGGCTGATGCGCGCAGTATTATTCTGCATGAATACCCGACATCCCCGTTCGCAGAGAAAATACGTCTGGCGCTGCGCCTGAAGAATCTCGCCTATAGCCGGGTCGAGATTCCGGTCATAATGCCCCGACCGGACCTGATGCCGATGACAGGCGGATACCGCCGCACCCCAGTGATGCAGATTGGCGCGGACATCTACTGTGACACGGCCATCATTCTGCGCGAGCTTGAGGCCCGCTTTCCCATGCCGGCCCTGAAACTTCCCGGCCATGAGGGCCTTGCCCAGATGGTGGCAGGCTGGACCGATGGCCGCTGGTTCCAGAGCTCTGTTGCCGTCATCTTCGGCGAAAATGGCGATCAGGTGCCTGACGCCTTCAAGAAAGACCGCGAAGAACTGTCCGGACGCGCCTTCGATACAGATGCCATGAAGGCCGTCGCGCCGATGATGCGCGATCAATGGCGCGCGCGTCTGATGCTGCTGGAAGAGCGGTTGCAAGGCGGTCAGGGCGCGGGCTCTGGCCTCTATCTGATTGGCATGAAACCGGGGTTGGTCGACATCCATGCCTATATGAATGTCTGGTTCATGGAGCAGAATGTCCCGGACTTTCTGGAACAGTGCTTTGAGCGCGCCGATTTGACCAAGGCCTGGTATGAGCGCCTAAAGGAATTCGAAGGTCAGGAGCCCGAGACCATTACCTCCCGCCAGGCACTCGACATTGCACTGCTTGCAGCGCCGCGCCTCGTCGCGGCCACCACACGCAGCGAACCGCAGGGCCTCAGCCCCGGTGAAGACGTGGCTGTTGCGCCGGATGATTACGGACAGGTCTGGGTGGAGGGCGAACTGGTACATGCCGACTCCCAGCGCATTATCCTGCAGCGTACATCGGAAGAAGCCGAAACCGTGCATGTTCACTTCCCACGCGCGGGATATCTGGTGCGCCGCCTCTAGACCAGCCTTGTCAGGCGGCCCCGCCCAGCTAGTCTCACTCTCTGAAGTGCGTAACAAGGGAGCCCGGCAATGGACCGCAGGCTATGTCTCATCACGGGTGCGTCTGCCGGTATCGGCGCGGAGTTTGCCCGACAATACGCAGCCCTCGGCTGGGATCTGGCACTGAGCGCCCGTCGTGAAGACCGCCTGAAGGATCTGGCGGATGAACTGCAGGACAAGCACGGCATCACGGTGATCTGCATTGCGCAGGATCTGGCCCGCGCCAATTCGGCCGACAAGATCATCACCAGCCTGTCCGAACAGGGCCGGCATGTGGACGCGCTGGTCAATAATGCCGGCTATGGCCTGCCGGGCACTTTCTTCAATACAAGCTGGAAGTCACAGGCGGAGTTCATCCGCGTGCTCTACACGGCGCCCATCGAACTGGCGCACAAAGTGTTGCCGGGGATGGCGGAGCGTGGCTATGGACGCATCATCAATGTCGCGTCCCTGGCGGGTTACGCGCCTGGCAGCGCTGGGCACACACTCTATGCCAGCGTGAAATCCGGCATGATCAAATTCTCTGAGAGTCTCAACGCCGAATGCGAGACGCTGGGCCATACAGACATTCACTGCACCGCCCTCTGCCCCGGCTTCACCTATAGCGAATTCCACGATGTGAACGGCACGCGGGATAGCATGAACAAGATGAGCAAGCGCATGTGGATGGAGGCCGGGCCGGTCGTGAAAGCCGGGATCGACGCGGTCAATCGCGGGCAGCCCGTTGTCGTGCCCGGCATGGTCAACAAGACGATTGCTTCGCTGACGCGCATCCTGCCGGAACCGCTGGGCCGCGCCATGGTGGGCGCGCAAAGCAGGCGCTATCGCCGGATAGACTAGTCGCCGGAAGAAGATATCTCGTCGCGGATTCGATCTGCAGTGGGGGTCGTGTCAGATTTGCGCCAATCGGTTGCCCGGCGGCGTGGAACAATACCGCCCTCTTCCCGCTCACGTCCTGCTGAGGATTTGCCAAAGCGCGGGCCATCTTCCTGGCGCGCGACCGTGACGATCGGGCCTTCATAAAAAGCCGCCCAGTATTTCGCGAGCACATCGCGGCGCCCGTCGAGGGAACGCAACTGACGACGCTCGCGCCAGCTGGTCAGCTTGATGCCTTCGGTTTTCACGCGCTTGTCTGCGCCAAGGGTCTGCAGGCAACCGGAATAGCGCCGGGGCGCGCCGCCGGTCAGGTCAAACTGGATTTCGCCAATGCCTTCGGCCTGTTTGCCGGAATCCGCCGGTAGGGTTTCGCGAAACTTGAACTCAAGATGTGGCCAGCTCAGCTGGTAGAATTCGGTCTGTACGCCGCTTTCCACTTCTCCGCTGCGGGTCAGGCTGGTGGAGGACAGGAGGAGACCATTGCGAGAAGGCTTCAGCGAGACAATCGCGATGCGTGGCCCGTTCGGACCGCCGCGCTCAGCCTGGATCCAGCTGCCTTCAATATAAGCGCTTCCCAGCACCAGACGGCGCAGACCGCCCAGTTTGAGGATGGCCGGCAGAACGATCTCTGCCATGACGCCCCACAGGATCACCAGAGTGGCGCACACCCCGGCCAGCATGGCCCACAGACCAACCTTGCCGCTGCCCGCCATGACGTCCGCCGACAGCGTCCGCAGCGCTGGGCCAAATGCCACGACCGCGCCCAGAATGGCGACCGCCGCAATCAGATTGGGGAGGCTGCGAAAACGTTGATAAGGGTTCATAAGAAGCGCCGCTCCATTAAGACATTGCGGGATTTGCCAGCATCTAGCCCCCATGACCCGAAATTTTGGTTAACGCAATGCAAACACGTCCACATCAGTCGCAGCGTCAGGCGAGACGATTTGTTGCAGCGCACAAAAGCCGCATGACTTGTGCGAGGCAGTGCCCTATATCTATGAAAAATATTGCATAGCGGAGGAATACAGCATGGATGCAGTTGCGGCGGACCCAACTCAAAAATCGGTCATCATCCCGGATCTTGTGGCCCTGATCGGCAAGGCCTGTACCGCCATCGATGCCTATGCAGATGCCGCGCGCAGCAATTGCCGCGATGTTCTTGTCAATGAAGACGGCCGCACGGATCGGCGCGCACTGGAAGCCGAGCAACACATGGCGCACGGCCTGTCCTGGGTCGTCACCTATGCCGAAACCCTGAAACAGGTGGCCGACTGGGCAAGCCGCCTGGATGCAGACGGTCATTTTACAGATGTCGAAGCGCTGCTGACGCAGATCCTGTTCGGGGATTATTGCGCGCAGCTGGTCGGCGGCATTCCCATGAACCAGGGCGAGACCATTCGCCCGCACGAACTGGGCACACTGGAAGAAGCAGATACCCTGTTTGCTGATCCTGCTGTCCGTGAACTGATCCTAAAGGGCAAGACTTCCGGCTCGCTCGCCGCCGCGGCAAAGCTGCTGCCCGATGCGTTGAGCCGCAATACGGTTGAGAATACCGGCCTCGACGAAACCATGAGCATGGTGCGCGAGCAGTTTTCGAAATATGCCAGCGACAAGATCAAGCCATACGCCCATGAGTGGCACCTGAAGAACGAATACATCCCGATGGATGTGGTCGACGAAATGGCTGAGCTGGGCGTCTTCGGCCTGACAATTCCGGAAGAGTTCGGCGGCTTCGGCATGGGCAAAACGGCCATGTGTGTTGTGTCTGAAGAGCTGTCGCGCGGCTATATCGGGACAGGCTCCCTCGGCACGCGGTCAGAGATTGCGGCTGAACTGATCCTGATTGGCGGCACGGACGCCCAGAAGGAAAAATGGCTGCCCAAGATTGCCAGCGGTGAAATTCTGCCGACGGCCGTTTTCACCGAACCGAACACAGGATCGGACCTCGGTTCCCTGCGCACCCGCGCGGTAAAGACCGAGGACGGCGAATATTACAGCATCACCGGCAACAAGACCTGGATCACGCACCCTGTGCGCGCAGACCTGATGACGCTGTTGGCGCGGACTGATCCGGCAACGAATAATTTTTCTGGCCTGTCCATGCTGCTGGCCGAGAAACCGCGCGGCGATGATGCAACCCCCTTCCCGGCTGAGGGCATGACCGGCGGCGAGATCGAAGTGCTCGGCTATCGCGGCATGAAGGAATACGAGATCGGCTTTGACGATTTCAAGGTGAAGGCAGAGAACCTGCTGGGCGGCGTGGAAGGCCAGGGCTTCAAGCATTTGATGGCCACATTTGAAAGCGCGCGCATCCAGACGGCGGCCCGCGCCATCGGCGTTGGGCAGAACGCCTTCGAGACAGGCTTGCAATATGCGCTGGACCGCAATCAGTTCGGCAAGCCGATCTTTGAGTTCCCGCGCGTTGCCAACAAGCTGGTCATGATGGCGGCCGAACTGGTCGGCGTTCGTCAGCTCACTTATTATTCTGCGCGCCAGAAAGACGGCGGCAAACGCTGTGACCTGGAGGCAGGCATGGCGAAACTACTGGCCGCTCGCGTGGCCTGGGCTGCAGCGGACAATGCCGTGCAGATCCATGGCGGCAATGGCTTTGCGCTGGAATACCCGGTCAGCCGCATTCTTCAGGATGCTCGTATCCTGAACATCTTCGAAGGTGCAGGCGAAGTGCAGGCCATGGTCATTGCACGGCGACTGGTGGAAGGCGGCAATTAAGCCGCCTTACCCATCCTAATTGTTTGCGGGAAGCTCGACGCGCTCATAGACACGCACCCAATCGACGAGGAACCGGTCCGGCATACGCTTGGCGACCGGCATCTCAGACCACCATTGGTGCGCCGTTGACTCGCGCGTTGAAATTTCACCTGAGAACTTGATCCAGACAGGCGTCTTTGAGACCCCGCCCGCATCACTGCGCCAGACTTCATTGCCGTCGAGGAACCAGACATACTCCGTCTCGCTCCATTCCAGCGCATAGACGTGCCAGCCGGAGCGGATGCCTGGGCGGAATTCCTTGTGGTTCGCCGTCTGATGCGCCTTGCCATAGCCATCCCAATGCAGGGCATGACTGATCATATCCGTCCAACCGAAGCCTTCCATGATATCGATCTCGGTACCATCCTCACCTGAGCCATCTTCATGGTGCACACGGTCTGAGAACAGCCAGAAGGCCACCCACCAGCCCGGATCCTGAGGCAGCTTCATGCGCGCTTCATAGCGGCCAAAGGTCGGCTCGAATTTGCCCTCGGTCGAGACCATGCCGCTGGCATAATCATAAGGATCATCATCCTGGTCGGGATTCCGGTTGTTGATCTTGGTGGCCCGGATTTCCAGTTGGCCGTGCCCTGTCAGGCGGACATTCTCGCGAAGCCACCAGCCATCCGGCCCCTTCTTGTTGGGCTTTCGATTATACTCATGCGAGATCCATTTGTCCGGGTCCGGACGGCCATGACCGGAAAATTCATCCTGGAAGACCAGTTTCCAGCGGGGATCGTGCTCATCAAGAGCAGAGGAACTGTTACCGTCACTCGTACACGCCACCAATGCTGCTGCCGAGAGTGCCCCTGCGCACAGCCAGAGCGGCCACCTCATTGAATCTCGCCTTTCAGCGGATCAATGTCTTGCGGCTCATGCTGAATGATGACCGTGGCGCCGAGCTCCTTTGCGCGCGCTTCAAACGCATCCATCGAAGCAAGCGTCATGGCCTCATCATAATTGAAACGTGGCACACGCTTCAACTCGCGGCTCTCTGACCTGTGATAGAGATCCCCCGCCAGCAAAACAGGGCCAGCCTCCGGCATCATCAGCTGCAGCGATGTATGACCGGGCGTGTGTCCCGGAGTTTCAAAGATCACAACACTGCCATCGCCAAAGACATCATAATCACCGCGGAAGGTTTTCCGCTCCAATGGATTGAACATGGCGAATAGCGCCAATTGGTCAGCTGGCACCTGCGCCTCGCTGCCATCTGACGGGAACATGGCGTTCAGCTCGTCCTCATGTACCAGCCATAGGGCATTCTGAACCTGAGCAGCCTGGCCGATATGATCGAAATGACTGTGCGAGATAGCCAGATAATCAATGTCGTCCGGCGTCAGGCCGAGATCCTTGAGGTGAGATGTGAGCGTCTTGTCGAGCGAGACCGTATAGATCTGCTGTGTTTGCGGGCCCGCCATGGCCAGCATGCCCGGAAGGCCAAGATCCCACAGCATGATGCCATCCGGATGCCGGATCAGGAAACATGTATCGGTGAACGTATCGGTCTGGCCGGCATAGTCGCCTGCGCTCGAAAATGCGTCGAGGTCAGATACGTCGATCTTGCCGCAATCCAGCACATCAACGTGTAGTGCCGCCTCGGCGGATTCATCGGCCTCAGCCGTTTCTGCAACGTCTGCTGCAGCCACATCTTCTGCCGGCTTGGTTTCAGTCTTGCCGCATGCTGCAGCGAGGACCAGCACGGACGCCATTACAGCTGTCGCGAGTCTGCCCATCTTCACCCCCTTCTGGTTTTTCATCAGCCTTCCGAATCCATTTCTGGCAGCAGAATGAGCTTTCGTCTATCACCAGATACGATTCTGTAGAAGCACGACTCCCGTCCGGTATGGCAGGCTCCGCCTGTCTGGCGAACCTTCATCAGAACCGCGTCCTGATCGCAGTCGATCCGCAACTCGACAACATCCTGAAAATGGCCGGAGGTTTCGCCCTTAACCCACAAGGCCTGGCGCGAGCGAGACCAGTAAGTCGCCCGTCCCGTCTCAATCGTGGCTGTCAGCGCGTCAGCATTCATCCAGGCGAGCATCAGCACTTCACCGGTCGAAACATCCTGCGCAATGGCGGCGATCAGGCCGTCCGCATTGAAGCGCGGCCTCAGTTCCAGAACCTCATCCTGGGCACTTCCGGACAGTGGGGGATCATAATCAGTCATGCCTCATCCGGTGTGGCACACCGGCGAAAGAGTCAAGCAGTCACGCTTGCAGGAAGCGCAAAGCTGCGCCACATGATGCTGTATGAGCAGACGCATTGATATTGTCGAAGTCGGCCCGCGTGACGGGCTGCAGAATGACCCCGCCGATTTGACTGTAGATCAGAAGCTGGAATTCATCTCCCGCTTGGAAGAGGCTGGCGTGAAGCGCATGGAATCCGGCAGCTTCGTCAGCCCGAAGGCCGTGCCCAAAATGGCCGATTCCCCTGCCGTCTTCGCAGGCGTCGACCGGTCGCGCTCGACCCGTCACATCGCGCTGGCGCTGAACGAAAAGGGTGTACGCCGCGCCATCGATGCGAAAGCGGATGAAATCAACTTTGTGCTGGTGGCTGGCGAAACCTTTGGCCGCAAGAATCAGGGGATGAGCCCGCAGGAAAGCGCCGACATGCTGGCCCAGTGTGCACCCTTGGCGCTGGAGGCGGGCATTCCCCTGTCCGCCACCATCTCCGTCGCCTTCGGAGACCCGTATGACGGGGATGTTGATATCAAGGTCGTCGGGAATTTGGCCGCGCAGGCGCAGCGCGCCGGTGTCGGCGAACTGGCGCTCGGCGATACAATCGGTGTGGCAACGCCGTGGGATGTGCGCGCGCGCATAGACCGCGTCCGTATGGAAGCGCCGGATGTGTTCCTGCGCATGCACTTCCACGACACACGCGGCGCAGGCCTCGCCAATGTCGCGGCGGCCGTAGACGCCGGCGTCGATGTGATTGATGCCAGCTGCGGCGGCATTGGCGGCTGTCCCTTTGCCCCGGCCGCGACCGGCAATGTGGCAACCGAAGATGTTGTCTATATGCTGGAGCGTGCGGGCTTTGAGACCGGCCTCGATCTGGGCAAGCTGATCGACACCGCGCACTGGCTGGAAACAGCCCTTGGCCACCCGGTCGCCTCATCCCTCAGTAAGGCAGGCGGGTTTCCACCCGCCTAGCAGCCTATTTCTTCGGGCCTCGGACTTCCTGCAGGCTGGTTGTCTTTACGGCGCGGCCGATGTCGACTTTCTTGCCGCGGCCATAGGAGGGCGCGCCGCTGGCTGCGCCAGAGACTGCACTACCGCCCCGGACCGTCTTATCCGTTAGTGGAGGAATGGCCATGGCCTTTGGTTCCGGCCCGTCCTCGTCAAACAGGCTTGCCAGTTGCTCTGTCATGGCGCCGCCCAACTGTTCGGCATCCACAATCGTAACCGCGCGTTTGTAATAACGCGTCACATCATGGCCGATCCCAATGGCGATCAGCTCAATCGGGCTTCTCGTTTCGATCTCTTCGATCACCTGACGCAAATGGCGTTCAAGATAGTTGCCGACATTCACATTCAGCGTAGAATCATCGACCGGCGCGCCATCCGAAATCACCATCAGGATCTTGCGTTGTTCGGGCCGCCCGAGCATGCGATCATGCGCCCACAGCAACGCCTCGCCGTCGATATTCTCCTTGAGCAGACCTTCGCGCATCATCAGGCCGAGATTCTTCCGTGCCCGGCGCCAAGGGGCATCCGCCTGCTTGTAGACGATGTGACGAATATCATTCAGGCGCCCCGGCTGAGCCGGCTTGTTCGCACGCACCCAGTCTTCACGAGACATGCCGCCTTTCCAGGCCTTGGTTGTGAAGCCAAGAATTTCTGTCTTCACGCCGCAGCGCTCCAGCGTGCGCGCCAGAATATCTGCACACAGAGCAGCCACCATGATGGGCCGCCCGCGCATGGAGCCGGAATTGTCCAGCAGCAGTGTGACCACCGTGTCGCGGAATTCTGAATCGTCTTCCTGCTTGAAAGACAGCGGCGCGGTCGGATCCGTAATGACGCGCGTCAAGCGCGCCGTATCCAGCACGCCCTCTTCCAGATCAAAGCTCCAGGACCGGTTCTGCTGCGCCATCAAGCGGCGCTGCAACTTGTTGGCCAGCTTTGATACGGCGCCTTGCAGGCCCTGCAGCTGATGATCCAGATAGGCCCGCAGACGCGTCAGCTCTTCCGGATCGCAAAGATCAGGCGCATTGGAGACTTCATCATGCTCCCGCGTGAATACGGAATAGTTGAAACGGTCGCGATCATCGCCATCCTTGAAGTTCGGGCGTAGCGGCTTGGTGCCTTCTTCCTCATCATCCGGATTATCATCAGCCTCTGCATCAACATCCATGTCGACGCTGACATTGGCCTCCTCGCCGTCCATTTCTTCCGTATCGCCGGCATCCATCTGCTCGGTAGAGGCGCCCATCTGCTCCTCCGGCTCCATATCCCGGTCGCCTTCGGAGTTTTGCTCGCTTTCGTCTTCCTGATCAGCCTCGTCCTGATCTTCGGTCTCGGCGTCTTCACCGTCCACTTCCCCAGCGGTCAGATCCCGGATCATTTCGCGGACAGTCTGGGCAAAGCCCTGCTGGTCGTGCAACTGGGCAATCAGCTTTTCCAAAGCCCCGCCTGTGTCGGCCTCCACCTGGTCGCGCCAGATATCCGCCACGCGCTTGGCACTTTCAGGCAGAGCCCGGCCGGTCAGCTTTTCACGCAACAGGAATTCCAAAGCCGGGGCCAGAACCGCCTCGGCATTTTCCGTGCCCATCGCAAACTCGCCAGACTGGCAGCGATGGTTCAGCACGGCGTCCAGATTGTTTGCGGTGCCACGCATGGCATTGATGCCCAGGCTTTCGATCCGCGCCTGCTCTGCCGCATCGTAGACCTGCCTTGGCAAGTCTCCCTGAGGGCGGTGAACCCGGTGCGCTTCCGGATTGTGGTGCGCCCGGCGCAAAGCGATGGCATCTGCTTCACCGCGAATACGGGCAGCCACTTCCGGCTCGATCTGTTGCGGCGGCGGACGCAGGACAATCGCCTCGCCATTGTCTCCAGCATCATTGCCAAAGCCAACTTCCACGTCCCGGTCGGCGCTCATCGCCTTGGTCGTGGCGGCAAGCGCCTGCTTGAACAATTCCTGGGGGGATGCGTCCTTCGCCATTCAGCGGATCAGGGCCTCGTCGAAAAGTTTCAGGGTGCGGTCAAAGGCCAGGGCGTCGGCCTCGGCATTATAGTCTTCAGAGCCCTGACGGGCGAATCCATGACCGGCGTCATAAATATAGGTCGGCACATCGTGGCGCGCCTCTTTGAAGGCCTCCACCCCGTCCAGCGGGATGAACGGGTCCTGCTTGCCGAAATGCGCGATGGTCGGGCATTTCGGCTCAATATCCTTCGCTTGCGGCAGCAGGCTGCCATAATAGCACGATGCGGCCGAAAGGCCGTCCACCTGGCAGGCCGCATGATATGACATCGACCCACCATAGCAGAATCCCGTAATAAAGACCGGCCCTTCCAGCGCATCAATACAGGCGGCAATGTCTGTCATCGCATTGTCCAGGCCATTTGCGCGGGCATGCCCCGCCCCGGCGGCAAGCGCCTCCTGGTCATGCCCCTCACGGACAAATCCTTTTTCCTGGCGATCAAACATGGACGGCAGCAGAACTTCATAGCCTTCGGCAGCAAACCGGCGTGCGGCGGCCAGCATGAAAGAGTTCAGGCCGAAGATTTCCTGAATCATCACAAGCCCGCCCTTGCGTGCACCTTCTGCAGGAACACGCACCGCATCGAAAACGAAGCCGTCAGAGCCTTCTATCTGTTCCTTGTCCATGATCAGGCCTTTGCGTCAGATCAGGCGACCCTCACCATGAGGGCGCTCTCGGGCAGCTCCTCTGCGAAGCAGCGCTGATACATTTCTGCGACCAGCGGGCGCTCAAGCTCGTCACACTTGTTCAGGAAGGTCATGCGGAAGGCATGGCCCAGATCGCCAAAGATCGCATAGTTTTCCGCCCAGGTGATCACGGTCCGCGGGCTCATCACGGTGGACAGGTCGCCCGCCATGAAGGCGTTCCGGGTCAGATCAGCCAGCGTCACCATCTTGGACAGGGTGTCGTCATCCACGCCCGTGGCCTTGGTCTTCACGATGGCGACTTCGGCATCATGCTCCAGATAGTTCAGCGTTGTCACAATGCTCCAACGGTCCATCTGCCCCTGGTTCAGCTGCTGCGTGCCATGATAGAGGCCGGTCGTATCGCCAAGGCCCACCGTGTTGGTGGTGGCAAAAAGGCGGAAATATGGGTTCGGCGCGATCACGCGGTTCTGGTCCAACAGGGTCAGCTTGCCGCTGGCTTCCAGCACACGCTGGATCACGAACATCACATCCGGACGGCCGGCATCATATTCATCAAAGGTGATCGCCACTGGCCGCTGCAGGGCCCATGGCAGAATGCCTTCGCGGAATTCGGTGATCTGCTTGCCGTCCTTCAGAACAATCGCATCCTTGCCGACCATGTCGATCCGGCTGACATGGGAGTCGAGGTTGACCCGGATCATCGGCCAGTTGAGGCGCGCGGCCACCTGCTCAATGTGGGTGGATTTACCCGTGCCGTGATAGCCCTGCACCATGACGCGGCGGTTGTGCTGAAACCCCGCCAGAATCGCCATCGTGGTCTGCGGATCGAAGCGATAGGCCTCGTCAATCTCAGGCACATACTCGGTACGTGTCTCGAACCCGCGGACCACCATGTCCGTATCGAGGCCAAAAACCTCGCGGACATTGATCTCTACTGTCGGCTCCATGCCATCCAGCACATCGGTATCGCTCATTACGGTCATGATTGTATCTCGGGCTTCGGGAGGTTGTTTCGTTCAGAATGGGTTTTAGCACGGTAAAGGCTCACGCCTAGTGCGACGTAGCGTAAGAAGCTGTTTCGGCAACAGACGCCAGCTGCTACCAGCAATTATTCAGAGGAAGATGGCACTCGCCAGACAATATCCCCGGCAACGACGGTCATTACGGCCTGCGCCTCAAGAATCTCGTCCTCGGGAATAGTCATCAAATCACGGTCGAACACGGTGAAATCTGCCAGTTTGCCGGGCTCAATCGTGCCGAGGTCATCCTCCTGAAACGCTGCATAGGCTGCAGATGACGTGAACAGGGCAAGGGCCTGCTCGCGCGTCAGGGCCTGTTCGGGGTGCCAGCCCTCCCCTGTTTCGCCATTGAGACCCTTGCGTGCAACGGCGGCGTAGAACTCGATCAGTGGCGACCCAACCTCAACCGGCGCGTCGGAACCGCCCGCGACGACGGCACCGCTTTCCAGCAAGCTTTCCCAGGCATAAGCGCCGCCCAAACGGTCCATACCCAGCCGGTCAGGCGCGAATTTCAGGTCTCCGATGGCATGGCTGGGCTGCATGGAGGCAATCAGGCCCAACTGGCCAAGCCGGGCAATGTCTTCCGGGGCGAGAATCTGCGCATGCTCGATCCGCCAGCGCAAGTCCGGGCCGTAACCAAGATCTTCATAAGTATCGAGAATGCGCCGATTGGCGAGGTCTCCGATGGCGTGAATGGCCAGCTGAACCTCATCCTCCTCTGCATCCATCATCAGATTGTGCAGCGCGTTTTCATCCAGGATTTCCAGTCCGCGCGTATCCGGCCGATCCGAATAGGGCTGGATCAGCAAGGCCCCCCGGCTGCCGAGCGCGCCATCCATGTAGATCTTCACGGCGCGGTTCTGGATCGTATCGGTCTCATATTCGTGCGCCTTGGCGATATCGAAGCCATTCTCATTATAGGCATTGTAGAGCCGCAGCGGCATCAGACCTTCATCATCCATGGACTTGAGAAGAACCGCGTGATTGCGGTCTACGCTCATATTGTGAGTGCCGGTCCAGCCGCGCGACACATAGAGCTTCGCGCCAATTTCGTACGCCTCGCGGATATCTGAATCGCTCGGCTCAGCGACCAGCTGCATGACCGGATACATGGCCTCGTCGATCACCATGCCGGTGGCCTTGCCGGTTTCCTCGTCGCGTTCGACCCGCCCACCATCACTGTCGCCAGTAATGTCGTAAATGTCGGCCGCTTTCAGAGCAGCCGTATTGGCGACCAGCGCGTGACCATCGGCGCGCATCAGGATCACCGGATTGTCAGGGCTGACGGGATCAAGGTCGTCCGCCAAGGGCATACGCCCCTCCGGCCAGCCGGTTTCTATCCAGCCGCGGCCAAAGATGATCTCACCAGGTGCCTTATCGGCGACCTCGGCGTCTATCCGGTCGACCAGCTCCGCGACGGACGCCGTGCCTTCAAGATTCAGGGTCAGCTCGCGCTGCCCTATGCCGAGAAGGTGCGAATGGGCATCCGTAAAGCCGGGGAACATGACTGCACCGCCCAGATCCACAAGCGTGACCTCATCCTCACTCCAGTCTTCGGAGCTGGGGGGCGCCGTCGCGATGATGCGGCCATCTTCACCAACAATCACGGCATTAACAGTGGGCTGATCCGCCAGCCCTGTGTAAATTGTGCCGCCCGTAAAGACGGTGACTTTTCCCTGTGCAGGCGCCTCCGGACGGGCAGGATCATGGCAGGCCGCCAGCAAGCCCAAGGCCGCAATGGTCAAAAATGTGCGCATAATGTCCCCCCTGATCTCAGGAGGAGTCTTGTGCCATGCCGTTGCAAGCACGTCCAACTGCAAGACATAGAAAAGCGCGCGAAGCCCAGCCTCGCGCGCTTGTATTCAGTTACCCGAAGGCAAACCGCTTAAGCGGCAGCTTTCTTCGCGATGTCACGCTTGATTTTCAGCGCTTTCGTGGAAAGGCTGTCGTCCTTCGCTTTGGCGAGGAACGCATCAAGGCCGCCCAGCTTATCCACCGTACGCAGGGCCTTGGCGGCGATGCGCAGACGGAAGTCCTGCTCAAGAGCTTCAGAGTGAAGCGTGACCTGAACGAGGTTCGGGCGGAAAAGACGCTTGGTCTTGATCTGGGAGTGGCTCACATTGTGGCCAACCATCGGCTTGGTGCCGGTAAGTTCACATTCGCGGGACATGGCCTCGCTCCGATAGGTGTCAATAATCTCGAAGGCGCGTCGTTACAGGGCAGAGCCCCCTCATGTCAACTGCATGCATCAGGCATTTCGGCAGTTTTACGCTTGCGGGAGACATTCGCTGTCATACTTCTTGAATGCAAACCCCCGCTGAATGAGGCATGATAAGGGCAAGGCTGTTCAGACTGGGTTGGTGATAGCAGGCTATAAGGGGTACTCAACGAACCGCCCCGGAAAGGATTTCGTCCTGATGAAACGCGCATTTCTACTGGCAACTGCTGCGGCCATGACTGCCGCTGGCCTGTCTGTGGCCGATACGGCACCCGCCAGCGACGCGCCTGCCCTGCTGGCAGATATCAAGGCGGGCGAGCCAACACGCATGATCTATGAATTGCGGGCCAAGGCCTATGTGCTGTTCATTCCCGCAACCGGCCGCGCTTCATTCGACGTGGAGATGCGCCCGGACACCTACAACATAAAATCTCGCGTGAAAGTCACCGGCATTGCTGACTGGTTCATCAATTACGACATGCACCTTCAGGCCTCCGGCTATACCCGCGAGAATGAACTGAAGACCTACAATTACGTCTCTCAGAACCGGGACGGTAAAAAGAACCGCCGCGTTGACATGATCATGACATCTGACGGCTTCGAGATGACTGCCAATCCAGCCTTCGGCGATCTGGGAGATCCGCCCGCCACGGCCGAGCAGGCAATCAAGGCGAATGACCCGATCACAGCGCTGATCACTTTCGCGCTGGAGCCTCGTGCGCCTGGTGCTGACCCATGCGGCGGCCCTATCCGCATCTTTGACGGACGCCAGCTGACCTATCTGCACCTGAAGAATGCTGGCACCAAACGGGTGAACACAAAAGTCTGGTCAGGTGAAGCCATCGAATGCCATGTCACCATGGAACGCATTGCCGGCTATGACAAAGACGAAATGAAGGACAATGACAATCTGTCCGCGCTCAACGGTCCGCTACGCATGTGGCTTGCTCCGCTGCCAAATGGCGCCTCAGTACCGATCAAGATCGCTGCAGAAACCGACAAGATCGGCGATGTCACGCTGACGGCGTCCAAATTGCAATTTGAACCGCTGGTCGAGTCCGACAGCAACTGAGGCAGCCTTCAGTCTTCCTTTGGCAGCTTTCTCAGCGCGGCAATCAAATCCGACATATCTTCTGGAAGAGGCGCTTCGAACCGGAGCGTCTCTTTCGTTATGGGGTGTACAAAGCCAAGCAAGGCCGCATGCAGCGCCTGGCGCGGAAAGGCGCGCGCCGCCTTTGTGCCTTCAATATGCGCGTCGCCATGGCCGTATGAACTGATGCCCTTGTGACGGCCATAGACCGGATCACCGATCAGCGGCGCACCAATATGGCTCATATGTACGCGGATCTGGTGTGTCCGGCCTGTTTCCAGCTGGCACTGCACCAGCGCAGCGGCGGGCAGGCGTGTGCCTTTGTCTCGCAGACCAAAGGTCTCGATGGCCCGGTAATGCGTAATCGCATGCCGTCCTACCCCGCTTTCGGGATTGCGCACGACCGCCATTTTCTTGCGGTCGCCCGTCGAGCGGGCAATCGGCTCATCCACCGTCCCCGATAGCGGACGCGGCGCCCCGCGCGTGACAGCCAGGTATTTCCGCTCAATATCATGCGCCTGGAACAGCTCTGAAAGCCCGAGATGCGCCGGTTCCGTCTTTGCCACCACCAGCACACCGGTCGTCAGCTTGTCGATCCTGTGTACGATGCCGGGCCGCTCCACGCCGCCAATGCCGGACAGTTCGCCCTCGCAATGATGCAGCAACGCGTTGACCAGAGTGCCGTCCCAGCTGCCCGGCGCAGGGTGTACCGCCATGCCGGATGGCTTGTTCAGCACTATCAGGTGCGCGTCCTCGAACAGGATATCGAGCGGAATGTCTTCCGCTTCAGGGGTTGCCGGCACTGGGTCCGGCAGGGTGATCGTATAGGTCGCGCCGCCCACAGCCGGCTTTCGCGGATCGGTTTCGGGCGCGCCGTTCACACTCACAGCGCCTTCAAGGATAAGCGCTTTCAGGCGCGACCGCGATAGCGAGTCCGCCTGGCTGGCAAGGAAGCTGTCCAGCCTCTTGCCCTCGTCAGCCGGGGTCGCAGTAATTTTCAAATGTTCCATTGCGGCGCTTATAGACGATTTGCGCGGTGATCGTCATGCTATTGTCAACAGACCGGACTAGGGAGTTCCGGAACACGGGAGATGAACATGACCAAGATTACCCGCCGCGGCCTTCTGGGTGCCGCCGCAACCGGAAGCCTCAGCCTCGCGGCCTGCGCCACCACACCTGTGAGCGCACCGATAAAGACAGAGGCTTATGCAGGCGACATTGAATTCCTTCACGGCGTTGCCTCCGGCGACCCGCTGGCAGATCGCGTCATTGTCTGGACCCGCGTGACCCCCAAGAGCGGCTCAGGCCCCATCCAGGTAAGATACGATGTTTTCGATCCTGCCGCCCCGAACGCTGCTGTTAGTAGCGGTGTCGTCACCACATCCGAGGCGCGCGACTATACAGTGAAGGCCGACGCCAAAGGCCTGCAGCCAGGCAAAGTCTACACCTATGAATTCACGGTCCTCACCTCGAATGGCGAAGTGACGTCTCCTGAGGGACGCATGAAAACAACCGCCCTGTCAGGCGACACGCCTGTGCGTATGGCCGTTATCTCCTGCTCCAACTGGCAGTTCGGATATTTCAATGCGTATGACGCGATTTCCCAGGAAGCCGACCTGGATGCCGTTCTGCACCTCGGCGACTATCTCTATGAGTATGGCATTGATGGCTATGCCAGCCCCGAGGCCATGGCACTCGGCCGCACACATGATCCGATCACGGAAATGGTGACCCTGTCTGATTACCGCACCCGCCACGCCCAGTACAAGACCGACCCAGCCCTGCAGGCCGCTCATGCTGCGGCCCCCTGGATCTGCACATGGGATGATCATGAAAGCGCGAACAATTCCTACCGCACAGGTGCGCAGAACCATAATCCGGAAAATGGTGAGGGTGACTGGAGCGACCGCAAACAGGCTGCCATGCAGGCATATTTCGAATGGCTCCCCCTGCGCGAGCCGGTTCCGGGCGAGGTTACGTCCGCTGTCTGGCGTAGCTTCAATTTCGGGGACGTCGCCACGGTCATCGCGCTTGAGAGCCGCCTGACAGGCCGCTCACCTGACATCAGCTGGTCAGACGCTCTGGCAGGCGCAAGCGATCAGGAAACGATCATGGCGCGTGTTCAGGAAACGATGCAGAAGATCAACAATCCGGAACGCACCATGCTTGGCGCGGAACAGGAAGCTTGGCTAGCAGAGGAACTGGCAGCATCCGTCAAGGCCGGCAAGCGCTGGCAGGTGCTGGCCAATCAGGTCGTCATGGCCCGGACGAAACTGCCAAACATGCAGGAAGTTCTGACACCGGAGCAAATCGCGGCGCAGACGAACCCCTATGTGGCACAAATGGTGCCCTTCTCTGCCCTTGGCCTGCCTTTCAACCCGGATGCCTGGGACGGCTTCCCAGCGGCCCGCGAGCGGCTCTATGAAGGCGCAGCCTCTGCCGGAGCAAGCCTGGTCACGCTGGCTGGCGACACGCATACAGCCTGGGCAAACACACTATATGACGCCGCTGGTGAGCGCCGTGGTGTCGAGTTCGGGTGTACATCCATCACGTCCCCCGGCACAGGCACCTATATCAAGGACATTCCGAACCTCGGCGAATTGTTTGCAGATGCGAATACCGAAGTCGAATGGCATGACCCGTTTGGCCATGGCTACACGCTGGTCACGCTGACCTCCGACAAGGCGCTCGCGGAATACAAGAAGGTCTCTGATATTCTCAGCAAGACCTACACACTCGACACAGTCGCCATGTTCGAGACGGATACGGACACCAACCCTGTTCCGGGTCTCGTTCAAATCAGCTGATCACTATTCCAGAATACCGGCGAGTGCGGAGCGGCCCCCATCCAGCTTCAAAATCTCGCCGGTAATGAAGGCTGCGTTTGGTGACGACAGGAACTGGGCGGAGTCGGCAATCTCATCGGCCAGGGCGGCGCGTCCCAGCGGGGTGCGCCGCACGGTCCAGTTCTCAAGCTTTCCTTCGCGGGGCCGGATCGCGACAATCCCATTCACGCGGACGGATTTCTCGGCAAGCTCAACAGCACCTGCTTTAATGATCCCCAGCACAGCCGATTGCGTGACGGTTTCGGTGAAACGGCCCGGCATGCTGGCAAGCGCCGAATAGGACAGGATAAAAGTGACAGTCCCCTTCTGGCGGATGCGCTCCACGCCTGCCATTGGCAGGTCTTCCTGTTCGTCAATCTGGTCTGCAAACACCTTCAAGGCCAGTGCGGCCCCGCGGCTGGCCTTGGCGAGGGATTTGTCAAACCGCTCAGGCACGAAGTCTGCCAGCGTATCCGGCTCTTCAATCTGGGGGATGACAATCAGATTATCCACCCGGCCAAACGCTTCGACCGCGGCCGTCAGGGCGTTACGCAGGCCGAGACGTGTGTGAAGCTCGCCATGGTGCAACAGCACGTCCTCCGGCATGGCATTGCGGGCAATGCCGATGCGCTCTTCGGACGGGTCTGCGGCCACAACCTTGTGGCCATGTTCATTGAATCGGCGGGCGACCGCATCGCCCACCTCACGGCCAAGGCCGAGTATGACAGTTACTGGATCAGCCATGAATATCAGGCTTCCGTATCGGAGGCGGGTACTTTGCTACGCTGGGTACGCAGATCATCACCGAGAATGGAGAGCCGGTCATTCAGCCTGTGGCTCGCCGCCAGGATTTCTCCCAAAAAACGAACAACCACATACATGAAGCCCAGCACAGCGAAGCTGGCGACAATGCGACTCAAGCCCGTGAAGATATGGCCCTTGAAGATCCAGCCGAGACCGGACAGGACCGCGAATACCGCAGCAATGAAGAAGATAACCGCAAGTATGGCGGTCGCCTGCTTCACGGCGCCGAGGGTCATGGCTCTGTCCTGATCAAATAGCTCACGCATGCAACATCCCTTTGCCCATTACAGATAAGGCTAGAACAAAAAGATGAAGGCTCCGTTGCGGTGTCCTAGCTGGCCTCAAGCCAGTGCAGCTCTTCCTTGATCTTCAGTTTTTTTCGTTTGAGGTCTTTCACTCGGAGGGCATCCGCCGCAGGTCGTTTTTGTTCTTCAGAAATCTTTTCGTCCAGCTTGCGATGCTTGTGTGCGAGCTCACTGATTCTTCCTTGAAGCGACATGTACGGTCTCCTTCTTTGCCGTTAAGAGTTGTGACTTAACAGCAACAGTTAAACACAAGAGCCCTAGCGCGTCACGGGGGAGACAAGTCGGAATCGCGCTTTCTCCCATGAAATCTTCTTAAGTTGCCCGCCGGACGGATTTCCTGCGCGCCTTCTGTGCAAACATGGCCTGATCGGCAGCAGATATAAGGCTTTCCGCCACGAGCCCGGGCTGCCATTCAACGATCCCGCAAGAGGCTCCGATGTGTATTCCGGGCGAGGACTCGCCTGTTTCACGCCGCACCACCAGCTGGTCCACCTCATGGCTGAGCTGTTCAGCCTTGCGGCGGCTGTCTTCTGCCGGGGCCTGCGCCAGAACGATACCAAATTCATCCCCGCCGAGCCGCCCGACAATGTCTGTCTCTCGCGTCAGGCGCAGCAATATTTCTGAAACCCGGATCAGAACCTCATCCCCGGCGGCGTGGCCGAAAGCATCATTGACCTGTTTGAAATTGTCGAGGTCAATATAGATCAGTGACAGCGGCGTCCGGAACCGCGCGGCCAGAGCGATCTCACGCCGTATTTCCCGCTCGAATGCTCGCCGGTTGAAGACCGGGCAAAGCGCGTCATTGTCTGCCAGGGACACAGCCTCATCCAGGGCGTCGCGCAACTGGTCCACGTCCTCCCGCAGGACCAGAACTTCATCGCACAGAGCCTCAAGGGCCGCGCGGGTCCGCAAATCCAAGGCAGCCAGATCCACGCCCAGCACATCCAGCAGGGCGCGCCGCTCATGTGCCTGAGGAGAGTAGAGATCATCTGCCATGGCGTAAGGTTAAGCTTTTCTTGCAGTGAGTTGAAGTCATTCCTGCGCCTTGCCCCATCATTACGGCAGTTGACGCAGCACCCGGCTTACCTATGTTGCGCGCTTTCCAGCGGCGAGGCTTCCATCATGGACACGGATTCCCCCAAGGTCGGCATTATCATGGGCAGCCAGTCTGACTGGCCCGTCATGCAGGCTGCATCCCAAATTCTCGCGGATCTGGGCGTTGCCCACGAAACGCGCATAGTTTCGGCCCACCGTACACCAGACCGCTTGGTGGAATATGCCAAATCAGCCAAGGGCCGCGGCCTGAAGGTCATCATTGCTGGCGCGGGCGGCGCAGCCCACCTGCCGGGTATGACCGCCTCCATGACGCCTCTGCCTGTTCTGGGCGTTCCGGTTCAGTCCAAGGCGCTGTCTGGCATGGACAGCCTGCTGTCCATTGTTCAGATGCCGCGCGGCGTTCCTGTTGGCACACTGGCCATCGGCGAGGCTGGCGCCATGAATGCAGGGCTGATGGCAGCCTCTATTGTGGCGCTGGACGATGAGACGGTCGCCGACAAGCTGGATGCCTTCCGCCAGAAGCAAACCGACAGCGTAGGCGAGACTCCGGTTACATGACGATGATTGTCCCCGGCAGCACGATCGGGATATTGGGGGGCGGCCAGCTCGGCCGCATGCTGGCCGCCGCCGCGAATCAGCTGGGCTTTGACGTTCACATCTATTGCCCGGAAACAGACGCCCCGGCCTCTCGCAGTGCGCGGAAGACGTGGACAGCCGACTATACAGACCGTGACGCCCTGCGAGAGTTTGCGGCATCCTGCGACGTGGTCACTCTGGAATTCGAGAACATCCCGGTCGAAGCCGTGGAACTCATCACGCAGACCGGTGTGCCGCTGCATCCTGGCGCCAAGTCACTCGCTGTGTCTCAGGATAGGGCCGAAGAGAAAGCCTTTCTGAACGGCATCAACATTCCAACGGCTCCCTATGAGCTGATCAACTCGGCCGAAGACATTATAAAGGCGCTGGAAAAACTCGGGACCGAGGGCATTCTGAAGACACGTCGCGACGGCTATGATGGTAAAGGCCAGGCGCGCTTGCAGGATGGCAAGGACGCAGAGAGAGCATGGGCCTCCATTGGGGAGGTCCCCGCAGTTCTGGAAGCGCGCATTCCGTTCGAGCGGGAGATATCCGTTATTGTTGCACGCTCCAGCCGCGGCGAAACAACAAGCTGGGCCCCGCCCCGCAACATCCATGAGAACGGCATTCTTTCGCGCTCCATTGCGCCCTCCGGTCTGGACCTGAAGATCGAGGCTGATGCCCGCGAGCGCGCCGTGCGCCTCATCGATGCGCTGGATCATGTCGGCGTGCTGGCGCTGGAGTTCTTTGTGCTGGAAGATGGTACGCTGCTGGCCAATGAGTTTGCGCCACGCGTGCACAATTCCGGACACTGGACGCCGGAAGCCTGCCAGACAGGGCAGTTCGAACAGCACATTCGCGCAATATGCGGCTGGCCACTGGGTGACACCCGTCGCCTGTTTGATGCAGAGATGTATAATCTGATCGGCGACGCTGGCCTGATCGATCCGGCCGGACTGCAAGCAAACGAAACACTGACGCTGTATGGCAAGCGAGACGCCCGTCCCGGCCGCAAAATGGGGCATGTCACACGCCGCCTGGCGCCCAGAAAGGACTGAGACCATGCTGCTACCTGTTTCGACCTGGCCCGATATTGAATCCTGGCTAAAGAGATCGAAAACCATTGTCGTGCCGATCGGCTCGATGGAGCAGCACGGGCCGAATGGCTTCATCGGCACAGACGCATTGTGTCCCGAAATTATTGCCCGCCATGCAGAAAGCCTCGCGCCGGACGATATGTTGGTCGGCCCGACCTTCTCTGTCGGCTGCGCGCAGCATCATCTCGGCTTTCCGGGAACCATCACTCTGCGCCCATCCACAATGATCGCGGCCATGGCGGACTGGACCGAAAGCCTGATGCGGCATGGCTTTGAACGCATCTACTGGCTGAATGGTCATGGCGGCAACATTGCCACGATTGAAGCCGCCTTCTCCGAGATCCACGCCCGCCGCAGCTTTGATCTGCGCGGCGCAGACAATCGCCCCGGCCTCAAGCTGAAACGCCGCGACTGGTGGGATTTCAAATCCGTCATGACGCTGTGCAACCAGCTCTATCCTGTCGGTCATGGCAGCCACGCCACGGCGTCAGAAGTCTCCGTGACCTATTATGGCTATCCCGACCATACCCGCACGGATGTGGAAATGTCGCCGAAGATTGCGCCGAACGGCAAGATAAGCGACGCGGTTCAATATCGCCGCGACTTCCCGGATGGTCGCATCGGCTCTGACCCGACCCAGTCGAGCGTGGAAGATGGCGAGAAGATTGTGGGAGCGGCAGCCAAGGCTGTTCTGGAAGAGGTCCGCCGCTTTTCCGCCTGACATTACGATTGCATTAGGGCCACTGGCCAGACCGGGTGAACAACGGTATCAGAAGTTTCCCCCGGACAAGGATCGTGACGCGAAGAATGCTGGACATTCAGAAGCTGGTAAAATCCTTTGGCACCAAGCGTGCCGTGCAAGGTCTGTCCTTCACTGTCGAGAAGGGCACAGTGCTGGGCTTCCTTGGGCCAAATGGAGCGGGCAAGTCCACGACCATGCGCATGATCTCAGGCGTTCTGGAGCCGGATTCCGGTGACGCGCTGATTGCAGGCAAGTCTGTCGTCTCACAGCGCCGGGAAGCCCAGGCCGCACTCGGCTATCTTCCCGAAGGCGCGCCGCTCTATGATGACATGACGCCGCCGGAATTCCTGGCTTTCATGGCCGCAGCCCGCAGTCTGCCAAAGTCAGAGCGCAAACCTGCCATTGAGCGGGCTATTGCAGATTCCCGTATTTCCACCGTCTGCGGACAAAGGATTGGTTCTCTCTCAAAAGGCTATCGCCGGCGTGTCGGCCTGGCAGGCGCCATTCTTCATGACCCGCCTGTCCTGCTGCTGGATGAACCTACTGATGGGCTGGACCCAAACCAGAAGCGCGCGGTGCGCGCGCTCATCGCCCGTATGGCGCCGACAAAGGCGATTGTCATCTCCACCCACACGCTGACTGAAGTGCCAGCCATGTGCACGCGCGCCATTGTCATTGACCGTGGCCGGATCGTTGCGGATGAGACGCCGGAAGGCCTGCGCCAGCTGTCATCGGATGGCACACTGGAAGGCGCCTTTACAAAGCTGACGGATCAAGCGGAGGCCGAATCCGCATGAACTATCTGCGCCAACAACTCGGCAGTTTCATGCCAGTCTTCCGCCGGGAAATCGGGGCGTATTATTCAACGCCCATGGCCTATGTTTTCCTGGCCGTGTTCCTTCTCGCCCTCGGCATGTTCACCTGGGAGGCCTCTGGCTTTTTCGATACCGGCACTGCGGACCTGACGCCCTTTTTTGTATGGCATCCCTGGCTATACATGATCTTCCTTCCCGCACTCGCCATGCGCCTCTGGGCGGATGAGACAAGTGCGGGGACGGATGAGCTGTTGCTCTCCCTGCCCCTTGGTATGCCGGGCTTGGTGCTGGGCAAGCTTCTGGCGGCGTGGTCTGTCGCTGGCGTCGGCCTGCTGCTGACGTTCCCGATGTGGATCACCGTGAACTTCCTGGGCGAGCCGGACAATGCCGCAATTATCCTGACCTATTTTGTCAGCTTCCTGATGGCCGGTTCATACCTGTCGATCGGCGCGGCCGTATCGGCCCTGACACGAAGCCAGGTCACCGCCTTTGTCATCAGTGTCGTCATAGCGTTCATCTTCACCGCAGCGGGATGGCCCCTCGTCCTGTCGGGCGTGAAAAGCATTTTCGGAGCGGGCTTTGCGGACCTTGTCGCGCAATTCTCCTTCCTGTCGCATTTCGAAGCAGCCCAACGCGGCGTGCTGGAATTCCGCGCCGTCCTGTTCTTCCTTGGCTTCATGGCCCTGTGGACCATTCTGAATGGCCTTTGGGCCTCACGTCACAGGCTGGGCTAAGACATGCGGGCAAAGCATTATCTCATAGCCGCCACGGCCCTGACGCTGATAATCTTCATCGCCTCCAACCTTTTGGTGCAGAAGGTGTTCACGGGCGTGCGTCTCGATTTCACCGAAAACAATCTCTACACCCTGTCAGACGCCACGAAGTCCACACTCGACAACGTAGCCGAGCCGGTCGAGCTGACCTTCGTTTACACGCGCAGCACCGGGCAGGACTATCCCTCCATCCGCGCCTATGCAGACCGTGTGCGCGAATTGCTGCATGTCTATGAGAGCCAGTCAGGCGGCAAGGTGCGTGTCACCGAAATTGATCCCCTGCCCTTCTCGCCAGCAGAAGACGAGGCCCTTGCTGCGGGGGCCACGGCCGTCGACACGAATGGCAATGATCCGCTCTATTTCGGCATCATTGGGCGCAACTCCATTGATGATCAGCGCGTCATTCCTTTCCTGGCACCTGATCGTGAAGTCACCCTGGAATATGATCTCACGCGCATGGTGGATCGTCTGGATGATCCGGACCCGCCGCGTGTGGGGATTCTATCCTCCCTGCCCGGCATGACCTCGCCCGGCGGTGAAGGCGGATACGCCCTTCTGCGCGATATTGGCAAATCCTTCGAGATTGTCCCCATTGCAGAAACCTTCCAATCCCTGCCGGAAGATCTGGATGTCCTGCTCGTCGCACAACCGCCGGAGCTGACCGAACGCCAAAGCTGGCTGATCGACCAGTTCATCCTGCGGCGGGGGCGGGCCGTGTTCCTCATGGACCCGGCGGCAAAAACCGTCTCAGGGGGCGGCGTTTTCTCAATGGGAGAGCCGCTGACACATGCAACGCTTGGCGCCCTGCCGAACCTGTGGGGTGTTTCCCTGTCCGAGCAGGCTGTTGCGGACGCTGCCAACGCGCTGCCTGTACCCGTGGATGCCGGGAATGGCCGCGTCGAGGAGCTGGCCCATCCCCTCTTCATCGGTATTCCGGCCGGGGACATGAATCAGGATGATCTGATTACAGCGGACCTCAGCCGCAGCATCAATTTCGGCGCACCCGGCGCGTTTGACTCGTCTCAGCTGGGCGACGGGGCTGAATTCACGCCGCTTATCACAACCGGCCCAAGCCCATCCTTCATCGATGCCGACAAGGCCATCACTGAAATGACGCCTCAAGCGGTTCTTCGCGAATACCAGACACAACCCACAGCCCTCGTGCTGGCCGGGCGCCTTTCCGGCAAGCTGACAACCGCCTTCCCGCAAGGGGCGCCCCCTGTTGATACACCGTCCGATCCGGTTCTTGCAGAACTGGCCATGGCCGAGGCGCAAAGCGTGCCTCCACACATCGCCGAAAGCGAAACGGATGCCCAATTGGTTCTGATTGCAGATGTCGATTTCATCTCGGATGATTTCTACATCGTGCCCGGAAACGAGATTGTCGTAGCAGACAATGGCGCGCTGGTGCTCAACGCGCTGGATGCGCTTGCTGGCGGCGGAGAATTGTCGCGACTGCGGTCCCGCGCGCCCAGCCTGCGCCCGATGACACGGATTGATGGTATGCGTGAGAAGGCGGAAGCGATCTATTTCCGCCAGCAAGCCGAACTGGAAACAAACCTCCAGACCGCTCAGGCCAGACTGGAAGAACTGCAGGCCATCGGGTCCACTGACGGTTTTTTTGCCGGGGATCTTGAAGCCGACCTGACCGATGAGGAGCGTGCAGAACTTCTGGGACTGCGCGAGAGCATTGTCGACCTCCGTCAGCGCCTGCGCGAGATCGAGCGCGATTACCGCCGCGACATTGACCAGCTTGAAGGCATGCTGAAGGCCATCAACATCTGGAGCGGGCCCCTGATTGTCGGTCTGATTGGCCTGTTTGTCTGGTATCGTCAGAAGCGGAAGGGCCGGGCATGAGCGAGATCCGCACACGCCAACGCATGCGGCGACTACAGATCATGGCAGGCACCGCCGGGGCTCTGACGCTGCTGACCGTCATTGCCTATTCCATGGGTGGGTCGCGCACGGCCACAACCAGCCGCATGGGCAACCCGGTGATCCCGGACTTCGCCTCTATCCGTGCCCAGGCGAGCGAAATCCGCGTGACGCTGTCAGACGAATCCTATGTTCTGGTCAACACGCTGGATGGCTGGAAAATGGGGACGGAAGATGGCTACCCGATCCGGCCGGACCGTCTGGCGACACTCGCGACAGGCTTGGGCGAGCTGACCTGGGGCGAAGGCCGCACGCGCGATCCCGACAAGCTGAACCGGATTGGCCTGGGAGACCCGCGCGATGGTGGAACTGGCGCCTTGGTTGAGATTATTGACGAAGATGGCAAGACCGAAGCGTCCCTGATTACCGGCCGAAAGGGCGACCATGTCTATGGCCGTCTGCCAGGCGAGGAACAGGCTTTTCAGGTGAAAGGCGATCTTCCCCCACTCTACAATCATGATGCCTGGCTCGATTTTGACATCCTGGAAATCAATTCCGACGCCATTTCCGCCGTGCGAATCTATGATTCCATGGGCGAGAGCCTGTACCTGCAGCGCTCTGTCGGCACCAGTGATCGCAGCTTTGTACCGGGACCGCCCTATCAGGATTTCAAACTGGTGAGCCGGATTGCCGCCTCAACACCCGCTTTGGCGCTGACCCGGTTCGCTCCGATTGGCGTCAAACCCGCGAGCAAGCTCGAGACCCGCCCTGTCGCGCGCCACATCACCGAAACACATGATGGACTGGAAGTGGATGTCTCTGCCTATCGCGAACCCGACGGGTACTTCATCACTCTGCGCGCCATTGAGGCTGGCGAAGGCGCCCAGCGTGGCAGCACCATCAATGACAAGGCCGATGGCTGGGCGTTTCAGTTGTCGGAATATGACTGGAAAGAATTCACGCCGCGCGTCTCTTCTATCGTACGCCCGCCTCTTATGGCTTTAGACAGCGAACAGCCAACGCAACCCTGATCAGGGCTTGACCACCAGCGTCTCCAGCACGGGGCCAAACCCCGCTTCCTGAACGATGATGGCACAGCCGGATTCACAATGCGGCTTGTTCAGTTGAACATCATTGCCAAGCCATGGGCCGAGAGCGGAAACACGGGTGACGGGATGCACCATATTTGTCGTATTCGCCGCGCCAGAGAGATAATCCACGAGCCAGATATCAGTCAGCCCCGGCGCCGTGCCTGATAGCAGGATCTTGTCGCCTTTTACGGTCAACTTCACATCCGTGTCCGGACGCTCAGAAGCCTTTTCAAGCGCCTTTTTGACATAGGAGCGCTTGCTGCCAACACATTGCTCGACACCGTCATAGACAGTCTGGGGCGTATACGGCCCGCGCAGATGGAAGCGGTCGACATAACCACGCTGGCGTTCCTTGGACTCCACCATCGCCATGGGGTCCTTGTCGCCGAGATAGTCCCAGTAATCGACAGACCAGGTCAGGATCAGGACGTCATCATGCTCAGCATCAAGCGCCTTCAGCACTTTGTGCGCCTTCGGGCAGACGCGGCAGTTCTGTGAGGCGAACAGCTCGACAAGCACGGGCTCCTCAGCCGCCGCGACGGGCATCAGGCCAATAAAGGCCAGAATGAGAGAGACCAGAATGCGTTTCATGAGGATCATTTATAAGGCCAGACCTGCTGCTGAAACAGTCACAGGGATGTGAGCGCTGTAAAAAAGCCCCCACAGCACATGCTGCAGGGGCCTTTCAAAATCATGAAACCCTTTGGGATCAGGCTTCTGCACGCGCTAGATTGCGCAGAACGAAGTGCAGGATGCCACCATTGCGGTAGTAATCCATCTCGTTCTCGGTATCGATCCGCACGCGGCATTCGACATTCATCGAAGAGCCATCCGCTTTCGTGATGTTCACATTCATCATCTGACGCGGCTTGATGTCGGAGATACCTTCGATCGTGACCGTCTCATCGCCCTTCAGGCCCAGCTTCTCCCAGCTATCACCTTCCTTGAACTGCAGGGGCAGCACACCCATGCCGATCAAATTGGAGCGGTGAATACGCTCAAAGCTGCCCGCGATCACGGCGCGCACACCCAGAAGGATCGTACCTTTTGCAGCCCAGTCACGGGAAGAGCCCGTACCGTACTGCTCACCTGCGAAGACGACGAGGTCCTTGCCGTCTTCCTGATACTTCATGGCGGCATCATAGATGTCCATCTGCTCGCCGGACGGATAATGGATTGTCACACCGCCTTCGACGCCCGGAACCATCTGGTTCTTAATGCGGATATTCGCGAACGTACCGCGCATCATGACTTCATGGTTCCCGCGGCGCGAACCGTAGGAGTTGAAGTCTGTCGGGGACACCTGGTGCTCCTGCAGGTAGCGACCTGCGGGGCTGGAGGCCTTGATCGAACCGGCCGGGGAAATGTGGTCGGTCGTGATGGAATCACCGAAGAGGCCCATGATGTGAGCGCCATTGATGTCTTCGGTTGGCTCCGGCTCAAGGCCCATGCCTTCGAAATATGGCGGGTTCTGAACATAAGTGGAGCCGGCCGGCCAGCCATAGGTGTCGCCACCGCTGACTTCGATAGCCTGCCAGCGCTCGTCGCCCTTGAACACTTCACCATAGCGGCTGGAGAACATGTCCGGCGTCACGGCAGAGCGCATGACTTCGGCAATCTCTTTGTTCGATGGCCAGATGTCTTTCAGGTAGACCGGCTTGCCGTCCTTGCTGGTGCCCAGCGGATCGGTGCTCAGGTTGATGTGCAGGGAGCCTGCAATCGCATAAGCAACGACCAACGGCGGGGAAGCCAGATAGTTCGCGCGAATATCCTGACCGATACGGCCTTCAAAGTTCCGGTTACCGGACAGAACCGAACAGGCAACCAGGTCGTTCTCGTTGATCGACTTGGAAATCGCCGGCGGCAGCGGGCCGGAGTTACCGATACAAGTGGTGCAGCCATAACCGACCAGGTTGAAGCCCAGAGCGTCCAGATCATCCTGCAGATTTGCTTTGAGCAGGTAGTCCGTCACGACCTGAGAGCCCGGAGCGAGAGACGTTTTCACCCATGGCTTGCGTGTCAGGCCCAGTTCGTTCGCTTTCTTGGCCAACAGGCCAGCGGCGATCAGGACGGACGGGTTGGACGTGTTCGTGCAGGACGTGATCGCTGCGATGACGACAGAGCCGTCATGCAGGTGGAAGTCTTCGCCGTCCACGGCATACGGCGACACGCCATAGTCTTCCGGAGCGGTGTAGACATTGTTGGCGCCTTCGTCGACGAAGCGGCTTTCGCCTTCCGTCTTCGGCGTTGTTTCCGGGTTCTTGCGGCCACCGCGGATTTCGTTCAGCGCATCACGGAATGCGGTATCGGCTTCAGACAGCAGAACGCGGTCTTGCGGGCGCTTCGGACCTGCGAGCGACGGCTTAACGTCGCCAAGGTCAAGCTGCAGCGTATCCGTGAAGACCGGCTCGGCCATGTCAGGACGCCAATAGCCCTGGGCCTTGGCATAGGCTTCGACCAGCTGGACGCGCTCAGGATCGCGGCCTGTGTCGGACAGATAGGAAATGGTTTCTTCATCAACCGGGAAGAAGCCACAGGTCGCACCATATTCCGGCGCCATGTTGGAGATCGTGGCTTCGTCTTCCAGCGTCAGGTTTGCGAGGCCTTCGCCATAGAATTCAACGAACTTGCCGACGACGCCCTTCTTGCGCAGCATTTCCACCACGGTCAGCACGAGGTCTGTTGCCGTCGCGCCTTCAGCCATCTTGCCGGTCAGCTTGAAGCCGATGACTTCCGGGATCAGCATGGAGACCGGCTGGCCCAGCATGGCCGCTTCAGCTTCGATGCCGCCAACACCCCAACCGAGCACGGCCAGGCCATTGATCATGGTTGTGTGAGAGTCGGTACCGACACAGGTATCCGGATAGGCAACGGTTTCGCCGTCTTCATCACGGGTCCAGACCGTCTGGCCCAGATATTCCAGATTCACCTGGTGGCAGATGCCCGTGCCCGGCGGCACAACACGGAAGTTTTCAAAGGCCTTGGAGCCCCAGCGGAGGAATTCATAGCGCTCGCCATTGCGCTCATATTCCTTTTCAACGTTCTGTTCGAACGCGCCCGGACCAGCAAAATAGTCAACCATCACAGAGTGGTCGATGACGAGATCAACTGGAACCTGCGGGTTGATGGCCTGGGCAGAAGCGCCAAGCTTCTTGGAAGCATCGCGCATGGCAGCAAGGTCAACCACGGCTGGAACGCCGGTAAAGTCCTGCATCAGAACGCGGGCCGGGCGGTAGGCGATCTCGTGATCGTCCTTGCCTTTGCTTTCCAGCCAGTTCTTGAATGCCACGATGTCGTCTTTGGTGACCGTACGGCCATCTTCAAAGCGCAACATGTTTTCGAGAAGAACCTTCAGGGACGCCGGGAGACGGGAAACATCACCCAGTCCATTTTCCGCTGCCGCAGCAAGCGAGTAATAGGTGTAAGTCTTGCTTCCTACCTGGAGCGTACGTTTTGATTTAAAGCTGTCGAGGGACGGCATGGGGAGGGAACCTCGCGTCTGGAATTGTCATCTGCGGCGAAGGGCCGCCGCGCTGGTCTGTCTCATATAGCCCCTAATGGATTGAGGCAATTGGGACAAAGGGTCTAAACCAAACATATGATTACCGGTGCGCTCCTTTCTGCGACAGATCTCGGCATGATTCGGGGCGAACGCATTCTTTTCCGGAATGTGTCCCTTGCCGCTCATGCCGGGGAGGCCATTGTGCTGCGCGGTGCAAATGGAGCGGGCAAGACCACCCTTCTGCGCATTCTGGCAGGACTCACCCGCCCCGAAACAGGCAGCGTAGACCGCGCGGCATCTCATCACTGGATTGCCCATCGGGAAGGGCTCAAGCCCCACGAAACCCCACGCACCCATCTTGGCCTATGGGCACGGGCCTGGGGCGCGCCGACAGACCAGATAGACGCAGTCTTGAAGAAAATGGTGCTCATCCGCCCTTCCGACGTCTCAGCACGCCACCTGTCAGCCGGGCAAAGGCGCAGAACCGCTCTGGCACGCCTTCTCTTGCAGGAGCGACCTGTCTGGCTGCTGGATGAACCGCTCACCGCACTGGATGCGGATGGACGGGAATTATTGCTGAGTATGATTTCCGAACACAGGTTGCGTGGCGGAGCCATCATTGCAGCGATACATGGTGATGCGGGCTTTGACTCGTCTCGCGAGGTGACGATTTGAGCGCCTCTCCGATCCTTTCAGCCTTCCGGCAGGCCCTGACGGAAGCCTGGGCTGGCGGCGCAGGTGCACTGATGCCCCTCGGCTTTTTTGCGGGCGCGGCTGTCCTGGTGCCACTCGGCATCGGAACCGACCCGACTACGCTGCGCGCCGTTGGACCAGGCATTCTCTGGGTTGCCCTGGCGCTTGCCAGCCTTGTGACGCTGGAGCGTATTTTCCAAGCAGATGTCGAGGATGGCGCACTGGACCTTTGGCTCCAGACAGGCGCTCCCGCGTCCATGATCGCCGCAGCCAAGGCCTTTGCCCACTGGCTGACCGCCGGCCTGCCGCTTGCGATTCTCTCCCCCATTTTTGCGCTGATGTTCCAGGCCAAGGCAGATACCAGCCTTCTGGCCCATATGGGGCTATACGCCTTGGGCGGACTGGCCTTCTTCTTCTGGGGCGGCGTTGGCGCTGCCCTGTCAGCCACTGTACGCCGCGGCGGATTACTCATCAGTCTGATCGCGCTGCCGCTTTATGTGCCGACCGCCATTTTCGGCGCACTGGCAATGAGCGGAGGCCCCGGCAGTACAGGCGCGCCGCTCTTCCTGGCCGCCTCAACCTTGTTCGCGCTTGCCGTGGCCCCATTTGCCATGGGTGCAGCCTTGCGCTTGGCGGCAGACTGAAGCGAGGGTATTCCGAACGCGATGTTTTCCTGGTTTGCAAACCCCCACCGGTTCCTCACCCTGTCCAGCTGGCTGGCGCCTGTCTGCTATGCGCTGGGCGCGCTGCTGATTGCCTGGGGGCTTTGGCAGGGCCTCTGGATTGTTCCGAAAGACGAATATCAGGGCGGTGACATCATGCGTGTCATGTTCCTGCATGTTCCCGCCGCCTGGCTGGCCATGGCCAGCTATATGGGCATGGCGATGATGAGCTTCATCTGGTTCATCTGGCGCCACGAAGTCGCCGACATCGCCGCCAAGGCCATCGCCCCCCTTGGCGCGACCTGGACAGCTCTGTGCCTTGCCACCGGCTCGATCTGGGGCAAGCCGACCTGGGGCACCTGGTGGCAATGGGATGATGCGCGGATGATGTCCGTGCTCTTCATGTTCTTTCTTTTCCTGGGATACATGGCGCTGCGCGCCGCCATGGACACCCGCCAGAAGGCCGCCCGCGCCGGGGCTATCCTCGCCATGGTTGGCGCAATCAATGTACCCCTCATCAAATTCTCCGTGGACCTCTTCACCTCCCTCCATCAGGACGCCAGCGTGATCACGGTCGACGGGCCCAAAATGGCCGCTGTCTATCTCTGGCCCCTTCTGGCCAGTGGTCTGGGACATTCCTTATTGTTTGCCGGCCTGGTCATGACATTGATGCGCGCAGAGATCTGGCAGAGACGCGCCGCGCAAATCCGCGCGCGGCTGATGGCAGGAGACTGACGCAATGCTCCCCGAATTCGACAAGAACGCCGCCTTTATCTGGGCAAGCTATGCGCTCGGCGCCATCATGATTGGCGGCGCAATCCTCACCGTGATGATGAAAGCCCGTCTTGCCAAAGCCGAACTTGCCCGCACGCAAGCACGCGCTGAGGAGGCCAGACAAAAATGAAACGCTGGCTGGCTGCAATCCCCGTAGCAGTCCTTCTCATTTTCAGCGTTCTGGCTGCGAACCAGCTGATGAATCCCGAAAAGGGGGATTTTGAACGTGTGCTACGCGATGCGCCCGGTACGACTTTCGAGACGATGGACGGCCAGAAAATCCAGTTCGCACCCAGCCCGACTGGCGGCGCAGTTGCGGTGAACCTCTTCGCCAGCTGGTGCGGCCCGTGCGAAGCAGAGCACAAATACATCATGGCGCTGTCAGAAGCGCATCCCGGCCAGGTTTTCGGTGTGCTCTACAAGGACAAGATATCCGCCGGGCAGGAGTTTCTGGACCGGCTGGGCAATCCCTATACGCAGGTCGCGCTGGACCCGGATGGTCAGGGTGGGCTTGAATTCGGCCTCACTGGCGTGCCGGAAACATTTGTTATCTCTCCAGCAGGCGACATCATTCTGCATATTGATGGGCCGTTGAATGAAAGCTCCGCCAAAAAAATAGGCGAGGCGCTGGAAAGCGCCCCGCCCAATTAAATCCGTCAGGTTCGGATTATTTCTTTGCCTTGGTAGCTTTCTTGGCCGGAGCCTTTTTAGCCGGGGCTTTTTTCACGGTCGGCTTGGAAGCCGTTGCAGCTTTAGCCTTGGACTTTGCCGGAGCTTTCTTGGCCGGAGCCTTTTTGGCTGCAGGGGCTTTCTTAGCTGCAGGCGCTTTCTTGGCAGCAGCCTTTTTGGCCGGGGCTTTCTTAGCCGGAGCTTTTTTCGCGACCGGAGCAGGTGCAGCAGCAGCGGCAGGGGCCGGAGCAGCAGCGGCCTCAGCTTTCTCAGCTTCGGAAACCATGTCTTTCAGACCGGAAACGAGAGCGGACTGCTTCGTTTTCGGCAGGGCTTCGAAGATGGCAGCGTCAGCTTTTTCGACAGCCGGCAGAGCTTTCTCGTAGGCTTTTTTGCCTTTGGCCATCAGCGACACGACTTTTGCGCGCTTGTCGGTTTTGGAAGCGACGCGCTTGATCAGGCCAGCTTTCTCCATACGGGCGACCATGTCAGCCAGTGTGGAACGGTCGATACCGGTTGCGTTGACAAGGTCAGACTGGCTGACGCCGTCATTACCGGACAGAGCAGCGAGAACGGAGAACTGGCGAAGCGTGATGCCAGCAGATGCCAGAGCAGAGGCAGACTCGTTTGCAGCAATCTGCTGCGCGCGGTGAAGCAGGTGGCTCGGGGAAGTATTGAGGTTATAAGACATGATAATAGTACCTTTCAGTATTCAAAAATGCGTTGGGCGCCTAGAAAATCCGGTTTCCAGTCTGTTAATGAGCAGACCCGTGTGCGGATCAACATGGTTCTCCATATACGCGAGAGGATTAAGGTTCGATGACGGATCAATTAGCAAATGGTTTCATTTCGCAAGATTTCAAGCATGAAATACCTGATGGAGACGACCGAATACGCCGTGTTTGCTCACATTGCCAGTTCGTAGACTACATAAACCCCAAAATTGTCGCAGGTTCCGTTGTCACAAAACGGGACAAGATCGTACTTTGTAAACGTGCGATTGCTCCGCGTAAGGGATTCTGGACCTTGCCAGCTGGTTTCATGGAGGAAGGGGAATCTGTAGAGGAAGCTGCTATGCGCGAAGCCAGGGAAGAAGCCAATGCCGATATTCGGCTGGACCAGGTACTGGCGATATATTCCGTACCGCGCATCTCGCAGGTTCAGGTGATGTTTCGGGCCGAGCTTTTTTCGGAAATTTCAGCTGGCCCGGAAAGTGAAGAAGTTGGCCTGTTCGCGTGGAAAGATATTCCCTGGGCGACTCTGGCCTTCCCAACTGTCGTATGGGCCCTGACCCATTACGCTCAAACGCGGCACCTCAGTGCATTTCCGCCTTTCACAAATCCGCCTGGCACGGAAACCATTACGCGTTAGTCTTCCGCCTCTTCCGTATTACGAAGGTGCTTCAGCGTGTACGGCGTATTTGCCAGCGCAAACAGAAAACCAAGGACCAGATTGCCCAGCTTCCAATTGGCCCATGTCGCCTCTGAAAAGTTACGCCAAAGGATTTCATTCCAGATAGCCATAGCTACGAAATAAAGCCCCCAGCGAATAGCAAGGGTCTTCCAGGCGAAGTCCGGAAGGTCAAACAAGGAGTTGAACAACATCTTCCAAACATTCCGGCCAACCGCCAGCCCGCCAAAAATGACGCCCGCATAGAGCAGATTGATAATGGTCGGTTTGATGAAGAGGAACAGTTTCGACTGAAGCAGAATACCGGCAGTGCCGAATGATCCGATGAGGAGCGATGAAATGATCAGGAAGGGCGGAATCTTCTCACCCCGGACCAGTTTCAATACGATTAGGCAAAGCGTTGCGACAATCAGGATACCCGTCGCCCAGTAAAGCGCAGTCGACTTGGTAAACAGACCATCGCCATCTGGAAACCTTAGCATCACATTGTAGATCACGATGAAGGCCAGGGTCGGCCCAAGCTCGGTCCAGATGCCACCTGCCTTGCCTGCTGCATCCCCGAGGTCTGCGGACGATTCTTTGGTCTGTGTGTCTGTCATCTACTTTATACGCAGCAATGCCGCTTCCGGTTTTGTTGATCGGCTTACGCCGCGCATCCGCTCACTCGCATGCACGGAGCTAATAAATCACGAACGTACTGTTTGTGCGTGAACCTCATGCGCCTACCTGCATCATCACAAGGCCCGTCGCGAGGACACCCGCCGCAATAATACGCCTGCGCCCAAAGCCTTCCTTCAGCAGGATTGCGCCCATTATGGCCGCAAAGACAACAGAGGTTTCTCTCAGCGCTGTCACGATCGCGGCATCTGTCAGTGTATAGGCATAGATTGCCATCCCATAGGACAACGTTCCGGCAACCCCGCCAATAAGCCCGGCCTTCCATTGCAGCCGCACCGCTTCGCGTATGCGGCCGTGTCTTTGCCACAGCGCCACCACCGTTACGCCAATCCAGTCGATCAGGAATAACCAGACAACAAACGTCATGGGAGTGGACATGGCCCGCGCGGCTTTTGTGTCGGCCACCGCATACATGCCGACCCCAAGCGCCGTCAGAGCTGCCCAAACCAGCGCCCTACGGTCCAGGCTGCGCCTGGAAGGATCACTCGCTGTTGGCAAGGCAAAGATAATTATCGCCAGGCTCGCCGCCAGCAAACCCAGCGTCTGCACAAAGCTAAGCCGCTCATGCAGTATGAAAGTCGCGAAGCATGCTGTCGCCAACGGAGCCAACCCGCGCATCACAGGAAATACAAGCGAGAGATCCCCCCGGTGGAGGGCGCGGACAAGGCAGAACTGATATGCCCAGTGCACGACCATGGAGATCGCAATCAGATGCCAGGTCTCCTTCGGCGGCAAAGGCACAAAGGGCACAAATGGAAGAACACTGATCGCCATAGCAACGGCGACAGTCATCCGCGCCGTCAGGACGTCCCCACCACGCTTCACCAGAACATTGGTCAAGGCAACCGTCACTGCGGAAAAGAGACACAGCGCAACAGGGAGGAGAGCAGACGACATTATGCGCGCCTATGCACCACTTCCTGCCCCGTGGGAAGGATTTGACTTAGGCCTCCTCGGGCCCATGATCGCCACAAAACACGGACAAAAAAGTGGAGGAAGAGATGGCGACGCATGATCTGGTTATACGAGGCGGCACAATTGTGGATGGCACCGGGGGGGAAACCTATGAAGCGGACGTTGCCATATCCGATGGCCTGATCGCTGAGATCGGAAGCGTACAGGCCCGCGGCATTGAGGAGATCGATGCGCGCGGACAAATCGTGACACCCGGCTTTGTCGACATCCACACCCATTATGATGGCCAGGCCGCATGGAGCGATACGATCAGCCCCTCTTCCCTGCACGGTATCACGACCGTTGTGATGGGAAACTGTGGCGTCGGCTTTGCCCCTTGCAAACCGGAAGACCATGACAGGCTTATCCGCCTGATGGAGGGCGTGGAAGATATTCCGTTCCCGGTCCTGTCAGAAGGCTTGCCATGGAACTGGACAAGTTTCCCGGATTATCTGGACAGCCTGTCATCGCGTCATTTCGATACAGACATCTGCGCGCAATTGCCTCATGCCGCGCTGCGCGTTTTCGTCATGGGAGAACGCGGTGCCAATCGTGAAGACGCAACCGAGGCAGATATTGCCCGCATGAAGGCGCTGACCACAGAAGCTATCAAGGCGGGCGCTATGGGCTTCTCCACCTCCCGAACGCTGAACCACCGGACCAGCGATGGTCAGCCCACCCCGACACTGACCGCCAGCGAAGCCGAGCTCACCGGCATCGCGCAAGGTGTGGCAGAGGCTGGCTCTGGCGTGTTGCAGTTTGTGTCTGACTTCAATGATCCGGAAAAAGAGGCCGCCATGCTGCGCCGAATTGTTGAGGCGAGCGGACGACCACTATCGGTTTCGCTTGCACAGGCCGATGTCGCGCCAGAAGGTTGGCGCAAATTGCTGGGGGCCATTGAAGCCGCCGTGGAGGACGGGCTTCCCATGCGGGCCCAGGTCGCGCCGCGTCCTGTGGGCGTGCTGCTCGGATTGGAACTCACCCTCAATCCGTTCAGTGCGCATCCCGCCTACCGGGAAATCGCAAACCTTCCCTTTGAGGCGCGTGTCGCTAAGCTCCGCGATCCAGACTATCGCGCACGTCTGCTGGCGGATGCCCCGGATACAGATAACCCATTCCTGAAAGTGATGCTGCGCAGCTTCGGCAAGATGTTCCAGCTGGACGAAACGGTAAACTATGAACCGACGCAGGACAGAACACTCGAAGCCATTGCCGCACAACGCAGTATCTCCCCGGAAGAGGCCGCGCTTGACCTGATGCTGGAACGCGAAGGCCGCGGCATGCTATACCTGCCCTTTCTGAATTATGCCGACGGAAATCTTGAGCCTTCACGCGAAATGATGCTTAGCCCGGCCACCCTGCCAGGCTTGTCAGATGGCGGGGCGCATGTCGGCATGATCTGTGATGGCTCTTTCACCACAACCATGCTGACCCATTGGGTGCGGGACCGGACACGTGGGGCCCGTGTGCCTTTGGAGCATATTGTTCACAGACAATCCCGTGCCACGGCACAATGGATCGGGCTGCATGACCGCGGGCTGATCGCTCCGGGATATCGCGCAGACCTCAACGTGATCGATCTGACGAACCTGAAACTCCACCTGCCGGAAGTGCGCTACGATTTGCCCGCAGGCGGTCGCCGCCTGATGCAACGCGCAGATGGTTACACTGCAACCATCCTGAAAGGCGTGATCACTCACCGTGATGGAGATCCCACCGGCACGAAACCCGGCCGCTTGGTACGCGGTGCACAGCATCTGGACGCCCCGGCCATGGCGGCTGAATAAGTTTTGTAAAGCACGCTTGACTGACAAGCTCACTTGTCATACTGTCAATGAAACTTGATAAACAGACAAGGAGCTTTGTCATGACTCAACGCGGATTTCGTACTGCCAAACGTCGCTACCATTATCTCTTCTGGCCTTTGATGGCCGCCTATACAGTGCTCGTGTTCGCGACCAGCTTTCTGGTCGACACCGATACAGCGCCCACCTGGCTGAAGGTGACCAGTGCTCTGGCAGTCACCTTGCCTCTGTTTGGTGTCCTCTACGCCATGCGGCGGCAGACAGAAGAAACTGACGAATATACGCGGATGCGCCAATTGCAGGCGATGCGCGATGGTGGCCTGATCACGGCAGGCTTCGCCTTTATGATCGGTTTCCTGCAGATCTTTGAAGTGGTCGACTTGATTTCGGTCTTCTGGTTCGGTCCGCTTTTCTTCATCAGCTACGGCCTGTCCTTCTGCACGCAGAATTTTGGAAAAGTGGTCTAAGTCAGATGAAGAACATCCTGAAGATACTACGAACGGAGAAAGGGTGGAGCCAGGCAGCCTTGGCGGAAAAACTCGACGTGTCCCGCCAATCGGTCAACGCCATCGAAACGGGGAAGTATGACCCATCCCTGCCACTGGCTTTCGCCATCGCCCGCCTTTTTGGCCGCCCCATTGAAGAAATCTTCGATGATGGAGTCGAACTTGCCAGCGCCGCAGAATAGGCGCCAAAGCAAAAAGCCGGTCATCAAAGTGACCGGCTTTTTTCTGTCTTCTATTCAGCGCCGACCAGGGCTTTCGAAAAGGCCTCGGCGCTGAAAGGACGAAGGTCTTCTGCCTTCTCACCAATCCCGATAAAGTGAATCGGCAGATCATGCGCTTCCGCAATCGCGACCAGCACACCGCCCTTTGCCGTACCGTCGAGTTTGGTCATGACCAGTCCCGTCACACCGGCAGTATTCCTGAACGCCTCAACCTGAGACAGGGCATTCTGGCCCACAGTCGCATCCAGAACCAGGATCACATCATGCGGGGCATCCGGATCAAGCTTGCGCGTTACACGGACGATCTTCTCCAGCTCCGACATCAGCTCTGACTTGTTTTGTAGGCGCCCAGCCGTATCGATCAGAACAAGATCCAGATCTTCCGCCTTCGCCTTTTCTATGGCCTCATAAACAAGCCCCGCAGCATCAGATCCGATCGGCTTTGACATAACCGGAATATCGGCGCGCTCACCCCACACGGTCAGCTGCTCAATGGCTGCGGCACGAAATGTATCGCCTGCCACAAGCAAGGCCTTCGCGCCCTGCTCCTTCAGCTTCGAGGCGATCTTGCCAATGGTCGTTGTCTTGCCGGAGCCATTCACGCCGACAAACATCACGATGCGCGGACGTGGCCCATCGGAGAAATCGACGACCTTTTCGCGCGGACGCATCACATCGGTAATTTCTTCGGCCAGCGCCAGACGAATTTCGTCTTCTGTAATTTCCTTGTCGAACCGCTCCTTGGCCAGATTGCCAGCCACTCGCATGGCAACTTTCGCGCCGAGGTCTGACGAAATCAGCAAGTCTTCCAGTTCTTCCAGCGTGTCATCGTCCAGCTTCCGGCGCCCGAAGACAGCCAGACCCGTTGTCAGGCGAGAGGATGACCGCGAGAGTCCAGTGCCAAGCTTCGCCATGAAGCCCGGATCATTGGCTTCCGCCTCCAGGGCCGCGCGGGCGGCGGCCTCGCGTTCTGCCCTCAGTCGTTCGGCTTCGCGGCGGTCTTCCAGAAGTTTCAGTTCGGCGGCGGCCTTGGCCTGGGCGGCTTCGCGCTCCTCCTTGGCCTTGCGGGCGCGCTCGGCTTCTTCTTCAAGGCGCTTGGCTTCGGCTTCATCGGCGCGGGCCTGTGCAGCCTCGCGGGCTTCATCAGCCTGGCGGGCTTCCTCTTCCAGCCGCTGCGCCTCTTCAGCCGCTTCTTTGGCTTCACGCGCCTGACGTTCTTCCCACGCCTTGTTTGCCTCGGCGACCTTTCGCTCGATCTCTTCCTTTTCGGCGGCGAGCCGTGCCTCTTCGGCTTCCTTGGCCGCAAGTTCCTCAGCCGACAGTTCTGGCGACTCCATCGCGGCGCCAGCCTGCTTCAGCTCTTCTTTTTTCTTCTTTTTTCCGAACCAGAGGATCATGCGGTCAGGGCTCCGATCAGCTGTTTACCGTCCTGCCCGACTATACGGGCACGCACCACACGTCCAGCTTCACCGGGATCGGCCTCGAACTGGACAGGCGTAAAATCTGGCAGGCGCGCAGATGTGCCGCGCTCAATCAGCGCGTCGACACTCCTGCCGTCATATTTGGAAAGATGCCTGGCGAGGGCCCCAGCGCCAATTTCGCGCAACCGCGCCGCACGCGCCTTTACCTCAGCCTTGGCGACTTGAGGCATTCGGGCCGCAGGGGTGCCGGGCCGCGGTGAATATGGAAAGACATGCAGGAAAGACAGGCCGCACTCTTCGACCAGACGAACCGAATTCTCAAAATGCGCCTCCGTCTCCGTCGGGAAGCCAGCAATGATATCCGCGCCAAACGCGATATCCGGACGAACTGAACGCAGCCTGTCCGTCAGCGCGATGGCATCGGCGCGGGAATGACGCCGCTTCATCCGTTTCAGGATCAGGTCATCCCCATGCTGCAGGGAAAGGTGCATAAATGGGGCGAGCCGCGGCTCTGCCATCGTCTCCATCAACGCATCATCAATCTCGATCGCATCGATGGAGGAAATGCGCAGCTGTTTAAGCTCCGGCACCAATTTCAGGATGCGCTGCACCAGATTGCCAAGCTGTGGTGTGCCCGGCAGGTCTGCGCCCCAACTGGTCAGGTCCACCCCCGTCAGAACGACCTCGTAATGCCCTGTCTCGACCAGGCGCCGCACCTGGCCGACCACTTCCCCGGCCGGGACTGACCGAGAATTTCCGCGGCCATAGGGGATAATGCAGAAGGTGCAGCGATGATCGCAGCCATTCTGCACCTGAACATAGGCCCGCGCACGGCCTTCCATCCCATCAATCAGATGGGCTGCCGTTTCCTGAACCGACATGATGTCGTTGACGCGTACTTTTTCATGGCCCCCCAGAAGCTCAGCTGGCTTCCAGGTATCGGCCTGCATCTTTTCATGATTGCCGATCACACGGGTGACTTCCGGCATCTTCGCGAACATGTCCGGATCAATCTGCGCGGCACATCCGGTCACCAGGATAGGTGCCCCTGGATTGTCCTTGGCTGCGCGGCGGATCGTCTGGCGGGCAGAGCGGACGGCTTCGGATGTGACCGCGCATGTATTGATGATCACCGCATCATTCAGGCCAGCTTCGGCCGCATGACCACGCATCACCTCGGATTCGTAGGTGTTCAAGCGGCATCCGAGCGTGATCAGCTGCGGGCTGGAAGGGGAGGCAGGCTTGGTCATGGCGATATCGTTCAGCGCACATCGCGCCTGTGAGCCAAGGAATCAAGGATTTACATCACAGCTGCCAAGAATGGACCAGGTCTCAAGCGAGAAACAGAAAACGATTACGCTTGCTGAAGCTGTAGCTTGTGAGTATATATTCACACACATATGGAGATTATCATGCTTTTACTCTTTGCGCCGGTCCCGTGTTTTCTTCTGTTAAGCGTAGGCACTTTCCTCGTCAGAAACAGGTTCTGGCTCTTTGCTTGGATAACCTATTCGGTAGTTCTAACCGCTAATGTCGCCCACTCTTTAGATGGCGTGATTGACGGCATGGCCTCTGGACCCTTGATTGCTTTAGTCATCATCCCGATGATTTTAGCAATCATCGCCAGCTTTATACCTGCTTTGATCCGGATAGAATCAAACGATGAGGTCGCGCTCACAAAGAGGAACCTGACCTTTCCTCTGGTATATGCGGTGATCGTCGGCGGCCTGTTTTTGCGATTTGCGAACGCGTTCTAAATCTCGGTCTCGAATTCCAGTTCCACCGGCCCGGTCATGTAAACTCGGTCGTCGCTTTCGCGCCATTCGATCAGCAATTCGCCGCCATCGACGATGACCTTCGCCTTGCGCCCGGTAAGCTTCGCGCGCGCCGCGCAGACAAGCGCAGCGCAAGCGCCGGTGCCGCATGCCCTGGTCAGGCCGGCTCCACGTTCCCACACCCGCAGACGAATGGTCTGGCGGTCAAGTACCTGCGCGAAACCGACATTTGTTCCTTCCGGAAAGGTCGGGTGCCACTCGACCAGCGGACCGAGAGCAGGAATGTCGTAATCATTCACATCATTTACGAAGAATACGGCATGCGGGTTGCCCATGGAGACGACGGCAGGACGGGACAGAATTGGGTTGTCCATCGGGCCGATTTTCACATCAACACCGCGGACATCCATTTTTTCTGAAAGCGGGATATCTTCCCAGCCCATCAAAGGCGAACCCATATCGACCGTGATGAGCCCGTTTTCTGCATTGAATGCCTTCAGCATGTCGGCTTCGGTCTGGATCGTCACCTGTGACTTGCCCGTCTCATCCAGCAACAATTTACCAACACAGCGTGTCGCATTTCCGCAAGCGGAGACCTCACTGCCATCCGCGTTCCAGATGCGCATGAAAACGTCGCGCGCGACATCCCGCTCCAAGGCGATGATCTGGTCAGCCTTCAAATCTTCGGCAATCTGGCGCACCTGGTCTGCACTCGGCACAAAGGAGGTCGAGCGTGCATCAAAAATGGCAAACGCGTTGCCAGCGCCATTCATCTTCCAGACTTTCATCGCATTGCCTTTAGTGTGTTTCCAGAAGGGGGGAAAGAAGAAGTTCGCCGCGCCTTACTTCGGCAGACCTACCGCTGCGACCCAGCCTGATATCTGGACCAGCAGGGCGAGCACGATGGCCCCGCCAATCAGCGGATGAGAGACAAACAGTGCCAGGGCCACGACACCAAAACACGCATAGTCCACAAGATCGCTCGACATCAGCCAGCCGCCAGCCTCACGCGCACGGCGTACCTCAAGCAGCGTCACCGTGCGCCAGACCCGGCCCATATCGGGTGGCCCGAATATTTCCTGAAGTCTTTTGGGATCCCGGATTCCCGTCATTTCCGCCAGATCTGTCGCCGTCGCCCGCCCTAATGCGATATTCCGCTTGCGGGCAGACGTTCCGACCAGGCTGACAATAGCTGACAGAACCACGGCGATGGCCATGGCAAACAGTGTGAAATCGTCAAAAGGCCCATACCCGCTCATGGCTGCTCATATAGGAAGCCGGAGCGCGCAGCGAAAGCGGCTTACCGCTTGCGCGGGATGGCGGTCCAATAGTCGAAGTCCAGCAAAACGCCACCAGCGTATTTGCCGTCCTCGCCCTTATAGGCGAAGGCTCCCGGATCCTGATCTTTCACGGCAACAAGGCGCAGGCGCAGCGCCCCCACCTTGTCTGAAAGCTCAGCGGTCTCCAGCACTTCACTCCAGGCATAGATCGTGTCACCCGCGAAGAGCGGGCTGACATGGCTGCCTGCATTGATGGCCAGCATGTGGCCAGCATTGGCGAGCCCATTGAAGGAGAGGGAACGGGCAATCGAAATCACGACGCCGCCATAGATCAGACGCTTGCCAAAGCGGCTGTCTTTCTGGCCATGGGCATCAAAATGCACCTTGGCTGTATTCTGGTAGAGGCGCGTCGCAATCTGATGCTCGGCCTCTTCCACAGTCATGCCATCGACGTGATTGATCTTTTCGCCGACCGCATAATCCTCAAACATGTATTCGCTGCCGGAAAGCGTCGCGTCCCAGCTGTCCATACCAGCAAACCCGGTCAATTCTGCGCCCGGCACGGCTTTCGGCAGTTCCGGGATTACGGTCTCTGGCGCAGCAGAACTCGCATCGCGCTTGTTCACCATCACCCAGCGGACAAAGGACATGACCTCCTCATCCCGTTGGTTGAAGCCATTTGTGCGAACCCAGACAACCCCAGTTTTGCCATTGGAATTTTCTTTCACGCCGATGACTTCCGACACTGTGCGCAGCGTGTCGCCCGGCATGACGGGCAAAGACATGCGCCCATCCGCATAGCCCAGATTGGCTACCGCATTCAGTGAAACGTCTGGCACGGACTTGCCAAAGACAACGTGAAACGCGTGAAGGGGATCGATCGGCAACCCGGGATAGCCCGCACCCTTGGCAAACTCGGCAGAGGAATACTGGACAAAACGCCCGCCGGTCAGCGCACGATACAGGGCGATGTCGCCTTCTGTCAGCGTCTGCGGCGTTGCGTGATTGAGTGGCATCCCAAGGGAAAAATCCTCGAAAAAATGCCCCGGATTGGATTTGGATGTGCTGGCCATGTGCCCCTCATTAGGATCGGGGCAATGTTTTGCCGGATCAGCTCCAGCCTTGCCCCACAAATGTATCGGCCATCACCTGCACTTGGCCGGCGGTAGAAATCAAGGCCGATGAGGCAAAAGGCGACACCAGGAGCACCATGATTGCGCCAACAATGACGCCGCCCATGATTTGCTGTTCGCGATTGTCACGCCATTCATCAAACATGCGCGGGCCAACCAGCATGTAAGGCAGTCCGAATGCGCAGAAAGCGGCGAAGGCGATGAAAAGCGCAGCGAGGATCAGTAACAACATCATGGTTACTGATATCCCACACAGATATTGCGCCTTCGCGTGAGAGATCGATCAAATTTCACCGAATCCGGCCTGAATTCACATGCTTCAGGCCGGATTCAGCCGGAATTAGACGAGTTTCAGGAGGTCTTCGATTGGGCGGCCCAGCACGGCCTTCTTGCCGACGATGCCGATCGGGCGCTGGATAATCTTCGGATTGGCCGCCATGGCCACGAAGATCGCCTCGTCGGACGTCGCGTCATCAATCCCAACGTCAGCGGCATTCTTGTCGCGCAGGAAGGCCCTTGGCGAAGATGCCCCCATCTTTTTGGCAATATCCTTCAGCTCATCCACGCTCAGCGCCTCTGAAGCGTTCATGTATTTGCGAATTTCCGGCTCGACGCCATTCTCCTCAAGTAAGGCAAGCCCTTTGCGGGATGTGCTGCAGCCTGAATGGTGAAGCAGAATATAGGTCATATCCATTCTCTCATGTTCACAGATACGGGGGATGTAAGGCGTTAGTCTTCGAATTCACGGATGGCTTCGTCCATGGCGACAGTCCGGCGCGCTTCATCCAGATGGAGCAGTTCGGTCATCTTGCCATTGACCTTCAGAACACCCTTGCCGGCGTTTTCCGGATCGGCAAACGCGTCGATCACGGCCTTAGCGTGTTCCACATCATGCGGGCTTGGCGCGAAAATGCGGTTGGCCGCAGCCAGCTGGGAGGGGTGGATCAGTGTCTTGCCGTCAAAGCCCATATCCCGGCCTTGCTCGCACTCGGCAATTAGACCGTCTTCATTCTTGATATCATTGTAGACACCGTCGATGGCGATGATGTCATAGGCCCTTGCCGCGGCAATGCTGAGGCCCAGCGCGGTCTGGAAGGCCAGTCGGTCCGGCGTCATGCGCGCGCGGTATTCCTTGGCCAAATCATTGGTGCCCATGACAAAGGTGGTGAGGCGTGTGCGGCCCACAGCCTCCGCAATGTCCTGAATATTGAGGATCGCCTTGGGCATTTCGATCATGACCCACAGGCCCATCGTGTCAGGGGCGCCTGCCCGGCTCATCGCATCATCAAGGCGGTCAATATCGCCGCCATCAATGACTTTCGGAGCAAGGATCGCATCCGCGCCGGCTTCAACGGCCATCTTCAAATCGGACTGCCCCCAGTCCGTGTCCAGGCCATTCATGCGGACCACAATCTCGCGATGCCCATATCCCCCAGCCTTAACAGCGGCGCGGATCGACTCGCGCGCGGCTTCCTTTGCCTCGGGGGCGACAGCATCTTCAAGGTCCAGGATCAACGTGTCGGCCGGCAGACCCTTGGCCTTTTCAAGGGCACGCTCATTGGCGCCCGGCATGTAGAGACAGGACCGACGGGGACGATGGTGCGACGTAGACATTGGCGGCAGCTTCCTTGACTGTTTGACGTGTGCGCGGGAAGGGGTGAACTGTCGAAACGCAAAGATCAAGAGCGCTAAAGGTCATCCTGAATGAGTGATTTCCCTATTTCCGGACACACAGATCCCGCTTTCTCCGCAGTGCGAGAGGTGTTTGAGGCCAATTTCGCAGACGGTGAGGAGCTTGGTGCCGGCTTCGCGGTCTACAAGGATGATGAGCTTGTTGTCTCACTGGTGGGCGGCTGGGCAGACCGGCAGAAGACAAGCCCCTGGAACGACCGCACCATTGTGCCAGTCTATTCCACAACCAAGGGTATCGCCGCCCTGGTCCTCGCCACTTTGGTAGAACGCCTTCCCGCCGGATACGAAACCCCTGTTTCCGAGGTCTGGCCGGAATTCGCCGCCAACGGCAAGGAAGCCGTCACGATTGGCGAGCTTGCCAGCCATCAGGCTGGCCTGCCCGGCTTTCCGGAAGAGATCGATCCAGAGCTCTGGCTGGACCCACCCGCCTGCGCCGCTGCGCTGGCAGACCTGGCCCCGATGTGGCCGCCGGGAACAGCGCATGGCTACCACCCACTCAGCTGGGGCTATCTCGTCGGAGAGATCGCCCGGCGCATCAGTGGCGAAACGCTTGGGACGACGCTGAAAACACTTTTTCCGGATCAGGACTTTTTCATCGGCACCCCCGCCACCGAACATGACCGCTGCGCCGATATCCAGCGACCCCGTGCCCTGGCAGACCTTGGCGAGATAAATGATGCAAGGCGCGCCGCCTTTGTCAGCAAATGGTCTGCGCCCAATCGCGGCGGTGCTATCTGGCGCGAGATCGAGATCCCCTCAGCAAATGGTCACGGCACGGCTGTTTCCGTCGCGGGCATCTACAACGCTTACACAAACAAGGGCTCCGGCCTGATGCAGCCCGGCACGTATGACGCCCTGACCGAAGCCCGCACACATGGCCCCGACCTTGTCCTGCCGATGATCACCAGCTTTGGCGCGGGCATCATGCACAATACGCATGGCCTGTTCGGGCCGGAACCGACCACGCTCGGCCATTCCGGCTGGGGCGGATCCATGGCGACCGCCGATACGCGCCATGGGCTGACCTGCGCCTATGTGATGAACAGGCAATCCAATGTGCTGGTGGGTGATCCGCGTGCGGTGCGTCTGGTCGAAGCTGTGTACGAGGCACTCTGACGCAATGCTTTCACATGTCGACTGGCCCGCTTTTCTAATCGCCATGGCAGCGGTTGAGCTGACGCCCGGCCCGAACATGGGCTGGCTGGCGGCCTTGTCGGCACAGCGTGGCCGACGCGTTGGGCTGACAGCTGTTGTCGGCGTGACGATAGGACTGTTCGTACAAATCCTGGCGGCGGCAACTGGTTTATCGGCTGCACTCTCTGAAATGCCGATCCTCTATGAAGGCCTCAGATGGGCTGGTGTAGCCTTCATGCTGTATCTCGCCGTCGAAGCCTGGCGCGATACCGGGATCGCCTCGCCACTGCAAAGAGACAGCTATGCCGGGTTCCGACGCGGGCTGATCGCCAATCTGCTGAATCCGAAGGCTCTAGTCTTCTATCTTGTGATCGTCGGTCAGTTTGCGAGCGAATCTGCCGGCCCGCTCTGGATACAGATCATTCTGCTCGGTCTGATCCATCTTGCCGTCGCGGTGACGGTCCATGTCGCCATCGTTCTTGCCGGAGACCGTCTGGGCGCAACGCTGGAGCGCTACCGCAAGGATGTATGGGTTCGCGGCGCTTTTGCTCTGACACTGGCCAGCATTGCCATCTGGATTGCCTTCTCGACCGGCCGGCCCAGCTGAGGCGTGGCACAAGGCTTGCGGAGGTGCCGTCAGGATATTCCCATCCTGAAACGACTTCGCCCCGGTCCGTCAAAAGACCGGGGCTTATTTTTTATCAGGCAATACGCGCGGCGCGCGCCAGTCGTCTGGCCTTGGCTTCGCCCATCACGCTGTCAGATGTGAAGATGATCAGCGCCAGCCAGATGAAACCGAAGGCGACACCATGCGTCCAGCTGAACGCCTCGCGAAACACAAGTGTGGCAATCAGGAACTGAAGCGTAGGGCCAATATATTGCATCATGCCAAGTGTTGAGAGCTTCAGACGTCGCGCTGACAAGGCAAACAGGATCAGCGGCACGGATGTGATCGGACCTGCCGCCATCAGCAGAACGACGTCCCATCCACCATCTCCCATCAGCGTATTGCCGGGCTGAGACGAAAACCAGCCAAGCCAGGTCAGCGCCAAAGGCGCCAGCAGCGCGATCTCCACAAGAAACCCGGCCCGGCTGTCGACAGCAACCTGCTTGCGAATGAGCGAGTAGATCGCGAAAGTCACACACAGGAACAAGGCGACCCATGGCACATGACCATATGCCATCGTCATGATCCCGACGCCAATGGTCGCCAGAACGACCGCAACCCATTGCGCCTTGCGCAGGCGCTCGGAGAAAATGAACATGCCGAACAGCACATTCACCAACGGATTAATGTAATAGCCAAGAGAGGCCTCAACCGTGCGGTTGACGTGCACGGCCCAGATATAACAGGCCCAATTTGCGCCGATCAGCAGGCCCGAAATAGCCAGCCAGCGAACATTTTGCCATTGGAAGGCAACGCGGACATCGCGCCACTTGGCGGCGACAGCGATCAGGATCAGAGCTGTTGGAACAGACCAGACAATGCGCTGCGCCAGCAATTCCGTGGCGCTGATATGGTCCATCAGCCGGATGTACAGCGGCAGACTGCCCCAGATGAAATAGGCCCCCAGGCCAGCGAAAAATCCAAGGCGTGTCTCAGCGTTCATGCGGCAACGCTCTATCTGCCGTTGTTGCTCGGCACTACCCCTTTTTTCTCACTCAATGAAATAGCCCAGCTCCCTTGGGAGCTGGGCTATTCAAAATCATGCAACATATGTCAGGTGAAGAAGACGCCTGACACCTAGTTCGTTGTGACCGGTTGCTTTTCGGGTTTCAGCACACCGCGATTAAGCAGCTCTTCGGCAATCTGCACCGCGTTCAACGCCGCGCCTTTGCGGAGATTGTCCGAGACACACCAGAACATGATGCCATTCTCGACGGTCGGGTCCTTACGCACGCGGGAAATGTAGGTCGCCCAGTCACCAACGCATTCTTTCGGCGTAATGTAGAGGTCTTCCTTCGGATCATCGACCAGCATGATGCCGGGGCTCTCGCGCAGGATTTCTCTTGCCTTCGCAGCCGTCATCGGCGCTGCCAGCTCAACATTCACCGCTTCGGAGTGACCGACAAAGACGGGCACCCGCACACAAGTCGCCACCAGCTCGATGGACTCGCCGAGGATCTTCTTGGTCTCGACGCGCATTTTCCACTCTTCCTTGGTGAAGCCGTCATCCATGAACACGTCGATCTGCGGGATCACGTTGAACGCGATTTCCTTCTGGAAGATTTCCGGGGTCGGCTCGTCATTGACGAACACGCCGCGCGTCTGGTTCCACAACTCGTCCATGGCGTCCTTGCCGGCGCCGGAAACGGACTGATAGGTCGAACACACCACGCGCGTAATGCCGACAGCGTCATGCAGAGGCTTCAGCGCCACAACCAGCTGCGCCGTGGAGCAGTTGGGGTTGGCGATGATCATCTTTTTCTCATAGCCCATGACGGCTTCGCCGTTGCACTCAGGCACGACCAGCGGCACGTCCGGGTCCATCCGCCACGCGGAAGAGTTATCGATCGTGATGGCGCCCGCCTTGGCGATCTTCGGACACCACTCCTTGGACGCGGCGCCGCCAGCCGACATCAGAACGAGGTCGACCTGGGAAAAATCAAAATCCTCAATAGCATGGCATTTAAGCGTCTTGTCCCCGTACGAAACTTCCTTGCCGATGGAACGGCGCGATGCCACGGCGAAAACTTCGTCTGCCGGGAACATGCGCTCGTCCAGAATGTTCAGGAGTTCGCGTCCCACATTACCTGTGGCGCCAACAACTGCGATCCGAGTAGCCATGATATTCCTGCTCCTAAAATGAAGTGGGGCTTATGACGCATCTTTGCATGTTACGAAAGCCTGTTGCTAAAGTGTCGCTGCTAAGGCAGACCAAAAACAACACAAACTCTGGAGGTTGCCGTCGTGCTAGATGACGTGATCAACCGTTACATCGCCAGTTACAACGCCCGCGACATCGACGGAATGCTCGATTGCGTGACGGAAGATGTTGTCTTCGAAAACATCTCCAACACGGGTCAATCCATGCGCCTTGATGGCAAGGACATGATGCGCCAAGTGGCCGAATTGTCCGGTAATGCCTTTACTTACCGGCGGCAAAGACTGGTGAACATCGTCTCCGGCGCGGGCAAAGCCGCGGCTGAAATCGAATTTGAAGGCAAGGCCGCCGTGGATCTTCCAAACGGCATCCGCTCCGGTGAGACCGTTAAAGTGCGCGGGGCCAGCTTTTTTGAATTCCGCGGAAACCTGCTCTGCCGCATTGCGGACTATAGCTAGGCGCGATGCAGCAAGCGCTGGATTTTCTCGCAGAGACACGCGCCCTCGGTGATCTTATCGCGCCGCTTGAAGACGCGGACTATCTTCAGAAGACCGGCTTCAAGGCGTGGACCATTGATATGGTACTCCGTCATTTGCATTTCTGGAACAAGGCCGCCCTCTATTCCCTGAAAGACGAAGCAGCATTCCATACTCTCGTTTCGGATTTGATGAGCGCGCTGAAGGCCGGTTCGCTGACTGAAAAGGAAGCAGCGCATTTCGATGGCCTGTCGGGCAAAGCACTGCGCCAAGACTGGCTACAACTGGCCGAGGAGACCGCAGATGCCTTCGCTGAGGCAGATCCAAGTCAGCGCCTCGCCTGGGTCGGCCCTTCGATGAGCTCACGGTCTTCCATCACGGCGCGCCTGATGGAGACATGGGCACATGGTCAGGAAGTATACGATCAGCTAGGCATTGTCCGGCAAAATGAAGACCGGATACGGAATATCGTCGTGCTGGGCGTCAACACCTACGGCTGGACTTTTCTGAACCGCAAGGAAGACGTCCCCCAGCCCATGCCACATCTTGTGCTAACTGCCCCCTCCGGAAAGATCTGGACTTATGGGGATGAGAGCACCGCCGAACGCATTGACGGCACTGCCGAAGAGTTCTGCCAGGTCGTCACGCAGACTCGCAATATTCAGGACACGAACCTGAATGTGCAGGGCAGCAAGGCAAACGCCTGGATGGAAAAGGCCCAATGCTTTGCGGGCCCGCCGCAGGACCCGCCTGCGCCCGGCACCCGCAAAACAAGGGAAAAACCCTAAAGCGCTGCGATGATCGCGTCTGTCATTTCGCGGGTACTCAGCTCACCGCCGAGATCTTTCGTGCGCGCGCCCTTGTCCAGCGCAACGCCCACAGCGGCAAACAGTGCGTCGGCAACTTTCGCGCGGCCTAGAGACCAGCGCAGCGCCATTTCAAAGGACAGAATTGCCGCGCATGGGTTTGCGATGCCTTTGCCCGCGATATCCGGCGCAGAACCATGGACTGGCTCATACAGGCCGGGCGTGCCTTCTGCGCCAAGAGAGGCAGACGGCAGCATGCCGATGGAACCGGTCAGCATGGCGGCTTCATCGGACAGGATGTCTCCGAACAGATTGTCTGCCAGGATCACATCAAATTGTTTCGGTGCACGGACAAGCTCCATGGCGCACGCATCCGCATACATGTGGGAAAGATCTACACCTGCGCCCAGCTCAGCATGCGCGAGCGTCACTTCCTGACGCCAGAACAGACCGGAATCCATGACGTTGGATTTCTCGACAGAGCAAACGCGGCCAGAGCGGCCACGAGCAATCTCGAAGGCAACGCGAGTCACGCGTTCGATTTCAGGGTGCGTATAAATGGCTGTGTCATACCCGCGGCGCAGCCCACCCTTCTCATCAATGCCGCGCGGCGTGCCGAAGTAAACGCCTCCGGTCAGCTCACGGACAATCATGATGTCCAGGCCTTCAACCACTTCAGGTTTCAGGCTGGATTCGCTGACCAGTGCAGGAAAGCAGAAAGCCGGGCGAAGATTGGCAAACACATCAAGACCCTTGCGCAGTGCCAGCAAACCCGCCTCGGGGCGTTTGTCGCGCGCCGTGCCAACCCATTTCGGGCCGCCAACAGCGCCCAGCAGAACAGCGTCAGAAGCCAGCGCGCGCTTCAAGGTCTCATCCGTCAGCGGCGTGCCATGCGCATCATAGGAGGCGCCGCCGACAAGCCCTTCTTCAATCTGCAGATCCGGCGCGAGCAAATCCACCAGCCGCGTCACCTCGGCGATAACTTCCGGGCCAATTCCGTCACCGGGCAGCAGCAAAAGGGTCTGTTTCACGTCTTACACTCCACTGAGTTTGGGCCTGCGCCGCCAACAGGCACAGCTATTTGCGGTTTCTAGTAACGGGGGGACCGCGTCAGCGCAACGGGGTAGGCCGGAATGGTCACGCGTCAGATCGGCTCAGCATCGGCCTCATAAAGGCGAAGCGAGCGGTCTGTAATACCGAGAGCAGGGAAAGACTGACGCCACTTTGCCATGTGAGACGTCTTGAAATGCGCCTCAAGAGCGGCGCGGCTTTCCCATCTTTCTGTCACGCGCACAAGGCCCGGATCGACAAGATCGAAAGCATAAGCGTAATCGATACAGCCCTCTTCGGCGCGGCTGGCCGACACCATGGCAAGCATTGCAGGCCTCGCCGCATCAATATTCGCGACGGGCAGTCGCACCGTGCCCTCAATGACGATCATGACTGTGACGGGTTCTTTTCGTCTGCATCCTCAGTCTTATCATCTGCAGGGGCCTTCTTGGCCGGCAGTTTGACATTCACTTCCGGCTTTGTGCTGAACGGGTCTGTATGGCAGGCGCTCAGCGCCCCCAGCAGAAACAGCCCCGCAACAAGGCCTGTCAGTTTCCGCATCTGCCTTGCCTCCTGCACACGTTTACTGGGCTGGCTCCAGCCAGGGTTTGGTCAGCTTGCGCTCGGCTTCAAAGGCATCAATCCGGGAGGCAGCGGTCAGCGACGCGCCAATCTCATCCAGACCGGCCATCAGATTCGCCTTGCGACCTTCATCGACCTCAAAACCATAGCTTTCGCCATCCGGCCCTGTGACGGTCTGCGCTTCCAGATCCACCGTAAACACATGGTTCGAACCACCCGCCTGTTCCGCCAGCTTCTGGCAGACGTCTTCCGGCAGACAGACCGGCAGGATGCCGTTCTTGTAGCAATTATTGTGGAAGATATCGGCAAAGCTCGGTGCGATCACGCAGGTGATCCCCTGATCCAGTAGCGCCCAGGGTGCGTGCTCGCGAGAGGAGCCGCAACCGAAATTCTTGCCCGCGATCAGAATGCTGGCCGTCGCATATTCCGGACGGTTCAGTACGAATTCAGGGTTTTGCGAGCCATCTGACAGGGTTTTCAGTTCGTGAAACAGCCCCTTGGAGAGGCCTGTGCGTTCCGTTGTCTTCAGGAACTGTTTCGGGATGATCATGTCGGTGTCGACATTCGACATCGGCTTGCCCTTCTCCAGCAGAGGGGCCGCCGTTCCGGTCAATTGAACAAATGCTTTCATGGGGACGTGTCCTATCCTGAAGTGTGTGCGATGAACAGGGTGGGAACCCCCATTGTGCCGTCGCGCACCGTGAAAACCGCGGAGCCGGGTTTGCGCCCCTTGCGCAGCTCCGAAACATTGAATCCGGCTTCAGATAGCCGGTCATGCGCCGCCTGCAAATCCTCCACCTGCCAAGTCAGGCCCCAGATCCGGTCAACAGCCTCAGGATCATGCGCTTCGCCCAACCGGTGGATCACTTCAAAGGTCAGCCCGCCTGTGCGGAAGAACAGAAACCGCGTCTTCCACTCTTGCCTGGTCCGGTCGAGCGCCAGATCGAGGCCGATCCGCGCACCATAGAGGCCGAGAGCCCTGTCAGGATTCGGCGTATCAATGACGATATGGTCCAGGGAGACTGCCTGTCCGGCCTCAGCAGGCAGCACCGGAAGAGGTGCATCCGGAGCGATGACGAATACTTTGACGCCAGCAGTCTCCGCATCCGAACAGCGAAAACGGCTCCATTTGCGCGTTTTTCCGTCGATTTCGTTTGTACTGCCCCCCTCGCTGATCTCATCAGGCTTCAGGCCCCGGCGGGTCAGCTTGTGATGGGCAAAGCCAATATCTTCCGTTCCGAAGGCAAGGCTCTTCAGCCCCGGCCCCTCTTCCGTGATGATCTCCCGCAGGCGATCTGCCACCGGGCCGTCACCGTCCGGAGCCATCAGCTCAAGCGCAGTGTTCGCGACACGAAAGATCGCCGTGGCCGCGCCATCTGACGAAGCACGCCAGTCCGGCTGCCGCCCCAACAAGGCCGAATAGACGCCCGTGGCTGCCTCTATCTCCGGGCAAACCAGCACAAAATGGTCGAGACCTGTAATCATGCGGTCAGATTACAGTCCGTCAAACAGCGCTGTCGAGACATACCGCTCCGCAAAGCTCGGCAGGATGGCGACAAGTGTTTTGCCTTCCATCTCGTCGCGCTGGCCGATCTTCACGGCCGCCGCTGCTGCCGCGCCAGAGGAGATGCCGCCCGGAATGCCTTCCAGCATGGCCAGTTTGCGGGCGGTGGCGAAGGCCTCATCATTCGATACTTTCACCACTTCATCCAACAGCGATGTATCGGCATTGTCTGGAATGAAGCCTGCGCCGATCCCCTGTATCATGTGCGGCCCCGGCGCTCCGCCAGACAGTACCGGGCTGCCCTCCGGTTCCACGGCATACATTTTCAGCTCTGGCTTGCGCGTCTTCAGCAGTTTGCCACACCCCGTAAATGTGCCGCCCGTGCCAATTCCGGCGATCACAGCATCAACAGCGCCGTCTGTATCGGTCCAGATTTCCTCGGCCGTCGTCACTTCGTGAATGGCGGGGTTTGCCGGATTGTCGAACTGGCTGGGCATGACTGCGCCATCCGTTGCCTCAAGAATCTCCTGGGCCTTGGCGATGGCGCCGCCCATGCCTTTTTCCTTGGGCGTCAGTTCAAGTTCCGCACCCAGATAGGCGAGCATGCGCCTCCGCTCGATCGACATGGATTCCGGCATGGTCAGGATCAGGCGATAGCCCCGGCTGGCCGCCACAAAGGCCAGCGCGATACCCGTATTGCCTGAGGTTGGCTCCACAAGTGTTCCGCCGGGCTTCAGCTTTCCGGTCGCCTCCAGCTGCAGGATCATGTTCAGGCCGATCCGGTCCTTCACGCTCGCCAGCGGATTGAAGAATTCGCACTTGAAGAGAAGGGTCGCCTTCACGCCCTCAGACTCGGCGAATTTGGGCGCGGCCACCAGCGGCGTTGCCCCCACAGTGTCAAGAATGGACGCATAGGTCCGCCCGCGCGGACCGTCCAGCGTTACGTCACCGGGAAGAGAAACAGTTCCAGCCATCAGGATCTCCATGATCTGGGTTACATTTTGGCCGGACTATCCTCTCCTGCTGCCAGTGAGGCAACTTAAAGCTCGGTTTAGCCAATCACGCCATTGATTGCCGCACGTGCCGCCAAGGCCGGGCTCATCAGATGCGTACGGCCATCGCGGCCCTGACGGCCTTCGAAGTTGCGGTTGGACGTTGAGGCACAGCGCTCACCCGGGGCCAGCGTATCCGGGTTCATGCCGAGGCACATGGAACAGCCCGGCTCGCGCCATTCAAAGCCCGCCTCGATGAAGACCTGGTCCAGACCTTCCTCTTCGGCCTGCGCCCGCACGAGGCCTGAGCCTGGCACGACCATGGCCCGCACACCCTCGGCCACCTTGTTGCCCTTGGCCACATCGGCCGCGGCCCGCAAATCTTCAATCCGGCTATTGGTGCAAGACCCGATGAAGACGCGTTGAACCGGCGTGCCCTTGATCGGCTTGCCACCTTCCAGGCCCATATAGGCCAGCGCCCGTTCACAGGCGCCTGCCTTGACCGGATCGTCAAAGTCTTCCGGCTTCGGGATAATGCCTGACAGGGCAATGCCCTGCTCCGGGCTGGTGCCCCAGGTCACCGTCGGCTCAACGTCTTCGCCCTTGATGTGGACAGTCTCGTCGAACACGGCGTCATCATCGCTGTGCAGCGTGCGCCAATAGGTTTCGGCCAGATCCCAGGCGCCAGCCTTCGGCGCGGCCGGGCGGCCTTTGATATAGGCGAAGGTTTTCTCATCCGGCGCGACCAGGCCTGCGCGCGCGCCGCCTTCGATCGACAGATTGCACAGCGTCATCCGCCCTTCCATCGAGAGCTTGCGGATTGCATCGCCGCGGAACTCCATGACATGGCCCGTACCGCCAGCCGTCCCGATGACGGAAATGATGTGCAGCGCCAGATCCTTCGCGGTGACGCCCTCTTTCAGCGAGCCGGAGACCTCGATCGCCATGTTCTTCATCTTGCGGGCCCGCAGGGTCTGCGTGGCCAGAACATGCTCCACTTCACTTGTGCCGATGCCATGGGCCAGCGCGCCAAATGCGCCATGCGTAGAGGTATGGCTATCCCCGCAAACGATTGTCATGCCGGGCTGGGTACGTCCCTGCTCCGGGCCAACCACATGCACGATGCCATTACGAATATCGCCCATCGGGAAATACTCGATTTCATACTCAGCAACATTGCGGGTCAGCGTTTCCAGCTGATTGCGGGCCTCGGGGTCTTTCACCCCGGCAAGGCCTGCCGACTGGTTTTCCGTTGGGGTATTATGGTCTGCGACGGCCAGTGTCAGATCGCGGCGTCTCACGCCCCGCCCGGCCGCTTTCAAACCGGCAAAGGCCTGAGGCGTCGTCACTTCGTGGATAAGGTGCAGATCGATGTAGAGCAGGCTTTCACCTGTATCTACATCCGTGTGCACCACGTGCGCGTCCCAGATCTTGTCGTAAAGCGTCTTGCCGGCCATTGAACCCTCATCTCTTTATGTCGCGGCGCACAATAGCGGCGAAAGCGCTGGTGGAAAGGGGCAACTGCCTTAACCCGCGTCTTGGTCGCATGGTGGAGACAGTCGCAGGGCCAGAGTTTCCAGTTCGGCCTTGTCGAAATCGCCTGCCACTTGCAGCATTCCGCCGGAGATCACCTCCGTTACGATAGGAGACATGAGAACCTCATCGCCCACACGCAAGGGCAAGGTCTGTCCAATATTGTCCCGCGTCAGAACGGCCAGCTTCTCGGCCCCTGCCGTATCCAGCCGGATCGACAGGGCCGGACGGCCAAGGGCGTCTTCTATTGCCTCGGCCTCTACCTGGCCGGGGTCAAAGCTCACATCGCCTATCGACAGGATACCCTGCTCCACACTGGGCGGTCGGCAGGCTGGCACGGTAATGCTGAGTGTTTTCTCGGGGACATCACAGGCGGCCAGCAGGCCCGCACACAGAATAGAAAGACAGATATTTCTCATGCCCCAAGCGTGGCACAGAATCCTGCGCCCCAAAAGAAAAGCGCCCCTGCTTTTGGCAGAGGCGCTGTTTCAAATCCTGGCCTTGGGCCGGGCAGTCTATTCCTCGGCAGCGCCTTCAGCGGCAGAAGCTTCGGCCTCAGCAGCTGCAGCGGCAGCAGCCTCTTCAGCGGCTTTCGCCTTGGCAGCTTCATCGCGAGCCTTAGCAGCAGCTTCCTTGCGGGCAGCTTTTTCTGCATCTTTCTGACGGCGACGCTCGGTCTTGGAAACGGCGATCTCGACCGTTTCGATGCCGTGGCCGGTGGTACGCTCTGCGATACGGGCAGATTTACCGCGACGGTCGCGCAGATAGTAGAGTTTCGCACGGCGCACACGGCCCTTGCGCTTCACTTCGATGCTTTCGATCATCGGGGAAGCAAGCGGGAATACACGCTCTACGCCTTCACCGAAGGAAATCTTGCGAACCGTGAAGCTCTCATTGATGCCACCGCCTGCGCGGGCAATGCAGACGCCTTCGAAACGCTGCACGCGCTCACGGTCGCCTTCCTTAATGCGGACGTTCACAGACAGCGTATCGCCCGGGGAGAAGTCCGGAATGTTCTTGTCGCCGACAACGCGGGCGAACTCTTCCGCTTCAAGCTGTTCAATCATGTTCATCGCCTGTCTCCGGCGGTTGGAATTCGTGGGTCTTGGAGTAAGCGGCGTATAAATCGGGACGGCGTTCTTTTGTCAACGCTTTTGCGCTGTTAAACCGCCATTCTTCTATACGTTTGTGATCTCCTGACAGCAAAACCTCAGGAGTCCCGCGTTCCCCCCACTGTCTGGGCAGGGTGTACTGGTCATGTTCCAGCAGGCCATTCTCGAAAGATTCATCCGTCAGAGAGGCCTCATTCCCCGCGACACCGGGCAAAAGCCGCACCACGGCCTCTACCATCGCCATGGCAGCCACTTCTCCGCCCGCCAGCACATAGTCGCCCATGGAGACCTCTTCCATGCCATGCGCATCAATAGCGCGCTGGTCTAGGCCTTCAAACCGGCCACAAAACAGGACCAGCCCCTTGCCGCCCGCATATTGATGCGCCTTTGATTGGGTAAACGGCACGCCGCGCGGCGACAGATAGACAAGATGCTTGCCAGCGGTATCGATGCTGTCCAGGGCCGCGCTGGCCACATCCGGACGGATCACCATGCCGGCCCCGCCCCCTGCGGGTGGCGCATCGACATTCTTGTGCTTGCCGAGGCCAAAGGGCCGCAGATCCACCGTCTCCCAATTCCAGATACCTTCCTTGCGGGCGCGCTCCAGAATGGAAACGCCCAGCGGGCCTGGAAAGGCCTCAGGGAACAGGGTGATGAAACTTGTCTCGAACATGGGGCGAGCCTTTAGCGCAGGCGGGCCCCGCCGTCACGCATATGCTGTCACGTCCAGTCCGGCCAATCACGGAACAGGCCGAACTTGACGTTCGTTACCATCGCATTGGCCGAAAAGTGTAGTGTATCGGTTTCACCGGAGCGGGCCGCCGCTGCCTTGAAGGCCTGATCAAGCTGCGCCAGGTCGCGCGTTTCGATCATGATGTGAAACTCCCGCACATCATCCGGCCGAAGCCCCAGCTTGCAGCGCATCATGCGCCACGCCTCGATCCGGCCTTCGTCTCGCATGTGAGACAGAAAAGCTGACAGGGCTGGCGCAAAGGCCCGCTCATCCGTGCCCGGCTTCAGATCGAACCAGATATGATAAATATCCATATCACCCTCCCGAATGCCCGCCTTCTCCACCTTTCCGGATCGGCTGACAACAGGCATAGTTGGCCCTGTCAGGAATCGGGAAGGATCAGGCATGGGCATTTTTGCCAGCGTCATTGCACTTTGCATGGGGCGCAAACCCGGCACGGCCTCTGCCGAGCCGCCGGAAGCCTATGCCCGCATGACGCCGGCCGAGCTGAAACAGGCCGCCATGTCAGGAGACCACAAGGCAGAGGTGGAGCTGCGCCGCCGCGCCGAGGCGACAGAGAAATGAGGCTGGACCGCGCCTGCAGCAAGCTCTAGTCCAGACAGGATGGAAACCCGCCCCGCCCTTTCCGTTCTGATCCCCTTCTTCAATGAAGAGGGCAATGTGCACCCTGTCATAGATGAAGTGCATGAACAGCTCTCCGGCATCGCGTTTGAGGTCATTTGCGTGAATGACTGCTCAGCTGATGCAACCGAGACAGAACTGGCAGAGGCCAAGGCGAAGCATCCGGACACGGTGACGGTGCTGAACCATGTCGCGCGACGCGGCAAATCTGCGGCGCTGTTCACCGGCCTGAAATCGGTGCGCGGTGAGTGGGTGCAATTGCTGGATGGCGACGGCCAGAATGATCCGGCCGATACGGCCAGGCTGTGGCAGGAAATCATCCTGCCCGGCGCCCCGGCCCGGCTGGGCATCATTGCCGGAAAGCGAAACAGCCGAAACGATTCCGGTTTCAAATGGGTTCAGTCCCGTGTGGCCAATGGCGTGCGCAGGTTTGTGCTGCGTGATGACGCGACCGATACGGGCTGCGGCTGGAAACTGATCCGCACGGCCGCCTTCCGGGATCTACCCTTCTTTGCCTCCATGCACCGCTTCTTGCCAGCCCTGATCAAACGGGCGGGCTGGGATGTACGCGAAGAAAAGGTGAATGACCGCAAACGCCTGGCCGGACAGTCCAAATATGGCTTTCTGGGCCGCCTGGGCGCCGGCATGTTTGACCTGATCGGCATGTTCTGGCTGACCCGCCGCGGCGGATACGGCATCGCCCGCGAGTGGAATGACCCGCGGGCATAAGCTCGGCTGAAATCCTAGTTCTGCTGTGTATTGTCGCGAGCGCGCAAAGCCGGAGACCGCGTATCCTTGTTTCTTTGCGGACGTGGCTGTGGCCGTGGACGGGGCTGAGGCCGCGCCTGCGGCTGGGGCCGGGGTGCCTGAACCTGCTGCGCACGCTGAGGCCGGGCCGGGGCTACCTGCGGACGCTGCGTTTGAGGTCTGGCCTGGGGACGAGGCCGCACAGGCTGAGATTGCGCATTTGCTCTTTGCGGCGCGGCCTGGCGTTGCGGGCGTACGGGCTCAGCACGGCGCTGGACAGGACGAGCCTGTTGCGGACGCCGCTCGACCGGGCGGATGTCACGCGGACGCTCTACCCGGCGCTGCACAGTGTCTGCCGGACGCTGGCGCTGGACATCCTGACGGTTCCGGAAGGCAGGTGACTGCGGAACCGCGCGGGTTTCCTGAACGCGTTCTCGCCGCTGGCGGATCTCCTGCCGGGCCTGTTCTTCCCTTTGCGGACGATTGATATCCGCACGCACAGGCTGGCCTGGACGGGCCACCCGCTCTGAGGCTGGCCCACCCGCCAGATCATCTCCGCGCGTGCGGGTCACGACACCCGCCTTATGGGGGCGGCGCTCACCTCCGCGAGAATCTTCCCGGTCGCCACGATGATCACGGCCGCCGCGCGGGCCATCATAGCGACGATCACCGCGATTGCGGTCTCCCCTGTGGCCACTTCCATCGACCGGGCGAATGGACGAAATATTGTCGTTCAGGCGAATGCCATTCAGCTTGTCATTCGACGCATCAATGATCTGGCACCGGCCCTTGAAGTTCGCGTGCTCGCACACTTCCCATTTGCCGCTGCGGATCTTGATTGAGGAGACATTGTCGTTGAACCGGTACCGGCTGAGATCGGACACCCCATCATTCAGGCCTAGCGACGGCCCGCGGCCATAGGAATCGACATACAGCGTCACGTCACCATCGCGCGCGCCATAATGGCCCCTCAGATCCGGCCTGTGATGACGATAATCGCGGCGGTAATCCCGACCATAATGGCGGTTCACGCCATGCCGGGTCCAGGCAAAGCCATACGGACCATAGCCATAGCGCGGGTCATAATATCCATAGGACCGGTAAGTCGGCGAATAGCCATAATGATAGACGCTGACACGCGTGCTGACACCATACCCCTGAGAGTAATCGTCATAACCATACCGGTTATTGTCAGCGTAACGGATATACCCCTGATCATCCCGCACGAACATCAGGCCATGCTCGGCCTCGGTATATTCATAGATCGGACGCGCTGAGCTGATCTCATAGTCGAGCCCATACCAGTCGAGATCTGCCACATCATGACGGATAAAGACGCAGCGACCTGTAAAATCGGAATGCTCGCACAGCTCCCACGCGCCTGACAGTACGGCGACGGAGCGGGCCCGGTCATTGAAGCTGTAATCATTCAATGTGTAGACCGGCTCGAACACTTCACGGACTTCGCCGCGATAGTCCTGGCCGCTGAACAGCATCAGTCCCGCCGGTTCGCCTGCGGCGTCATATTGCGCAGATGCGGCTCCAGCAGCGGAAAGCGGCAATGCCAGCATCGCGCCAAGGCGGATCAGTTTCGCAAACATGGGCAAGATACCTCGTTTCTTAACCCATACCTTATGCCAGTTCCTGCCTGAACAGGCGGCAACATGGCGCAAAGCCTGAAAAACTACTCGCCGGACGCCTCCTCCGCCCAAGTGGCAAGATCAGGAATGACGATCCGGCCAGAGGCCAAATCAACCGTTGGCACATCCACAAGCGTGAACGGCACAAGTATCGTGCCACCGCGATCCTTCAGGCGGATTTCCAGCAGATCATCCGCGCCGAAATTCTGCAAAGCGCGGACCATGCCGGCCGGTTCATTGCCGCCTGCAAAGACGGTGAGACCAATCAGGTCTTCAATATAGAACTCGTCATCTTCCGTTTCGGGCAAACAGGACCGGGGCACATGCAAAAGCGTGCCCTTGATGGCGTCCCAGTCTTCCTTCTGCTTGTGCTCTTTCGGGCGGACGATGAAGTGATCCTTACCGGGACGCGCATTGACCGGTGTGAGAACCGGCTTGCCCGCCTCATCCAGCAGGGGGCCATAGTCGAACACGTCTTCGGGAATGGCGGTGAAGCTTTTCACCCGCACTTCACCGCGCACGCCATGGGCGCCCTTGATGGCGCCCACAACAATCAGCCTGTCTTGATCTGCACTCATTCTGCCTTCTGTAGCGAGACGGCGGCGCAGAGCAAGCATCAGTTACGGCTACCTGCGGCCAGAGAACCTGCGGATCGAGGAAATATTGTCATTCATCCGGATCGGTTTGAGCTCGCCCTCGCCGCCAGAGATAATTTCGCACCGCCCGCGAAAGTTCGCATGCTCGCAGACTTGCCAGGTTCCGCCAGTAACCAGGAAGGAACTTGCCTTGTCATTAAAGCGATAGGGGCTGAGGTCTGGGACATCCTCGCCGATCTCGACGGACGGCCCCCGGAGCTGAGAGTCGGCAAACAGGACAAGGCCACCATGCCCCCTGCGGCCGCCGCGCCAATCACCGCGATGATCCGGGCGATCACGCCAATCCCCACGCCGGCTGACAGGCCGGACAGAGGAAATATTGTCATTCAGCCGGTAAGCGTTGAGGCGGGCAACATCAGCATCAATGATTTCGCAGCGCCCCCGAAAGTTCGCATCCGTGCAGACTTCCCATGCGCCGGAGCGCAGGCTGATGGAAGACACCCTGTCATTGAAGTGGAACCGTGAGAGATCGGGCTCGGCGCCCTTCAGGCGAATACTCTCACCCGAAAAGCGCGCATCCGCATGCAGAACAATCCCGCCCCCATGGCCTCGCGCTCCATAGCTATCCTGCCCACGCTTGGAATGATAATCGGCTGCTGCAGGCAAGGTAAGGGCAAGCGCGCCAGCGGCCAGGGCAGCGCTACGCATGTGGCGGATATTCAGCATGTCAGTCTCCTTTCGGCTTACAGACCCTTGCTAGACCATACTGCCTGAACGCTTCCGGGTTCCTCTGTTGCTGAATGTTCAGGATTGAACCGCCTGCAAAGGGCGAGCGCCTCAGCAGGGTCGCAAAACCTGAACCGGCCCACGAAAAAGGCCGGCACCCAGAAGGGCACCGGCCTTGAATCTCCGAGACTGTTAGCCAGCCTTATTCGGAAGCAGCTTCTTCAGCGGCTTCTTCAGCTGCCGGAGCTTCTTCCTCTGCCGGAGCAGCGGCGGCCTCAGCGGCAGCAGCAGCCTTCTCGGCTTTCTCGTTAGCGCGCTCTTGCGCTTTCTTGCCTGGCTCACCCTTCTTCGGGTTGTTGCCATGTTCCCAGGCGATGATCGGCTTGCCGTCAACTTCGATCTGGGACAGGAAGCGTGCGACGCGTTCGGTCGGCTGGGCGCCCTTGCGGACCCATTCAGCAGCTTTCTCGCCGTCGATGTTCACGCGGTTGTCGGAATCCTTCGGCTGGCGCGGATCATACGTGCCGATTTTCTCGATGAAGCGGCCATCGCGCGGGGCGCGAGCGTCAGCAACAACGACGGAATAGAAGGGGCGTTTCTTGGACCCGCCACGGGCGAGTCGGATCTTGAGGGCCATGTGTGTATCTCCTGTAAGTCTGGCGTCTCGGATGTAATTCTCAGTCGTCCGCTTCTAAATCGCGGATCTGCTCATGATGGCGGATCACTTCCGCCACGATGAAATTCAAAAGCTTCTCGGCAAAGGCCGGGTCCAGCCCACTCTGCTGGGCCAGGGTACGCAGGCGCTCGATCTGGCGCGCTTCCCGGGCTTTATCCGCAGGCGGCATATTGTGCACGGCCTTCAGCTTGCCAACTTCCTGGGTCGCCTTGAAGCGCTCTGCCAGGGTGTGGATGATGATGGCATCCAGATTGTCGATGCTGGAGCGCAGCTTGGTCAGCTGCAGCATGGCCATGGCGTCTGTGTCAGTGTTCATTTCTTCTTGCCTCCCCCAAGGCCGGGCAGTCCGCCCATACCGGGCGGCAGCGATCCGCCGCCGAGACCAGGCATACCGCCCTGTCCACCCATTTTCGCCAGGTCTGCCTGAGACAGACCCGCCGCCTGCGCAGCACCCAGCATGTTCTTCATGCCGCCTTTCTTGCGCATCTTCTTCATCATGCCGGCCATCTGCTGGTGCATCTTCAGCACCTTGTTGACCTCTTGCACGGTCACGCCGGCACCCGAAGCGATCCGTTTACGGCGCGATGCATTCAGAACGGCCGGCTTGCGGCGTTCCTGCCGGGTCATGGACATGATGATGGCTTCCTGACGCTTCAGGACATTGTCATCCAGATTGGCAGACTCCATGGCCTGCTTGGCCTTGCGCGCGCCCGGCAGCATGCCCATCAGGCCGCCAAGGCCGCCCATGCGCTGCATCTGGCGGAACTGTTCTGCCATGTCTTCCAGGTCGAACTCACCCTTGCGGAGTTTCTCCGCCATGCGTTCGGCCTTCGCCGCGTCCATCTGCTCGGAAGCCTTCTCGACCAGAGAGACAATGTCGCCCTGCCCCAGAATGCGCCCGGCGACGCGCTTGGCATCGAAAGCATCCAGACCGTCCAGCTTTTCGCCGACACCCATGAACTTGATCGGCAGGCCGGTTACCGCACGCATGGAGAGCGCAGCGCCGCCGCGGCCATCACCATCCATCCGTGTCAGGACCAGGCCGGTCAGCGGCAGGCGCGCATGGAAACGGCTGGCTGTCTCAACGGCGTCCTGACCGGTCAGGGAGTCTGCGACCAACAGAGTCTCGGACGGGGTTGCGATCTCCGCAATCTCCGCCACTTCATTCATCATCTGCTCGTCGATGGTCGTGCGGCCGGCGGTATCAAGGATCAGCACGTCATATCCGCCGATCTTCGCAGCATTCATTGCGCGGCGGGCAATATCGGTTGCCAGCTGGCCCTGAATGATCGGCAGGGAGACGACATTGTCGCCGCACTGATCCGCCAGAATGGCCAGCTGCTCCATGGCGGCCGGACGGCGCGTATCGAGCGAGGCGAGCAGGACTTTCTTGCGCTCTTTCTCAGACAGGCGCTTGGCCAGCTTGCCGGTCGTCGTCGTTTTACCTGAGCCCTGAAGGCCGGCCATAAGGATCACGGCGGGCGGGCTGTCGATGCGCAGGCTGCCGTCACTGTCTTCCCCGCCCAGCATTTCGATCAGAGCGTCATAGACGATCTTGATCACTTGCTGGCCTGGCTTCACGGAGCGGATGACTTCCTCGCCAACGGCGCGGGATTTCACATTCCCGATAAAGTCCTTCACCACCGGCAAGGCGACGTCAGCCTCCAGCAGGGCAACGCGGATCTCGCGCAGCGCAGCGCTCACATCCTTTTCGGATAGTGCGCCGCGGCCTGTCAGACCGTCAAAAATCCCGCCAAGGCGTTCGCTCAGTGTGTCGAACATCTTATCGCTCCTTTGCCATGTGTCAGAACCTCTGACATAGGCGCTCCAAACCACCACACAAAGCAGAAGAGCCCCGCTGAGCGACACTTCGCCGGGCGGGGGGCCTCGCTGACCTCACGGGTTCAGTCAAAGCGCGCTTCTCTATTTTGCGCAGATGTTCGCGGGGCTAAAGCACGCGCGGGCCCGACCGTCAAGCCAATTGCAGCTGACGCACCCGGTCCGCCAGCACGTTCATAGCGGCTTTTATCTCGTCGGTGATGAGCGATAGCACGACGACATTGCTCCAGGTGCCATTGGCCGCGCGCATATAATGACGGATCACACCCTCCCGGCGCGCCCCGATCCGGTCAAACGCGCGCAAGGCTCGTTCATTCTCTTCCGGAATATAATAGGAAATCCGCTGGAATCTCGCCTGCACGGCCCGCTCCAACAGGGCCAGCTGCGTCGCCGGAACGACATCCGTTCCGCGCACATGTTCTGGATGCCACAGAAAGCCGACGCCCAGCCGCCGGTGCGTGCGCGAAACGCGCTCATACGCGACGAGACCCGCAAAACTGTTGTCGGACTTGCGATAGACCACGAAGGGGTAGAATGAATCCCCCTTCATTTCGGACAGACAGTAATCGATATATGCGTCCAGGCTGGTGCCGGTCGAAATAACCGGCATCCATTCCCACATCGAGGCCGCAGCAGTGGAATCCTGCAGATTGCTTCTGTGGGCTTCTGACAGGCTTTCAAGGCGGACCACGTCATTCTCAGGCGGGGGCGCATTCAGGTACATATTAGAAGTCATGAGCCCCATCTGGAGCGCGCGCAAGAAAAATCGAATCCCTTCTGGTTGAGTTCTATTTCGAAACTCCGCCAGAAGGGTTCTTTAATCAGACTTTAGTTCTCACTTGTTTGCGGGAACAATTTTTCCGTCAGATAGGTAAACTCCAGCGCAGAGCGTTTTGCCCGCTCCTGCTGGTTCGCCGCCGCAGAGTGACCGCCATCGGTATTTTCATAATAATAGAAAGGCAGGCCTGCGGCTTCGAACTTCTTGGCCATCTTGCGGGCATGCCCCGGATGCACGCGGTCATCCTTTGTGGACGTAACAAAGAACGGCACCGGATAAGGCTTTGACGCATCAAAATTCTGATAGGGAGAAATCGTCTCCAGGAATGCACGCTCTTCCGGCACGTCAGGAGAGCCATACTCGTCCACCCAGGACGCCCCTGCGAGCAGCAGATGATAGCGCATCATGTCCAACAGCGGCACCTGAACGACAACAGCATTCCAGAGATCGGGGCGCTGGTTCAGCATCACGCCCATCAGAAGGCCGCCATTCGAACCGCCCATGATGCCCAGATGCTCAGGGCTGGTCACGCCGCTCTCCACAAGATCCTCGCCCACAGCGATGAAATCATCATAGATGCGCTGGCGGTTCTGCTTCAGGCCAGCCTGGTGCCAGGCCGGGCCGAACTCACCGCCCCCGCGAATATTGGCCAGCACATAGGCGCCGCCCTTTTCCAGCCAGAGGCGGCCTGTCACCGCGCTATAGGACGGGTTCATGGAAACCTGAAAACCACCATAGCCGTACAGCAGCGTCGGCGTGGTCCCGTCCATCGGAATATCTTCCTTGCTGACAAGGAAATACGGAATCTTTGTGCCATCCTTGGATGTCGCAAAATGTTGCTCCACTTTCAGGCCTGTCGCATCAAACTTGGGCGGCAGGCTTTTCAGCGTCGTTACATCCTCAGTCGACGTATTGTAGCTGAGCAGGGAATCCGGCGTCAGGAAGTCTTCGTAATTGATGAAGACCGTTTCCTCCCGGTCGCTGGCAAAGGCGATATTCGCCTGTCCTGTCCCCGGCAGTTCCACCGGACGAACGACCCAGGTCTCTTCCACCGGCTCGGCCAGCATCACCTTGCCGACGGCCGTATCGCTCACACCCAGAAGAAGCGCATTCTTGGCAATCGCCACGCCTTCCAGGGCCTGCGCCTCATTCGGATGGAATACCAGAGACACTGGCGGCAATTCGCGCGTCTCAAGGAACGTATCAATATCAAAGGCGACGAGATCACCGGACTTGAAGGCGACATCCTGTCCTTCCGGCGCCCAATCTTCCTGCAAGGAGACAAGCAGCTGACCTTCATACACGCCCTGCGGGCTTGATTTCAGCGGGATCGGGAATTGTACCGGCACGGTTTCCCCTCCCGGGAACCACCAATATTTGGAGGTGAAGAATGTGTCGGCTTCGACAGCGCCCTGAAGCACGCGGCCGTCTTCCAGCTCCAGCGCCATAGGCCACACGCCGACATCGGTCTCATCCCCGCGGATCAGCTCTTCGGCAGAGTCCAGCGGCGTGCCACGCTCCCAACGCTTCACGACAAAGGGATAGCCAGACTGCGTAACTGTCCCCTCGCCCCAATCGGTCGCGATCAGCAGCGTATCGGGGCTGGCCCAGGCCGAACCTTGCTTGGCTTCCGGGGTGACGAAACCGTCTTCCACGAATTGCTTGGTGACCAGATCAAATTCACGCTGGATGACGGCATCCTTGCCGCCATTCGACAGAGAGACCATGCATTTATAGTCCGAACTGCCCTTCGGCGCGAAACAATCGGCACCTTTATAGACCCAGTTCTTGTCCTCATCGGCGGCCAGCTTGTCGAAATCGAGCACGGTTTCCCACTCTGGCGCATCGGTCGCATAGCTCTCAAGGCTCGTCCGGCGCCACAGGCCACGAACGTGGGTATCGTCCTGCCAGAAATTGTAGACCATGCCATTGCGGATACTGCCATAAGGGATGCGCTCAGCGGACGTCAGCGCTTCGATCGCATCTGCCTCGAAGGCCGGATAGTTCGGATCGGACTGCAAGTCCGCCAGCGTGCGCTCATTCTGGCTGCGGACCCAGGCAAGTGCGTCTTCGCCCTCCACCTCTTCCAGCCAGAGATAAGGGTCTGTCGCTACCACTTCAGTCTCCGCCTGCTCCGGTGTTTCTACCGTGTCTGCCAAAGGGGTCTCCATAGACGCTTGTGTTCCACATGCCGCCAGCGCCAAAAGGCCTAGCGGGGCAAGATATTTGCGCATTTCATCTCCTGCTTGTCAGGCTCACACCGATAAGACAGTTCCATCCGGCATGAAAATTCCATTTCGCAGAGATTAAACAGGTAAGCCTGCCCAGGCAAAGCGCTTATCGCGCTTATTGTCAGCCAGCAGGTCCAAGCCGTTCGAACATGATCCGCTCAACCAGGATGGCCCGCTCCTTTGAGGGGACAACCGGACGAATGCCCAGATAGTCATAGCCCTGATCGCCGGTACGAACCGGAACATTGTACTCAAAGCTGAAATCGCTGAATTCCGGCACAAGGTCGAAAGTCTGCCAGCCCGAATCGCCAGATCGTCCCGTTGAGTAATTCAACTTTGCCTGCATGGCGCCCTGTGTATCGGCCGGACGCATCCGGACGGTCACACGAATGTGCATACCAGAGAATTGCTGCTCCAGATCGCTGGCCAGCCTGAAATGCGGCCCCTCTTCCGGATCCGGCCCCAGCGTCTCGGCATCAGACCGAATGTAGAGCAGATATGTCCCGCTCTTGTCGCGTACCAGTTCGGTAATCGCGTCACCACCAGCCAGAACCTTGTTGAGATAGGCTCCTTCGATCGTGATTCGTTCATAATTGGCACCGTCGCCCGTCACAGGTCCGCTCGGCAGACGGCCGATGCCGGGCCATATCGCCACCAGCACCATGACCACTGCCAGCAACAGGGCAAGCGGGAAGAAAACCTTGTCTCTCATAAGGCTCGGAACTCTTTCGCAGTTTCAGGCCGGCAGCCGCTGGCCAATTCATGGCACTCCTGTTAGCAGGAAGCCGGATGGTTTGGCGAGCCACAGACGCTGCCTGACGTGACATTTGCCAGGGGGTGTGAAGTCCATGTCCATATCGGCATTGAGACGCAGGGCACGCGAAGCCCGCTTTTGGCTGTTTGATGCCTGCTTCCCGCTATGGAGCGAGAAAGGCAGCGGAGACGGCGGCCTGTTCCGCGAAGGCCTGAGCCTCGACCACTCCCAGATGCCGGAAGACACCACACGCGTGCGGGTTCAGGCGCGTCAGACATTCGTCTTTGCGCAGGCCGCCATGCTCGGCTGGAAACCTGACGCAGCGATGGAAGATGTCGAACAGGGCGTGCGCATCCTCAGCGGCCTTGCGCGGCGTCCGGATGGGCTGACCGGACACCGCATTCATTGCGATGGTTCCGGCCTCGCCGATGACACGCCAGATCTCTACGATCTGGCCTTCACGCTTTACGCGCTCGCCAATGCCAGCATGGTGATAGAAGATGGCGGCAGCGTTCTGGCCCCAGCGCGCGCTCTGATCGACGCCGCAGAGGGACGGCTGAAAGATCGCACGAATGGCGGATATGCCGAGCGCCTGCCCCCGCCGCAAACCCGCAGCCAGAACCCGCACATGCATATGCTCGAAGCGTTCCTCGCCCTGCATGTGGCGGATCCGGAAGGCGGCTATCTCGGCAAGGCGGCAGAGCTGATCCAGCTCTTCGAAACGAAATTCACCGCAGGCCCCGGCAATCTGCTGGGCGAAACCTTCAAGGCAGACTGGAGCGAACCGGACGGCGAAGCTGCGATGGTGGTTGAGCCAGGGCATCAATTCGAGTGGGTCTGGCTGCTGGACCTCTACAGCAAGCTGAGCGGCGAAGCCCTGAACCCGGCGGCCGGCCGCCTCTACAGCTTCGCCACCGGGACGCTGGATCCCTCAGGCCGCACCCTGCTGGAAGTGAAGCGCGACGGCAGCGTCCACAATGCCGGGCGCCGCACCTGGGGCCAGGCAGAGGCGCTGCAAGCTCATCTCATGATGCTGCGCCTGACAGGAGAGGAAAGTTTCGCCGCCGCCGCCTGCACCAGTTTCGACATTCTGATGGACGAACACCTCACCCCTGAAGGCGGCTGGATCGACCATATCGACGCGACCGGACAAACCCTCTCGCACTTCATGCCAGCCTCGACCGGCTACCATGTCGTGTTGGCCTTTGCAGACCTGATCCAGACGATGGAAGCTTGAATCACCGCCTGTTTGCCCCGAAATGAACGCCGAAGAGACATTTCGCCCGACACAAAGGATAACATCCATGCCCAAGCTCGCCCTTGTCCGCCACGGACAATCCGAATGGAATTTGCAAAACCGCTTCACCGGCTGGTGGGATGCAGACCTGACCGAGAAAGGCGAAGCCGAAGCAAAAAAGGCTGGCGAACTGCTCAAGGCCTCTGATGCGGATTTCCGCGCCGCATTTACCAGTGTGCAAATCCGCGCCATCCGCACCATGTGGCTGGCGCTGACCGAAATGGGCCGCGCCTGGTTGCCGGTCGAAAAAGACTGGCACCTCAATGAGCGCCACTATGGTGGCCTGACCGGCCTCGACAAGGCAGAGACCGCCGCCAAGCATGGCGACGAACAAGTCCATGTCTGGCGCCGCTCCTATGACATTCCCCCGCCGCCGATGGAAACCGGCAGCGAGTTCGATCTGTCGACAGACCCACGCTATGATGGCGTGGATGTTCCCGCCACCGAAAGCCTGAAGCTGACGCTGGAACGCGTGCTGCCCTACTGGAACGACACGATTGCCCCGGTTCTGCAATCAGGCAAGGATGTTGTCATCGCCGCGCACGGTAACTCCCTGCGCGCGCTGGTGAAGCATCTCTTCAATGTGCCGGACGAAACTATTACCGGCATCGAAATCCCGACCGGCAACCCGCTCTTCATTGAGCTGGACGACGATCTGAAGCCAGTCTCCGTTCAGTATTTGGATGCAGATCGCGGCAAGCCGCTGCCAGAGCTGCCATGAACAACCGCCCTTCCCGGCGGCGTGACCGGCGCAGAATGAACCGCGCCCTCGGGCTGGCGCGGCTTAATCAGGGCCTGACTGGTGTGAACCCGTCTGTCGGCTGCGTTCTGACGGATGCGGACGGCCATGTGGTCGGCGAAGGTGTCACCGGCATCGGCGGTCGCCCCCATGCTGAGGAGGTCGCCTTGCAACAGGCTGGCGACCGGGCACGCGGCGGCACCGCCTATGTCACGCTGGAGCCATGTCGTGAGCGCTCCCAGGGCAACAAATCCTGCTCTCTTCTTCTGCGCGAGGCTGGCATTGCGCGCGTGGTCTGCGCGGTGGAAGACCCCCACCCTGTCGCCAATGGCGGAATCCGCGCCCTGCGCGATGCCGGGATCGACGTTCAGATCGGCCTTGGCCAGCGCAGCAGCCAACAACTCTACAAAAAGTTCTTTCAGAGCATACTCTAGTCGCTGAACGGCCCGGCATGCGCGATGATCTTCTCATAGAAGGTAACGGAATCGCGCTGGAAGGCCGCTTTGGTGAATTGCTGCTCGTATGAGGCACGCCCGCCATCGACCAGCTTTTGCGCCAACGCCTTGTCCGTGATTACGCGGCTGAGCGCAGTGGCCAGGGCGTCCACATCATTCTTCGGGATCAAAAGGCCGTTGACCTCATCCTTCACATAGGCGGCCGGGCCGACAGCATCTGCCGCCACCAGCGGGCGTGACGCCGCCCAGGCATCGACCGTCACCGTGCCGAATGGCTCATAGCGCGACGGGAAGGCCACCACATCGCAAGCTGCCAGCAAGGCGCCGCGATCATTGCGCCAGCCAAGGAACCGCACCCGGTCATCCAAGCCCAGCTCTGTGCATTGCTTTTTCAACTCGGCTTCCAGCGGGCCATCGCCGGCGATCCAGACATAAAGGTCCGGCACCTTGACGGTCGCTTCCAGCAATGTGTCTAGCCCCTTCTTCTCGTGCAGGCGCGCCAGCGCCAGTGCGACGGGCGCATCTTCCGGCGTGTCCAGCGCCGCGCGGCTGGCCGGGTCTGCGCCTTCAAAGTCTGCATAAGTGTGGATGATGGCAGACCGGTCTTCCGGCACGCCCTGCTCGCGGATATGGCGCAACAGGTCGATGGTGAGGCCGACATGCCATTCGCAATTCACAAAGCGCGCCAGCTTGTAATAGCCGCCATACCAGCCGATTGAGCGATTGCGGTATTCCTTCGGCGCGTACTGTCCGGCACGGCCCATCCAGTATTCGATGACATCCGGTTTGAAAGCCTTGATTGCGTCGCCGATCACACGGCGGGTCGGGAAGGGCCAGGTATTGTTGAAGGCGGCCACATCGACGCCAATGCCCGCTTCCTTGTACTTCTGAATGCGGAAATCATTGTTCGGCCGGGTGACGACATGCTGGGTCAAACCCGCTTCCGCCAAAGCCATAACGGACTCCAGCATGATGTTCTCTGCGCCGCCTTCTGCTGCGCCCGCCATCACGTGCATGATCCGCATTTGCCGCTCCTTCATTCGTAAAATGCCTGCTGCAGCGCATACCCATTATCAGCACCTGCGGCAAACGCTCCTTGGCAGTGCAGCCCGAAATGCCTACAGACAGGGGCAAATCATGACGAAGGCCAACCTCATGTCCGATTATCGCCTGTTCGGCGCAGATACCTCACCCTACTCCCAGAAAGTGCGGTCGTTCCTGCGCTACAAGAATATCGATTTCGACTGGATCTCTCGCGACCGCGGGAATGAGGAGGAATTCCAGGCCCAGGCAAAGACGCCGACTGTGCCGCTGCTGATCTCTCCGGAACGCCCGGCCAGCCAGGATTCCACCGCCATTCTGGCCGCAGTTGAAGCAGACCATGCCGAACCATCTGCTGTGCCGGATGATGCCGCCGCCTCTGCGCTGGCGCTGATCCTGGAAGACTATGCGGATGAATGGCTGAACAAATGCATGTTCCTGGAACGCTGGGGCCAGAAGCCTGACCGCGATGCCGCGGCCCTGCGCGTGCTGGTGCAGCTCTATGGCGGCAAGCGTCCGCGCGCCTACAAGAAAGCGCAAACCCAGATTGGAGAGCGTATGGCAGACCGCCTGCCGCTGGTGGGCGCGACACCGGAAAATGCAGACACGCTGAAAGCCTCCTGGCAGCGCTTTGCCACCCTGCTGAACGCACACCTGAAAGAGCATCTCTATATTTTCGGCGGCCGTCCGTCTGCGGCGGATTTCTCGCTCGCCGCGCAATTCCAGCAGATGCTGATGGATGAGACCCCTGCGGCCTGGCTGAAGGAAAACACGCCATTCCTGGTCGCCTGGTGCGAAAACATGGAAGACCCGAAACCGGGCGCGCCGTTTGAAGATCTTGAAAAGCTGAAGACCACGCTCGCACCGGTCTTCGCCGAGGAACTGTCGAAGACCTATCTGCCCTGGGCGAAGGCCAATGCCGCCAGCGCCGGCCGCCGCAAGGACAAGGTTTCCGCCACCGTGGCAGACACGAGCTTCGAGCAGACAACGCAGACTTATGCCGGCGCAGCTTTCGACTCCGTCCGCAAGGCCGTCAAATCCTGCCTGTCAAATGATGATCTGAATACATTCCTTACAGAGACTGAGTGTGTGAGCGTCTTTTCCTGAGGCCATCATTCTCAGTTAAATAAAAAACGGCGCGCCATGGGGGACGCGCCGTTTCTGTAGGGAGGTTCGCTAAGGCTTAGGCGGCGTTGGAGGCCGCTTTCTTGCCGATCAGTTTCGGTTCGGACTTTTCCGGAGCACCGATTTCGATCTTGCGCGGCTTTTTCTCTTCCGGCAGTTCACGGATCAGCTCGATGCGCAGTACGCCATGGTCAAGGCTCGCGCCGGTCACGATAACATGGTCCGCCAGCTGGAAGCGGCGAATGAAGCTGCGCTGGGCAATGCCGCGGTGCAGATAGTTGCGGCCTTCGCCGTCTTCGCTTTCGCCGCGCTTGCCGGCAACCGTCAGCAGGCCTTCTTTGGTCTCGATGTCGAGATCGTCTTCGGTAAAGCCGGCGACGGCAATCTCGATGCCGAAGGCGTTATCGTCGACACGTTCGATATTGTACGGCGGATAGCCCTGCGAGCCGTCGAGGCGTGATGCCTGATCGATCATGCTGGCAAGACGGTCAAAGCCGACAACCGTGCGGTAAAGGGGGGTAAGGTCAATATTGCTCATAGAATCAGTCCTCTTATTCAAGCAACTGCGGGCAACCCGTCATCACAGGGAGCGCCCGGATGGATGTTCGGCATCTGTTTTGATCCAGCCCGAATTCGGCGCTGAGGCAGATACCGGTCACGACCCGATTGTCGGCATCGTGACATGAACTATGTGGGTAGCGTAAAGTGTGGTTCAAGAGGCCAGTTGAGAAGAGGAAAGCCCGTGAAACATCTGACCCCAATGATTGCCCTGTCGGCCCTGTTGCTGACGGCCTGTGGTGCGCAGGAAACACCCCCGACAGAGAAAACCGTCGAGGTGGAGAAAGCTGCAGAAGCCTTTACAGAGGCAAGCCCCCTGCAGGCCGCCATTGAAGGCGAGCATCGCACAGAGGCTGAAAAGGCCCGCGATCAGTATCGCCACCCCAAGGAAACCATCGAATTCTTTGACATCGAGCCCAGCGACAAAGTCGTTGAGCTGTGGCCCGGCGGTGGCTGGTACACGAATGTGCTGGCGCCTTATCTGGCCTCCGGAGATGGCGTGCTTGTGGCAGCCGGGTTTGACCCCGAAGGCGGCGATGAAGAGCGCCGGGCGCGTATTGAAAGCCGTCTGGCAGAATTCCAGGCCGAACATTCCGACGCGATCTATGGCGATATCGAATATTCCGCCTTTTCCGGCACGACCGGCCCGCTGACAGAGCCGGGCACAGCCGATGTCGTGCTCACCTTCCGCAACCTGCATAACTGGATGTCAGGCGGCTATGCCGAGAAATTCTTCACCGATGCCTATGCGGCCCTGAAGCCGGGCGGCGTGCTGGGCGTCGTCGAGCACCGCCTGCCGTCGACAGAGACGCAGGACCCGACCGCCTCCAGCGGTTATGTGCATGAGGATTATGTCAAATCCCTCGCAGAGGCTGCCGGCTTTGAATTCGTCGGAGCCAGCGAGATCAACGCCAATCCGGCCGACACGGCAGACCACCCCTTCGGTGTCTGGACGCTGCCCCCCAATAGCCGCACGACGGACCGCGACGGCAACACGCCGGACGGTTTCGATCCGGAAACCTACGCCAATATTGGCGAAAGTGACCGCATGACGCTGAAATTCGTCAAGCCGGTCCAGGACGCCGCCCCGGCCGAGGACGCCAGCGCAACAGAGGAATAGGCGCCGCCTCTCCCCTGATCTGAACATGTGCCCGCCGCGCCTTCGTGCATGGCGGGCACTTTTCTTTGGTCGCCACCGCGCCTAAAGACGCGCACATGACCACACGCACCCTGTTCCCGACCCTCGTACGCGAGGAAAAAGTGTCCGATCTGGACTTTGCCGAGCAGCTTGAGAAAGTCTGCTGGCTGCTGGCTGAAGAAGACGATGCCGGCAATACCTGGTGCGAAGAGCAAGGCTATGGCGGCTACACGTCCTACGCCTCGCTGGATGACTTGCCCGAACGCTTTCCGGAATTTGCCGAGCTGAAAAGCCGCCTCGCGCCAATCGCCGACGATTTCGCGAAAGAGCTCCATTGGGACATGGACGGTCTCGCCCTTCAGCTGGATGCGATCTGGGTGAACATTCTGGAGCCGGGTTTCGGGCATTCCAACCATATTCACCCCGGCAGCGTGCTGTCCGGCACCTATTATGTCTCCGTTCCGGAAGGCTCAGGCCGGCTGAAACTGGAAGATCCGCGCCTGTCAAAGATGATGGCCGCCCCGCAGCTCGTCGATGACGTGCCGGAATCTGCCCGCCGCTTCATTTACCTGCCCCCCAGCATCGGCCATGCCTTTTTCTGGGAAAGCTGGCTGCGGCATGAAGTCCCCGCCGGGCCGGACGCCGAGGAACCGCGCGTCTCAATCAGCTTCAATTATGCGCTGAAACGCCTTTAAGGCCTCACAACACCTTAACGAGTACGATCAGCGCCAGGGCGAGCCCACCCAGATACGTCACCAGCGCGCCAACCGCTTTCAGCGGATGCGGCCGCTCCAGCGTCACGCAGACCAGGAATCCGATCGCATGCAGAATGCGCGCGGTCGTGATCGCGATCACCAGAATGGTCACCGTCAGGCCCAGGTCGCGGCCCGCATAAACCAGTCCCGTCAACAGGAAGAGCCCGATCAGGACACCGGCATATTCGGCGGAATTCCCGTGCGCCCGCTGCGCTTTCAGCATCGGTCCGGCCGGGTCTGTGGCCGCGTCATAAGCGATGGTCTTTGTGCGGGCGCGCGTGATCGATGTCCAGAACGCCAGCAGCAGCGTCAAAATCACCAGAATCGCACTGCAGATTATCAGGATTGTATGCATCAAAGTCCCCCCTCCAGAAGGTTAGTCTAACGTCGCCGCAGTGCCCCTGGAAGCCTTTTCAACCCAACGCCGTTAACGAAACCGTGGCACCGTTGCTCTTGACGAAACGGGCTTCTGACGTCATCGCCACCCCCACATCGTTTCAATTTGCAGCCAGATACGAGCCGTCTCATGGACCTTTCCAAAATACCGACCGGGAACAACCCGCCAGATGACATCAACGTTCTGATCGAAGTGCCGCTGGGCGGCGATCCGATCAAGTACGAAATCGACAAGGATTCCGGCGCGATGTTCGTTGACCGCTATCTCTACACAGAGATGCGCTATCCGTGTAATTACGGCTTCGTCCCGCACACGCTGAGCCTTGATGGCGACCCGATTGACGTGATGGTTGTTGGCAACCGTCCGCTGGTTCCCGGCTCGGTCGTGCGTGCGCGTCCTGTCGGCGTGCTGATGATGACGGACGACAAGGGCCCGGACGAAAAGATCCTGGCCGTGCCGCACAACAAGCTGACCTCCTATTACGACAAGATCGCCACCTATCACGATCTGCCGCAGACGCTGATCGACAAGACGGCCCACTTCTTCGAGCATTACAAGGATCTCGAAAAAGGCAAATGGACCCGTATTGAAGGCTGGTATGGCATCGAAAAGGCCCGCGAGCTGATCGAAGCTGCCGTCGCCCGCGGCAAGGAATAACAGCCTGATTTCCGCATTGGCCGGACGGGCATGACCCGGCCGGCCATGCCCTTGCGGCGCCTGACAAGGTGAGGCCGTAATCCATGGACATTTCTGTCTGGCTGGCCTTGCTGGCCCTGTTCTTTGCCGGTGGCCTGACGCCTGGCCCAGCTGTCATGATGGTGATGAGCGCATCCCTGCGATACCGCGCGCCGACCGCCATGATCCCTGCCCTTGGCGTTTCCACCGCAAATCTTCTCTGGATCAGCCTGGCCGCAACCGGCATTGCCGCTTTTGCCGCGCAACTGCCTGTCGTGCTGACAGCGCTGAAGATTGCCGGCCTGTGCTTTATCGTCTGGCTGGCCTGGACGATGGCGACCGCAGATCCGCATCGGCCGCGCGCCCGGGCTGAGCAGGCCCCTGCCCGCGCCAATCTGTTTGGCCGCGGCATTGCCCTGCAATTGCTGAATCCGAATGCGCTGGTCTTTTTCGGCCTGCTGCTGCCCAGTTACTTCGATCACGAAAAGCCGGTCTTGCCACAGGCCCTGATCATTATGGCGACCGTCACGGTGACGGAAATGCTTGGCCTGACCTTCTATGCCTGGCTGGCAGACGCCATGAACCAGCGCCTGCAATCGCCTGTCTTTTCGCGCTGGTTCAACCGGCTGGCCGCCGCCGCCATGGTGGGGTCTGCCGCGTTCGCCGCCGTCATGACAACGACAGCTTAAAGCCCACGCAGGATTAAGGCTCGATCACCTCGAACCGGCCGGTCTGATGGTTCCGCCAGTGCAGTTCGCCATGCTTGATGGCAAACCATGCACCGTGGATTTCCAGGTCACCGGCATCAACGGCGCGCTTCACAAAGGGGAAGGTCATCAGATTGTTGATCGATGTCTCGATCCCCTCAAGTTCCAGGGCAAATTGCGGATTGACCGAACCGCTCGCGACAACACGCTCGCGCGCCTTTTCCAGCAGGCGCACCCAGGGCGTCACGAACTCGCCAATCTCCGGATTGCCCTCGCCCTCCAGAGACGCAGCAATCCCGCCACATCCCCCATGGCCCATGATAACCAGATGGTCGATCTTCAGCACATTCACCGCATATTCCAGCGCCGCGCTGACCCCGTGCAGGCTGTCATCCGGCTGATAAGGCGGCACAAGATTGGCCACATTGCGCACGACAAAAAGCTGGCCGGGCGCTGCATTGAAAATATCCGATGGTTCTGCGCGGCTGTCGGCGCAGGCGATCAACATGATGCGCGGGTTCTGGCCTTCGCCAAGTTCCCGATAGAGGGCCGCCTGCTTTGCATATGTCCCTTTGCGAAACCGTCGATACCCCTTCAGAAGATCCTCAACCGAATTCATGCAAATGCTCCTGTTTCTCCGGAGCACTGACTAGTGCATATTGTCTACGCTGCAAGCGTGAATCGGGATATTGTTTACCTCTTGGCGCTTATACTGGCTTTGCAAACGCTGTATTGGTTGCAGTTGAGCGCTGATTTCTGGAGTTGAACATGTCCACGCCGGCAGAAGCCAAGAAGTCATCCCGGAAGGGGCCAACACGCAGCGAAGCGTCAAAAGCCGCCATTCTGGATGCAACGCGCGAAGAAATGGCCGAAAATGGCTGGCGCAGTTTTAGTGTTGATGCCGTTGCAAAGCGGGCCAGCGCGTCAAAACAGACCATTTACAAATGGTGGCCCTCAATTGGTGCCATGTGCGTGGAATCCGCCCTTGCCCTGATCCCGGACAGTCCGGATGGCGGGCGTGACCCGCAAGAACGCATTACGGCGCTGATTGTCCCGCTGGAAGCCGCCGCCCGGACAGGCGCGGGCCATGCCGTGCTGCGTGTCGCGCTTTGCGCCGCCGCTGACGACAAGGATGCCGGGGAACTCTGGCGCGCCTGGATGAACCGCGACATCCGCATGCCAATGCGCATGCTGCTTGCTGAACTCGCCAGCAAACGCGTCATTCGGCGCGATTTTGATCTGGATGAAGTCATTGAAGAGCTGCTCGGCCCCCTCTGGCACCGCATCATGATCATGCGCGCGCCGGTCCGTGAGGGCTTCTGCAGCACCCAGGCACGTAACTTTTTACGGGTATACGCCACCTTCTGATACGCCTTTGGCGCGAATGTTGCACAGCCGTTTCCCTGATTTGAACTGGGAAACGCCATGCCGACGCGCAGAATAGACTGGATCGACAACGCAAAAGGGATCTCAATCCTGCTGTTTGTCCTCATGCAGGCCACGTTCAATTACGAGGCATTGCTACAGAAACACAGCTGGATGCACCTGCTGGCAGCCTGGGCAGCGCCTTTCACTGTGCCGACCCTGTTCGTGATTGCAGGACTGTTCCTGAATCGAACACTCTTTGGCTCGAAATCCACGTTTTTTGACCGGAAAGTGCTCAGATTCGTCTATCTTTATGCCATCTGGCTGGCCATCCAGACCCTCATTCTGAATGCCGGAACCCTGATGACATCTCCCCTGTCGGTTCTGGGCAGCTATGTCATGGCCTGGGTCCAGCCAGCCGCCGGCCTCTGGCTGATACCCATGCTGATCGTGTTTTCGGTGGTTACCTGGCTGCTGCGCTTTGTCTCTGTGCCGCGACTTCTGATCATGGCGATCGTTCTGCAGATCATGCATTCCGCCGGTCTGGTCCATAGCGGCTGGGTCCTGGCAGACCGCTTTGCCGAATATTACGTCTTCTTTTATGCCGGGTATGCAGGCCTCAGCCTGATCAAGCGCTATGCCGACACGATCACCACCGGTTTTGATGATGTCCCGGCTGCCCTGCTCGTCTGGGCCACAATCAATACGGTGATCGTCATACAGGGCACAGACACACTGCCGATTATCAGCCTCGTTCTGGGCATGGCGGGGGCCTTTGCAGTGATCGCAGCGGCCACACTGCTGACGCGCCGTAACTGGAAATGGGGCGAGTTCGTGAAATATACCGGCCGCAACTATCTTGTGATCTATCTGGCCTATTTCATCCCGCTGGCCCTGTTTGAGACCCTGCTGGCCTCGACAGGCTTCCGGACAGAATCCGGCCTGACCATTCTGTTCCTGACAATCGCGTCCCTTGGCGCGCCCCTGTTGCTGCACCAGTTGCTGCGCAAGACGCCCCTGATCGCGCTTTACCGCCGACCCGCCACATTCCGCTTGCAGGAAAAAGGCGCTCTCCCGAAGGGACGCCTGCTGACACCGCCGCAAAGAAATACCGGGGAAGCGTGATTTCTGCGCGCTATTTCGCGCGGGTCCACACCATCAGCGGGTCGAATGCGCCGGTTTCGGCGGCTTTCTGAAGCTGGCTGATCTGCTCATTCACCGGGTTCGGGGCTGAGGCCGCGGCGCGCTGGCCGTAGAGCGCATCATCCAGACGACAGATCTGTTCGAACAGCGCTTCTGACCGCATCACGAGATCCAGGAAACGCTGGGGCAGACCCAGCCCCTGCTGCGCGGCAGCATCCAGCGGCGGCTCTTCACGGCGAATACGGTATTTGCGGGCAGCCGCTTCCTCGCGGCGCATTTCTCCATCGCGCACGGCTTTTTGCATCACCAGCCAGCTCGCAGCCTGCATCAGGCGCGTCGTCAGCTCCATGCTCCAGGCCGAATAGGTCAGGCTCGCTTCCCGGGGCAGCGTCTTGGCATTCTCCCGGCCCGGGCCATCCAGATAGGTCGCGGTCTCTTCGACCAGCGCCATGCCGCGCGCAAATACGGTGTCGAACAGCTTTCCGCCGGTAAATCCGTCCTGACTGTCCCCACCTTCGTGCGGTGATTTATCTGCCGCCATTTATTGCGCCCTCGCTCGCGTGCATACGTATTTGGAATTTATCAACTTAGCCTTTATGGCCGCTTAATTATCGCCGCCGAACAAGGCATGCGCTGCAGATTTCTGCGCCTTCTTCTTCTCTATTTCGGCTTCGCAGGCCGCAATGCCGGCCTGCAGCGTCTCGATCCTCGCCTGCAGCTCCTCGACAGACATCTGCTCCAGTGTCTGGGGCGTATTCACCAAGATCGGCTCTTCGTCGAATGCGGCCATTGGGGGTCACCTTCCAATTCGTGCTACAGCCCTTATCAAAGCAGAAACCTTACCAGGATGCGACTCGGAAACCGAAGGGAATACAGACCATATGTCAGCTGAAACGATGAAAGCGGTGATTGCAGAAGACGGCCAGCCCCTCAAACTGGCAGATGTGGCCCGGCCCAGCCTGAAGCCCGGCGAGGTGCTGGTCAAAGTGGCCGCCTCCGGTCTCAACCGCGCAGACCTTGTCCAGCGCAAGGGCGCCTATCCCCCACCGCCTGGCGCCTCCTCCATCATGGGCCTGGAAATCTCCGGAACTGTCGTGGAGACAGGCGAAGGCACCGCGCGCTTTGCGCCGGGAGACCGCGTGGCCGGTCTGCTGGCTGGCGGCGGGTATGCGGAATATTGCGCCGTTGATGAAGGCTCCCTCCTGCCCGTGCCGGACGGGATGAGCTGGCAAGACGCCGCCTGCTTCCCGGAAGCGCTGATGACTGTCTGGGCCAATGTGTTTGACCGCGTCGGCTTCAAATCCGGGGAGGCGTTTCTCTGCCATGGCGGCACCAGTGGCATCGGCGTGATGGCCATCCAGATGACGAAGCTGGCCGGCGCCTCAAAGATCTTCGCCACCGCTGGCACTGACGAGAAATGCGCCCTGATCCGCGACCTCGGCGGTGATCGCGCCATCAATTACAAGACCGAAGACTTTGAAGCCATTGTTCGCGATGAAGGCAGCGTGGATGTCACGCTGGATATGGTCGGCGGAGACTACATCCAGAAGAATATTTCGGTGTCGCGTCCTGATGGGCGCATCATCAACATCGCCTATATGAACGGCTTCACGGCCGAGGTGAATTTCGCGCCCGTGCTGATGAAACGCCTCACCCTTGCCGCCACCACGCTCCGCGCGCGGCCCGTGGACGAGAAACGCCGCATACGGGACGCGGTGGAAAAGGATTTCTGGCCGCATGTGGTCTCCGGCAAGATTCGTCCGGTTCTGGAGAAGGCTTTCCCGGCCTCTGAGGCCGAAGCCGCGCAGGCCCTGATGGGCCAGGGCGGGCACTCCGGCAAGATTGTGTTGACCTGGTGAGGCAGGCACCTTTCCTTTTGCCGGGCATGGCATTATAAAAGCCTCAAGGTTTTTCAAGCATGTCTGGAACCTGACCGCCCGGCACGATGTGTCGGGCGGCTGCATTTCAGGCACAATTAAAGTCAGGGAGTTCCCCATGTCCGAAGTTCTGATGCCCAAGGCAACCGCCGTTTGGCTGCTCGATAATACCAGCCTTACCTTCAGCCAGATCGCGGACTTCTGTGGCCTGCACAATCTGGAAGTCAAAGGCATCGCTGATGGCGACGTCGCCGAGAACATGCGCGGCGTGGACCCGATTGCCGGCGGCATCCTGTCCCGCGCCGAAATCCGCAAGGGCGAGGAAGACGAAGGCTACAAGCTGAAAGTCGCCGAATCCAAGATCGCGCACATCCCTCAGCCGAAGCGCAAGGGCAGCCGCTACACGCCGGTTATCCGCCGCCAGGACAAGCCGGATGCCGTCGCCTGGTTCATCCGTAACCACCCGGAAGTGTCTGATGCGCAGATCTCCAAGCTGATCGGCACCACCAAGTCGACCATCAACAATGTGCGCGACAAGTCTCACTGGAACTCTCCGAACATCCGTCCGGTTGACCCGGTGACACTGGGCCTGTGCACACAGATCGAGCTGGACGAAGTGATCGCGAAATCCGCTGAGAAGCGCCGCAAGATGGAAGCTGAAAAGGCCGAGAAGTTCGAAGGCCCGGGCATCGCGCCTGCGCAAGATGAGCCGGCCGCCTTTGAGCCCCAGGACGATGATACCCCTTCCGGCGCAGAACCGTCTGCAGACGACATCTTCAAGAATTTCAGCTAGACTTTGTGTCAGCCATTCTGTTTCAAAAGCCGGCAGTTTTGCCGGCTTTTTTATGTTTGCAGCATATACAGCAGGAACAAACTTCGGCGGACAACGCCCACCCTCTCCCCCGCCAATGCCTGCGAAGGCAGCTGAGAGGGCACAGTCCCCAACCCCTCCGCCCCCAACCCAATCCGTCTGATACCGCCTCAGCCCATACTTCAGGTCTGCTCACACGGGGGCCG
>NZ_AWFF01000028.1 GCF_000682755.1 Hyphomonas beringensis
GAGGAGCCATGCGCCAGATATGGTGCAGGGGGGGGGATTATGCCAGACGCAATTCCTCAGCCCGCGACAACGCCCGTTTATAAAGGAGTTCGACCAGGTCGTTCTTCTTCATGCCCTTCATATCTGTGGCAGTCGCCAAGTCGTTCTCTTTGAGAGTTGCCTTCAATTCGCCAACCTTTGCGGCGCCCCAAATTCGGCAGAAGGCATCCTTGGACCAGCGCGCTGCCTGTACAGCCGGGTTCGCGCCTTGAAACTGTTCCTGACCCTCATAGAGAACCGTGACCTGCATGGCTTCGATGAGTCTTGCCCTGAATGCCGGGCTCTCTGCCGCTGCGTCGCGAATGGCTGCGAGGAAGCCATTAATTGCCTTCTGGGCGTCGATTTCATTTTCCGTCATGTGTGATCTCCATATCTTCAGTAGACCAAGTTCAGAACTTCATTGCCGAAACTCTCTACTGTCTTTCTGATGCCGCCATATTTGTGGTTGAATGTGGTGTAGGATTGCTCATCTACGCGCCGGACAAATCGTAGGGCCTGCACCGAAAATGGAATTTCGGTCTCCAGCACGGATGTGCCTGCAAAACGTCTGAGGTCTTCTCTCAGTTTCAGTTTCTCTCGCTTCGCGCCATTGCCGCCTGCAACCATCGTCAGGAAGGCGTACCTGCGGGTGACGCCAAGTGAGAGGGTTTCTTCCAAGCCTTGCTTCCAGAAATTCATCAGGCTCCAGAGCGATACCCTATCAACATTGAGGGGTGACAAGATCAAGTCAGCCTGCAGAAGGGCCGATTGGCTCAAAGTGGAGAAGCCAGGCGGGCAGTCGAAGATGGCGTAATCAAATTGTACCTCGACAGAGGAGAGAGCGTCTTTCAATAGGCCGTTCAGCATATTGCGAGGAGAGGCTCGATCACCTGCTACGAAGTAGAGGTGATCGAAGGCCAACTCTGCGAAGCGAAGATCGGGTGTTGCTGCCCAAAGTGAGATTTGTCCGTTTCTACGGCGCGGGTTGTTCATTCTAAGGCTTTCCAACCCAGACACATTGGATTGGATCGTTCTGGCTGCATCGATATCAGGACTGGGGTTGTGCCCCAGCATTGTTCCATTGCCAAAGCTCTCGATCCAGTTGGTGATCGTGCAGCCCGCTGCTTTCGCACTCTTCAATCCTGGAAAACTCAAGATCATCTGGCTTAGATTAGATTGCGGATCACAATCGATGAGCAGAACGCGTTTTTCGTATTGGTGTGATAGTACGTCTGCCAACATCATTGCGGAGGTGGACTTGCCCACCCCGCCTTTCATATTGGCGATGGCGATTTTCTTCAAATGATGCCCTCCCGGGGTATGGCTTTCCAGCCCATCTCCTGGAGCCACTTTTCCATATTCATGCGTGCTTCCCGTGGGAAACGACGGTCCACAAATTGATCAATGACAAACGGATCAACTTCGGCGCGTTCTGCAGCGACATGTACTATATAGTCGTGCGGATTTGATGGGTCTTCGGCGGTGACGGCGCCCACACCATGGTATTTGCATAACTCGAAGATGCCGTTGTTTCTCGTGTCCTTCGGTTCGGCCTGCCAAACAAGTGCAGAGTAATTTGCGTAGCGTTTGTGAGCTATCGCCTCGTATACGGAAGAGTCTGATATGCCGTCCCAGGTCTTGATCTCAAATGTATAGAGAGATGCTGCTAGAGTTGGGACGAACCGTGCACGGGAATATAGCATCGCTGCCAAGTCTGGTCTCGACCAGTAGCCGCCATCAATTGCGGGGGCTTGAGATGTATTGGACGTGAAAATCTGAGCCATTCCCGGGAAACTGGGAACCAGTTCCGAATGCGAGAACTGCGAGTTGAGCCAGCGCCATACCAATGGGTATAGCGCACTTTCCGGCTTGATAATTTTCATGACGCGCCCCTGTTAACCACAGAAAATCCCGTTTACATGGAAAAGGCAAGACCGCAGATTGATATAGCGTGTCTGACCCAAGCGCGATTGAGGCAGCAGATGCTGTCACGGGATATTTTTACCCGACTGAAGGAAACACCATGACCCCCCTCACCGAAGCCCGCATTGCAAACGTCCGCAACCACATGGCCCTTGAGGTCACGCATGATTGGGATGCGGTGATCGCGACGTTTGAGCATCCGCGCTATGAGATGCATGGCGGCGGGCAGGTGTTTGATGGGGAAGAGGCGGTGCGGCGCTATTTCGAGCTATCGCGCACGCCGTTCCCGGACCAGGACAATGAGATCATCTCCATCGCGGTCGATGAAGCGGCCGACACGCTGTTGGTCGAGTTCTGGCTGACTGGCACGCATACTGGCCCCTTGAGGGTAGGGGACAAGATAATCGAGCCGACGGGGCGGAGTTTCCGTGTGCGCATGGCCGCGACATTCGAGTTCGCGCCGGGCAGCGACCGGATTATCTGCGAACGACCCTATTTTGACCAGGGCGCAGTGCTGCGCGCGCTGGACCTCGCCTGAGCCGGCTTCTGCAGTCGGGGCCTGATTTACAAGCAATTTCCAAAGCGTGACTAACGCCGGATTCACCCTTCTCTCTTACTTTACCGCATTAGTTACGGAAGGGTGCCCCTCCATGCCGCAGCGCGTGAAAGAGAAGATCGAAAGCGCCAGCAAGCATGCGCGCCGCGATGCTGTCATCATTGCGGTCTGTTCCCTAGTGCTGTTCGCGGCCGCAGTCGCGACCGAAGCCTTCGAATATATTGTGTATTTCTCCGACACGCATGAAACGTGGGAGATCGACGAGATCCTCGTCGTCATGATGATCCTGCCGGTCGCCATGCTGATATTCATGATACGGCGGGCCAAGGAGCTGCGTGGGGTGATCAAGGCCCGCAAGGCGGCTGAAGCGGCTGTTGAAAAGATTGCGCTGCATGACCCGCTCACCGGCCTGGCCAATCGCCGTAAGGGCATGGCGCATCTGAAGCGGTTGCTGCAGAACGCGTCCACAATGCCGGTCACGATCATCGGGGTGGACCTCAACCGCTTCAAAGGCGTGAATGACCTGCATGGTCACAATGCGGGGGATATGCTGCTGGTGGCGGTCAGTGAGCGGCTGGTCGATCTTGTGGGCGATCTGGGCATGGTTTGCCGCATGGGTGGGGATGAGTTCGTGGTGATCTTCAAGGGCTCTGCCTACCACCCTCCGATCAGCGATGTGATCAATCAATTGCCAGGCATTTTCCGGACGCCCTTTGAACTGGACCACGTGGTTTGTTCTGTCGGCGCCAGCATCGGCGTGTCGCAGACCGATGATGAACACATCGGCGTGGAAGGCTTCCTCAGCCGCGCCGACATCGCCATGTATCGCGACAAGGACAAGGGCGGCGTTTCGATCTCATTCTACGAGCCAGGCATGGAAGAGGCCGCCAAGCGGCGGGCCATGATCGAGAGTGAGCTGCGCAGCGCGCTGATCGATGAACGTGTCGAACCGTATTTCCAGCCGATCATCGACCTGGAAACCGGCGAAGTCATTGGCTTTGAGGCGCTGGCGCGCTGCCGCGCTTCGGATGGCAGCCTGCTGATGCCGGATGAATTCATTCCAATCGCCGAACAGTCCGGCCTGATTTCGCGCCTCTTCCTGCAGGTGCTGAAAAAGGGCTGTCTGGTGCTGCGCCACAAGCCGCCGCACATGACGATGGCGATCAATCTGTCATCCTTGCAGCTGAGCGATGACTGGCTGGCCGAACAGATTCTGGCGATCCTGACCGAGACGGGCGTCGCGCCGGGGCGACTGGAGGTAGAAATCACCGAAACCGCGCTGGTGGCGAATTTCGAGGCCGCACACGCCATGGTGACCAAGCTGAAGCGCCAGGGCATCCGCATCTCGCTGGATGATTTCGGAACGGGCTATTCCAGCTTGCGGCATCTCAGCGAGCTGCCCTTTGACAAGCTGAAGATCGACAAGAGTTTCGTCGCCCGGCTGGGCAATGACGAGGCCTCTGACACGATTGTGCGGACGGTGACGACGCTGGCGCACAATCTGGGTCTGAAGGTGACGGCGGAGGGCATCGAGGATGATGCGCATGTCAGTTTCCTGCAGGGAATTGGCTGTGAGTATGGCCAGGGATTCCTGTATGGCCGACCGGCCGAAGCATCGCGCCGGCGCGTCACGGAAGACGCGGCAAATGAGGATTATGAGGAGGCGGAAGCCTTCCCGACCTCGTCTCGTGGAACCGCCTGATCTGTAGTATTTGCAACGATACGCGCGTTCATCCGCGGACCCGAAAAGTTTTTTTCGTTTTTTTTGAACGATTTGGCTGACTCCTGCATAGGCTGGATATGGACAAGGATGCGCCCTTCGAACTCAACCAGGATGGCAGCCCCGTCGACCTGCGCCGCAGCCTGCGGGTTCACCGGCAGGTGGCGGGCCGTGTCGTGCTGGAAGACATGAGCCAGGCGCGCAGTGTTTTGATCCGCAACATATCCATGACCGGCGCAGCCCTGACGATTGGTGAATGGCCAGGGCTTGCCGATACGTTTTACCTTCTGGTGCGCACGAGCCCTGGCGGCGCGGCGTCCAGGCTGCACTGCACGGTGCGGTGGAGAGTGGGCCCGGTGGTGGGTGTCGTCTTCTCCGACGCGCTGTCTGCGGACATGCTGCGAAGCCTCACAGGTGTCAGCGAGGTAACCCTTTCCAGGGCTGGCTGACAGGCCAGCTTGGAACTTCCGTCCAGCACTTGCTGGAGGATCATGCAGGAACCGTCGGGCCGGGATATTTTATGTCCGGTTCGGCGGTTTTTCTGTTTTGGGAAGGGAGGCGAGAGGACTCAGTCGCTCTTGTCGCTTTTATTTTCCTGCTCTTTTTTCTTGAGGGCGTCCATAAGGTCGCTGAGGCGTTTGGGCAGGGGCTCTTGGGAAAGTCGGTCGAAAGTTTCGCGCATGGCCTGTCCCACAATGTCAGCCTTTTGGGTCGGCTTTCCTTTGCCGGAGACAGGTCGTTTGCCTTTTCTGTCCTGCATCATACCGGGTCCCAATTCCTAAGGGGACGTGGCCCAAATCTGGACCCTGACCCCCAGCCAGATGTGGCCCTTTAGGCGTAAATACTGGCTCTGTCGATACCGTCCGCATCAAAAGATTTTCACTCCAAAATGGAGTAGATGAGACGCATTCGCGGAATTGAAATCCTCTGAATCAACCTCTGGGGCAGGTCATTCTGGCAGCGAAAGTGAAAATACCAGACGTGATGGGCACTTTTGAGGACCCGGATTCTGTAGTCATGACTACAGAATCCGGGATTCATTGGTGAGTTCCATGGTGGCTTGGTGCAATTTAAAATTTATGGCTTGCTGCCTGTCGTAACGGTAGTCTTGCTGCCGGAGCAGCTCAGCAAAATTCCAATGTCTGACGCAGAATTAATTTTGATTATGAATCAATTAGCCCGGCTTATGGGCGCTGCCGACGGTTTGCGGGCCCGTCAGCACGCGCTCTAACCGAAGGATTTGATTGAAATTTCATCCTTCCATTCAACCGTAACTCCACACCCATGTGTCAGAACGGGGCGTAACGATACGGGACGGGGGTGTTTCGTATTGCGTCAAGAAATACACAAGTCCGGCCAGCGTCCCGCCTGCTCCGGATACGGAAAGGGTGATACTGAACATGGCCAAGACGGTTCTGGTAATCGATGACGATCCGACACAGCGCCGCCTGTTGCAGGCTGCTGTGGAGAAGGCGGGCTTTGCCTGCCGCACCGCGCCGGATGGCGAAGCTGGTGTTGCCCTTGCATCTGACCCGAGGGACGGCATCGATGTCGTTCTGCTGGACCTGACCATGCCCGGCCTGTCCGGCATGGACACGCTGGAGCGTCTGGCGTCCAAGCGTCCGGATCTGCCGGTGATCATGCTGACGGCGACCAGTGGTATTGATACGATCGTACAGAGCATGCGCCGCGGTGCCATCGACTTCATCGTGAAGCCGGCCAATCCTGAGCGCGTGGTCGTCTCCATTCGCAATGCCCTGAAGATGCAGTCCCTGTCCGGAGAAGTGAAGCGCCTGGCCCGAAAGGCTGAAGGGGGCATGGCCTTTGACGACATGATCGCAGCCGCCCCGCCCATGCGCCAGGTGCTGCGCCTGGCAGAGCGCGCGGCGACGTCTGACATTCCGGTTCTGATTCTGGGCGAAAGTGGTGTGGGTAAGGAAGTTGTTGCCCGTTGCATTCAGGGCGCCTCAGGCCGTGCCGGCAAACCCTTTGTTACCGTTAACTGCGGCGCGATCCCGGAAAACCTGGTCGAGTCCATTCTGTTTGGTCACGAGAAGGGGGCGTTCACCGGTGCTGTGACCAAGTCCCTCGGTAAATTCGTTGAGGCAGATGGCGGCACCCTGTTCCTGGACGAAGTGGGTGAACTGCCGCTCGACGCGCAGGTCAAATTGCTCCGTGCCCTTCAGGAAGGTGAGGTGGATGCTGTTGGCTCCCGCCGTCCGACCAAGGTGGATGTACGAATCATCTCTGCCACCAATAGAGACCTTGCCCAGCAGGTGAAGGAAGGCACGTTCCGGGAAGACCTGTTCTACCGCCTTAATGTTTATCCGGTGGACATGCCGAGCCTGCGCGAACGCCGCGAGGATATTCCGGCCCTGGTGGATCACTTCATTACACGCTTCAATGCCAGCGAGGGGGCCAAGGTCACCGGCGCGGAAGACGATACGCTGAAGCTGCTCTATTCTTATGACTGGCCGGGCAATGTGCGCCAGTTGGAGAACGCTGTGTTCCGCGCGGTTGTGCTGTGCGAAGGCGACATGCTTCGCCCGCAGGATTTCCCGCAGATCTCCGGTCAGATGCCGGATCTGGCAAGCTTGCCAGAGGCTCCGGCCATGCCGACAGCCACACCGGCTGCACCACAGGACGCGCCGCAAATGGCGCCGTCATCCGATGGCGAAGGCCCGATTCCGATCAAGGATGAGAATGGCGAGCTGCGCGCCCTGCAGGATATTGAACGCGATATTCTGCAGTATGCGATCGAGTTCTATGACGGCCATATGAGCGAAGTCTCGCGCCGTCTGGGTATTGGCCGCTCGACCCTGTACCGCAAGGTGCGCGAATACGAACTTGAAGTCCGAGACGAAAGAAAAGCTGGCTGATCCCCGGTACGGGAGGAAATGGGAAGGCGGTTCCTCCGGGAGCCGCCTTTTCTTTAATATGATACTAAAGTTTGCGCTTGACTATTCTTTGCGCCGAAATACAAAAGTGAAAACTTTAGTATTATGGAGCCTCAAATGAACCCCATGTCAGTCACGCACGGCAACTTCACCATCGAGCGGGTTTTTCGCTCTGCCCCGGCCAGGGTATTCGATGCCTTCGCCGATCCGAAGAAGAAGAGACGCTGGTTTGCGGAGGGGCCGGGTTTCCATCTCGATTCCTTCGCCATGGATTTCCGGGTTGGCGGAGAGGAAAAGTCCCGCTTCCGCTTTGTTGCAGACAAGCCCATTGAGGAAGGAACGCCGTGCGCGAATGATACCGTCTATATGGACATCGTGCCGGACAAGCGGATCGTGATTGCCTATTCGATGAGTCTAGCGGGGTCTCCTTTCTCTGTGTCGCTTGCCACCATGGAATTCCACCCGGAAGGGGAGGGTACCCGGCTTGTATTTACGGAGCAGGCGGCGTTCTTTGAGAATGCTGACGGCATCGAGATGCGAGAGCAGGGGACGCGCGAACTGCTGTCCCAGCTGGCCGCGGAACTTGGGGAGTAGAAGGAAAGGACCGATCCATGAGCGCTCCTGCCGCCCCGTCCGATACCGATGCGGTCTTCCAAGCCCTCGGAGACGCCACCCGCCGCGCCATACTGGAACGGTTGAGCCGGCGTCCCGCCTCGATCTCGGATATTGCTGCCCCGTTCGACATGTCCCTGGCTGCGGTCGTGCAGCATGTGCAGGTGCTTGAGCGCAGCGGGCTCGTCCGGTCCAATAAGATCGGACGGGTCCGCACATGCGAGATAAACCCCCAAGGGCTTGCACTCGCCCGGCAATGGCTGGATGAACGCCGCCAGCTCTGGGAAGACCGCTTCCACCGGCTGGCGGAATTTCTGGATGAAGAGGAAGACGGTGGAGGCGATTAGCCCGATTCCAATCAAGGATGAGAGTGGCGAGCTACGCGCCCTGCAGGATGTTGAACGCGATATTCTGCAGTATGCGATTGATTTCTATGATGGACATATGAGTGAAGTATCCCGCAGACTGGGAATCGGTCGATCGACCCTGTACCGCAAGGTACGCGAATATGACCTGGACGTCCGCGCAGAGCGCGAGGCCAGCTAGGCACACACCGAGGTGACAAGCCGAGGTTAAAGGGAAAAAAGGAAAGCGGCCTTTCGGGGCCGCTTTTTTTTATGGGTAAAGGTCTCAAGTCTTCGGCATGGCGTATGACATGGTCACGTCGCAGCGCTCATACCGGTGTCCGTAGCGGCGCATGATGTCTTCATCATGCCTGAAGCCGTATTTCTCATAGAGCCGGATGGCGGGGCCGCATTTTGCGTTGGTCAGCAAGAAGAGTTCGCGCAGTTTCATCTCGCGGGCTCGGCGCAGGATCTGCTTCATCAGGAAGTCGCCCGCCTTGCGCCCGCGCGCGGATTTCAAAACGCCCATTTTGGTCAGTTCGAACGCGCCATCCTCTGCGGGCATCAGGGCGCAGGTGCCGATGATGCCCAGCTCCGGGTCCTCCACGAACAGGATGGTGCCGCCGCGGTCGATGACCTTGCTGCGGGGATTCTCAATCATGGCGATGTCTTCCGGTTCCAGCCGGAACATGTCTTCCACCCATTCGCGGGAAATGGTGTCGAAGTGAGGCGCCAGGGCGTCGGTATACTCGACGATGTGCAGGCCGGATGGATTGGCGGTCTGCTCGATACGTGTCGCAAGGCTTTGCTCAGCCAGGCGATCCTCGACGCGTGCGACTTCAGCCAGCAGGTCATGTTGGGGATACTGACAAAGTTGCTGGGCTGCCTCACGCACGACGGGCCAGAAGCTGGCGCGCATTTCGGTAACCAGCGCTTCGCCTGCCGGCGTCAGGAAGATTTCCTTTTGCCGGTTGTCGCCCTCGATCGGGCGCGTATCGGTCAGGCCCATTTTCTGCAACGCATTGTGGATGCGTGTGATGGCAGGCTGACTGACGCCGGTCGCCTCAACGGCGGCATTGACGCTGAGGGGGCCGTTGGCCTCCAGGGCGGCAATGAGGGGGAAGTGCGTCGTCTGAATGGGATAGCCGCGTGTATCGAATACGCTGACAGCATCGGCCTGCAGCTTGTCGGCAAGGCGTTTCAGGCGGCTGGCGAGGCCGAGATAGCCAACATCGCGGAGAATATCCTGTGCCATGAAGGGAGAATCCATAATCAGTTATATAACATGTTATGCAATTAGGCTTTGGTCATGCCTTCGTCAAGCCGGGCCGTGCGGTGGTATAGGGTTTTTGAATAGGGCAGGGCCGTGTTGGTCTCTTTAGTGCCGGACAGCGGTCTTGACGATCTCGCCAATCTTGCGGGCATCAGCCTCGCGCGGGCTGCCGGTGCGCCAGGCAATACCGATCTGGCGGCCGATGACCGGGCGGACGAATTCCCGCAAGGCTACATCCGGCCCCGTTGCGAGGCCATTATCCGTTGCGAGCTTCGGCAGCAGGGATACGCCCAGGCCGCCGGCAATCATGTTGACCAGCGTGCCAAGCGAGGTCGCGGCAACCTGGCCCTTGTTCTCGCCGGTCTTCATCCGGCAGATCGACAGGGCGTGATCGCGCAGGCAATGCCCGTCTTCCAGCAGCAGAATGTCTTCATTTGCCAGATCTTCCGGAGACAGGCCGTTCTTCTTTGCGAGCGGGTGGTTGATCGGCGCAGCGAAAAGGAACTCGTCGTCAAACAGGGGCAGGGTCTCAACGCCGTGCACATCCCAGGGCAGGGCGATCAGGGCCGCGTCCAGCGTGCGAGTGCGCAGCTGGTCTATCAGGCGGGACGTCTTGTCTTCGTGCAGGTAGAGCTTCAGGTTCGGATAGGTCTCGCTGAGGGCGCGAACGGCAGCGGGCAGCACGAAAGGGGCAATTGTCGGGATGGCCCCCAGATGGAACGGCCCGGTCAGCAGGGCCCCGGCGCTCTGTACGGTCTGTACCAGGGCGTGGGCATCATTGATCAGCGCGGTCGCGCGTGTGACGGCCAGTTGTCCGGCATGGGTCAGCTTGGCGCCGCGGGCTTCGCGCTCTGCCAGCTTGACGCCCAGCATCTCCTCCAATTCCTTGATGCCGGCAGACAGCGTTGGCTGCGTGACATGGCACGCTTCTGCTGCGCGGGAGAAGGACCCCGTCTCTCCAAGGGCCACCAGATACTGCAATTGTCGAAGGGTCGGGATAATCATAGATTCCTTCTATATCTGTTTCTGGGATTATCAATTTTTCTTTTTCGCCGAACTGCGCAAGTGAAGGGGTGACCGGCCCCACCGTGCCGGCAGCACAACACAACCCAGGAGATTTACATGCTCGGTATTGGCCAGAAGCTTCCCGAATTCACTGTCACAGGTGTGAAACCGAAATTCATGCAGCACGAGCAAAACGGCGAGAGCGCTTTCGAGCCGATCACCCAGGACTCCTTCGAAGGCAAATGGAAGGTAATCTTCTTCTACCCGAAAGACTTCACCTTCGTCTGCCCAACCGAAATCGCTGAATTTGCCCGTCTGGCGGGTGATTTCGAAGACCGTGACGCCGTTGTCATGGGCGGTTCCACCGACAACGAGTTCGTGAAACTCGCATGGCGCCGTGATCATGCGGACCTCAACGAACTGCCGATCTGGCAATTCGCTGATACGCGCGGCGAACTGGTTGACGGTCTCGGTATCCGTGAGCCGGAAGAAGGCGTTGCCTATCGTGCAACCTATGTCGTGGACCCGCACAATGTGGTTCAGCACGTCTATGTCACGAACCTGAATGTGGGCCGTAATCCGTCCGACACGCTGCGTGTTCTTGACGCCCTGCAGACCGACGAGCTGTGCCCGTGTAACCGTCCTCTCGGCGGCGACACATTGTAAGCAAACTATTTTGGAACCGTTTTTCCGGTTCACGCGTATACCCCTCGCACGCAGATAAAAAGACGGTGTCTCTCTCCCTCCCCCACCCCAAGGGGCATCGTCTCAAAGCGTCGCGATAGGCCCGGCAAGCCTAATGTCCTACCCCATGGACATAGGCCTCGTCCCCCACCCAAGCCTCTGGCTTGTCGGGCCAATACGCTCCCCCAGTAAAACCTGCACATTCCTATCGAAAGGATGATTCATGTCTGTTGAATCCCTGAAATCTGCGCTGCCCGATTATGCCAAGGATCTGAAACTCAATCTTGGCTCCCTGCTGAACGAGACGATCCTCTCGGATCAGCAAAAGCTCGGGACGTTCCTGGCCTGTGCACATGCTGTGGGAGAGCCGGCTACGCTGGCTGCCATTGAGGCAGAAGTGTCGCCGAAGCTTAGCCCCGAGGCTCTGAAAGCGGCCAAGGCCGCCAGTGCCATCATGGGCATGAACAATGTCTATTACCGCACGGTCCACCTGCTGAAGAATGACGTCTACAAGACGCTGCCAGCCAAGCTGCGGATGAATGTCATTGGGGCGCCTGGCATCGAGAAGGCGGATTTCGAGCTTTATTCCCTCGGCGTCTCAGCCGTGAACGGTTGCGGCATGTGCCTCGACGCGCACGAGGCCGAGCTGCGCAAGCACGGCATGACCAGCGAGCAAATCCAGGCTGCCGTCCGCATCGGCGCGGTTGTGAATGCCGTTTCCCGCGTCATGGCAACAGAATCCCAGGGCGCCTGATACGGTTCTGACGCTCCCAAGGTTTCAAAGGCCTCGAAGCATTGCTTCGGGGCCTTTTCTTTTGCTGCGAAGCATTCGTGAAGTTCTGTTGCCGCTGTTTTGGGTGATTTCTCAGCGGGCTGTGGGCAAGCTGTGAAAAACCGGAAAAAAGGCAGGCTTTTTTCATCTCGGTCCATGTTCCAGCCAACCGGCAGGCAGCCAGCTGATTCAGAAAGGAAATTTTCACGCGTCCCAAATAGGGTAGGGGAAGGGTTCGCGTTTGTTCGTGTAATATTCCCTGTTTATTTCGGGCTTCTGGGTGTGTGGATATTTGGATTCATCTGCGGCGCCCATTGAGGCCCATCCTGTCCCATGGTACTCCAAATTAAGACATGGTTTACCCATGCGGGGTTTAGGCAGAATAAGTCAGGGTTGGCGGGTGTTTGTTTCCACCTATGAAAGCGCTATTGATGCAAAAGGACGGGTCTCGATCCCCGCCTCCTTTCGCGCTGCGCTGGGCGGTGGAAACCGGATTTTCCTCTGGCCTGCGCTGGACGGCTCCGGCTGCCTCGAAGGGGGCGGCGAAGCACTGATGGCCATGTACCGCGCCACACTCACTCGTCTTGCGCCGCAATCGCCGGCTCGCAAGGCGCTTGTCACGCGCATCATCGCAGGCTCTGCCGACCTGAAAATGGATGATACCGGCCGCATCAAGCTGACAGACGAGCTTATGCAGGCAGCGGATCTTGAGGGCCGCGTGAAATTCGCGGGCAATATGGACAGCTTCCAGATCTGGAACCCCGAACGCCATGCCGCCCATTTCGATGCCATGGCGGCAGAGGCGGCGAAGGAAGACACGCTGGAAGCGCTTGGCCAGGCTTATAATGAAGTGCTGCGCCAACAGGTTGGTGGCGCGCCCGGTCTCACAATCATTGACGGAGGGGAGGGCTGATGACGCAAGACACTGCAACCCCAACTGTAGGCGAGCCCGCCGGACACAAACCGGTCATGCTGGATGAAGTGCTGGAATGGCTGGCCGTGAAGGATGGCGATGTCATTGTTGACGGCACATTTGGCGGCGGTGGCTACAGCCGCGCCATCCTGCAGGCGGCCAAGTGCACGCTTGTCGGGATTGACCGCGATCTGGACGCCATATTGCGCGCCGAGAAGATGGCGGAAGATATGGAGCGCCTCGTTCCGTTGCTTGGGCGCTTTGGCGAAATGGACGAAATCGTCCCGCAAGCCGGCTTTGAGCAGGTGGATGGCGTCGTGCTGGATATTGGTGTCTCCAGCTTTCAGATTGACCAGGCCGCGCGCGGCTTTTCCTTCATGAAACATGGGCCCCTGGACATGCGCATGGGCGCGGTCGGGCCGACGGCGGCGGATGTCGTCAACTATATGAGCGAGCGCGACCTCGCCAATGTCATCTTCCGGCTGGGCGAAGAAAAGCAGGCGCGCCGAATCGCCAAGGCCATCGTGCGCCGCCGCGAGGAAGCGAAATTCGAAACCACGACTGAACTGGCCGAGACCGTCGAGAACGCTGTCGGCGGCCGCAAGGGTGCGCGCATCCACCCCGCGACACTGACCTTCCAGGCCATCCGCATGTATGTGAATGACGAGCTGGGAGAGCTGGCCCGCGCGCTGCACGCGGCAGAGCGTCTGCTACGTCCGGGTGGTCGCCTGGTGATTGTGGCGTTCCATTCCCTGGAAGATCGCATGGTCAAGCAATGGCTGCGAGACCGGTCCGGAAAGACGGGTGGGGGGTCTCGCCACATGCCCTTGGCGCAAAAAGGCCCTGATTCCACATTCGAACTCGCTGTTTCTAAAGCGGTTCTGCCGTCTGCTAACGAAGTGGAAGGCAATCCACGGGCACGCTCAGCCAAGTTGCGGGCGGCCATCCGGACGGAAGCCCCCGTCATTATGGAAGACGCGAGTGACGGTATGAACCTGCCGCCACTCTCAGCGCTGGAGGATGCTGTATGAGCCGCCGAGCGTTCCTGTTTGGACTTGTCGTCATTGGCTTGCTGATTGTGAGCCTGTACCGCGCGAAATATGGCGCGAAGGATACGGCTGCGGAACTGATGGCTGTTGAAGCCCAGATCGAGGAGGCCCTTCACGAAAAGGCGCTGCTCGAAACCGAGCTGTCGCATATGAGCCGCCGTGAATGGATCGAGGAATATGCCCGCAAGGAGCTGGGCATGGGCCCGCCAAAGCCGGAGCAGATGGCCTCTGAAGATGATCTGGATGTCATGGTTGGCGTGCCGGTGACCGAACTGGGCCAGGTCCCGGCAGCGGAAACCAAAGGGGAGGCGCCAGAGTGAGCGAAGCCTCCCGCAACCGGACACGGATCGCTGGCCTTGGGGTTGGCGCGCTGTTTGTCGTCCTGGCGGGAAAAGCCGGCTATCTGGCGTTGGCCGGTGGCGCGGCACCTGTGCATCACTCTGCGAAAGAGGCGCCGCGTGTCGCGCGCGCCGATATTGTCGACCGCAATGGCGAATTGCTGGCCACATCTGTCAGCGCCTATTCACTGGTCGCGAACCCGAAACTGATCTGGGATGGCGGTGATGTCGCTGCGGCGCTCGCCACCGTACTGCCTGAGATTGATGTCGAGAGTTTGAGCGAGCGCCTGTCTGACCAGACGCGGGAATTCGTCTGGGTGAAGCGCGGTCTCACCCCGCGCCAGCGCAAGGCGGTGTTCGATCTTGGGCTTGAGGGCCTGCGCTTTGAAGAGGAAAGCCGCCGGGCCTATCCCCGTGGCACACTGGCCGGGCATGTTCTGGGCTTCACCAATATTGATGGCGTCGGGGCAGGGGGCGTCGAGTACAGCCAGAATGACCGCCTGGCGAAAGGCGGCGAGGCCGTTCGCCTGACCATCGATAATGGGGTGCAGGCCGCCGTCGAGGCTGAACTTGCTGCCACTGCGGCAGAGCATGACATACAAGGCGGCGCCGCGATCCTGATGGATGCGCAGACCGGTGAAGTGCGCGCCATGGCCAGCTGGCCGCCTTTTGACCCGAACCGCTCACTGGACATCGAGGTGAGCGACCCCTCCCGCCTGAATCGCGCTGTGGGAGCCGTTTATGAGCTGGGATCGGTGTTCAAGCCGTTCACCGTGGCAGCGGCCATCGAGAGCGGCGTTGTGCATCCGAAAGACCTGTTCGATGTGCGCAAGCCGCTGGAGATCAAGGGCTACACCATCAAGGACGACCATCCCTTCCATGGCGATGCGGACGTCACCCACATTATCTCCGAAAGTTCCAATATCGGCACGGTGCGGATCAATGAGAAACTTGGCACGCGGCGCCAGCAGGCCTTCCTGAAACAGGCCGGGCTGATGGACCGCGCACATATCGAGCTGTCCGGCAGCGCGGCGCCGATCCTGCCCGAGCGGTTCGATGACCTCTATTCCGCGACTATTTCCTACGGCCATGGCATCGCCGTCACGCCGATGGCGTATCTGGAGGCCTTTTCGGCCTTTGCGAATGGCGGCGAGCGGGTTCAGCCGACCCTGATCATGAACCATCGCGAGCGGCCTCAGCCCGTGCGCGTGATGTCTGCCCTGACGGCGGAGATCGTCAATGTGATGATGCGCGAAGCGGTTGTGACCGGCACGGGCAAGAATGCCGAAGTGGCAGGCTACCGCGTGGCAGGTAAGACTGGCACGGCGGAGAAGCCGGTCGTCGGGGGCTACTCCGATACGGAAAACGTCACCAGCTTTGCGGCGATCTTTCCCTATGATCGTCCTCAATATGCCCTGATCGTGACTCTGGATGATCCGCAGGCCGGAAACGAGATTGGCGTCACCGCAGCATATAATGCGGCCCCCACAGCCGGACGGATCATTGAGCGGGTCGCGCCATTGCTCGGCCTGGCCCCGCGCTTTGAGGATATCCGTCCGGCTGGCGCGCCCCTCGGCTCCGCCCAGGAGAAGAGGAGTTCGCTGTGACCAAACTGAAAGACCTGTTCCCCCTCGTCGAGGATGGAGAGACCGAGATCACCGGCATGACGGCCGATAGCCGCCGGGTGCAGCCGGGCTATCTGTTTGCTGCCCTGAAAGGTACGGTCTCTGACGGCCGGGACTATATTCCGCAGGCGATTGAAAAAGGCGCGGTTGCAATCCTGTCCGATAGCGGTGTGGATGTGACGACTGCGGCCCATGTCATTGCGGATGAGCCGCGCCGGGCGCTGGCGCTGGCCGCAAAGTATTTCTACAATTCGCAGCCGAAGACGATTGCGGCCATTACCGGTACGAATGGCAAATCTTCGACTGTGGATTTCTGCCGCCAGATCTGGACCGGCGCAGGCCTCTCGGCGGCCTCCATGGGCACGCTTGGCGCGATTGGTCCAAAGGGCAAGATTGATGTCGGCCACACGACCCCGGATCCGGTGACAATCCACGAAACCTTGCGGGAACTTGCAGGGCAGGGTGTCACGCATTGCGCGATGGAAGCTTCCAGCCATGGCCTGGAACAGCACCGCCTGGACGGGGTGGATCTGGCTGCTGTCGCCTTCCTGAACTTCACGCAGGACCATCTCGATTATCATGCGACGATGGAAGAATATCTGAATGCCAAGCTGCGCCTGTTCCGCGACCTTGGCAGGCAGGGCATGCCGGCCATCGTGAACGCTGATAGTGACCATCGCGACGTGTTCGAAAAGGCCGCTGCGGAGCATGGCCTGAACGTCGTGTCCTTTGGCTGGCGCGGCGAAGACCTCTGGATTGACGAGATCATGCCGCGCGCGACTGGCCAGGTGCTGAACCTGTTCTGGCGCGATGTGGAACAGAAGCCGTTCGAACTGCCCCTGATCGGAGAGTTCCAGGCTCTGAACGCGCTGGCTGCAGCGGCGATCTGCCTGTCGCTGGGCATGGAGTTCGAAGAGGTGGCGAAAGGGCTGCAAAATCTCAAGCCGGTCAAAGGCCGTCTGGAACTGGTTGGCAAGACTGAAGCGGGCGCAGGTGTGTTCGTGGATTATGCCCACACCCCGGATGGGCTGGACGTCCTTCTGCGCGCTGTCCGTCCGCACACGGCAGGGCGGCTGAAGGTGATCTTTGGCTGCGGCGGTGACCGGGATGCCAAGAAGCGCCCGTTAATGGGTGAGATCGCGGCGCGTCAGGCTGATGATGTGATCGTAACTGATGACAATCCGCGCTCTGAAGACCCGGCCCTGATCCGCAAGGCCATCATGGCTGCTGCGCCGGAGGCACGCGAGATTGGCGATCGCGGTGAAGCGATCCGCACCCTCATTGCCGAGCTTCAAAAAGGTGACACGCTGGTCATCGCAGGCAAGGGGCATGAGACCGGCCAGATTATCGGCAAGGAGATTATTCCCTTCTCCGATCAGGACACAGCGCTGGCTGCGCTGGAAGGCGGTGCCGGATGACCGCGCCGCTTTGGACCTCTGCGGATATTGCGCTCGCCACAGGCGGCGTCGCGACGGCTGACTTTAACGTTACCGGCGGTGTCTCCATTGATACGCGCACGCTGAAGCCCGGTGATCTGTTCGTGGCGTTGACCGACCAGCGCGACGGGCATGACTTTGTCGCGGCGGCCTTTGCGGCGGGTGCGGCGGGCGCGCTCGTTTCCCGCAAGGTGGGCGATAGCCCGCAAATTGTGGTCGAGGATGTGCTGAAGGCGCTGGAGCAGATGGGTATTGCGGCCCGCATCCGCTGCGCCGCGCACCGCACGGCTGTCACTGGGTCTGTCGGCAAGACAAGTGTGAAGGAAATGCTGGCGCAGATTTATCGCGCCTTCGGCCCGGCGCACTGGAATGTCAAAAGCTTCAATAATCACTGGGGCGTGCCGCTGACGCTGGCGCGCATGCCGGAAGAGACAGCCCGCGCAGTGTTCGAGATCGGCATGTCCACGCCGGGCGAGATTGCGCCGCGCAGCCAGATGGTCCGTCCACATACGGGCATCGTCACCTGTATTGGCGGCGCGCATCTGGAAGGGCTCGGCTCTCTCAGTGCGGTTGCCCATGAAAAGGCTGACATTTTTGCCGGAATGGAAGCGGGCGGCACCTTCATCCTGCCGGCAGATGATGAGTTCTTCGAATACCTCGCAGGCCGGGCGCGGCGTTTCTGCCCGACCGGGAACCTGGAAAGCTTCGGCCATGCCGCGAATGCGACGGCCCGCATTGTCGGCTACGAGACGGACGGAACGGAAAGCCGCATCCAGCTGGATGTCGTCGGCAAGCCCGTGCTGGTAAAGCTGAATGCCGTAGGCGAACATTGGGCGCTGAACGCCGCCGCTGCCGTGCTGGCGGCCAGCCAGTCAGGACTGGCCGTGGAAGATTGCGCTGAGGCGCTGGCAGGTTACACCCCGCCGCCCGGACGCGGCACGTCTGAGCGGCTCGCCTTGCCGGGCGGCGGCCATATCACGCTGATTGATGACGCCTACAATGCCAACCCCGCCAGCATGCGCGCCTCCCTTGCGGCGCTGATCCGCCGGCCCGAAGGCCGCCGCCTGATTGCCTTGGGTGAGATGCTGGAAATTGGTGCGACCTCTGACGAGGAACATGCGGCGCTGGCAGGCCCTGTTGCCGATACGGGCGCAGCCGGAGTCTTCCTGGTTGGTGACAAAATGACTCACCTTGCGGACTCACTTCCGCCTCAGTTGCAGCAGATCTGGGCCCCCAATTGGGAAGAGCTGTGGAATCAGCTCGAAAAAGCCCTGCAGGACGGTGATGTGCTCTTGATCAAGGGCTCGAATGCGTCCGGGATGGGCAAATTAGCAGACCGGCTACGTCAATGGAGCGAGCCGGCGTTGGGCAAGATGGATAGCGGTGCAGAAAGTACCGCAGAGGTCGGGTGATGCTGTATGAATGGCTGGCCGCTGACAGCGGTATATTCAATCTATTGAATTACATCACCTTCCGGTCGGGAGCCGCCGTTGTGACGGCTTTCCTGGTGACCGTGATCTTCGGTGATGCAATTATCAATTTCCTCCGGGCCCGGCAGGGCAAGGGACAGCCGATCCGCGACCTGTCGCTGGAGGCGCAGCTGTCAAAGCAGGGCACGCCCACCATGGGCGGCTTCCTGATCTGGCTTGGCCTGGTCGTCGGCGTCCTGTTGTGGGGTAATCTGCATAACCCGTATGTCTGGGTCACCCTGTTCGTGACCCTGTCCTATGCCTTCCTTGGGTTTCTGGATGATCTGGCAAAAGTTTCGAAGCAGAGCGCAGATGGCGTGTCTGCAGGTGTGCGCCTGATCGTCGGTTTCGGCATTGCTGCCCTGGCGTGCGCATTCATCATGGGCCTGCAGGGCGCGCATACTCCGGCTGGCCATGCCGAATGGGGCCCGCTGAACGGCCTTGCTGAAATGATTGCAGGCCTGGCGCCCGAGACGAGTGTGAAGCCGGCAGACCCGTCCTTCTCCGGCGGTGTCGCTGTGCCCTTCGTGAATGACTATTTCCTGCCGCTGGGTGGCTTCTTCATCCTGTTCGGCATGATCGTGGTGGTTGGCAGCGCCAATGCCGTGAACTTCACTGATGGGTTGGACGGCCTGGCCATTGTGCCGATGACGTTCGCCGCCGCGGCCTATGCGTTGATCGCCTATCTGACAGGTAACTTCGTCTTCGCCAATTATCTTGGCATCCAGTTTACGCCCGGCACCGGAGAGCTGACGGTTTTGCTGTCGGCCATGATCGGCGCGGGCATGGGGTTCCTCTGGTACAATGCCTATCCGGCAAAAGTCTTCATGGGCGATACCGGCTCGCTGGGCCTTGGCGGCATGCTGGGCGTCGTGGCCGTGGCCGCAAAGCACGAGTTCGCCCTTGTCATCATTGGCGGCCTGTTCGTGATCGAAGCCCTGTCCGTGATGATGCAGGTCGGCTGGTTCAAGATCACGCGCAAGCTGACCGGTCAGGGCAAGCGTATCTTCCTGATGGCCCCGCTGCACCACCATTTCCAGAAAAAGAACTGGCCAGAAACCCGGGTTGTCGCCCGCTTCTGGATCCTGTCCGTCCTGTTCGCCCTCGCGGGCCTCGCAACACTGAAGCTGAGGTAGTCCGAGACTTATGATTCCGATCAATGAATATGCGGGAAGAGATGTTGCAGTGTTCGGCCTTGGCCGGACAGGCCTCTCGGCTGCCAAGGCCCTGAGGGCAGGCGGCGCGCGTGTTCATGCGTGGGATGACAATGAGGAAACCCGCGCCAAGGCAGAGGCCGCAGGCCTGCCCTTGTCTGACATCAACAAGCGTGACTGGCAGACCTTTGCCGCGCTCGTCCTGTCGCCCGGCGTGCCCTACAAATTCCCTCAGCCGCACCGCATCGTGCGCATGGCCGAGATGACCGGCGTGCCGATTGTCGGCGACATGGAATTGTTTGCCCGCGCCGTGCAGTCCCTGCCGGAACGTGGCCGCCCGAAAATCATCGGCATCACCGGCACCAATGGAAAATCCACGACGACAGCGCTGATCGGGCACATCCTGAAGCAGGCTGGCCGGGATGTGCGCATCGGCGGTAATATCGGCACGGGCGTGCTGGACCTCGCCCCGCTGCACGCCAATGCGATCTATGTGCTGGAACTGTCTTCCTACCAGTTGGACCTGGTGAAGAGCCTGCATTGCGATGTGGCCGTACTGCTGAACATCACGCCGGACCATCTGGACCGGCATGGCGGCATGGAAGGCTATCAGGCCGCGAAGATGCGCATCTTCCAGAACCAGACCGCAAAGGATGTTGCGGTTATCGGTTTTGATGATGTGATCACCCAATCCATTGCGATCGGCCTGTCGGCCAATGGCCCGGCCCGTATCGTTCAGGCCTCGTCCACCTATGCGCTTGGCCGTGGGGTCAGCGCCGTGGACGGACGGCTTTATGACAGCACGACCGGGCAGGCGAACTTTGTCGGCAAGCTCGCTGACTGCACCGCGCTGCCGGGACGTCACAATCATCAGAACGCATCGGCGGCCTATGCGGCCTGCCGCTCTCTGGGTCTTGATTCTCAAACCATCATGGATGGTCTGAAATCCTTCCCCGGCCTGGCGCACCGCCTGGAAACGGTGGGAGAGATTGACGGTGTCAAATTCGTCAACGACTCCAAGGCGACCAATGCCGAGGCGGCCGAACAGGCGCTGAAGGCCTACAAGAATGCCTACTGGATCGCTGGCGGCGTGCCCAAGGCGGACGGGATCAAATCCCTGGCGCCGCATTTTCCGAATGTTGCCAAGGCCTATCTGATCGGCGATGCCGAAGAGGCCTTTGCCGATACGCTCAAAGGGAAGGTGGCGCTGCAGAAATGCGGCACGCTGGAACATGCCATTCAAGCTGCATTTAAAGATGCAAGTGCTGCAGGCGATGAGCATCCGGTCATTCTTCTTTCACCTGCTTGTGCGAGTTTCGACCAGTTCCGCGATTTTGAACATCGCGGGGATGTGTTTCGGAGCATCGTCCAATCGATGATGCCGCAGGAGTTGAAGGAGTTGGCTTGACCTACGTATCGTCCGCCCCATTGCTCGCACGCTCGGATACATCCTGGCTGACCGAGTGGAGGCGGACGCTTGATTGGGGTCTGGTCGGCGGCGCCTTGTTTCTCATGGCCATTGGCATGTTGCTGTCGCTCGCTGCCGGGCCCAGCGCGGCTGCGCGCATCGGTTATGACAATGAATATTATTTCGTCTTCCGCCAAGCGATCTTCGTGGCCGCCAGCGGCGTGATCATGATCGGCGTCAGCATGCTGGACCGGTCCTGGGCGCGGCGCTTTGCAACGCTGGTCTTCATCGGCGGACTGGCGATGATGTTCTACATCCTTCTGTGGGGCCATGAAGCGAAGGGCGCGCAGCGTTGGGTGCAGGTCGCCGGCTTCACCGCGCAACCGAGCGAAGTGGTCAAACCGGCACTGATCGTTTTGAGCGGTTGGCTGTTGGCGCAGCGCGAGCTGTATCCCACCGGGCCCTGGGCGATCATTGCCTTCCTGTTCTATGCGGTGACGCTGGGCCTTTTGCTGTTGCAGCCAGATGTCGGTCAGTCGGTGCTGTTGACGGCGGCCTTTGTTGTCACCTTCTTTGTCAGCGGGCTGCCCTGGCGCTGGGCGGCCGGGTTCGGTGTTGGCGGCATCAGCCTGTCGGCGCTGCTCTACGCGCTGCTGCCGCATGTGCGCGTGCGCATTAACAGCTTCATCGATCCGTCTTCGGCGGACACCTATCAGATCGACAAGGCGGCCGAGGCGATTGGCCGGGGCGGCCTGTTCGGCGTCGGCCCGGGGGAGGGGCAGGTCAAGCTGCACCTGCCGGATGCGCATACCGATTTCATCTTTGCTGTCATGGCAGAGGAATATGGCCTGATCGCCGCGCTGGTACTGATGAGCATCTTCGTGTTGGTGATCATCCGCGGCTTCCGCGCGAGTGCGCGCGTGGATGATGGCTATGCCCGGGCTGCGAGTGCCGGACTCTTCACGCTTTTTGGTCTTCAGGCTGCCATAAATATAGCCGTTAATCTGGCCTTGATCCCGCCAAAGGGGATGACACTGCCATTTGTTTCCAGCGGCGGCTCATCCATGATCGGCACGGGATTGACACTCGGCCTTGCCCTGGCACTTGTGCGCGGACAAGGTACGCGCACAAGGGGCCGGTATGGTTGAAGGCAGAGACAAGCTCGTCATCATTGCAGCAGGCGGCACTGGGGGGCATTTGTTCCCGGCCCGGGCCTTTGCCGATGAGATGCGCGACCGCGGCTGGAAGGTCGGCCTGATCTCTGACAAGCGCGGCGTGAAATATGCCGAAGGCTTTCCCGCTGAATGGATGGAGCAGGTGCAGGCCGCGTCCCCCAATTTCCGCAAGCCGTGGACCGTTCCGGGCGCTGCTTTGAAGATCAATGCAGGCATTTCCCGCGCAGTGACGCTGATCCGCGAAACGCAGCCCTTGCTGGTGGCCGGCTTTGGCGGCTATCCGGCCTTTCCGGCTTTGGCGGCAGCGCGGCGTCAGAAAGTGCCGATCATAATACATGAGCAGAACGCCGTGCTGGGCCGGGTGAACCGCCAGTTCGCCAAACATGCCAAACTGGTCGCCAGCGGATTTGACCGGCTGGACCGCCTGCCGAACTGGAGCGCGCATATGGCGGTCGGCAATCCGGTGCGGGCGCCCATTCTGGCCCGCCGGGAAGACCCGTATCCTTCCACGGATGGCAAGCTGACTATCCTGATTACGGGCGGCAGCCAGGGCTCCAAGATCATTGGAGATATCATCCCTTCGGCCATTGCCGATCATGTGCCGCCGCCGCTTCAATCTCGCCTCAAGGTGATCCAGCAGGTGCGCAAGGAACAATATGCCTTTGTCGACAATATGTACCGCCGGATGAAGATCGAGGCTGAGCTGGCGCCCTTCTTCTCCGACATGCCGGAAAAGCTGTCCGAGGCGCATCTTGTGATTGCGCGGTCTGGCGCAGGCACTGTGTCAGAGATCGCGGCGGTTGGCCGGCCTTCCATCCTCATCCCGCTGGCAATTGCGATGGATGATCATCAGGCCGCCAATGCGGAAGCGTTGGTCGATGTCGGCGCGGCGGACATGGTTCTGGAAAGCAATCTCTACCCGAAACTGCTAGGGGCCCTGATTACAGCACGCCTGCAGGATACGGATGATTTGAGAGCCCGCGCCGCCGCCGCAAAGGCCTCAGCGAAAATCAACGCCACCCGTGATCTCGCTGACATGGCCGAGCGCGTGGCTGAGCTTTAGGCTGCAGAGGGCCGACAAGAATGCGTGCGGTGCATTTTCGCATCGCGTAGCCAGTCCCAGCCAAAGGCGAAGTCTGAGTCCCCGTCGCGTTCACGCGCGGCCAGTCTTTCCAGCGCTTCGTCCAGCGTCGGCTGGTGACCGGGCTCTACCCACCACATCACGAAATGCATGCCGCCCAGGATTTCGAACCATTCCGCGCGGCGTTCATAGAATTTGCGGTGCACCGTGCCCCACACAAAGCGCTCAAGACTTTCCACATCTTCCCAGACGGTGAGGTTGGACACGAATTGCGGGTCGCCGCCGATCTTGTTTTCGGTATTGCCTTTGCCCGGCTCGCCAGAGCCTTCCATCATCCAGACAAAGCCCGGCATCTGCTTGCCAAGGCCGTTGATGACATCGAGATTGTCCATGAATTCCTTGACGCGGGGATCATCGGTTGCCGCGATGAGGCGGCCAACATTCAATTCTGCCAGATGCATTTCCGTTTTCGTCTCAAGCGTCATGAACAACCTCCTGTTGTGCCAATGAATAGCCACGATTCAAAAGGATGCTCAACGCAATGAGGCAGGCCGGACTGTCGCAGCAGAGATGGCTGAGTTTGAATCGCCCCGAACGCTTGCCTCTCCAATGTGCAGCAAGGTAACGCTGTTTCTCGTGTTTTCTCTGATTGAGCGGATTTCTTCATGACATCTCCCACACCTTTTGATCTCGGCCCTGCACATATTGTCGGTATTGGCGGCATCGGCATGTCTGGCATTGCCGATGTGATGATCACGATGGGCTATGAAGTGCAGGGCTCCGACATCAAGGAGTCCGACAATATCCAGCGCCTGCGGGATCGCGGGGCGAAGATCTTCATCGGCCATTCCGGAGAGAATGTGAAAGGGGCGGGCACCGTCATCATTTCCTCCGCCATCAAGGGCGACAATCCGGAAGTTGCGACCGCGCGGGCCACCGGGATCCCCGTGGTGCGCCGGGCCAACATGCTGGCAGAGATCACACGTCTGAAATACACAGTCTGCATTGCCGGCACGCATGGCAAGACGACAACGACCTCCATGGTCGCGGCGCTTCTGGATGGCTCTGGCATCGACCCCACCGTCATCAATGGCGGGATCATTCATGCCTATGGCTCCAACTACAAGGCGGGCGAAAGCGACTGGATGGTCGTGGAAAGCGATGAGAGCGACGGTACGTTCGCAAAGCTGCACCCGACCTGCGCCGTGGTCACGAATATCGACCCCGAGCACATGGACCATTACGGCTCCATGGAGAAACTGCGCGAGGCGTTTGATGTCTTCGTCGAGAATTTGCCCTTCTATGGCTTTGCTGTGCTGTGCACAGACCACCCCGAAGTGCAGGGCCTTGCCTCCCGCGTGACAGACCGCCGGCGCATTACCTATGGCTTTAACCGTCAGGCCGATGTGCGGGCCGTAAACCTCACAACAGATCTGTCCGGTGCGCATTTTGATGTGGCGCTCCGCCGCCCGGGCTCTGCCCAGCCGCGCATGATTGAAGGGCTGACCCTGCCCATGGCGGGGGAGCATAATGTCCAGAACGCGCTGGCCGCCATCGCTGTGGCGCTGGAGCTGGGCGCGAGTGACGAACAGATCCGAACCTCCCTCAACCAGTTTGGTGGCGTGAAGCGCCGGTTCACGCCGGTGGGAGAGTGGACGCCTATCGAAGGCGAGGCGCCTGTGCGCATTATTGATGATTATGGCCATCACCCGGTCGAGATCGAGGCTGTGCTGAAAGCAGCCCGCGCCATGCTGGGCCAAGGCCAGTTGATCGCTGTGTGCCAGCCGCACCGCTACACCCGCCTGCGGGACCTGTTCGAGGATTTCTCACGCTGCTTTGACCAGGCCGACAATGTGCTTGTCGCGCCGGTCTATGAGGCCGGGGAGAGCCCCATTGAGGGCTTTACGCATGAAAGCCTCGTCACCAGCATTGCGCGCAATGGTCACCGCGGGGCACAGACCCTGTCATCGCTGGATGAGCTGCCTGATGTACTGAAATCCCTGGCTCAGCCGGGCGCGATGGTGGTCTGTCTGGGCGCCGGAGATATCACCCGCTATGCAGGCGAACTGGCGGAAAAGCTACAGTCCTGACGCTGCGACAAGGCTAAAACGCCTTTCCCTTTGCCTGCGAATGTCGCAGGTTCTTCTCCAGCGCCCGGTAGAGGTGAAGTGGAGGAAATCGAATGACTGAGACATCATTGTCACCAGGTCAGGATGAAGAGGCGGCGATTGTCGCCGCCGAGCAGGGCGTTGTGCCAGGTGGGGAAGGCGGCGTTTTCGGCAAGACGGGCTTTGCCTGGGCCTGGTTCGAATGGGCGCGCAATCCCTACTATATTCTCATCATTATCTACGTATTCGCGCCATATTTCGCGCGCGACATTATCGGCGCAGACATTCTGGCCAGCGGAGAGCTGGACGGCATGGACGCGGACACGGCTGCTCAGGTGGCCGGGGCGAAAGGGCAGGCAGTGGTTGCCTCCCTGTCAAAATGGGCAGGCGCGATTGCCGCGCTGACGGCGCCCTTCCTGGGCGCGGCGTTTGACCGGGGCCTGCGCCGCAAGCCGCTGCTCCTACTTTTCCTTGGGGCGCTTTCGGTGCTCAGCTTCCTGCTCTGGTGGGCCATTCCCGGTGAGGCGGGCCTGCCCACAGGTGCGATCATTGGCATCCTGATTGCGGCTTATGTCTGCTACACATTCAGCGAAGTGACGCACAATTCCATGTTGCCGGATGCCGCGCGCCCCGCAGCCTTGCCTGCGGTGTCGGGCATGGGGCTCGCGCTTGGCAATGCGGCGTCGACCCTCTTGTTCGTTGCCATCGTCTTCATGTTTGCCTTGCCGGACATGATGCACTGGCCATTCGCTGAGCCGCTTTTCGGTATTGATACGTCGAAATATGAGCATTTCCGGATTGCCGGGCCGATCTGTGCCGTCTGGCTGATCGTGATGATGCTGCCATTCTTCCTGTATGCGAAAGATACCGGCCGAAAAGGCACGAAATTGTTTCCGTCGGTCAAGCAAGGCGCTCAGAATGTCATTCGCACGGTACGAAAGGCCAGCCAGCACCGTGAAGCGTTCAAATTTCTGATCGCGCGGACAATCTATGCCGATGGCATGTTTGCCCTGCTGGCGCTGTCTGCGGTCTATGTCAGCCTGTTTCTTGGCTGGGGCATTGTCGAGCTGACCGTCTATGCGATCTGGGCCTCGATCTGGGCTGCCGTTGGAGGTGTGGCCGGGGGCTGGTTTGACTCAAAGCTCGGCCCCAAGAATGCCCTTCTGATGGAATTGATGGCGATCGTGCTGATCTTGTTCCTCAGCCTCTCGGTCACGCGGGACTCCATTCTCTACGGGCTGATCGATAACCGAGACTTGTGGAATACCCCTGTCTTCTCCAGCCTGTCAGATGTCTCCTATCTGCTTACCGGGGCGCTGATCGGTGTCTTCGCGACAGCGAACATATCGTCCAGCCGTTCCATGCTGGTGCATGTTGCGCCCAAGCATATGCGGGGAGAGTTCTTTGGCCTCTACGCCATTGCCGGCACGGTAACAGTCTGGATCGGGCCGCTGTTGATCGAGTTGTTCACGACCTGGTCAAACAGCCAGCGCGTCGGCATGTCTGCGATCGCGCTTCTGTTCTTCTGCGGCTTTGCCGTTCTGACCCGGGTGAATGTCAGCAAGGCGCCTGCGGAATAGGGCAGGCGGGGCCCTGTCTGACTTAGCTGGTCGGGCCGAAAACTGCCCCGCCACCTGAGACACGCTCGATCTCGCGAACCCGGCGTGGACGCAGATAGAACTGGCTGCGCAACTTCTGGTCATTGGTCAGGAAGCCCCCAAGGGCGCCGTCATAATTATACTCGACCTCTGAAAAGATTACCGAGCCAGGAGACGAAATGATGCCCTCTGGAACACTCAGGATTGTGCCCTTGGAATAGGGGGTCATCAGGTAGGCATCTGACCAGGCCACGCGGGCATTACCGTCGCCATTGTCCACGATGCTCGTGATCCGCATGCGGGCGGTCCGGGCGCTATAGGGTTGCATCATCACGTCAGCAGCTGCGAACATCTCGCGCATGTCATCATCGGTGACTTTGGCAAGACGGGCTGTCAGGTCACCCAGGCTGGAACTGGTTGACGTTACGCGCCGGTCCACTCTCATCAGCAGGCTGAGTTCAACCGCGCCGAGATAAAGCAGAATGAGGATGGGGGCAATCAGGGCAAACTCAACAGCCGAGACGCCCTTTTCATTATAGCGGATGCCCCGCACACCGCGCCATTTCAGACGCGGGTTCAGCCGGGAAAGAAGGGATTTCTTTGCCATGTCCATCAGTCTCCGAAAGGCTCGTTGCGGAATACGGCATTGGCCTGAAGCAGGTGCCGATTGTCGGGAAGGTTTGCCAGGGGGGCAGAAATGATCGGCGTAATTAGTGGCCATTCATAATAAACCCGAACTGCCACGATTTCATTGGCCTCGCCCGGATCATAGATGAAGCCGACATCATCCAGATTGCCATCTGCATCCTTGGGGGTGCTCATGTCTGCCGCGCTGAATTTGGTCATGGAGCGGACGTCAATGTGAAGCTTGTTGTCACAGCTCAGCAGGTTGAAGAACTCATTGCAGATGTCGCGCCGGAATTCGACTTCCGTATACCCGCTTTCCTGAGCCTGCCCTGTACGGACTTTGCGGGCAGCCTCACTGACCGAGTTCTCGAGGACGGTCGACATGATGAAGATCAGGCAGACCTCAAGAATGCCGAAGATCAGGAAGAAGAACGGGATAGCCACCAGCGCAAACTCGACGGCTGCGGCCCCTTTTCGGTCCTGGCACCAGGCTTCCGCCTTGCGCTGCAGGCGAGCGGTCAGAATTGTAAACGGAATTGTCATCGCGCGGCTTCCCCAAAAGGACATGCAGGTCCAATTGGGACTGTAGCAAAGCACAGTTTTCATGCCGTTGCAGACTTAGGTGAAATTTCACAAATCCCAGCAGACCGCCATGATGTTGGGGCAGGGAAGGGCGCTATTTGCCCTGTGCGCGCCGATCGAGACTGTTTTCCTGGCCAATCACTGAGGAGAAGAAGCTGCGCTCATCTCCCAGGGAAGGCGTTGGTACGCATTCTGGTGCGCAATCATATGTATAGTCTTCGCCGGAGCGATTAACCGTGACGAGATTGCTCGTATCCACCGTGACAATGATGTCGGCGGCATAGACCTGGTCACCGTTTTCATTGAAGGCCATGACATTCGTCGTGCCTGCCGAGCGACCTGTAATGAAGATCAGATTTTCATTATGAACTGCAACATCGGCAACTCTCTGATTGCCGAGCACGACGCTGTCTACTGTCCCATTCAGCTTTACGGGAACCGTTGTGTTTGCTTGTACAGTCAAGGGCTCCGCTATAGCAATTTGCGTCAAAAAGGCGCCCGCCAGCGGCAATGCGCAAAGTTTCCCCGCGAACTTCATGTCTGCCGTCTCCAGAGTAAATCAGCCCGCCAACATTCGCTGAATAAGGTTGCGCCTTTCCTAATAGGGTTCCCAGAAGGTCATCAGGAAACTAGGGGTATACTTTATAATTATACTCAGGCATGGAGGCGGCGAATCAAAAAGCCCAGTGTTTGCAGGGCGTCAAATGGTAAACGAATCACTCATCCGCCTTTATGGATTTTCTGTTTTCTTTCACCTGATATTGAGACTGATACCCTAAGGTCATCACTGTTCCGGGCAGAGAAATCCAAAACCGGGGCAGTTAGAAATGCATGATGGGAGTTTCCAAATGTTTGCACGTTTTCTTAAAGACGAGTCTGGCGCCACGGCTATCGAATACGGCCTGATCGCTGCTCTTATTGCTGTTGCTATCATCGGCGGTGTTACCGCTCTTGGTACGGCTACGAACGCTAAGTTCATCGCAGTGAAAGACGCTATCGCCTAAGCTAGGCGAAACCGTCAACGGTTTGGAAGCCGCCGGGGGAACCTGGCGGCTTTTTTCATGTCTGCTCGGATAAAACTTCCTTCAACCTTTTTCGGCATGGTTCGGGAAAATCAAAGCTTGGGGAAGCGAGATCATGATCCTGACAATTCTTGGCGGCCTGTTTCTGGCACTGTGTGTGTTTGCCGCGCTTCATGATGTAAACCGCCTGACCATACCGAACTGGCTGAACCTTACACTGGCGGTGTTGTTCATTCCGGCCGCGTTCGTTTCCGGCCTGCCCCTGGAAATTCTTGGGGGGCATCTTCTTGCTGCTCTGTGTGCATTCGTCATCGCCTTTGCCCTCTTCGCCTTCAATGTTTTCGGGGGAGGGGATGCCAAGATGATCCCTGCCGTGATGTTATGGCTTGGCCCCAACGTGGCCTTTGAATTCCTGTTCGCAATGGCGATCGCGGGAGGGGCCTGCGCCCTGCTGATCCTGCTCGTGCGCAAGACCATGCCGGTGGAAGTGTTGCCGGGCGCTGTCCGCGCACCTTTTGAGGAAAAGGCGGGTGTTCCGTATGGGGTGGCGATTGCCATCGGTGTTTTCGTTGCCGGTGCCGGGTCTCCATTCCTTAGCGGAGTCTTAAGACAGATCAGTTTTTTCGGTTAACGATGCTTTAGGCCCGGTGTGAAATTGTCGGGGCAAATCGGGTGGGTACATGCCGCAAGTGTGTCTACTCGGACCATGTATCTAGGGGAGTGACATCTGATGTCGCCGATACGTTTGATCATTCTTGTTGGTGCCGCTATCGCAGCCATTGCCGCGGCTTTTCTAGTGCGCAACATGGCGCAAGCTCCCGCGCCGCAAGCGCCTGCGCCGGTCGTTGAGACACAGGAAATTTCCCAGACGCGGGTCCTGGTTGCCAAGCGAAACCTGCAGGTTGGCGAGATGATCGTGCCGGAAGATATGCGCTGGGCCGACTGGCCGGAGAGCAATGTTCTCAATACATACAGCACGGAGGCCGCTGACCCGGACGCCATGGAGAAATTGTCCGGCAGTATTGTGCGTATTCCGATCTATGAAAAAGAGCCGATCATGGACACCAAGCTGGTCATGAAAGGTGATACAGGCACCATGGCTGCGCTGCTGACGCCTGGCATGCGCGCCATCGCCGTAGAAATTTCGGTGGAATCCGCAACGGGTGGCTTCATCCTGCCCAATGACCATGTTGATGTCATCCTCACTTATGAGGTGGCTTCAGGTTCAAGTGGTGGGTCTGGTGATGACAAGATGCCGATCACCAAGACCATACTTCAGAACGTGCGTGTTCTGGCAATCGACCAGGTTTACACCACGGACGAGTTTGGCGGCGCGACGCAGATTGGCAGTACCGCGACGCTGGAAGTTACCGGGGAAGAGGCAGAACTGATTGCCTATTCAGAGCGCCGGGGCCTCCTGTCCCTCTCGCTTCGCTCCTGGTCCGATGTGGGAGAAGGGGAAAGCCGCAAGGCGCGGTCAGATTTGCTCAACTCTGCCGGCGATACGCTAATGGAGAGTGGGGTGGTTGTTTACAAGAATGGACAGCCGGATACGCCGAGTCGGCCTTGGGGACGCTGAACATGAAACCACGCAACAGCATTACGGGCCTCTTCGTCTTGGCCATGGCGGCATCCACGCCGTCCTTTGCGCATGCCGAACCGGGTACGCAGGGCACACGGATTACCTATCCAGGGGAGTCTGAGTCCAGCCAGCGCGTCACGCTGGGCCTCAACAAATCCATGGTGATTGATCTGGACCAGCCGGCTGCTGATGTCGTGATCACGAATCCCAAGATTGCCGATGCTGTTGTGCAGACGGCGCAGCGGATCATTTTCCGCGGGGTCAGCTATGGTCAGACGAATGCGTTCGTCTTTGACCAGTATGGCAAACAGCTGCTGAATCTCGAAATTGGCGTCGAAATGGATATGGCCAATCTGCATTCAACCATCGCGCGTCTGGTGCCCGGCGCCCGCGTCAAGGTCGAAGGCATGAATGGCAATATCGTCATTACCGGGAATGCCAGCAATCTGACGGAATTCGATACGGTTGAGCGCCTCGTCAAGGCCTATGTCGGCTCTGGCAACAATGCCGACATTGTCAATATGATGAGCATCTCCGCCAAGGATCAGGTGCTACTGGAAGTGCGCATCGTGGAGATGCAGCGTAATGCGGTAAAACAGCTGGGCGTCAATCTGAGCGGCAGCCCGACCTTTGGGGATTTGGGAAAGCTTGTTGAGAAACAGCTTTTTCTTCCCGACGCGAATGGTGTTCCGGTAAATGCTGAAACAACCACACTGGAGCCCGGTCTACCCTTCGATTATTCGGGCAACATTGATACCGGCCTGAGTTTTCCTGTGCAGGGAAGAAGCATTGGCGGTCTGAATACAGCTTTCAATTATGCGAACTATGTCGGAGGCGACCTTCAGTCTGCGGTTGGTGTGACGATCAACGCGCTGGAGCGGATTGGCGTGGTCAAGACGCTGGCCGAACCGAACATGGTTGCCATGTCCGGAGAGAGTGCGAAATTCCTGGCGGGCGGCGAGTTCCCTGTGCCTATCGGCCAGGACAATAATGGCCGCATCACGATTGAGTTCAAACCTTACGGTGTCGGTCTCGGCTTCACGCCTGTCGTGCTGTCAGAGGGACGTATCTCTCTCAAGGTGTCCACCGAAGTTTCCGAACTGAGCTCGCAAGGCGCCTATCAGGCTGCCAGCACAACAACGGTCGACAGTGATGGCAATGTCGTCACGCAGGAGGGGGTGACCCTGCCAGCGCTGACGGTGCGGCGCGCAGAATCCACGATCGAGCTGCCGTCTGGTGGCTCCATGATGATGGCCGGCCTGATCCAGTCCCGGTCCCGTCAGAATCTGGATCAGCTGCCCGGTCTGAAGAAACTGCCGGTTCTGGGCGCGCTGTTCCAGTCGCGGGATTTCCTGCAGGAGGAAACAGAGCTGGTCGTGATCGTAACGCCGTATCTGGTTGATCCGACTGCCAAGAACCAGCTGCGTACGCCGGCAGATGGCTATGCGAACGCATCGGACGCGAAGACGATTTTCTTCGGAAAGCTGAACGAACAATATGGCAAGGATGGCGCGCCGGTGGACGCCTCCGATTATCGCAGCCCTGTTGGCTTCATTGAGGAGTAGGGGACGAGGAATGAGCAGATTGAAGACACTATCTTTTGGTCTGGCCGCTGTGACGGCACTGGGCACGTTGGCGGCCTGTTCCAATTACGCGCCGACCGCGGTGCCGAAATCCTATCTTCAGGGGACGGCGCTCGACCGTAACCCGATCGGCGTTGCCAAGCGCACTGAATTTCTCGAAATTGATCTGGACACTTCCGGTAGCGAACTGAGCCTGGCCGACAAGGCGCGGATCAACAATTTCGTGGTCGACTATCGCCAGAAGGGGCATGGTCCGCTGGTCATGTCGCTGCCGACCTCATCGGCCAATCCGCAACTGGCTGTCGCTGCAATCTCCGAGGCACGGACCATCGCCTGGGAAAACGGCGTTCAATATGAAGAGATTTCGGATAGTCATCATGGCACTGAAGAAGACCTGACAGAGCCGCTGATCCTGGCCTATCAGACATATGACGCGATCGCACCGGACTGCCCGTCCATGGCCAGCATGGATTTTGCCGATATCAAATCCAATAATGAGCAGCCGACGCTTGGCTGCGCGGTTCGCACGAATTTGGCTGCCATGATTGCCGATCCGGCCGACCTGCTGGGGCAGCGGGCCCTGGACCCGGCAGATCCGCTGCGCCGCAGCGTTATTCTTGAGAAATTCCGCCAAGGTGAAGCTACAGGCGCGGAGCGGTCCGACAATGAATCCGGGACTGTTTCCACCGCGGTTGGAAACTAGGCCGGGCGAGAGAGGATTGGGCTGAACATGTCACATGACAAAGCACTTTTCGACGACGAGATCGATCCCGATTTCGAGGACGTCTTTGCAGAAGATCCGCTGGCGGATCTGGTCAAACCGTCTGCGGAGCCTGCGGCTGAGACAGGCGCCATGGCCGATGAAGCGGTAACGCCGCCGACTGCAGACAATGACGCTTTCCGGTTCAGCACCGTTGATCGTGCGGGCGGCGACAGCATGTTGCCTGCCATCTCCATCAAGCTGTTCTATGAGCGCGATGAGACTCGCCAATTGCTGGAAACCTGCGCCAATGATCGCCGTATGGGCCGGGCCACAGTGGAGTCCATTCCCGGCGGCATCCCGGCTGCGATTGCCTATATGAGCGAGAATCCGACGCCAAACCTGTTGCTGATCGAATCGTCTGATTCTGCCGGACAGGTGCTTCGGGAGATCGATCAGCTGGCAGAGCATTGCGATGAGACCGTGAAGGTCATGGTCATCGGCAGCGTCAATGACATTACGCTCTACCGCCAGCTGATTGCGCGCGGTGTCAGCGAGTATCTCGTGCCGCCATTCGAGCCGCTTCAGGTCATCCGTTCCATTGGAGAGCTGTTTCACAACCCGGATGCGCCATTTGTCGGTAAGCAGATTTCCGTGGTTGGCGCCAAGGGCGGGGTAGGGTCCTCCACGATTGCACACAATCTGGCCTGGGCCCTGGCAGAGAATGTGAAGGTCAACACCACGCTGGTGGATCTGGACCTCTCCTTCGGCACAACAGCGCTGGACTTCAACCAGGAGACGCCGCAGACCATCGCCGATGCCCTGCTGGCACCGGAACGGGCCGACGACACCGTTGTCGAGCGCCTGTTGGCCAAGCCGACGGAGCGCCTGTCACTGTTCACCGCGCCCGCCACGATCAATCAGATCATGGATATTCCCGACGAGTCCTATTCCATGGTGATCGACGTCGTTCGCCGTAATGTGCCCTATGTGGTGCTGGACCTGCCGCATGTCTGGTCCGCCTGGATGCTGGAGACGCTGGTCGCGTCTGATGAGGTGATCGTTGTCTGCCAGCCAGACCTCGCCTCCCTGCGCAACGGCAAGAATTTTATCGACCAGCTGAAGGCCAAACGGCCGAACGACAATCCGCCCCGCCTTGTCTTGAACATGAGCGGTGTGCCGAAGCGTCCCGAAATTCCGGTAAAGGACTTCGCCGCCGCCATCGGCGTGGAGCCAGAAATCATCCTTCCCTTCGAGCCAGAACTGTTCGGCACGGCGGCCAATAATGGCCAGATGATTTCCGAAACGGACGCGGCCTCGAAATCCTCGCAAGCCATTGACCATCTGGCCTGTGCCATGTCTGGCCGGACAATCGAGCCGGTCGAGAAATCCTTCTTCAAGAAACTGCTTGGCAAATAGCCCTTAGGGAGCCCTGAATGGCCTTCGGCAAACGATCAGCATCCAGCACACCTGAGCCGGCGCCAGTTGCGCCGAAGCCCAAGGCTGTGCCTGCTGCTGTGCCGCGTCCTCAGGCGCAAAAGCCGAAAACCCCGGCCCCGGTTGCCGTAAAGGGCGCGCCCAAACCACCATCCGCGCAAGGAAAGCCCGTTCAGGTCAAGGCGCCGGAGCCAAAGCCGGAACCTGTGCGTCAGGTGAACCAGCAGTCCGAGCAATACTACGCCACCAAGACGACGATCTTCAACGCGCTGATCGATACGATCGACCTGTCACAGCTGGCACAGCTGGACGCGGAAAGCGCCCGCGAAGAGATTCGCGATATTGTTGTCGAGATCATCAGCATCAAGAATGTGGTGATGTCGATTTCCGAGCAGGAACAGCTGCTCGATGATATCTGTAACGACGTGCTCGGCTATGGCCCGCTGGAGCCACTGCTCGCACGGGATGACATTGCCGATATCATGGTGAACGGTGCCGACACGACCTATATCGAGGTCAATGGCAAGATCGAGCGGACGAATATCCGCTTCCGGGACAATGCCCAGCTGATGAATATCTGTCAGCGCATCGTGAGCCAGGTTGGCCGCCGCGTCGATGACTCCTCACCTATCTGTGACGCGCGTCTTCTGGATGGCTCCCGTGTCAACGTCATCGCGCCGCCACTGGCGATTGATGGCCCGACCCTGACCATTCGTAAGTTCAAGAAGGACAAGCTGAAGCTGCAGGACCTCGTGAACTTCGGCTCGATTTCCGAGCCGGGGGCGGAGATTCTCCGCATCATCGGTCGCGCCCGCTGTAACATCCTGATCTCCGGTGGTACCGGTTCAGGCAAGACGACACTGCTGAACTGTCTGACGGGATTCATTGACCCGACCGAGCGCGTCATCACCTGCGAAGACTCCGCCGAACTTCAACTCCAGCAGCCGCATGTGGTGCGTCTCGAAACCCGCCCGCCGAACATTGAAGGCTCTGGCGAAATCACGATGCGCGACCTTGTAAAGAACTGTCTGCGTATGCGTCCTGAGCGGATCATCGTGGGCGAGGTGCGTGGGCCCGAGGCATTTGACCTGTTGCAGGCCATGAACACCGGCCATGACGGCTCCATGGGAACGTTGCACGCCAACAGTCCGCGCGAAGCCTTGTCCCGTGTGGAGTCCATGATCACGATGGGCGGCTTCTCCCTGCCAGCAAAAACGATCCGTGAGATGATTGTTGGTTCGATTGATGTTGTCGTGCAGGCCTCCCGCCTGCGGGATGGCTCTCGCCGCATCATGAACATCACCGAGGTGATGGGTCTGGAAGGGGATACAATCGTGCTTCAGGATGTGCTGAAGTTCGAGATCGAAGGCGAAGACGAGGATAGCCGGGTTGTCGGGTCGCACCGTGGCACAGGCGTTGGCCGCCCGCGCTTCTGGGAGCGCGCTTCCTATTACAGTCTTGAACGAGAGCTGGGCGCCGCGCTGGACGCCCTGGGGAACTGAGGCATGGCAGGTAACATGATCATCTACATGGTCGCCGCTCTGGCCTTCCTGGCGATTGCCGGCATCGGTATTGCCATGACTTCGGAAAAGAACGAAGCGGCCCGCAAGCGTGTGAAGGCCATCGGGTCTGGGCAGACCATCAATGGCAAGGGCCGCGACACACGCATTCTGGATGAGAATGCAAAGCGCCGCCAGAAGACACAGGAAATGCTGGACAAGCTGCGCAAGCAGGACCAGGAGCGCCGCAAATCCGTTCGTCCGCAAGACCTGAAAACCAAGCTGACGCAGGCTGGCCTTGATATCTCGCCCACCATGTTCTGGCTGTTCTCGCTGGTGTCGGGCATTTTTCTCGGTGGCTTTCTCTACATCACCGGCTTTGATGGCCTGACGATCAGCGGGATTGTCCTGAAAAGTCAGCCGGTCATCGTAGGCGGGGCCTTCTTTGCCGGCATGTTCGGCTTCCCGCGCTTTATGGTCAATATGCTGACCACCCGGCGCAACAAGAAGATGATCAACCAGTTCGCGGATGCGCTCGACATCATCGTGCGGGGTGTGAAATCCGGCCTGCCGTTGAACGAATGTGTGCGGATCATTGCCAAGGAAAGCCCTGAGCCGTTGCGCGCCGAGTTTGCTATCCTGGCAGATAATCTTGCCATGGGTGCAGGCATGGAGCGCTCGCTGAACAGTTTCTACAAGCGTGTGCCGCTTCAGGAAGTGAACTTCTTTGTCATCGTGCTGCTGATCCAGTCCAAGGCCGGGGGTAACCTCTCCGAGGCCCTGAACAACCTTTCCAATGTGATCCGCTCCCGGAAAATGATGCGGGAGAAAGTCAAGGCGATGTCTTCCGAGGCGAAGGCGTCCGCCATGATTATCGGGTCCTTGCCCTTCGTGGTCGGCTTCCTCGTCTATCTGACGACCCCCGCTTATATCATGCTGCTCTTCACGGAAGAGGCTGGGCACTTGTTTATAGCCATCGGTGTTGTGCTGATGACCTTGGGCGTCCTGACGATGCGCAAGATGATCAATTTCGACATGTAGGGGAGGGGCCGGATGTACAATACGCTTGTTTCGCTGGCTCGCCCTGAGGCGATCGCGTCAATTCTGGTGGCACTGGCCGTGTTCGGTACAGTCCTGTCCATCATGCTGCCCTATCTGAAGACGGATAAACTCGAAACGCGTCTCAAGGCGGTGACGGAGCAGCGCGAGAAACTGCGCAAGCAGAACCGCGCCGAGCTGGAAAATCGCGGGCTTCGCCGCACCGATGATTCCATGGTCGGAAACATTTCGTCCAAGCTGAATCTCGCAAAGGCTCTGGAAGATCCGAACGTCGCCGCAACGCTGAGCAAGGCCGGCCTGCGGGGGCCCGGCCCGCTGTCCGCCTTCTATTTTGCACGGATGACGCTGCCCTTTGTCGGCGCATTTCTGATGTTCCTCTACATCTTCTATGTGAATGATCACGGCCTGCAGGGGCCGATGCGCTATGGCTCGTTGCTGTTTGGTGCGGCGGCGGGGTTCTATGCGCCGAATATCTACATCTCAAACCTGGCTCAGAAGCGTCAGAAGTCGATCATGCGTGCCTTTCCCGATGCGCTGGACATGCTGCTGATCTGTGTCGAATCCGGCATGTCGATCGAGGTGGGCTTTTCCAAGGTCAGCCAGGAAATCGGCTCTGCCTCTCCGGAACTGGCCGAAGAGTTCGGCTTGACGGTGGCGGAACTCGCCTATCTGCCGGAACGCCGCCAGGCCTATGAGAACCTTGCCAAGCGGACAGGGCATGAAGGCGTGAAGGCTGTCTGTATGGCCCTGGGCCAGGCAGAGCGCTACGGGACGCCGCTGGGCGATGCCCTGCGCGTCATGGCCAAGGAAAACCGCGACATGCGTATGGCGCAGGCCGAGAAGAAGGCCGCTGCGCTGCCAGCCCAGCTGACCGTACCGATGATCATGTTCTTTCTGCCGGTTCTGTTCCTTGTGGTGCTGGGCCCGGCCTATCTCACCTTCAAGAAATCGCAGATGAATGAAGAACCGCCGGCGCCCGTGACGCGCCAGTCCTGATCTTCTGCTGCTCTTGATGTTCTAAAATCTATTCGCCGGACCGGCGCAGGCGCAAACCTGTCGAGCTGGCCTCCGGCGCGCTGTCTTCCGCATTCGTGGCAACAGGCGGTGTGGCCGGTGTGGGTTTGGTCTTCTCTACGGGCGGGGCAGACCGTTTCGCTGCTGGTGCCTCGGCCTCCAGCGCTTCCCAAGAGCGGACCGGCTGAATCATGTCCTGAAGCAGTTTTGCATTCTGTTCCACCACGCCTTGCGGGGCGTGCCGGCTGCTAATCTCTGCCATCTCGTCATACTTGCCCTGCAGCCCCAGGATCAGGGCCAGATTTTCCGTCACACGCACGTCCGCGTCCGGCTGAGCGGCGGCCAGCCGCAGCTTTTCCTCCGCAGCGATCAGGTTTCCGCTGAGGGCCAGGGACAGACCGTAATTCGTCAGTGTGGAGGTTCGGGTCGGCTCCAGCAGCAGGGCCTGCGTATAGGCCCGCTGCGCATCTTCGTGACGGTCCAGCTTGTCCAGAGACGTGCCGAGCGCAGCCCAGCCCTCGGCCCGGTCAGGCGCGGTGCGCGTTGCCTGCTCGAAGGCGCGGGCGGAGGCGACAATGTCATTCTGCGTAGACAGGGCCTTGCCCAGTGCAATCAGCAGGTCTGGATCCCCGGGATGCACGACCAGAACCTGGGAGAGAACTTCAATCGCCCGTTCATCGGAGCCAATGCCGCGGAGCGCGCTGGCAAAACTCAGCGCCTTATCCAGATTGTCCGGATCCTTGGCATGTTCTTTGGCCCAGAAATTGGCCTTGGTCAGAGGGTCTGCGCGGTTGGCAGCAGCAACTTCTTCGGGGGTTGCGGGCTGCATGGCCGCCTCAACCGCTTGCGCATAGTCCTGCTCTACCTGTTCAGCCGGGTCCGGACTTGTCGCGCAGGCGCTCAGCACAACAGCGAGTGCAGCCAGTGACGTTTTGGCTCTGGACATGGACAGGCTCCGGGTTTGTATCAGTTATAGCCAAAAGGGACTCTGGCGGCATGGCGTCAAGGATCAGTTAACGCCCCGGCAGTTTCCATTAACTCTCGCCGCTGAAAGGCCTGTTTGAATGCATAAGAGTTTCACCGCCGACCCCACGGGCGCCGTTGACGTCTTCCTCTACACATCTGCTGCCTTCAAGGGACTGGAGAACGATCCCTTCCCATCCGCGCGGGCGACGGCCAAGGCGCTGGGCTTTACCGCGGCGGCCGGGCAGGTCGCGATGATCCCCGGGGAAGGGGGCACGCTGGGAAAAGTGCTGTTCGGCCTGGGCAAGGGCAAGGATGCGCTGGCGGTCGCGGCCCTCTCAGGCAAGCTGCCCAAGGGCAGCTACAGCATCGCCGAGAATGGCGGTCTTCCTTTCGAGCAGATCGCTGCAGGCTGGGCAGACGGCGCGTATCGTTTTGATCGCTACCTGAAAGACAAGGCCAAGCCGCCGCAACTCGTCATTCCGGAAGATGAGGATGCCGACGCGCTGAGCCGTGAAGCCGATGCCTGCGCGCTTGTGCGCGATCTGGTCAACACGCCCGCCCAGGATATGGGGCCACAGCATGTCGAAGGCGCGATTGCCGAGATTGCCGGAAAGTTCGGCGCCAAGCTGACGACCATTGTGGGTGACGATCTGCTGAAAGAGAACTACCCCATGGTCCACGCTGTGGGCCGCGCCGCGACCTATGCGCCGCGCTTCATGGAGCTGGAATGGGGTGACCCGACCAATACGCGCATCGCGCTGGTGGGCAAGGGCGTGACGTTTGACTCCGGTGGCCTGGACCTGAAGCCCGGCTCCGGCATGCGGATCATGAAGAAGGATATGGGCGGCTCGGCCCATGTCATCGCACTGGCGCAGCTGATCATGAGCGCCAATTTGCCGGTGCATCTGAAGCTGTATGTGCCCTCGGTCGAGAATGCCGTGGCGGGGGATTCCTTCCGTCCGGGAGACGTGCTGACCAGCCGCAAGGGCCTGACGGTCGAGATCGACAATACAGATGCCGAGGGTCGGCTCATCCTGGCCGATGCGCTGACGCGGGCCTGCGAGGAAAAGCCGGACGTTCTGATCGATTTCGCCACGCTGACCGGCGCGGCGCGGGTCGCTCTGGGGCAGGAGCTTGCGCCTTATTACACCGATGACGAAGCCATGGCAGAGGCCATTCAGGCGGGGTCTGAAGTGTCCGGCGATCCGGTCTGGCGTATGCCGCTATGGGACCCGTATCTGGCCGATCTGCAAAGCCCGATCGCAGACCTCGTCAATTCCGGCGGACGCTTTGCAGGCTCCATCACGGCAGGCCTGTTCCTGAAACAGTTCGTGGACGCGCCCAGCTGGACGCATCTGGATGTCTGGGCATGGCGTCTTGGCAAGTATGGGCGCCCGGAAGGCGCCGCCGCTTGCGGTCTGCGCGCGATCTGGAAGACTTTGCAGAACCGTTACTCGGCCTGATCAGTCGACAATCTGGGGGCTAAGCACCTGAACTTTTGACAGGCGCTTGGCTTCCCGGACGCGTCCGCGCAGCACCAGCGTGTCAATATTTTCCGGGTCTGCCGCCATGGCGTCTTCCACATCGGCCATGGCCGGGTCCAGCTTGTCGAGATTCAGGCGAGCCTCCGCGCGGAACTGGTGCGCAGTGGCAAGGCCGGGCTGCAGAGAGATGGCCTTGTCGAGATCAGCTTCCGCCTCGTCCCATTTTTCCTGCATCAGATAGGCGCTGGCCCGGTCAATCAGCAGGTCCGGTACATTCGGCTTCAGCTTCAGCGCATTGGTCAGCGTCAGTTCGGCCGCTTCCGGCGCGCCGGCCTGCAGCCAGGCATTGCCGGCCTGGGTCAGGTATTCTGCGCGTTGTTCCAGCGTGCCGCCATCAACGGCATTGGCCAGGTTTTCCAGCCGGGCTGCGCCTTCATCGGGGCGGCCAAGGGCGATCAGGGCGAGCGCCGTGCACTGGCGCGCGCCGGGACGGTTGCCCTGATAGGTCCAGGCGAGGCCGTCTTCATAGGCCTCTTCCGCATCCACTTCGATCTTGGCCACGCAGGCTTCGAGGCGTTCAGCTTCACGTGTATCGAAACTGGCCGTCGCACTTTGCGACAGGAAGAGAGAGGCTGTGGCCAGGGCAAGGAGGGACATGGATCATGGGCTCCGGAGGACTATATGACTGATCTTAGACCCGACGGGAAAGGCCAGCGCAAATGACAGATCAGCCATCTCTGCTTTTTGTCTTCGGACTTGGCTATAGCGCATTACAGCTGGCAGAGCGGCTGAAACCGCTGGGCTGGCAGGTGCATGGCACAGTGCGCACAGGCGAAAAAGCCGAGACATTACAGGCAAAAGGCATCCGTGCGCAGGTTTGGGAAGGGCAGGGCGTGCCGGAAATTCCAGATGGGGCGCACTGGCTGGTGACGTTGCCGCCGGACGCAGATGGCTGCCCCGCTGCACGGGCCGCCAGCCATGCCGAAGCAAAGCCCGCATCGGTGACGTATCTTTCGACAACCGGGGTCTATGGAGACCTGAAGGGCGGTTGGGCGATGGAGTGGAGCCCCCTCAATCCGGGCTCTGACCGGGCGGCGGCGCGGGTGAAGGCCGAACAGCAATGGCTGGAGGCGGCAGATGGCGCTCTGCGGTCTGTGCGGCTGCCGGGCATTTATGGGCCGGGCCGCTCTCCCTTCGACAAGTTGCGAAAAGGCAAGGCTACCCGCACTGTGAAACCGGGACAGGTTTTTTCCCGCGTGCATGTTGATGACATTGCGGCGGGCCTTGAGGCCCTGATGCTGCGCCCGCAAATAAGTGGCGTGTTCCATCTGTGTGATGATGAACCTGCTCCGCCGCAGGATGTGACCGCCTATGCGGCTGAACTGCTGGGCATCGCGCCGCCACCGGAAGTGCCTTTCAAGGACGCAGACCTCAGCCCCATGGCGCGCAGTTTCTATGCCGAGTGCAAGCGGGTTTCCAATGCGCGGGCAAAGGCTGCTCTTGGCTGGCAGCCAGCCTATCGCACGTATCGCGAAGGTCTGGCGGCTGTGCTGCAGGCAGAAGAGGGCGCCCCATAAAAAAGCCCCCTCCGTAATCGGAAGGGGCAGGTATAGAGGGGTATTTTTATTGGGGGTGAAATTAGGCGGTCACAGACTCGAGCTGGCGAGCGTGTTTGCCTTCACAGATTTCCTCAACAATCTTGGCGTTGAAGTCTCCGAGGTCATCCGGGGAGCGTGAGGTGACAAGGCCACCATCAACGACCACGGACTGGTCTTTCACTTTACCGCCGGCATTGCGCAGATCCTGCTGGATGGCCGGGAAACCGGTAACTTCGCGTCCGTCCACCAGATTGGCAGAAATCAGGACCTGTGGGCCGTGACAGATGGCGAAGACGGGTTTCTTCTGTTCAAAGAACTTTGAAACGAAATCCTTGGCGCGGTCATTGGTGCGCAGGGCGTCCGGGCTGAACAGACCGCCGGGGATCAGCAAGGCGTCGAAATCATCTGCCTTTGCCTCTTCCAGAGACATGTCGACATGGAAGCTGTCACCATGCTCACGGTGCTTGTTCGCGTGGATGAAGCCTTTTTCGATGGAAACGATTTTCGTTTCACCGCCTGCGGCTTCGATGGCTTCTTTAGGAGATGTCAGTTCGATCTGCTCAAATCCGTCAGCAGCCAGAATTGCGAGTTTACGACCTTCAGCGCGTTGGTTTGACATGGAATATGCCTCCTTGCTTCGTGTTATCCGCGCTGCGACCCTGTTGGGGGAGCGCGGCGGACAGGATCATCCCGTCCATCACACAATCAATGGGTGAGGCCCGTGTGTTGTTCCGATTAAATAGCGGAAAGGTCAGCGCTGCTCAGCGGGCCGCTTCTGCTATGTCGGCGCAGGTGGCCTTCAGGCGCGCAATATCCTGTTCGCGGGAGAGGCGGTGATCACCATCCTTAATCAGGGTAAAGACGAGATCTTCGCTGGTAATCGCCTCGACCAGGCGCTCTGCGTGCTGCCATGGCACATCCGCGTCCTGCATGCCCTGAAGAATGCGGACCGGCACTCCGAGATCAATCGGCGCGTCAAGAATCTGCCAGGTCCGGCCATCTTCGATCAGCGCGCGCGTGATCGTGTAGGGCTCTCCATAATCGGAGGGGCGCAGCGTGAAGCCCTTGTCCATGATCTCTGCCTGCGCCTCTGCGGAAAATTCCGGCCACATCAACTTCTCGGTAAAGTCCGGTGCAGGCGCAATCAGGACGAGGCCGGCGATGCGTTCGCGGCGGGCGAGGGCAGACAGGAGTGCCATCCAGCCGCCCATGCTGGAGCCGACCAGGACCAGCGGGCCTGTCGTATGCGCGTCAATTGCGGCGAGGGCATCTTCGCGCCAGGCGGAAATCGTCCCGTCTTCAAACGCGCCATCGGATTCGCCGTGACCGGAATAATCGAACGCCAGGAAGCCATGGCCCTCGGCGCTGGCCCAGTTCTCCAGCTCCGTCACTTTTGTGCCGCTCATGTCGGATTTGAAACCGGACAGCCAGACAAAGGTCAGGTCCGAACGAGACGGGGACGACGCCCGGTAAGCGAGGCGACGTCCCTCAGGGGAGGTGAAATAGGTCGTTGTCATTCCTCTCCCGTTCCTCCATCTCTCTCGCCTGTCAAGCGAGTGGGAGGTAGCGCGCTGTGGACGAATTCCCGGATCTGACCGGAAAGACCATTCTTCAGGTGGCCCCGGAGCTCTCTGCGGGCGGGGTTGAGCGCACCGTGCTGGAAGTCACCGAAGCGATTGTCAGCGCTGGCGGGCGGGCCTTGCTGGCCAGCAAGGGCGGACGGCTGGAGAAGGACTTCGAATCGCTTGGCGGCGAATTGTTTCGCATGGATGCCAAGACCAAGAACCCCGTCACGATCAAGCTGAATGAAGGCAAGCTGAAGCGCCTGATTGAGCGGGAAGGGGTGGACCTTGTGCATGCCCGCTCCCGTGCGCCGGCCTGGAGCGCCTACAAGGCTGCCCGCGCCATGGGTGTGCCATTCGTGACGACCTATCATGGCGCGTATTCCGGCACATCCTCTCTCAAGAAGACATACAATTCGGTGATGGCGAAGGGCGATATCGTGATCGCCAATTCGCAATGGATCGCCGAACATGTGAAGGAAGAGCATGGCGTGCCGGATGAAAAGATCGTCACCATTCCGCGCGGTGTGGATCTGGAGGTGTTTCACCCGATTGCCGTTGCCCCGTCCCGCGTGACCGCCATCCGCCAGTCCATGGGCCTGGAGAATGATGATCGTCTCGTTTTGTTGCTGCCGGGCCGCCTGACAGAGTGGAAAGGCCAACTGGTCGCGATTGAGGCGCTGGGCCTGCTGGCGCCGGAAGAGCGCGAGAAGCTGGTGCTCGTGCTGGCCGGGGATGCACAGGGCCGCAAGAATTATGTCACGCGGCTGGAAGAGGCGGTGGTCGCCAATGGGCTCGACCGCGGCGTGGTCATGTCAGAGCACATCACCGATATGCCGGCGGCCTATATGGCGAGCGACATCGTGCTCGCCCCGTCGATCCGCCCGGAAGCCTTTGGCCGTGTGGCCGCAGAGGCCTCTGCCATGTGCCGACCTGTTGTCGTGACAGATCATGGCGGCGGACGGGAAACCGTGATCGAGGGCGAAACAGGCGCGCGCGTCGAGCCGGGCAATGCGCAGTCGCTGGCCGGGGCCATTCGCGCCTTGATTTCCATCGGAGAAGAGGCCCGCAGCGGCATGGGACGGGCCGGTCAACTGCATGTTCGCAAGCATTTCTCCAAGCGGGGGCTTCAGGCGGCGACGCTCGGCGTCTATAAGACCCTGCTTGAATAGGGAAAACTGAGGCAAGCATGACAAAACCGGGCAGGTCTGCCAGTCCCGTTAATCCGGGGGAGAGTGCGCGCAAGGTGCTGGTGATCAAACTCAGCGCCCTGGGCGACTTCGTGCTTTCGCTGGGCGCGATGAAAGCCGTGCGTGAAGCCCACCCCAAGGCGCGGATCACCCTGCTGACCACGCCGCCCTACAAGGAGTTTGCTGAGCTATGCCCCTATGTGGACGAGGTGGAAACCGATGGCCGCCCGGAAGGGATGAAGGCCACCGCCGCGCTGATCCAGCGTATCCGCAAGGCGAAGTATGACATCATCTATGATTTCCAGACGAGCGGCCGCACAAAGAATTACTACACCGCGCTGAATCGTACTGGCCGCCCGCCGCTCTGGTCCGGCCATCATGAGAAGGCCGCTTTCTTCCACGACAATGCCGACCGCAAGACAATGCACTCCATCGACCGGCTGGCAGAGCAGCTGGAAGTGGCCGGCGTCGCACCGGGGGGCCGTTGGCTGGGCAATAGCTCGCCGAAGCCGGACCTCTCATGGGTGCGCCCGAAGCTGCGGGATGCGCCGCGTCTGCAGCCGGCCTATTTCAGCCTGGAGCAGCCTTATATGCTGCTGATCCCCGGTGCCTCGGCGCACCGAGAGGCCAAGCGCTGGCCGGTGGAGAATTATGCCGAACTGGCAAAACGTGTTGCAGAGCGGGGCATTACGCCGGTCATCATTGGCGGCAAGGCGGAAGGCCAGCTGGCGCAGGAGATCGTGCGCAAGGAGCCGCGCGCGAAAAGCCTGACCACGCGGACGGATCTGTTCCAGATCGTCACCCTGGCCGAGAAGGCGCTGTTCGTTGTGGGCAATGATACCGGTCCGATGCACATGGCCGCGATTGCTGGCGCGCCGGGCATCGCCCTGTTTGCCCTGAATGAGAGCAATCCGGACCATGCCGCCCCGCGCGGGGCGAAGACGATCATCATAAATTCCGCCCCGACACTGGCGGAACTCAGCGTGGATGATGTCTGGCAATCGGTCAGGGCGCTAGGTGTGCTGCCGTCTTGACGTGGCCGTCGAAGTGTAGAATTGCCGACCGCCTTGAATATGCCTGCATTTACACGCATATTCAGGCATTCTTGAAATAGCGACAAAGGAGATTCGCCATAGCTCGCAGACCAGACATGGGTGGACCGCAGAAAACCGCCGGCCCACGTATCAATGATGACATCCGCGCCGCCAAAGTTCTCTTGATTGATGAGAACGGGGAAAAACAGGGCGTGATGCCCCTCTCGGCTGCACTGGATGCAGCACGTGAAGCCTCAATGGACCTTGTGGAGGTGTCTCCAAATCAGGAGGTGCCCGTCGTCAAGATTCTCGACTATGGCAAGCTTCGGTTCGAGGAGCGCAAGAAGAAGGCTGCTGCGAAGAAAAAGCAGAAGTCTTCCGAGCTCAAAGAGATCAAGATGCGCCCCAATATCGACGTGCATGACTATGGCGTGAAGTCCAAGGCCATGGCGCGCTTCTTTGAGGCAGGCGACAAGGTGAAAGTCACGCTGCGCTTCCGCGGTCGTGAAATGGCGCACCAGCATCTCGGCATGGAACTGCTTCAGCGCGTCAAGGAAGACTTCGATGAAGTTGCCAAGGTTGAGCTGGAGCCGAAACTCGAAGGCCGCCAGATGACCATGGTCCTGGCGCCGCGATGAAGATGCGTACTTTCCTTCTGGCCAGCTCTGCAGCGCTGCTGCTGGCCGCTTGTGGCGGAGAAAGCTCCGCACCGGCCGACGATGAGGTGTTGGTTACAGAGCCCCCGGTCGTTGTTACGCCGGATGAAACGCCCGCCGAGGACATGGCCTCTGATGAGAGCGTGACCCCGGAAATGGACCCGTTGGACCAGGTGGAAGATACTTGCGGCATGACGGACCTTGAAAGCTATATCGGACAGGTCGCCAGCGAGATTCCGGAAGATGAGCTGCCGGAGTCCGCGCGTATCGTCGCGCCGGATACCCAGGTGACCGAGGATTACAGGCCGACGCGCCTGAATGTGCTGACCGATGAGGATGGCATCATCCTCAGCATGAAGTGCGGGTGAGGGTTTGGTCTTTACTACCAACCTTAAGTGTTGCGGTTCGCGCTAATGTATTATCAGGAGAGGGAGGCGTATTTGAACGCCTCCACTCTCAACTAGCTGCGGGGGCAGAACTATCGTGTTTCATAAGAAACTTTATGCGTCTTTAGTCGCTGGAGTAGTGCTGACTGGTTGCGCTACGTCCGGGATTGGCGATTTTTCCTCTCAAGACATTCAAAAAATGATGCAGGAATTTGAAGGGCGCGTCTCAGCACAACGAGACGCTTATCCCGGTTATCCGAGGGTCGGGACAACTTACATGTCGTTTTCCCCAGACCATGGATTTCAAGTGACGTATTATGAGAGCGAGAGCCGCTCTTGGTTGTGGTATGGAGGTAACGACATAGCGCTTCCTGCGGAGTGGAAGCTTGAGAAAAAGGATGTCGACGAAACTGGCGCACATCAATTGGCTGGTGATCAAACCCTGATTTGTTGGAAGTATGGGGCAAACACTTACAATTCTTCCACTGTAACAACAGGCGGCAAGTTTCAATGTACCGCCTTGGTAAATGCACTGCAGGTGACCGTGAGTTCGTTGGATGGCGATCCATTCAACCTCTCCAGCGGAGCGGTGCCTTACGTTAGAGAGAAGTGCGATGCCCCCGATGAATTCGTGATCCAGACCGACACGACGCTCTACAGTAATGTGGGCATAGAAGACTGTATGTAGGGTGAACTGACTGTGCAGGGGTGGCTCGCCCGAATTGCCCCGATCAGCTTAGGCCGCCGCCATTTCAGGCAACACGAAAAGCCGGACGGGCCCACAGCCCTCCGGTTTTTTGTTTGTAACACGCGGAGAGCACAAAAGGCCGCGTATCGATACAGAGGTAGGAGGGATCAGGTTGCGACCCTGTCTCTCCGCGCGCCGGGGCCATGGAAACCCCCATTCCGGCATGTCACCACCGAAATGACAGGATTGAGATTACAGGCAGGGGCTTTGCGCCGGATTGGCGAAGGCCGATCCCTTGCGATAAAGGGGGTGTCAGACCCGTCAGGGCAGGGGAGTGGCTGGGTGCCTTTCCCCAGTAGTGACGCTGCTTTTAAAGGATTCACCCCCTTGATTCCTGTGCGCCGATCCGTCATAAGCCGCCACTTCCGAGCAATGCGGGCGAACGGCATGCCCCTTTGACTCATGAACCCTGGGCCGCCGCAAGGTGTGAGCTCAACTAGAGGAGAGATGAAATGCCGAAGATGAAGACGAAAAAGGCCGCTGCAAAGCGGTTCAAGATCACGGCAACCGGAAAGCTGAAGCACGGCGTCGCTGGCAAGCGTCACCGCCTGATCAGCCACAATGCGAAGTACATCCGTCAGAACCGCGGCACCAAGCTGGCCGCAAAAGCTGACGTTGCCCGCGTTGTGAAGAAATTCCTGCCCTACGGCCTCTAGGCCCGTATCCGTTCAAGATCTTGACCAAGGAGGCCTAGATGCCCCGTTCACGTAATAAAGTTCCCGCCCACGCCCGCCACAAGAAGATTCTGAAGCAGGCAAAGGGTTTCCGTAACCGCCGCAAGAATACGTTCCGCATCGCGCACCAGTCTGTCTGGGAAGCCGGTCAGTACGCCTATGTTGGCCGCAAGGTGAAGAAGCGGAAATTCCGCTCCCTGTGGATCCAGCGTATCAACGCTGCTGTGCGCATTCACGATGACGAGATGAACTATTCGCAGTTCATCAACGGCCTGACCAAAGCCGGCGTCGAAGTCGACCGTAAGGTCATGGCTGACATCGCCGTGCGCGAGCCGGAAGCATTTGGTGCCCTGGTCAAACAGGCCAAGGCTGCCCTCGCTTAACTTGCCATCAAGGCACAAGTGACAAAGCCCGGCCCTTAAAGCCGGGCTTTTTCTTTAAGGGCGTTTGCAACCTGCTTCGAAGCGCCTAAAAAGCCCGCGCGAACAGAAAAGGGAATTTCCCCCGTGTCCGATATCAATACGATTGAAACAGAAGCCCTCGCGTCAATTGAGTCTGCCGGTGATCTTGGCGCGCTTGAAGACATCCGCGTGGCAGAGCTGGGCAAGAAGGGCCGCGTATCCGGCCTGATGAAGCAGCTGGGCGGCATGAGCCCGGAAGAGCGCAAGGAAATGGGGCCGAAGCTCAATGCGCTGAAGACGCGCGTTGATGACGCCATCCGCACCCGCAAGGAGATGCTGGAAGCGGCCGCGCTGGAGGCTCAGCTGGCCAGCGAAAAGGTCGACCTGTCCCTGCCGCCGGCGCCAGGCCCAAAGGCTGGCGCGCTGCACCCCGTCATGCAGGTATTTGAAGAAATCGCCGCGATCTTTGGCGATATGGGCTTCACCGTGGCCGAAGGCCCGGACATGGAAGATGACTGGCACAATTTCACGGCGCTGAACTTCCCCGAAGGCCACCCGGCGCGCGAGACGCACGACACCTTCTTTATGAAGGCGCAGGAAGGGGACGACCCCAAGGTTCTGCGCACGCATACATCGCCGGTACAGATCCGCAGCATGATGACCCAGCAGCCGCCGATCCGCATCATCGTGCCGGGCCGGGTTTACCGGAATGACTGGGACGCGACGCACACGCCGATGTTCCACCAGGTCGAAGGCCTCGTGATCGAGAAGAACACGCATATGGGCCACCTCAAAGGCTGCCTGATCGACTTTGTGAAAGCCTTCTTCGAGGTCGACGAAGTCGAGGCGCGGTTCCGCCCGCACTTCTTCCCGTTCACTGAGCCGTCTGCCGAGATGGATGTGAAATACACCCGCAAGGGCGAGACGATCGAGATCGGTGCTGGCGACAGCTGGATGGAGATTCTTGGCTCCGGCATGGTGCATCCGAACGTTCTGCGCAATTGTGGCATCGATCCGAAAGAGTATCAGGGCTTTGCCTTCGGAATGGGCGTCGACCGCCTGGCCATGCTGAAATACGGCATGCCGGACCTGCGCCCGTATTTCGAAGCGGACCCGCAATGGACGCGCCATTACGGCTTTGCGCCGTGGGCAACGCCCAGCGTCAGCGGTGGGCTGTCGTGACAGACAGCGCCGTATCATCTGACCTGCCGAAATGGACCTTCGGGGACGGCCCCGAACTGGCCGACCGGCTGGCGGCTCTGATCGTGGCGGGCGTGAAAACGGCGTCCTGCAGCGATATGAGCATCGACCCGCCGCCGGTTGAAGGCGAGCGCGGCTATCTGATGTGCGGCGATGGCAGACCGGTGGCGATCCTGGAAACCCAGACCATCACGCCGATGAAGTTTGCGGATATGACGCAGGAGCTGGCAGCGCTGGAGGGGGAGGGCGACCTCAGCCTGGACTACTGGCAGCGCGCCCACCGGACATATTTCACCCGTAATGGCGTGTTCGCTGAAGACATGGACATTCTGTTCGAGACGTTTCGGCTCGTGGAAATCCTCGACGATGACTTCGCGGCTCAGGCGCCCAACCACCTTGCGCAGGAACGCGCCGGGGCGACGCTTTAGGGGGCAGGCATGGGTAATGGTAACAAAGCGGAAATGCTGATCGCGATCTGCGCGGTACTGACCAGCGTGATTGCCCTGTTCGTTGCATGGGATCAGGGCCGCGTCATGCGGGCCCAGCAGCATGGTTCGGTTTACCCTGTGCTGCAGGTGGATGGCTTTGTGTCCAGTACATCGACAAGACGTTCCCTTGGCCTCCGCCTCAGCAATAGTGGTGTGGGGCCTGCGCTGATCGAGTCTGTGACGCTGCTGGAAGGTGGTGAGCCGATTGACGGGTTTGAGAGCCATCGCGAAAGCCTGCCGCCAGGCTATGATCTGTCCTGGAGCGGAGCAACGGGACGGGCGCTGGCGCCTGACCAGATGATCACACCCGTTGAGGTGGCCTGGCCGGTTGAGGCATTGTCCCAGGACGATTTTTACGAAGTTGCCGGGGAGTGGGACGATCTGGCGCTTGAGATTTGTTATTGCTCTGTTTTTGAGCGGTGCTGGAAACTGCGCGGCATCGGCACGGCGAGAGCCGAACGCGTCAACCGCTGTGAACGCAGCGACCGAGATATATTTGAAGAACTCCGTACACCTGCACCTTCTGCAGGTATTGAGACTCCCGAAGTGGAATAGACCATGAAATTCACCCTGTCCTGGCTGAACGACCACCTCGCCACCAAGGCGACGCTGGATGATATTCTCGCCCTCATGCTGAAAGCCGGCCTTGAGGTTGAGGAGGTGGAAGACCCGCGTGAGAAGCTGGCCGCCTTCACGGTCTGCAAGGTGAAAGAGGCCAAGCCTCATCCGGATGCGGACAAGCTGCGCGTGTGCGCCGTGGATACGGTGGATGGCGAAAAACAGATCGTCTGCGGCGCGCCGAATGCCCGCACCGGTATGACGGCCATCTATGCGCCGCTGGGCGCCTATATCCCGGGGCTGGACTTTGCGCTGGACAAGAAGGCCCGCAAGATCCGCGGCGTGGAAAGCTATGGCATGATGTGCTCCACGCGAGAGCTGGAAGCTGGCGAAGACCATGACGGCATTGCCGATCTGGACGCCTCCATACCGCTCGGCACACCGGCCGCAGAGGCGCTGGGCCTGAATGATCCGGTGATCGATTTCGAAGTGACGCCAAACCGCCCCGACTGGCTGGGCGTGCAGGGCATTGCGCGTGACATCGCCGCCGCTGGCGGGGGCCGTTTCGTGCAGGTGGACATCAAGAAGGTCAGCGGCAATGCCGAATGCCCGGTAGAGATTCAGCTGGACGCGCCGGAAGCCTGCCCGGTCTTCGCTGGGGCGGTGATTGTTGGCGTCAAGAATGGTCCGTCACCGGACTGGATGCAGCAGCGCCTGAAGGCCGTTGGCATTCAGCCGAAAAGCCTTCTGGTGGATGTCACGAACTATATCTCTCTGGATCGCGCACGCCCGCTGCATGTGTATGACGCGCAGAAATTGTCCGGCCCTGTTGTGGCCCGTCTGGGCAAGGCAGGGGAGACGCTGGAAGCGCTAGACGGCAAGACCTACAAACTAAGCGAAGACATGTGTGTCATTGCTGATGACAGCGGCGTGATTGGCCTTGGCGGCGTGATGGGCGGCCAGTCCACGGCGGTATCGGATGAGACGACAGAGGTCTTCATCGAGAGCGCCTGGTTTGATCCGCTACGCACCGCGCGTACAGGCCGCGCCACAGGTATCCATTCTGATGCGCGCTATCGCTTTGAGCGCGGCGTGGACCCGCACAGCTGCCTGGACGGCCTGAACATGGCGCTGGCGCTGATCGTGGAGTATGGCGGCGGCACCGTCTCCAAGCCGAGTGTCGTGGGCGAGCCGCCGGTGAACCCGCGCAAGGTGACGTTCTATCCGGCCGATGTCGAGCGCCTGACCGGCCTGACGGTCAAGCAGACCGAGATGCGCCGCATCCTGAAGGATCTGGAGTTCGTGATCGAGGATGCCGGGGATGCCTGGTATCTGACGCCGCCAACCTTCCGCTTCGATATGGAACAATCGGCCGATATCGTGGAAGAGATTGCCCGCCTGATCGGCTATGACCAGCTGCCGACAACGTCCTTGCCCGCACCGGAAGGGGGCGTGCGCGCCATCACGACGCCGATGCAGGCGCGTGTGCGCACGACCCGCCGCGTCATGGCATCTCGCGGCTTTCTGGAAACGGTCAGCTGGAGCTTCATGTCGAAAGCCCATGCGGCGCTGTTCGGCAAGATCGATGAGTCCCTGACCGTCGCCAATCCTGTGGCGAGCGATCTCGACTATATGCGCCCGTCCATTCTGGGCAATCTGGCGCAGGCGGCTCAACGCGCGGCCAATCATGGTGAGCGCGGTGTGCGTCTGTTCGAGGCCGGGCCGATCTATCTGGGCGATGGCCCGAAAGATCAGCGTACGGTCGTGGCCGGTCTGGTGCGCCCCTATAATGAGCGTCACTGGCAGGGCGCCCCGCATACCTATGATTCCTATGCTGCGAAAGCGGACCTGTTTGCCGTTCTGGAATCTCTTGGCCAGCCGGGGGATCGTTTCCAGGTGGCTGACCCAGTGCTGCCGCAATGGCATCCGGGTCAGGCAGCGGCGCTGAAGCTCGGCCCGAAGGTTACGGTGGCTCATTTCGGCCAGCTGCACCCCGGCGTGCTGAAAGCGCTGGGCGTAGATGGCCCGATGTTCGGCTTTGAGCTGAACCTCAATGCCTTGCCGCAGATGAAGGCCAAGGCGACGAAGACCAAGCCGGTTCTGGAGCGTATCGACCTGACGCCGATCCGCCGTGACCTGGCCTTTGTGGTGGATCAGGCCGTTCCGGCAGGCGATCTGGTGCGCTTTGCGCAGGGCGCTGACAAGAAGCTGATCAGCCAGGCGGAAGTCTTCGATGTCTATGAGGGCACCGGTGTGCCGGAAGGCCAGAAATCGGTCGCGTTTGAGCTGACCCTCCAGCCGCGCGAAAAGATGAAGGATGAAGACATCCAGGCCCTGATGGACAAGGTTGTGGCCGCGGTCGCCAAGGGCACAGGCGGTGTGCTAAGGGGATAAGAGAGGGTGAACCTGTTCGCGGAGGGGACGCATGGGGCTGTATCGGTGGTTGCACAATCAGCTGGTTCCCGAAGCCCGGGAGTCCGGTATCTCCCTGACGAACTGGTTCATCATCAGCCTGGTCCTGGCCAGCTTCCTGTTCCTGGCGCTTGAGACCGAGCCGACGCTGCTGGCCGTTCCCGAATGGCGGGTGGCATTCCGATGGTTCAACGTCACAGTCGTCATCATTTTTGCCATCGAATATGTGCTGCGCGTAGCGATTGCCGGCATGCGGCCGGAATATGCCGGCTTTGTCGGGCGGCTACGCTACATTACGCGCTTCTATTCTATCGCAGACCTGTTGGCTTTCCTGCCGGAATTGATTGTCATGGTGATTGGCGGCGGCATTCCGCTGATCGCGCTGCGCGTTTTCCGCCTGTTCCGTCTGATCAAGATTGCGCGTTTTGTGCCGGCCTTTGATGTGCTGGGCGCGGCGATGAAGCGGGCAGGTTCTCAGCTTCTCACAACGCTCGCCATGGCCATGGCGCTGGTCTATGTCGCGGCTGTGCTGCTCTATTTCATTGAAGGCGTGGGGCAGGGGCGTCCGGAGTTCAACTCCATCCCGCGGGCCATCTGGTGGTCCATCGCGACGCTGACAACGGTCGGCTATGGCGATGTATATCCGGTGACGACGCTGGGCCGGATCGCGGCCTCAGTCATTGCAATTGCAGGGATCGGGGTGGTGGCCCTGCCGGCGGGCGTATTTGCCAGCGCCTTCTCTGATGAGCTGCGCGAGCGCCAGCTTCAGAAGCTGCAGGACCGGGTGGAGGAGGCCGAAGCCAAAAAAGGCGCCGCCCCCGAAGAGAGCGGCGCCTGAGAACAGCCTGATCTTGCAGCCTAGTCCTGGCTTTTTGAGCCGTTGGCTTCGGATTGCAGCATTGTGTAGCGCTCGATGCCGATACGCTCGATCAGGTCGAACTGGGTTTCCAGATAGTCGACATGTTCTTCCTCATTGGTGAGGATCTTGCCGAACAGGTCGCGGCTGCCATAGTCGCGGACGCTTTCGCAGTATTCCATGGCGTCGCGCAGCATCGGAATCGCATCATTCTCAAGCTTCAGGTCGCATTCGAGAATTTCCTGCACAGATTCGCCAATGCGCAGCTTGCCCAGATCCTGCAGGTTCGGCAGGCCGCCGAGGAACAGGATGCGTTCGATCAGCCAGTCGGCATGTTCCATCTCTTCGATGGATTCCTTGTACTCATAGTCGCCAAGCTTGCTGACGCCCCAATCGTGCAGCATGCGAGAGTGCAGGAAGTACTGGTTGATGGCTGTCAGCTCGTTTTTCAGACACTTGTTCAGAAATTCGATGACCTTTGGATCGCCTTTCATGGGGGGGCTCCTGTTTGATTACGTGAATATACCTAGCAGATAGGTTGATTGTCTCGCGCACGCAAGAAAAAATCCAATAAAATCAATTGCATATGAAAGTGCGACACAGTTGCAGACGGGTATGCAAATGCGTCGCGCGCGCAAGGCGGCGGAAAAAACCAGTCAAGGCAAAGGGCTAGCGTCTACTCTGCAGCAATCAGGGCAGGGGACGGCATACGGCGATCCATTTCCTCGGCGATGATTTCGCCCATGGAGCAGCTGCATTTTCCGCACTGGAATTTGCAGCCATGATGCGCCTGCACGGCTTTGGGGCTACGCGCCCCGGCATCCACGGCGTTGCGGACGCTCTTGCAGTTAATGCGGTTGCAGACACAAACGATCATGAGAACCATTTGCAACAACGTGCGAATGATTGTCAATACGGTTTTTCACGCTTCTTAACACTTTTCCCCGCGCCAGACAGACCAGCTGACCCCGCTGCCGATATTCAGCGTGGTTGTCTCATAATGTCCTGCCGGGTCGCTGACATAATCGACAAAGGGTTTGAGCGTTTTTCGGAAGCTGAAGATATTGTCGGCCATGATGGTGGCGCCGGGGGACAGTTTCGGCTCCAGCAGTTTCAGGATCGGGATATAGAGATCCTTCCAGCCATCGAGAAAGACGAAATCAATGGGGCCCTGCAGGGGCGCAAGGCTCTCCCGCGCGTCGCCTTCGCGGATGTCTGACCAGCGGCTGAGCCCGGCTTCTTCCAGATTTCTAAGGGCGATCTGCGCTTTCCGTGTGTCTTTCTCCGTTCCGATAAACTGGCCGCCGGTCTCACGGGCCGCGGCGGCCAGATAGATGGCGGAGATCCCAAAGGACGAGCCGAACTCCACGATGTTGCGCGCCCGTGAAGACAGGGCGGCAAGATACATCAGCCGGCCGAAGTCCGGCGAGACAGGTATGTAGGCGTCTTTCAGATAGGGCTCTGCCGATTCAAAGGTGGAACGGCCTTTCAGATAGCCTGTCAGGATGGCGGGCAGGGCCCGCAGCAGCACATTGCGATCCTGGCGGGCCTCCTGATGCAGGCGGGCGAGCGTGGCGGAGACCTGCGGTGCGTTGAGGCCGTGGGCAGGCGGGGGCATGTCAAAGGGCATGGCGCAAATCCTTGGTTGCGGTGGCGGTGTGATGCGATAAATATGAGCTATTGCTCGTATTTTGAAACTCGCATTCGCAAGGCCTTTCCCGATGACCTCCGCAGAGACACCCACCCCCAGAAAACGGCCAGTTCAGGCGCGGTCCGCGATCACGGTCGACGCAATCCTGACGGCGGCAGCTCACATTCTCGAAGGGGAGGGGATGGAGGGATACACGACGAACGCGATTGCGGCGCGTGCGGGCGTGTCGATCGGGTCTCTCTATCAATACTTCCCGAACAAGGAGGCGATCACCGCGGCGCTGGTGCTGGCGGATGCCGAACGCCTGTATGAAGGGCTGCAGGCCGCGTCAGATGCGTCGGCGGGCGCGCCCTTCCTGTCGCGGCTGGAGGCCTTGCTGGATGTCGTAATTGCGCACCAGATGGACCGCCCGGCGCTGGCGCGCATGATCGACATGGAAGAGCGGCGTTTGGCGCATGACCCGGCCCTGCAGGCCGTGCATGAGGCAGGCTTTGCCCTTGTGCGCCAGGAGTTGCAGCAAAGCGGCCTCAGCCTGCCCTTCGGGCTGGAGGCCTGCACTGTGGATGTCTTCGCCATCGTGCTGGGCATTTGTGACACGGCGGGGGAGCGTGGCGAGACCGATGGCGACAGCCTCAAGGCGCGCATTCGCCATGCTGTGCTCAGCTATCTTGGGGGTCGTCCCAGCTGAACACGTCTTCCAGCCCCACGCCGAAGACGCGGGCGATGCGAAAGGCGCTTTCGAGGGAAGGGGAATAGCGGCCCTGTTCGATGGCGATCACGGTTTGCCGCGTGACGCCGATCTCCTTGGCGAGGGCGGCCTGGCTCATCCCGTCATGAGTCTCGCGCAGCTGCTTTACGCGGTTCGAGATAGGCGGGCGTTTGGCCATCGCTTACACGCCCCGGCGGTAATAGAAGATGGTCAGCGCATATTCCGCCACCTGTGACGCAATCAAACTGCCCACACAGATATGGAATAGCAGATTGCCGTCGCGCAGGAAGTAATACTGCCACAGGCCCGCAAAGATGCCGAAGCCGAGCACATAACCGGACACATTGCCCGCCTGGCGCAGCACCTGTTTGTCGCGTTCATCCTCTTCGGCCTCTGCCTCCTCGGGATTGCTCACCGCGATAATGATGTGACTGATTACGGCCCCGGCGACCAGCATGACCGTCGCAAAAGCGATCAGGCCGATGACGGGCGGCGCGGTCTCTCCCATCGCCTCAGACATGGCCCAGACCCTTGAGAGATACCAATATCCGGTAAGCGAAAGCAGCAGCCCCATGATCCAGGCGGATTTTTCGTGAAAGGACATTCGCGTCTCTCCATGTCAAAAATTTCTTACATGGCTCATCTAGTCAAAGATTTTTGACATGTCAAATATCTTTAACAAGGAATGATCGCCCAGCTTGACCGGAGGGGCTGTGGCCTCTACCTCCGGCGCACCTGTTTTTACTTAGCAATGACTGACATTCCTGATGACCGATCTCTCTACGCTCGCCCACTCCGCAAAGGCCTGGCCGTTCGAGCTTGCCCGCAAGCTGGAACAACGCGTGGAGCAGCAGATAAAGGCCGGCCAGCGCAGCGCCGATGACCCGGTCACGTTCGAGACCGGCTATGGCCCGTCCGGCCTGCCGCATATCGGCACGTTCGGCGAAGTTGTGCGCACAACCATGGTGCGCCACGCCTTTGAAGTGCTGACGGCGGGCAAGTACAAAACGCGCCTGATCTGTGTGTCAGATGATATGGATGGTATGCGGAAAGTTCCGCCCACCGTGCCGAACCCGGAAAAGCTGGAGCCCTATCTGCAACAGCCGCTGACGGCGGTGCCGGACCCGTTCGGCACGCATGACAGCTATGGCGCCCACATGAATGCGCGCCTCTGCGCGTTCCTGGACCAGTTCGGTTTCGAGTATGAATTCCTGTCGGCGACGGAATGCTACAAGTCCGGACGCTTTGACGACATGTTGCTGCGCGCGGCGCAGAAGTATAAAGACATCATGGATGTCATGCTGCCTACGCTGGGCGAGGAACGCCAGGCGACCTACAGCCCGTTCCTGCCGATCCATCCGGAAACCGGCGAAGTGCTCTATGTGCCGATGAAGGCCGTAGACGGAGAGGCCGGTACGGTCACGTTCGAGGACGAGACCGGCAAGGAATTCACCGTGCCCGTGAAGGGCGGCCATGTGAAGATGCAGTGGAAGCCGGATTTCGGCATGCGCTGGGCGGCGCTGGGCGTGGACTTTGAAATGTTCGGCAAGGACCACCAGGCCAATGCGCCAATCTATTCCAAGATCACGAGAATTCTCGGCAAGCGTCCGCCGGAACAGTACGTGTACGAAATGTTCCTGGACGACAAGGGCGAGAAGATCTCCAAGACCAAGGGTAATGGCATCTCGGTGGAAGACTGGCTGAAATATGCCCCGGATGAGAGCCTCAGCCTGTTCCAGTTCCAGAAGCCGCGTGTGGCGAAGAAGCTGTATTTCGATGTCATCCCGAAAGCGGTGGACGAGTATCTGACCTTCCTGGAAAAGTATCCGGAGGAGGAGCCTGCGCGTCAGATCGAGAATCCGGTCTGGCACATCCACTCTGGCAACCCGCCGCAAGTGAAGACGCCGGTCAGCTTTGCGCTGTTGCTCAATCTGGTCGCCGTGGCGAACCCGGAAGACAAGAGCCAGCTCTGGGGCTTCATCTCGCAATATGCGCCGGAGGCCTCGCCCGAAACGCATCCGATGCTCGACAAGCTCGCCGGCTATGCGATGAGCTATTATACGGACTTCGTTCTGCCGGAGAAAACCTATCGTGCGCCTACGGACAAGGAACGCGCGGCGATGAAAGACCTGTCCGCGCGCTTTAAGGCATTCGATGATGAGCCGACGTCTGAAAACCTGCAGACGCTGACTTTCTCTGTTGGAAAGGAACATGAGTTCGAGAATCTGCGCGAATGGTTCAAGGCGCTGTATGAAGTGCTGCTCGGCCAGAGCCAGGGCCCGCGCTTCGGCAGCTTCGCTGCGCTCTATGGCGTTGCGAACACGGCCCGCCTGATCGATGAGGCACTGGCGCGGGATTAGGGGCAGGGGGCATGCTGCGGTAATTGTAATCAGCCCTAAACACTTCCCTGATTAGGTGGCCCCTGAACAGGGGAGGCTTTCCGCACATGACCATTCTACGTACCGCGCTGCTTGCAGGCGCGCTCATCACTCTGCCCGCTTGCATGGCCAGCAAGATCGTTACCGTACCGGTAAGTGTGGCGGGGGATGTTGTCGAGGGCACGGCCAAGGGCGCCTATGCGGTCGGTTCCGGCGCGGTGCGCGTAACCGGCGACGCGCTGGACGGGCCGGACGAGCATGTCCGCATCGATGTGACCTACAGAAATGGCAAGCACATCCGGAAGACGATCAAGAAGAAATATCTTGAGCGCGAGCTGAAAAAGCTCGGCAAGAAGGGCCGGATTGTGGACGTCGATGTGAGCGCGGCGAAGTAGAGACTACTTCGCCGAGATCAGGGTCGTCTTCTCGGTCGGCAGTTTGCCCTCCGGCCAGTTGGCCCAAAGCTCCGCTTCCTTCGCCTTGGCGGTTTCGACTGCCGCATCCTTCACATGGCCATATCCGCGGATATCGTCCGGAATTTCGGCGAGTGAGATGGCCAGCTCATGGTTCTTTGCCGTCAGTTCCTGCGCGATGCGGGCGAGGCCGGTGAGATAGTCATCGCGGATCTGGCGTTCCATCTTGCGTTCTTCGGTATAGCCAAACGGGTCGAACTTGGTACCGCGCAGCCCCTTGAACTTCGCCATCAGCTTGAAGACCGTCAGCATCCAGGCACCGAAATGCTTTTTCTGCAGGTGGCCTTGGGCATCCTTCTTGGCGAGGATCGGAGGGGCCAGCATCAGGCGCATCTTGCCGCCCTTGAATTGTTTCGCCACATAGTCGGCAAAGCTGCCATCCGTGTAGAGACGGGCGACTTCGTACTCATCCTTGTAGGCCATCACCTTGTAGGCATAGGTGGCCGCGGCCCGGGTCAGCTTGTCGCCAAGGCCTGCGCCATGCTCCGCCGCGCGGACTTGCGAAACGATGCTGCGATATTTTTCGGCATAAGCCGCATCCTGATATTTCGTCAGGCGCTCTGCGCGGTCGTCGATCAGCTCGTCCAGCGTCTTTGGCTCAAGATGGCCGCGCGGGTCATGCTGTTGTTCCAGACGCTGCGGGTCTGCGGCGGCAATCCGGCCAATATTGAAGGCGGACATGTTATCCTGCACCTTCGTACCATTCAGACGAATGGCGCGGTAAAGCGCGCGCAGGCTGACCGGCACCTGGCCCTTTTGCCAGGAATAGCCGACCATGATCATGTTGGTGTAGATCGCGTCATGCAGGTATCCGACGGCCAGCGCCTCGGCATCAAAAGCGGCAAAGTCACGTGCCTGACGCTTCACGCGGGAGGCCAGAAGATCGCTCTCGAACCGCTTTGACCGGTCACGGATGAATTCGCTGGTCGGCGTGACATCGGAATTGGCATAGGCAGCTGTGCGGCCGGCATCCATCATGTTGATGGCATCGCCGCCTGCGGCCACAACCAAGTCGCACGCAATGATCAGGTCTGCGCTGGCCGGCGGGACGCGGCCGGTGGAGATCATCTCCGGCTCGCGGGCAAATCGGATATGGCTCAGCACCGGGCCACCTTTCTGGGCAAGACCGGTCATGTCCAGGCTGGACGCGGCATGGCCATCCACATGTGCGGCCATGGCCAGCACGGCCGCCACCGTCGTGACACCTGTGCCACCGACGCCTGTGAACAGCACGTTCCAGGGCTCAGCCAGGCTGGGCGTTTCGGGCAGGGGCAGGCCGGCATCGTCAAATACCGGGCGCGGCTGGTCTTCCCAGGCCGGTTCGCCATCCTGAATGGTCACAAAGCTGGGGCAGAACCCGCGCAGGCAGGACAGGTCTGTATTGCAGGTGGACTGATTGATCCGGCGCTTGCGGCCCAGTTCCGTCTCGACCGGCTCAACCGAGAGACAGTTCGACTTGATGGAGCAATCGCCACAGCCTTCGCAGACTTCGGTATTGATAACGACGCGCGTGCGGTCCGGCGCGCGCAGGCCGCGCTTGGAGCGGCGGCGCTTTTCGGTGGCGCAGATCTGGTCATAGATCATGACCGAGACGCCCTTGGTCTTGCGCAGCATGTCCTGAACGTTGTCCAGATCTTCGCGGTCATAGATTTTTACGCGGCGGGGCAGGTCAGCCACATTGGCATAACGGGTCGGGTCTTCGGTGACGATGACGATCTTCTCGACGCCTTCGGCCTCTACCTGTTGCGCAATCTGGGCCGGGGTCTGGCCGGATTCGACATGCTGGCCGCCCGTCATCGCGACGGCGTCATTATACAGGATCTTGTAGGTCATGTTTGCGCCGGAGGTGACCGCGGCGCGGATGGCAAGGCTGCCGGAGTGGGAATAGGTGCCATCGCCAAGGTTCACGAAGACGTGGCCCTCATCGGTCGCCCAGTGCTGGCCGACCCAGGCAATGCCTTCGCCGCCCATCTGGCTGGTCATGTCGGTTTTCCGGTCCGGCATGAAGTTCGCCATATAGTGGCAGCCAATGCCTGCCATGGCGCGGGAGCCTTCCGGCACCACGGTAGACGTATTGTGCGGGCAGCCCGAGCAATAGTGCGGTGTGCGGATCGTTTCGGAGGCATTGGTACGGGCCGCTTCGCCCGCCCGGCCGACGCGGTCGAAATAGGCGTCGGCGCGGCTCGTATCCCAGCCTTCCGGCATGATCTTCATCAGCGCGCCCGCCATTTCCGGGATGGAGATGGAGGCGATGTCTGACAGCAGGGGCTTGCCCTCGCGGTCGCGCTTGCCTTCGATATAGGGGCGCTGGCCATCCGGCAGGTCGTAGAGGGCAGAGCGCAGCTGATCCTCGATCAGGGGGCGCTTGTGTTCAATGACGACGACGCGCTCAAGCCCCCGGCAGAACGCCCGAACCCCTTCCGGCTCCAGAGGCCATGGCATTGCGACCTTGTAGATGGAGAGGCCCAGGCGTCCCGCATCCTGCGGAGAGAGGCCAAGCGCCGCGAGCGCCTCGAACACGTCGCGGGCGGCCTGGCCTGTCACAATGACGCCGATACGGGGCTTCGGCGACGGCAGGATGACCTGATCAAGCTGGTTTGCGCGCACATAGGCCTGCGCAGCGGGAAGCTTCACCTGGCGCAGGCGGCGTTCCTTATCCAGCGGGCTGTCACCGCGGCGCATGTGGACGCCGTCTTCCGGAAGCACAAAGTCCGGGGTGACAAAGTTGAAGCGGCTGAGGTCCACGCTGACCACGGCGCCGGAATCCATTGTATCCGCCAGCGCGACAAGGCCGGTCCACGCGCCGGAGAAACGGCTCATCGCCCAGCCATGGATGCCATAGTCCAGCACATCCTGAATGGAGGCCGGGTTCAGCACAGGGATTTCGGCATCCTGCATCGCGAATTCGGATTGCGAGGGCAGGGTGGAGGATTTGCAATTATGGTCGTCGCCAATAATCGAAACGACGCCGCCATGCTTTGAGGCGCCAGCGGCATTGGCGTGCTTGAACACGTCACCTGTCCGGTCAACGCCGGGGGCCTTGCCATACCAGATACCGAACAGGCCATCATATCGGGCGCCTGGAAACAGGCCGAGTTGCTGACTGCCCCAGACGGCGGTTGCGCCGAGGTCTTCGTTCAGGCCTTCCCAGAACTTGATGTCATAGGTGTCGAGCCATTTCTGGGCAGCCCGCAATTGCTGGTCATATCCGCCAAGGGGAGAGCCACGATAGCCGGATATGAAGCCGGCCGTGTTCAGCCCCATGCCAATATCCAGTCGTTTGCGATCAAGCGGCAGGCGCACGAGGGCCTGAATACCCGTCATAAAAGCTTTGCCCTCGACAAGGTCGTATTTGTCGTCCAGCGTAACTTCGCGATGTTGCATGATATGCCTATCCCAAGGGTTTGTGGCATATTATTGGGTAAATCGCACGAAATTGCTTGCCTTTCTTGCGCGGTTTTTGTTATTCCGGGGTAAAATTTACCGGAATTTGCAGGAGTTTAAGCAAAATTGGCCCAAGAACTAGATGCAGTTGATGCGCGGATCCTGGACATCATCCAGCATGATGCCGGACTATCCGTTGCCGAGATCGCTGACCGTGTTGGTCTGTCCTCTTCACCCTGCTGGCGGCGTATCAAACGCATGGAAGAGGCCGGGTTCATTACCGGGCGCGTCACCCTGCTGGACAATAAATCGCTCGGACTCAACTTCGAAGTTCTGGCAAGCGTCAAATTGGCGCTGCCGAGCCGGGAAAACCTCGAAGCGTTTGAGCGCATGGTGCGCGATTGGCAGGAAGTCGTCGAATGCATGACGGTGACAGGCGCAGTGGACTACATGATCCACATCGTGACGACCGACATGCATGCCTATGACAATTTCCTGCGTGACAAGCTGCTGGGGTCTGCCCTTGTCTCGGATGTTCAGTCTCGCATCGTCATCCGTGTGGCCAAGCGCACGACGGCGCTGCCGCTGGATCTGGTGGAAGATGTAAGAAAGTCCTCGTCCACCTGACTATACCTCTAAAGGATAGCAGGAGATATGTGATGTTTCGTTCAATGATTGCGGCCGCCACTTTGGGTCTGACGGGGCTTGCCGCCATGGCGGCGCCGCTGACCGAGGCTGAACTTCAGGAAAAAGTGGAGTCTGTTCGCCAGGATGCGGGGCTTGTCGCGCTGGGCGCTGTGGTGGTGGACACGGACGGCGACGTGCTGGGACTTGCGGTTTCAGGTGAACGGCGCAAAGGCAGCGCAGACGCGGTCCAGCCGGACGATGCATGGCATATCGGCTCCAACACCAAGATGCTCACAGCCTTGCTCTATGGCCGTCTGGTGGAGCAGGGGGAGGCCGAATGGGGCGCGACCCTGCCGGAGCTGTTTCCGGACCTGGCGGAGGAGATGGACCCCGCCTGGCAGGATGTGACCATCGAGCAGCTGTTCTCGCATCGCAGCGGTCTGGCAGCCAATCCGGGCGTCACCTGGTTCCTGACCAGCCGGGGTTCCAAAGAGCCTGTGGAGGCGCAGCGAACAGAGCTGGCCCAAAACTATCTCTCCAAAGCGCCTGACGGAAAAGTCGGAGCTTTCCAGTACAGCAATCTGGGCTACATGATCGCCGGGGCCGCGATTGACCGGATCGCCGAGCGTCAGGGCTATGAAAATTATGAGGCCCTGTTTCTCTCAACGCTGGTTCCGGAAGGCGAAGGCTGGGGCTTTGGCCCGCCGCAAGAAGGCATTGAGGGCCATGCCAGAAACCTCTTTGGCAAATGGAAGGCTAAAGGGAAAGGCACGGCAGCGGACAATCCGGCTGCGCTGGGGCCTGCGGGAACCCTGCATGTGCCACTCGTGCCGCATGCTGTTTTCCTCAGCCAGTTCCTGACGCCCGGACCGACGGAAGAAAAGCTGATGACGCCTTATCCGGATGCAGATTCGGATTATGCCTTCGGATGGGGAATGATCCCGCCGGGAAAACTGGGACCGGTTCTGGGCCATAGCGGATCGAACACGATGTGGCTGTCGACCATTCATGTTCTTCCGGAACAGGGGCTGGTCATCATCGTGAACACAAACAGCTTCAGTCAGAAAGCCGCATCCGCCCTGAATGGGTTTTCAGCAGAACTGGCCGCGAGTTACGCCTCAGAAGAGAGTGACTAGCCGAGGAGGCTGTCAACCTCAGTCACATGTCCGTTCGACTCGTTGAACAGCAGGTTTTCGCCATCCGGCCAGGTCTTCAGGCGGGTCTGCATGCGCGGCGAGGCGCGACTGCCCCCGAACAGGGATTCCGGTTCAAAACACAGCCAGGCCACAGGCGCATTGGCGCTGGCACCGGCGCCTGCCTGTTCGATCATCTGCATGATCTGCGCGATGACATCGCGAGGCGGATAGACCAGAAAGACCGAATGATAGATGACGGTCAGCTCTCCTTGCGGACGTTCGCTTAGCATGCGGGCCAGCCAGTCGGCGGCATCCGCCTGGTCCACGTGTACGCCTGTGCGCCGGGCCAGAGCTGCCGCAGCGTCGAGACGGCTCAGCCGTTCTGTCTGGTCCGGCCAGACATAGCTTTTCAGGCGCAGATAGGCGGCCTCATCCGAAACATCTATCGGGTTCAGGTCACATGCGGCACGTGATGCGATGACTGGCGCCGTGTCCAGATGGGCCGGCTCAGGCCCACGCCAATGCGTGCTGATTGTCACGTTGGATGTGCTGACGCGCTGCCAGGTTCCGCCATCATAGGCGTAACGGTCCCAGTTCTGGTTCAGACCCGCACTTGCGCCCAGTTCCAGCAGGTTCATCGGCATGCGGTATTTATCCGCGAGATGCAGAAAACCCGGCAGCAGGGCAATACAGCGCCGGGTTTCATTGGTCTGCGGAGGGCTTTTGATGAAAGACCTGACATGCTCCATATGGGCCGACAGCCAGGCGCTTGCGATGGCCCAGATGTCATCCATGGACCAGTCATATCTTGCGGCGGGGTAGGTGGCGGCAAGATCCGGGGCGTCGCCTGTCAGAACCGCATGATGCAGGGCGCCGGCAATGCGCAGGCCCAGGGCATCCTTGCGGGGACTGCCGCTCCAGTCCTTGCACAGATCATGAGTGGGGCCGCCAGCATCAAAGTCTTCCGCGAATCTTCGCAGCAATGCGGCGGTAAAGGGAGACCCCAGATCCTCGCACCAGCCCGCCTGTTCGACGAAATGATCCGGGATCCGGGTATCTTCCAGCATATCAGCGCCTAGTAGCGCTCAACTGCCATGGCAATGCCTTCGCCGCCGCCTATGCAGAGGCTGGCCATGCCTTTCTTGACGCCGCGATCTTCCATGGCGGCGAGCAGGGTGACGATCAGGCGGGCGCCGGAGGCACCAATCGGGTGGCCCATGGCACAGGCGCCGCCATTCACGTTCAGCTTGTCATGGGAAATGCCCATTTCCTTCATGGCAATCATCGGAACGACCGCGAAGGCCTCATTGATTTCCCAGAGGTCGACATCATCAACACTCCACCCAGCCTTTTCGAGGGCCTTCTTCATGGCCGGCACAGGCGCCGTGGTGAAGTATTCCGGCTCATGTGCGTGGCTGGAGGCAGAAACGATCTTGGCCAGTGGGGTGAGGCCGCGCTTTTTGGCTTCGGATTCACGCATCAGCACAATAGCTGCTGCGCCATCGGAAATCGCGGAGGCGTTGGCCGCCGTGACGGTGCCTTCCTTGCTGAAGGCGGGGCGGAGTGTCGGGATCTTTTCCGGCATCGCCGTGCGGGGCAGTTCGTCTGTATCAACGACCGTCTCGCCCTTGCGGCTCTTGATCGTGACGGGCGCGATTTCGCGCTTGAACTTGCCTTCTTTTGTCGCCTTCTGGGCACGGCTCAGCGTTTCCAGGGCATATGCGTCCTGTTGTTCGCGGGTGAACTGGTATTCCCCGGCAATCATGTCGGCGAATTGGCCCATGGGGCCGCCCTTGTAGACATCGGACAGGCCGTCCAGCGCCATATGGTCCTCTGCGGCCATGGCGCCGTATTTGTGGCCCTTGCGCACATGCATCAGGTGCGGCGCATTGGTCATGGATTCCATGCCGCCTGCGATGACGATGCTGGCTTCCCCGGCGAGGATGGCGTTGCGGCCCATCACGGCCGCCTGCATGCCGGAGCCGCACATCTTGTTGATCGTGGTGGCTTCCAGGCTCTTATCCTGGCCAGCCTTGAAGCCTGCCTGACGGGCAGGGGCCTGTCCCTGGCCGGCCGGAAGGCAGTTGCCCATGATGATCTCATTGGCTTCGCCGACGGACAGTTTGGCTTCGCCGACGGCTTTCTCGATCGCGATGGCGCCGAGTTCGCTGGCAGTCATGCTGGCAAGGTCACCGAGTAGGCCGCCCATGGGGGTACGGCCCATACCGACGATGACGACGGGATCTTGTTCTGACATGGAGTTTCCTTCCGCTGGGGTTTTCTGCAATTGCGAACACAAAGCGCTTCCACCGGGGAGTCGTCAAGACCGTGCTTAGGTCGTAATCGACCTGACGTGCCCCCCTGTGAGGGCACGTTATGGCGCAGGGCAGGGGTGCATCAGCCGCCGAGGGCTGCGTCAATATCAGCCAGCAAGTCCGGATCAGACGGCTTGGTCGCAGAGGGGTAGGCCTTCAGGGGCGTTCCGCCGCCGGAGATCAGCACCTTGTGGAAGTTCCATTTCGGCTGTGCGCCTTCGCCCAGCTTGTCGACCGCGTTGAGATAGAAGGGATGCTCTTCCGCGCCGGTGACGGCATATTTCTTGGTCAGCGGGAAGGTGACGCCGTAATTGATCTGGCAGAAGGTTTTGACTTCAGACTCGGTGCCTGGCTCCTGTCCGCCAAAATCATTGGAGGGCACGCCGACAATGACCAGGCCGTCCTTTTTCTTCGATTCATAGAGTTCCTGCAGGCCCTCATATTGCGGTGTGTATCCGCATTTGGAGGCGGTGTTCACAACAAGGATGGCCTTGGCGCCGAGAGAGGTCAGGTCCAGCGTCTTGCCGTCGATTGAGGTAAATTCGGTGGCGTTCATGGCAGTCTCCTGTTCAGGGGCGGGGGCTGGGCCTTCCGCGCTCGCGGGCAGGGCGGCGATGGCGCCCAGGCAGAGTGGCGCAAGGGTGGCGATCATCAGGGAACGGGGCATGGGTCATCTCCTCCAGCTTTCGATGGAAATTAGGCGGACCGTGCAACTTGTCACGCTCTTTTCTGGCAAGATGCCGGGAATGTGAGGCTGTCGCGGCGGGCAGGGCGCCAGTAAGCATCGTGCCCGCCGGAACGAAGAGGTCTTTATTTCTTCTTGGTTGCCTTCTTGCGAGAGGCCTTGTCAGCCGGTTTTGGCGGCATCACCTCGAACGTCATCTGAAGATTGACGCGATACTTCTCGATCTTGCCATTCTTGATGGTGGTGTACATCTCGTTCACATAGGCGGAGGCGAGGCCTTTTACCGTCGCATCGAACCGGGTGATGGCTGTCTGAATGGCATCCTCGAATGATTTGCTGGATTCGGCGAGGATCTGCTCGGACTTCATGATGGCCATTTGGGTCTCCCTTTCCTTCTGATGGGAGGCCATACAAGCTTGAAATGCGGGAAAAGCCAAGGAAGTTGTCCCTGGGGAAAGTTTCGCCGACCCGATTTGAGGACCGGGAGACTAGCGCCGGGTCAGGGAGAATCCGGCTTCAGAGCCTTCCTGCCATACCACGCGGGCCGTGCCTTCCAGGCCGACAGCGCTGGCATTCAGGGTCACCGTAGCCGGCAGGCGTTCATTGGTGGGGAAGCGCAGACGCACGCCTGTATCAGAGTGATCCAGCACTATGCCGCGGCGCTTGTAGCCGGAATCATAGGTGACATGAGCTTCACGATAGACCATGGCGCGGGCAGGCCGCGGCCGCTCCAAATGTGTGGCAACCATTTGCTCTACGCGCTCGGTCGTGGGCGCTTGAGTCTCTGATTTTCGACTTCCGAAGAGGCGGTCCAGAATTGCCATATTGGTTTAGGGTCCTTTGCTTGGACTATTCTATGCAACCCCCATACCAATCTGCATGCTAGCAAGACATTCTTAACGCGCGATAAAAAAAAGCGGCGCCGTTAAGCGCCGCTTTCTGTAACATAGATTACTATTTCTGGGTGATTACCAGATGCGCACGCGCTCTTCCGGCGGCAGGTACAATGCGTCGCCCGGCTGGACATCAAAGGCCTTGTACCACTCGTCCAGGTTGCGAACGATGCCGTTCACACGATAGTTCGGCGGGGAGTGCGGATCGCTTGCCATCTGGTTACGCGTCGCCTCTTCGCGATACTTGGCGCGCCAGACCTGAGCCCAGGACATGAAGAAGCGCTGGTCGCCGGTCAGCCCGTCAATGATGGGGGCTTCCTCGCCGTTCAGGGACATCTTGTAGGCACGATAGGCGAGGGACAGACCGCCGAGGTCGCCAATGTTCTCGCCAAGTGTCAGGCGGCCGTTCACACAGGTCTCGCCATCATCCAGCGGGCAGTAAGCCGAATATTGCTCGGCCAGCGCATCGCCCAGCTGACGGAAGGCGGCCAGATCTTCTTCGGTCCACCAGTTCTGCAGTACACCGTCACCGGTATACTTGGCGCCCTGGTCATCAAAGCCGTGGCCCATTTCGTGACCGATGACGCCGCCAATGGCGCCATAGTTCACAGCCGGATCAGCCGAGATGTTGAAGAAGGGCGGCTGCAGGATAGCGGCCGGGAAGACGATCTCGTTATAGGCCGGGTTGTAATAGGCGTTGATCGTCTGCGGGGTCATGAACCATTCGGTCTTGTCGACCGGCTTGCCCAGTTTCGAGATATTGTCCTCAAGGGCCCATTTGCCAGCATTGATCTGGTTTTCCAGGGCGTTGTCGCCCACGACGAGCGTGTCATAGGTTTCAAACTTGTCCGGATAGCCGATCTTCGGGTTGAAGGCGTCGAGCTTCTCTTCTGCCTTCACCTTTGTGGCTTCGCTCATCCAGCCAAGGTCTTCCAGGTTCAGCGCCATGGCCTTGCGCAAATTCTTGACCAGTTCGTCCATCTCCGCCTTGTTTTCCGGCGGGAAGTAACGCTCGACAAACACCTTGCCGATGGCTTCACCCAGCACGCCCTGAGTGGCGGACACGGCCCGCTTCCAGCGTTCGCGCTGTTCTGGCTGACCGCGCAGGGCGGTGCCATAGAAGGCGAAGTCGGCATCATCGATTTCCTGCGGCAGAACGCTGCTGTAATTGGACAGGAAGTGCGCGGTCAGATAGGCCTTCCAGGTGTCCAGCGGCGTATCGCTGATGATCTGGAACATGGCAGGGAAGCCGCCGCCAAGCTTTTCAGCCTGCTCAGGCGTGATGCCAGCCATTTCGAGTTCCTCAGGGGTCGGCGGAATTTCTGCGACGAGGAATTCCTTCTGGTCACCGACACCGATCGTGTCGAGGGCACGAACCACCGGGAAGCTGCCGGACATTGCGGCCAGATCATCCTTTGACACCTTGTTGTAGGTGATTTCCGGATTGCGGGAGAGGGCAGGGTCCCAGTCTGCCTTGGCAAGCTCTGTTTCCAGATCGAGCACTTTCTGGGCTTCTGCCGGGGCATCGTCATAGCCGGCTTCGCTCAGCAGGAAGGTCAGCAGTTCCAGATAGTCGGCGCGCAGCTCAACAGATTTGTCGTCCGTCTTGAGATAATAGTCGCGGTTCGGCATGCCGAGGCCGCCCATGCTCATCTGGAAGATGTTCGTGTTCGGATCCATGTCATCAGAGAAGACAAAGCCATTGATCGGGGAGCTGAAGCCCGGCGAACTGAACAGAACGGCCAGATCATCCAGGTTCTTGATGGACTGGATCTTGTCCAGATAGGGCTGGGCTGGGGTCAGGCCTGCAGCGTTGATCGTGTCAGTGGCCATGTAGGCATTATAGTAAGCGCCGATCTTGCCTTCCGGCGTATCAAGCGCGGGCTTTGCAGCAGCCAGATCATCAATGATCTTCAGAACGCGTTGTTCGGACTTTTCCGCCAGCAGGTCAAATGATCCATAACGCGATTTGTCGGCCGGGATTTCAAAGGAATCGAGCCATTTGCCATTGGCCCAGGCGTAGAAATTATCACCCGGCTTCACGGCAGGATTTTGAAGGGTCAGGTCGATGCCCCAAGGGCCCCAATAGTCAGCAGCGGTCAGTTCCAGGCCATCTGCGGTCACATACTTGCCGTCCGCATTTGGCGTCGGACGTGCGGGGGGCGGAGTTTCTGCAGGCGGCGCTTCTACGGTTTCAACTGCTTCTACCGTTTGAACGGTCTCATCGGTTTGCGCTGTCGTGCAGGCAGCCAGTAGCGCCGCAGTTGCGACACCAAGCATGAGTTTCTTCATTAGGTCTCTCCCAGACTTTTAGATGCGCACCAGCCGTCCAGAAGGGGCGGGTAAATACACATCAATTGAAGGTAATTTACTCCGCAGGAGCCGCCGGGCCAAGCCCACCACTGTGGCTGGTGCCGATCAACTCTTCTTCATCAATTGTCACTTCGCCGCTATAGGTCTCTCCGATCTGGCGGAAGGGCTTGCCACCCCAGGTCCAGCGGAAGATGCGGCCAATCTCCACGCCCACAGCATACATGGCCGGAACCATCAGCAGGGACACGAACAGGGCGAAGGCCACTGCCGCGCCGAGCGACACCACCATCGGCTTGAGGAACTGCGCCTGTACGGATTTCTCCGCGATAAGCGGCAGAATGCCGACAAAGGTCGTCACGGAGGTCAGCAGGATCGGGCGGAAACGCGACACGCCGCCATCCACCAGGGCCTGCACTGCGCCCGCGCCTTCATCACGCCTGCGGTTCACATAATCGATCAGGACGAGGTTGTCGTTGATCACGACGCCTGCTGCAGCGGCAATGCCGAAGAAGGAGAACATCGCCATCGGCGTATCGAATAGCCACAGGCCGAACACCGCGCCGCAATAGGCGAAGGGCAGGGCCATCATCAGCAGGACGGGCTGGGCATAGGACCGGAAGGCCACGGCCAGCAGGATATACATCGTGCCGATGGCGATCAGGATAAGGCGGCCGATCTCCGAGAAGAATTTCTGCTCTTCTTCAAAGCCGCCAGCTTCACCGCGTTGTACGTCCGGGAACTGTTTCTGGAAGTCGGGCCAGAAATCCTGCTCCATGGCGCCCATGATCTGGCCGCGTCCGCCTTCGCCCATGACTTCGGCATAGACCGAGACAGAACGGGTGCGGTTGCGCCGGATGATCCGGTTGATGCCGGGGGCATACTCGAAGTTCGCGACCTGATTGATCGGGATCTCGCGCCCGTCTGCCGTGCGCACTCTCAGGGCGCTGAGGCTGTCCAGGTTTTCCCGTGCCGTTTCAGGCAGGCGTACCATGACGCGGACGTCTTCTCCGTCACGGGGCAGGCGCTGGACCTCTTCCCCGAAATAGGCCTGGCGTACCTGTTGGGAGACTTGCGCCAGCGTCACGCCAAGGGTTTCTGCGCCCGGCTTCAGCGAAATGCGGATCTCTTCAGCAGCGGACGACAGATTGTCCCCGATATCATAGGCGTTGTTGTACGTCGCCAGATGTTCCTTCACGACAGCGGCCGCTTCGCGCAGACGCTCCAGATTCGGGTGGTTCAGGGCAAAGCGTACGCCGGATTGTTCGTCATTGAAGGTGAAGTCGAATGTGACTTCTTCTGCATCCTGAATGTCGCCGACATTTGTGCGCATGAATTCGGAGACTTCCTTGGACCGCAATCCGACAGGGCGTTCTTCCGGCGGGATGATGCTGATCCATGAGCGGACACTGGTGCCAGAGGCAACCACGGAGGCAGAGGTGATGAGGTCACCTTTGACATCCGGGAATTCCGTATGGGCTTCTTCCTTGGTTTTCTGAATCCCAGCCTGAAGCTGGTCACGTACCTGAATCAGGCGCTCATAAGGGGTGCCTTCCGGCATGCTGATCTCAACCTGGATCATGTCGGCTTCGATTTCCGGCATGAACTTGAATGGAACAATCCCCATGCTTGATACCTGGGTGGCCAGATAGAACAGGCAGAAGAACAGGGCCAAGGTTGCATAGCGGAAGCGGATCGCCACTTCGAGCGCGGGCTTGTAGAGATTGTTGGCAAACCACAGAAGGCTGTCGGCAATGCTGTGCTGCAGTTTCAGCAGCTTGCCGGACGGGCCGTCAAATTTCTGCTTCTTCATGTGCGACAGGTGACTCGGCAGGATCAGCATGCACTCGATCACCGAGAAGATCAGCGCAGCCACCACCACGAAGGTGATCTGCTGCGTGAACATGCGGGTCGGGCCCGTGATGAACGCCCAGGGCAGGAAGGCGATGATTGTGGTGAGAACCCCGAAGATGACGGGCTTGAGAACCATCTGGGTGCCGATGATAGCCGCATCCAGGCCTTCGCTCCGGCCGCTTTCAATCTCCTTGTGTATGTTCTCTCCCACAACGATCGCGTCGTCCACGATCACGCCGATCACCAGCAGCACGGCGAAGGTCGACAGAATGTTCCACGAGACGCCGAAATAGGGCAGCAGCATGATGCCGCCTGCGAACGCCGTGATGATGCCTGCCGTCACCCACAGCGCCACAGTCGGGCGCAGGAACAGGATCAGCACCAGCATCACCAGCACAGCGCCCTGAAAAGCGGATTGCGTGATCAGGTCCATACGGTCCTGGAAGCTTTCGGAATCGTCCCAAAGCACATCCACTTTCACGGCCTGGGGCAGGATGCCATTGGCCGGATCATTGGCCTTTTTCACGTATTTGTGGAAGCTGTCGGTATAATCCAGAATGTGCATCGTGTCCGGCGACGGGATCATGACGAACACGGTTGGCTCGCCATCGAAGGTCGCTTTGAACTTGTCCGTGACGAAGCCATCATCGATCGATGCGACATCATCCACGCGGATCGTGCCGTCTTCAGTCGTCTGGCGAATAATGATGTTGCCAAACTGACCGGCTGTGTCAGCCAGTTGGCGGGCGGTAATTGCTACATCGCCGGAAGAGGATTCGATGCGTCCGCCGGAAGAGTTCAGAGAGGATTGACGAATGGCATTGGCCACATCGGTGAAGCTGATCCCGAAGCGTCGAAGAGCCTCTTCGGAAACCTCGATATTCACCTGCTCATCAAGTACGCCATTCAACTCGGCCAGTTCGCCGCCGCGGATATTGGCAATGTCATCGCGTACCTTGTCGCCAAGGCGTTTCAGTGTGCGTTCATCGACATTGCCATGAATTGCCAGGCCCATGAACGAGTTGCGTTGTTCCCAGCGCGTAACCTGTGGCTGGAACGCCGCCTGGGGCATGTTGTTGATCTGGTCGACACGCAGTTTCACATCGTCCAGGAACTTGTCCATGTCGACATCGTCACGGCCCTTGATGTTGACCACACCAAAGCCTTCATTGGCGATGGAGGTGATCCGGTCCAGGCCGTTGATGTCTGCGACGGCTTCCTCGATCCGTGTGACGATCTGTTCCTCGACATCCTGTGGCGAGGCGCCGTTCCAGGCAACAGAAACAGATGCCCCGCTCACATTCACGACCGGGAACATCTCCTGTTCCATCTTGGTGTAGCCAAAGACGCCGCCCACAAAGGCAACGATCATCAGCAGGTTGGCTGCAACCGCGTTACGCGCGAACCAGGCAACGATGCCGCTCATTGGGCCACTCCATTGTCACTGTCACCAGCCTGAGCCAGTTCGGCGGTCTCATCTGCTTTTGATGTGTCTTCGGAGGATGTGCGTTCATAGACCTTGATAGAGCCATCTTCCATACGCTGCATCACGGTGATGTTCATGCCATCGAAAGGTGCCTGGATGGGGCTCACAATAGCCAGTTCGCCTGGTTCCACACCGGAGGAGACATAGGCACCATCCGGGTCGGAATAGATCAGATCGATCTGGCGGATCGACAGCTTTCCCTCATCCGGCAGGCCGATGAAGATGCGGTCATCACCGCGCAGGGACGCGCGGGGCGCGATCAGCACATCCTTGATCGTCTCGCCCTTGATGGCAGCCGTTACGAACAGGCCGGGGGCCATCGGCGCATCGCCATCGGCGCCGGCGCCATACGGGTCTTTCAGTTCCGCGATCACATTGATCTGGCGGGTCTGCGAGTTGACGGCGGCCGCCGTGCGGACAACCTGGCCATGCCATTCCCGCGGCACACCGCCAACCACGGCGCGGAAGGTAACGTCCGGTCCCGGATTTTCCTTGGTGGCGACAAAGGCGAGCGGCAGGCCCAGACGGCCCATTTCCGTGTCGTTCAGGGGCATGGCCACCTCAACCACATCATTGGCAAAGATATTGCCCAGGGACTGGCCAGTGGCCACGACCTGGCCGATATCCACATTGCGTTCGCGGACGCGGCCATCAAAAGGTGCGTAGACGGCTGTCCGGCCCAGGGCCAGTTCAGCATCCTTCAGCTGAGCGCGCGCGGCTTCCAATGCAGCGCGCGCTTCCGCCAGCTGCGGCTCCCGCCGGGCAAGAGGGGAGGCATCTTCAATGCCCAAATCCAGAATATCCTGACGGGCCAGTTCGGCTTCTGCTTCTTCGCGGGCAAGGGCCTGTTGAGCCGACGCCACGGTAGATTGTGCACGGACGACGGCGAGTTCATAATCGGCCGCTTCAACCCGTACCAGAAGCTGGCCTTTCTTGATGAAGCCCCCATCAATGAAATCCGGAGAAACATATGAGATGCGGCCAGATGTCTGCGGGGCGACGATGATCTCCCGGCGCGGCTTCACTTCGCCCTGCGCCTCGACAACAAGCTCCAGATCACCCTGGCGCACAGGCTCTGCAAACACATTCAGCCCGGCAGTGGCTTCAGCGGCCTTCTCGGGTTCCGGTTTCAAGGCTGACAGTGCGACGAACCCGACACCACCAACAATGGCAATGATGCCGATCGGCAATATGACTGAAAGAACGCGTCCCATTTATTTATCTCCTGTCGCTATTCTGCGACGTCTTATTGCGAGGCTTGGCTAACATTGGCAGCGGCGCTCACGGGCAAGCCGCCACCAAGGGCGAGGTGGTAGGAAATGCGGTTGGTCGCGCGATTGGCGCGTGCCGAAACGAGGTTGCTTTCCGCTGTCAGGCGGCGTGTCTGGGCATCAATCAGGTTGAAGATTGTGATCGTGCCGCTTGTGTACTGACGTTCTGCCAACTCTTCTGCGAGCCGGGCTTCTTCCAGGGAACGCATCTGCGCGTCTTCCTGATCTGCGAGCAGGGTGTCAGCGGCAAGCGCGTCTTCCACTTCTCCCCAGGCAGACAGGGCTGCGCTGGCATAATTGGCGATGGCGGCTTCTGCCTGGGCGATGGCGGCGTCGCGCTGCGCACTGAGGCGGCCGCCGGTAAACAGCGGTTGCACCAGGCTGGCGACCAGGCGGGCGGCGATACGTTCTGGGTCGATTGCGTCTGCGAAATCGGCCTGGCTGGTGGAGACAGAGCCGGTCAGGCGCAGGCTCGGCAGCATGGCCAGGCGTGCCTGTTCTGCTCTCAGGCCGGCAGCGACCAGTCTTGCCTCTGCGCCGGCAATATCCGGGCGGCGGGCCAGCAGAAGCATCGGATTGCCTTCCGGCTGCATCACGTCCAGCACCGGCAATTCTGCGGGGGCCTCAATTTCCGTTGCCGGATAACGGCCCAGCAGGATTTCAAGACGGCGGGCGGCTTCTCCGGAAAGCTGGCGGCGCAGGGCGATATTGGCTTCGGCCCCTGCCAGCGCGCTGCGGGCCGTGCGCACGTCCAGCGCTTGGGCGAGACCGCGCTGGAAGCGTCGCTCTGTCAGGATGCGCACACGGTCGCGTGCTTCATAGGTCTGAAGGGCGACATTTTCCTGCGCGAGGGCGGCGTTCAGATTGATCCAGGCAATCGCGGTCTGCGCAGCAACCGACAGTTCGGCAGCGGCGAGATCAGCTTCGCTTGCAGCAAGATCGGCTTCGGAGGCGGCAACGCCGCGGCCCAGCCGGTTCCACAAATCTGCTTCCCAGCTGGCATCTACGCCGAGGCCGTAAACGCTGTCGGTTCTGCGGTCGATGCCGCTGGCCGTCTCGAAGCCATTGGAGGTGCCACCCGCAGAGACAGAAGCATCCACATTGGGCAGGCGCTGGGAGCGCGCTGTGCGTGTGGCGGCCTTGGCGGCGCGCACGAGGGCTGCGCGCGATTCCAGCGTCGGGCTGTTGGCAAGCGCTTCCTGTACCAGATTGACCATGATCGGATCATTGAACTGTGTCAGCCAGCTGCCCGTTGGCGCCGTTCCGGCCACGCCACGCGCGGCCCATTCAGCAGGAGCTTCCGGCGCAACGGCAAAGATTTCCCCCCGGTCGCCATCGATTCCGGGCAGGTTTGCCTGTGATGAGGCGCACGCAGCAAGAAATGCCGTGCTGAAAATAAGAATTGATCGTGTCATGCCGTTGGCAACGCTCCCACTTAGTCTTTTTTCCGTTACGCGTCCGCTAGTCGACTGTCAACGAGAAATTATCGTTATTCAATAATCATTTTATGATTAAGAGACAGTAACTTATGTGCCGCATATGCATAACGGCACTTGGTAGTTTTATCGTTACACAATAGCCGCTACAGATAAGGATGTCTGTGGGCAGTCTGTTAACGGGAGTTGCGATGAGCGAAGGCATGTCAGCCGACGCAAAGGAAGCGGCAAAGAAGGCCCTGACAAGGCGCGCCCGTGACTTTGTGACGTTGGTTGCCTGTTTCGGCGCGATTCTGCTTTTGATGTGGCTGACCGGGGCTGTGGGCCTGATTGAGGCCTTTGCTGCCCTGCTCGTGGCGGCCTCTGTGGCCACAGCAGTTTATGTTGGCACGGCGTCGATCCTGCCGATTAGTCCGCGCTTTGCGATTGAGCAGACAGCCATCACGCCGGAGCCCAGCGATTCCACCGTCATGCTGGACGCCCTGCCGCTGCCAGCCTTCGAAATTGATGATGAGCAGCGCATTGTCGCTTTCAATGAGGAGGCGGAGTTCATCCTGCGTCTGGATGGCCGGGTGAACCCGCGCGCCAGCACGGTCATCCGCTCTCCAGGGCTGTTGTCTGCCATCGAGAATGCCATTCAGAGCGGTACGGTCGAGCCTGCCGCTGTCGAGGTTGAGAGTGGTCCGGATGAAACATGGCGGGCCTATGTTTCCCGTCCGGGCAAGGCACGACGCACGCTTGTCGTGCTGGAAGACCTGACCCCTGTTCGCCGTGCCGCGCGGGCGCGATCAGACTTTCTGGCCAATGCCAGCCATGAGCTGCGCACACCGCTGACGGCGCTATCCGGCTTCATCGAAACCATGCGCGGGCCCGCCAAGGACGACAAGGATTCCTGGGACCGGTTCCTTGCCATCATGGCGGGGGAGACTCAGCGCATGTCGCGTTTGATCGCAGACCTTCTCTCCCTGTCGCGGATCGAGTCGTCTGAGCATGTCTCCCCAAGGGAACGCGAGGATTTCGTGGATATCGTCTCTGATGCCACCCACGCTTTCAGCGCGATTGCGTCAGAGAAGGGCGTGCGGCTGGACGTGCGGGCTGAAAGCGGCAGCATCCCGGTCATTGCGCACCGGGATGAGATGATTCAGGTGGTCGAGAACCTTGTCTCCAACGCCCTGAAATATTCCGCTGAGGGCGGCCAGATCGTGCTGAGCTTTGGCCTTTCTGGGAGCATGGCGGATGCGCGCATCAAGGCGGGCCAGAGCTGGATGGGCGCAGAGCGCATGACCCTGCTGCCAGCTTCCGGTCGGCCGGGCACCAAGGAGCGGGCTGTCTGGATGCGGGTCGAGGACCAGGGGCCAGGCATTGAGCGTGAACACCTGCCGCGTCTGGGAGAGCGCTTCTACCGCGCCGACCAGAGCCGGGGCGGAAAGATTACCGGCACAGGGCTGGGCCTTGCCATTGTGAAGCACATCATGGCCCATCATCGCGGCGGTTTCGCTGTCGAAACCCGCATAGGCGAGGGCACGGCCTTCGGGGTATGGTTGCCCGCCGCGCGCGAAGAAGGCCTGTCTGATTAGGCTTTGGGGGCGCGGCGCGCAGCGTCGAACCAGTCGGTCATCAGATTGCCCGGCATGCGGTTCATCTCATGATACCAGTTCGGCAAATTCTGGATGGCTCCGGCTGTGTCTTCCCAGCGGCGCAAATTGACATCCGCTGCCACATGAAACGCGTCGCGCAGCTTGTTTTCCGTCACAGGTTCAACCGTGCCCATGGGAGCCAGCATCGCCATGCTCTTCTGAGCGGCCATCATGGTTTCAAGCGTGGCGGCGGTCAGGGAAAGTGTGGCGCGCCAAGGTGTCAGCCAGAGATCAAACATAGTATTTCCCTTGTTCCAAAGAGGAATATATAGCTGCTTATGTTGCGCTGCACAACAAATCCCGTGCCAAAGCCACGGGCTTGCCCGGTTTTCGCCTTGTGCAAATGCCACTAGGATTCGCTGGAATGCTGACCGACACGCTCCCCTCCAATTTCGTTCCATCGCCTGCGCGGGGCAGGGTACTCGTGTTCGATTCCGGCGTCGGCGGCCTGACTGTGGCCGAGGAAATTCGGGCGCTGGGGCCTGCCTTGGGTATCCATTATTCAGCAGATTCCGGCTTTTTCCCCTATGGCGACAAGTCCGATGATGCGCTTCGAGAGCGCCTGCCGAAAGTGGCAAGGCGCCTGGTTGAGCATGTCCGCCCGGATGTCTTCGTGATTGCCTGCAACACGGCCTCCACGCTGGCCCTGCCGGATGTACGCGCCGTACTGGATATACCGGTTGTCGGCACCGTCCCGGCGATCAAGCCCGCCGCGCAGCTGACCCGGACCGGCACAGTCGGCCTCTTGGCAACGCCGGGCACCATCCGCCGCGCCTATACGGCAGAGCTGATCGACACCTTCGCCAAGGACATCCAGGTCATCATGCATGGCAGTATCGAGCTGGTGAAGCTGGCCGAAGCCCATGCGCGCGGGGAGGACTTGGCCATCGAGGCTTTTGCCGCTGCGCAGGCCCCGCTGTTCGAGGCCCCCGGCGGTGACAAGATCGATACGATCGTGCTCGCCTGCACGCATTTCCCGCTGGTGCGGGCCCAATTGGTGGCGAGCGCGCCCCAGCCGGTCAGCTATATCGATTCAGGGGCGGCGATTGCCCGTCAGACCATTCGCGTGCTGCCGCCAGATACTGAGGGCAGGGGCCTGGGCGGGCATGCCTGGCTGACCAGTCCGCCTGAAGAGGCGCCGGATCTGGCGCTGGTCCTCAGGCGATATGGGTTTCCGGATGTTCAGAGCGTGGCGGATGCGCCGATAGAGATGACTTCCGCGCCGACCGAATTGTAGAGGCTCGGCCAGGGGGCATCGTAGACCAGGGCCACTTCGGTTTCGCCAAAGCCATTGAAGCGGCTGGACATCGCACGGCCATAGGCCCCGAGATTGCCGAATTCCAGATAGTCGCCCTCGGTCAGGCCGGCTGGCAGCCAGACTTTCTCCGGGAATTTGTCTGTGGAGTCACAGGTCGGGCCATAGACGGTGTACTCGACCAGACGGCCCAGCGTGCGGCCATCGCCCGGCAGCGCGCGCATCGGGAAGGCCCAGCGCTCGTGCACGGCATCATAGAGGGCACCATAGGAGCCATCATTGATGTAGATCGCGTCGCCCTTGACCAGTTCGATACGGGTCAGCAGGCTTTCTGCTTCAGCAACCAGCGCACGGCCCGGCTCGCACCACAGTTCGGCGTTTTCGAGAACGTACATCGTCTCGAAGGAACGCTCGACCATGGCCGCATAGTCTTCCAGCGATGGAGGCGGGTTTTCGGCATAGATCGACGGGAAGCCGCCGCCGACATCAACGATGTCGACCGTCACGGACGCCGCGATGATGATGCGGGAAACGTCTGCCATGGCAGTCGCCCAGGCTGTCGGTTTCATGGCCTGGCTGCCGACATGGAAGGACACGCCCAGCTCATCCGCATAGCGGCGGGCTTCGCGCAGGATTTCCGTTGCATCCTCAGCGCCTGCGCCGAACTTGCCGGCCAGCGGCAGGGCAGCGCCGTCACAGGAAACCGCAATGCGCACAATGATGGTGAGGTCCTTGGCGTAGTCGGTTTCCTCAAGAATCTTGTTCAGTTCTTCCATCGTGTCGGTGACGAAGATGCGCACGCCGAACTCGTGATAGGCACGCTGGATCGCGCGGCGGTTCTTCACCGGATGCAGGAACGCCATGCGGGCGCCCGGGAATTTACGGTGGATCAGCTCGATCTCGTTGAGAGAGGCCGTGTCGAAGCTGCGCACGCCCGCTTCCCAGAGGGCTTCCAGCACGTGCTCGCCAGGGTTTGCCTTCACGGCATAGAATGGCTCGCCCGGGAAAGATTCCCGGAACCATTTCGCGGCCGCAGTGACGCGCTCCGGACGGAAACACCAAACAGGAACGTCCGGCTGCACGTCGGCAACAATATTATAGGGAGTAGCATAGGAGTGCATGACACCTAACCTCCAAAGGGCTTTTAACCAGCTTTGGGCGTTAGTACAGGGGGCCCCCAGTTTAAGGGTTGGCCCAGATGTCCGCCGCTTCAAATTCGAACGGCGATGTAGGAGACTCTATTCGGGCATGCAAGCGAAAATTTTGGGCATGGTGCATTTTTTGTCACCCATAGATAACATTACGGGCGTAAAGCCCTTATTCTACAGGGCTGAAACCCTGCCGCTAATTGATTAAAACGCGAGCACTTGCCGAGGAGTTCCTCCCGAAATGACAGTCAGGCTTGGGCCTTTTTTCGTATCCCTTTTGATGGCGTGCCTTGTGGCATGTGGCAAAACGGATTTGTCCGAGCTGGAAACGGGAGATGTCATTCTGCCGCCGCCCGTGGACCGTGAGGATGCGCAGAAGATCCGCATTGTCGGTTCGTCCACGGTGGCGCCCTTTGCGACGACCGTGGCGGAACGCTTCGGCGCGACAACCCGCTACCCGACGCCAATTGTCGAGACGACCGGCACAGGCGGCGGCTTCAAGACCTTCTGCCAGCGCATAGGCCCGAACCATCCCTCCATCGCGGATGCCTCGCGCTCCGTGCATGAAAGCGAGACGGCCCTGTGCGCCAGCAATGGCATTACGGACATCACGGCCCTCTCCATCGGCTTTGACGGCATTGTGTTGGCCAATGCCCGTGAGGCCCCGCCGCTGGATCTGAGAAAGGTGGACCTCTACCGCGCCCTTGCGGCGGAATTGCCGGATGGGCAGGGCGGCTTCATGGCCAATCCCTACAATAGCTGGATTGAGGTCAATCCGAATCTGCCGGACGAGCCGATCATGGTGTTCGGCCCGCCGCCCACCTCCGGCACGCGCGATGCCTTTGTCGAGCTGGGCATGGAGCAGGGGGCGCTGGACGTGCCCGCGATGGCGGCCCTCAAGACATCTGATCCTGACGCCTACAAGCTGCGCACGCATACGATCCGCACCGATGGCGCGTGGATCGATCTGGGCGAGAATGATACGGCCATCATCCAATCCCTGATCAAGACACCGACCGCGCTTGGCGTGCTTGGCTATTCCTTTCTGGAGCAGAATGGAGATCGGGTAAAAGCGGCCCATCTGGACGGTGTCGCGGTGACGTTCGAAGCGATTGCCTCGGGCGATTACGGCCTGTCACGCAGCATGTATATCTATGTGAAGGATCAGAATTTGCCGCTGGTGCCGGGCCTTGCTGAATTCATTGCCGAATTCGTGTCAGACCGTGCCATGGGGCCGGATGGCTATCTGCTGGAAAAGGGACTGATCCCGCTGCCGGCGGAAGACCGTCTCGCACAGCAGGAGATTGCAGAAGAGCTGGCCAATCGGGGCGCGCGGAAATAGCGGGTCCTAGAGGCCCGGGATTTGTGGCTTCTTGCGGCGACGCAGGCGGATCTTTTGCCAGAAGCGTTTGCGGGCAGGGGCCGGCAGGGGCTGCAGATTCTCGATGAAGGCTTCCGCGCAGGCACGCCAGCTATAGCCCTCGGCATATTTGCGGCAGGTCTCCCGGTCCAGATCCAGGCAGGCCTTTGCCCCGGCGGCCAGATCGCCGCCAATAGGCGTGATCGTGCCGGCATTGGAGCCGGGGATGACATCGCGCGGGCCGGTTGCCTCATAGGCCGCTACAGGCGTGCCTGAGGCCATCGCCTCCAGCACGACAAGGCCAAATGTGTCGGTCAGGCTGGGGAAGACGAAAACATCTGCGCAGGCGTAATAGGTGGCCAATTCCTCGCCGAACTTTGCGCCCAGGAAGACGACATCCTCGTAGCGCTTCTCCAGTTCTTCTCGCTGCGGGCCGTCGCCAATGATCACCTTGGTGCCCGGCAGATCCAGCTCGGCGAAGGCTTCGATATTCTTCTCCACTGCCACGCGGCCGACATTCAGGAAGATCGGGCGGGCCAGGCCCTTGAACGGGTCGTCTTCCGCGCCTTCCGGAATGCGCTTGTCCGGATTGAACATGGTCGTGTCCACGCCGCGGCTCCACGCGACCAGATTGATGAAGCGCTGGGCTTTCAGCTCCTCCACCATGGACGGGGTCGGCACCATCACCTTGCCGGAATATTTGTGGAACCAGCGCACAAAGGAATAGCCGGCAGAAACCGGGATCGGCAGGCGGGCGGCGACATATTCCGGAAAGCGCGTGTGATAGGCGGTCGAGAAGGGGTGTTTCACCGTCAGGCACATGGCGCGCCCGGCCATGCCCAGCGTGCCTTCCGTGGCAATATGGATGGCGTCCGGCTCGAACTCGTGGAAACGCTCCTCGATCCGGTGGCGGGCGAACAGGGCCAGCTTGATCTCCGGATAGGTGGGCAGGGGCATGGTTCTGAACCCCTGTCCGGGATGAACGATCTCCCAGACATGGCCCATGGCCTCGGTTTCCTCGATCACGCGCTTCATTGTGCGCACGACGCCATTCACCTGAGGATCCCAGGCGTCCGTTACGAGCATGATGCGCATGAGCGCTCCTTCAACAGCCTCAGCCACAGTCCCGCGTCACTTTGGCGGGGTTGGTAGAGTGCGTAAAGGGCCAGTTGCGTCCTGAACAGTCCTGCTGTGCATGCAATGCAGGTGGTAGGCTTCCGCCTCTTAATGGCTTATCAGGAGGCAAAAATTGGCCCGGATTCGCCTTTTGCGGATTAAAGTCTAGTGTACCTAGTTCTCATATCACTCACACAAACGCTCATTCAGGAATTATATGGCTGACACGCTTGCTTTGGAAAAGATCGACTGGAACTCCCTCGACGACATCAAATTTGCCGATGAAGAGGCACTTCTCGAAGATCTGCTGAAACAATCCCCCCTCTCTGACGATTTGCGCCAGGCAACGATGCGTCGCGCACTGGAACTGGTCGAGAAGGCGCGACAGCAGGACAAGAACAAGGGCATGATGGAGAGCTTCCTTGAGGAGTTCGGTCTGTCCAATGCCGAAGGGCTGGCGCTGATGTGTCTGGCAGAGGCCCTGCTGCGCGTACCCGATCCTGAAACCCGCGACGAACTGATTGCCGAAAAGATCAGCTCGGGTGACTGGACTGCCCATATGGGGCAATCGGATTCCTGGCTGGTCAACGCGTCCACCTGGGGCCTGATGCTGACAGGCCGTGTCATCGGCGTGCCGGCCAGCCTGAAGAAGGGGCCAGGGAAGTTCGTGCAGGGCCTGATCCGCGAAAGCGGCGAGCCCGTCATCCGCGCAGCCATGATGCAGGCGATGCGCATCATGGGCGAGCAATTCGTGCTGGGCCGCAATGTGAAGGACGCGCAGAAACGTGGCCGCCGCATGGTGAAGGCTGGCGAAGCAGCGCATTTCAGCTTTGACATGCTGGGCGAAGGGGCCCGCACGGCAAAGGATGCCGAGCGGTATCTGAAGGCCTATCAGAACGCAATTGATGCCGTCGCCGCCGATAAAGATCCGTCCGTTTCGCCGGAACAGGCCAATGGCGTGTCCGTGAAACTCTCCGCGCTGCACCCGCGCTATGAAGCCGTAAATGAAGCACGCATCATGGACGAGTTGTATCCGCACGTGCTGGAGCTCTGCCAGCGCGCGGCGAAGTCAAACGTCAATCTTTGTCTGGATGCGGAAGAAGCAGACCGCCTGGTCATCAGCCTGAAAATTCTTGAGCGCCTGGCGCGCGAGCCATCGCTGAAAGGCTGGAACGGTCTGGGGCTGGCGCTGCAGGCTTATCAGAAACGCGCTGGTGTCGTGATTGATCTGCTCAAGGATCTTGCCGGGCAAACGCGTCGCCGCTTCATGGTCCGCCTGGTGAAGGGCGCCTATTGGGACAGCGAGATCAAGCACTCGCACGTCGAAGGCTTCCCGAACTTCCCCGTCTTTACCACGAAGAATGGTACGGACTTCCATTACATCGCCTGCGCCCGGAAGATGCTGGAAGCATCCGGCGCGATCTATCCGCAATTTGCTACGCACAACGCCCACTCGGTTGCGGCGATTGAACAGCTGGCGGACGATATCGGCACCACGGCATTTGAATTCCAGCGCCTGCACGGCATGGGGGAAGCCCTGTTCGCGGCAGCGGATGCCGGTCGTAAGGTTCGCGTCTATGCGCCGGTCGGTGCCCACCGCGACCTGCTGCCCTATCTGGTGCGCCGCCTGCTGGAAAATGGTGCCAATACCAGTTTCGTGCACTCTTTCCTCGATCCGGATGTTCCGGCCGAAATGGTCGTGGCAGACCCGATCGTGAAGGTGGAAGTCGGCCCGCGCCGCCACCCGCGCATCCCGACGCCGCCACGCCTTTATGGCCCGGACCGGCGCAATTCCGCCGGGATGGACATCAGTCAGAATGCCATCCGCAAGGATCTGGCCGCGGCGGTTAAATCCTTCCGCGATAGCCCGGCAATTTCCGCTGGGCCGATCGTCAATGGCAAGGTCGATTCAGGCGGCGGCGACATGGTGCGCGTGCCCTTTGATACCGAGATCGTGCTCGGCTCGGTCAAGTCGGCTGACGAGAAGCATATTGACCAGGCCCTGAAATCAGCCGCCGGCTATCAGGTCCAATGGGACCGTCTCGGCGGGGCGGAGCGTGCCAAGCATTTGCGCGCCATGGGCGATATTCTCGAAGAGAACATGACGCGCCTGATCGCCCTGATGGCCCGCGAAGGCGGCAAGACGCTGGGCGATGGGGTCGCCGAAGTGCGTGAGGCAGTCGATTTCTGCCGCTATTACGCAAAACAGGCCGAGGCTGACTTCACCGGGCCTACACGCCTGCCCGGGCCAACAGGGGAGACCAACCAGATCTCCCTGCACGGACGAGGCGTCTTCTGCTGCATCAGCCCGTGGAACTTCCCGCTGGCCATCTTTACGGGCCAGATTGCGGCTGCGCTGGCCTCCGGCAACACGGTTGTCGCAAAGCCCGCAGAGCAAACGCCGCTGATCGCCTTCGAAGCCGTGAAGCTGTTCCACAAGGCCGGCCTGCCGGTCGAAACCCTGCACCTGTTGCCGGGCACCGGTGAACAGGTGGGCTCAGTCCTGATCAAGGATCTGCGCGTCTCCGGTGTCTGCTTCACTGGCGGCACCAGCACCGCACGCATCATCGCCAAGTCCCTGGCCGATCGTGACGGGCCGATCATTCCGCTGATCGCCGAGACAGGCGGCCTCAACGGCCTGTTCGTCGACACGACAGCGCTGAGGGAGCAGGTGATCGACGACATCATCGTATCGGCCTTTGGTTCAGCCGGGCAGCGTTGTTCGGCGCTGCGGGTCGCGTTCCTGCCGCATGATACGGCGGACATGCTGGTCGAGGGCCTGATTGGCGCGATGAACGAGTTGAAGATCGGCGACCCGGCCGATCCGGACACGGATGTCGGTCCGGTGATCGACCAGGAATCCCGCGAAATGCTGCAGGAATACCTGGCGAAGATGGAGACCGAAGCCAAGGTGCTTCACCAGATTCCGGCCGGCAGGATCGGCGAGACCGGCTATGGCTTCGGCCCGGCCCTGGTCGAGCTGAAATCCCTTGACCAGATTACGGAAGAGAAGTTCGGCCCGATCCTCCACATTGTCCGCTATGACCCGGATGACATTGATAAGGTCGGCGCGGCGCTGAAAGCGAAGGGCTATGGCCTGACTCTGGGCATCCATTCCCGTCTCGACAGCTTCCAGATCGAAGTGCGCGATGCAGTGCCGGTCGGCAACACCTATGTGAACCGTTCGATGACCGGGGCGGTGGTCGGCGTACAGCCATTTGGCGGCGAAGGCCTCTCCGGAACCGGACCAAAAGCAGGTGGGCCACACTACTTGCATCGTTTCGCCACAGAGCGCACTCTTACTGTGAATATCACGGCGCAAGGAGGCGACACGGAACTCCTCAGCCTCTAGGGAGACCCGGCATGAAAACACTTGCAATGGCAACGCTCGCAGGGGCCCTTCTTCTGGCAGGCTGTCAGAAGAAGGTGCGTGAACTGCCTGAGGCGGGCGACGCCGTTGCAGGGCAGGATGATGGCTATGACGGCTCAGTGGATGTCATGGCCATCGAAACCCTTGCGGACCTGCCGCGCGAAATTATCGTGGATAACGAATATCTGAAGGCAGAGGTCACCTTTGATGAGGCCCTGTTCCAGAAGGCACCGGCCATCGCCATGGATATCGTCGACAGCGCCCAGATTCGCATCGAGGCGATGCTGGCCGACGCCAAGGCCTACAAGGAAGCCGATCCTGAGTATTTCCGCCCCTATGTCGTACGCATCAAATGGAATGTCGTCGCCGAAGCTGGCAATGTGATGAGCCTTGAGGGCTTCATCTACACGTTCACTGGCGGCGCTCATGGCAATTACATGACCGATGCGCGGCTCTATGATTCCCAGACGGGACAGCCCATGCGCCTCAGCAATTTCTTCCTGCAGCCTCAGGCGACCATCCGTGAGCATATGAATCTGGTATGGCAGGAGATTGCCGAGCAGAAACAGACTAAGGCAGGCGGTTCAGGCCAGATGGAAACATTTGTCGCCGAGGCCGCTGAACTGGTCAATGCAGACAGCATCCTGGCCGGGGAGGTGAATTTCGTGCCGTCCACTGTGCCTGGAAAGTTCGGTGGCTATGTCGTGCATTTTGCGCCCTATGATATTGGGGCGTATGCGGAAGGGGCCTATCACATCACGGTGCCGCAATCGGCATTCCGTGAGAAACTGAAGCCGGAATATACAAACCTGTTTGACGGCGAGCCCGCCCCGGTCGAACGCATGGGCGACTAGGCGCTACTTCTTCACAAGTGTGCAGCCCATGCCGGGCTCGTATCGGGCTTCGGCCTTTACCAGGCCGCCCAGCACGCTGGCGCGGGTGACATTGTCCTCATCGCTGAAGGTGATGGCGCTGACATCCACGGTGAAGTCATTGCGGCAGCTTTCAATGTTTCGCTCGCCAATGTGCAGGCAGGAACAAACCGTCTTGGCGCCATAGGCCGTTGCGACGCGCGCAAAGGCCACCTGATCCTTCAACCAGAATTGCCAGACCGCGCCGCCAATGATGGCCAATGTCACCGCCACAATCAAAAGTGCTTTGACGAGTTTCATCCCTTGCCCCTAATCTTTCGCTCAGAGAGTAAGGGAGAGTGGGCAAGATGGGCAAGGTTTTCGTGTACAGCAGACGCGTGAAGTCAGGATTGGCGGCGCTGGGCCTGATGCTGGCGCCGGGGCTTGCGGGGGCTGAGCCGCTTGTGCCGCTGCCACCTCAACCGGAAGGTCTTGCCTGGCCAACCCATGGCTGGGAAACGGGGCAGATGCCCTCCGAAACGGCAGAGCTGATCCAGCCCGTCATTGACCGCGCCATGGCAGGCGAACTGGCAGACCCGATGGGGGAGACCCGCGCCATTGTCATCATTCATCATGGCAAGCTGGTCTTTGAAACCTATCGCGAGGGCTTTGGCCCGGACACGAAACAGGTCTCCTGGAGCATGGCAAAGTCGATCACCTCCTCACTGGTCGGGCGGGCGGTGAAGCTCGGCCTGATTGATGATCTGGACGCGCCCATGCCCACGCCGTTCGAGGCGGGCGATCCGAGAGCGGATATTACCTGGCGTCAATGGCTGAACATGACAGACGGGCTGGACTATCTGGAAATCGGTGCCACTGATCTGATGACGAATGATGTCGTACAGATGATGTATGGCGCCGGCCGGTTCGATGTCTTGCAATATGCAGAGGATAAGTTGCCGCCCGTGCATAAGCCGGGGACTGTGTGGAACTATTCCACGGCGGGCTTCCATCTCATCAGTTACGCGCTGCAGCAGGTGAGCGGCGCAGCTGACTTTACGGACTGGTTCGATCGTAATCTGGCAGACCCCATCGGCATGGACGCGGTGATCGAGTATGACACGGCAGGCACTTATCTCGGCGGCTCGCTCGTCTGGGCGTCTGCGCGGGATTTTGCAAAATTCGGCTATCTCTATCTGCGTGACGGCATGTGGGAGGGCAGGCGGCTCTTGCCCCAGGGCTGGGTGGACTTTTCGCGCACAGATCCGGAAGAGACAGACGCGAACACCTATGGCGCGGGCTTCTGGCTCACGCCTTCCGCAGATCCGGTGCCGGCCAGTCAGGCCGCACATTCGCCGCCCTATGATGCCTTCTCCGCGCAGGGCCATGAAGGCCAGACCATCTGGATCGTGCCGAGCCGGGATCTGGTCATCGTGCATCTCGGCCTGATGGACAATGCGGGCGGAAACTGGCCGCATCTCTATGAATGGAACCAGGAAATCGCGCGGGCTTTTCCGCTGGTGGCTGCCGACGCGGATGTGCCTGAAGAGGTGGATGAGGCCGAAGAGACCCAATAATCCGGGGCTCCGATGGGGCTGTTCAGGCTCTTTTCGGGGCTGTTTTGGGTCTGTTTTGGGATAGTTTAGGGGCTAAGTTTGGGGGTGGAGAGGCGCGGCGTATCCACCCCCAAAATTGCCTAGTCTCCGGCCACCATGAAGTGCGCCATCAGCGTCGTAACAGGCTTTTCGCGTTCGTCCTGCCAGGCCTCTGCGCGGACCGAGCACATGCGGCGGCCCATCTTGGTGATTTCGGCGCGGGCATATAAATCCTTGGCATGGCCCTGGCGCAGATAGTCGATTGTCAGATTGATCGGCCGGGGCGGGCGGGCCAGATGCTCTGTCACCAGGAAAACCTGCGCCTGTGAGGTCAGCTCAAGGAAGGCGCCAATCGCCCCGCCATGAATGGCCTTGATCATGAAATTGCCAATCAGCTTGTCCTGATACGGCATCACCATGGTCATCTCGTCGCCCATGACTTCACAGCGCAAGCCCATTTCCTGGGCCAGCGGCGTGCGGGCGATGAAGGCGCGGACTTCGTCGGCGCGGCTCAGTTTCGTGTTTTCGTCCTTCATCAGCCTATTTTCCCCATACTGTCTGCGGGGCGCGGCTTGTTGATGGCGAAGGCGCCGGCGGCTGTGGCGATCACCTTGTCGCGGCTCTCATGATACGCCCAGGCGCGCGTGAAGCAGATATTGCGCGTGGTGTGATAGCATTCGGCCTCGCCAATGATGTCGCGGCCCTTTTCTGCCGGGCGCATATAGTCGATCCGTAGGTCCAGTGTCGCCACAAAGCGAGGTTTGGAGAGGGCGGAACCGGCCGCCGTGCCGGACAGATTATCCAGAAACGCAGTCAGCACGCCGCCATGGATCACGCCTGTGTCCGGATCGCCGACAAGGCGCTCTTTCCAGGGCTGCAGACCCCAGGCGTGTCCCTTCTCGATGCGCGTGAACCGGAAAGCCATACGCCGACCCCACGGAACGCCGCCGCTGATCATCTCTATGTTCTCTTGCATTAGCTCCCACGGTTCGGGTGCTGACGCGGGGTCATTGCTCATTTTGGCCCTCATTCGTTTGACGAGTCGTTTTGCCCCGATAACATCATTGTCAAAAGAGCAAAAACAAACAGCTCATCTGGAGGAAAAGAAAATGGCATTCGACGGTGCCTCAAAACCGAAGACCTGCATTATTGGTGCAGGCTGTTCCGGCTTCACCATGGCAAAACGCCTGAAGGATTATGGCCTGCCCTATGACTGTTTCGAGATGTCGGACGATATTGGCGGCAACTGGTATTACAAGAATCCGAACGGCGCCTCCTCCTGTTATCAATCCTTGCATATCGACACGTCCAAATGGCGTCTTGCCTTTGAGGATTATCCCGTCCCTGAGGATTGGCCGGATTTTCCACATCATGCCCAGCTGCTGCAGTATTTCCGCGATTATGTAGACCATTTCGGCCTGCGCGAGACGATCACCTTCAATACAGCCGTCACGAATGTGGAAGACCTGCCCGGCGGGCGCTGGAAGGTAACGCTGTCGACGGGGGAGACGCGGGACTATGATGCGGTCGTCGTTGCCAATGGCCACCATTGGGACCCGCGCATGCCGGAATATCCGGGCGAATTCGATGGCTATCAGGTCCACTCCCACAATTACACAGACCCCTTCGAGCCGTATGATTTTCGCGGCAAGCGCGCCATGGTCGTAGGCGCAGGAAATTCGGCGATGGATATCTCTTCTGAGCTGTCACAACGTCCGCTGGCGGAGAAGCTGTTCATTTCCATGCGCCGCGGTGTGTGGGTGATGCCGAAATACATGGACGGCCAGCCGGCCGACAAGGCGGTGCTGCCCGCCTGGTTGCCCTCCGGGCTCGGACGGGCGCTGGCCCGCAAGAAAATCAAGAAGACCATCGGCATGATGGAAGATTACGGCCTGCCCAAGCCGGACCATGAACCGCTGGACGGCCACCCGTCTGTCTCAGGTGAATTCCTGACGCGCGTCGGCTGTGGCGACATCATCCCCAAGCCGGGCATTGAGCGCCTGGACGGCGACGGCGTCGTGTTCACCGATGGTACGCGGGAAAAGGTGGACGCGATTGTCTGGGCTACGGGCTATAATGTGACCTTTCCCTTCCTGAAGCAGGATGATCTGACTCCGAAGGAAAATGTCTTCCCGCTTTACAAGCGCATGGTGAAGCCGGGCAGGGAGACGATCTTTTTCCTGGGTCTCGCCCAGCCCCTGCCGACGCTGGTGAATTTTGCAGAGCAGCAGTCAAAGCTGGTCGGGGCGGCGCTGAATGGCGATTATGCCTTCCCGCCGGAAGAGGAGATGGAGCGCATCATCGTCGAAGACGAGAAACAGCATCTCGGCCATTTCTATGACAGTCCGCGCCACCGCATGCAGGTTGATTTCAACGCTTATTGCAAAGACTTAATGAAAGAAATTGACCGCGGGGCGAAACGCGCTCCCGTCGTTGCCTGATATTAACCGTATACAGGGCATAAGGGCAGGCATGTTTCGTTTCCTGCCTGTCCTCATGCTGATGGTGCTGGCCGCCTGTGCCACGAGAGCGCCGATAGATATACGTGGTGCCCCCTCACGCGCGCCTGTAACCCAAGCGCCGGCGAGCCCACCCGTTAGGGCCGCGCCGCAGGGCACATTCCAGCCAAATGCCTATCTGCGCGCCTGTTATGGCATTCGCGTGTCGAACTCGCCGCTTGTGGATGAGGATGGCTGGGTTCTGAACTACAAGCCGATTGTCGTGGTCAACGGCCTGCCGCTGGCGGCGTCCCCGGCCAATGATGTGTGCCTGACATCGGGCTTCGGCCAACGCTTCAGCCGCCGTCATGACGGGATTGACCTCCAGTCCCGCCCCGCAGGCACGATTTACGCCACCGCGCCGGGCAAGGTGATCGAGGCGCGCGTGTCCACCGGCTATGGCAATATGGTGCTGATCGACCATGGCAAGGGCGTCTACACCCGCTATGCGCACCTGGCCTACATCCAGCCGGGCGTTTCGCCCGGAAAGCATATCGGCTTTGGCCAGCCTGTCGGCATGATGGGATCATCCGGCAATGCGTCTGCGGTTCACATCCATTACGAGATATTGCTAGGCGATTATAATAACCCCCGCGGTTCAAAAGGCCTGACCCCCCGTGACCCGTTCTCGTTTCCGCCTTATGAATATGCGCAGGCCTACGAATAGGCAGACGCGATAAGGGGGACGTATCGTGAAACCAGACTGGATGACCTGGGAGTTGCCCGGAAGGCGCGGCGCTGAATGAAGCGCTTTTTCGATCCTGAACTGGTCCTGCGGACCTATCGCAATCCGCTTGCCTGGCTGGTGCTGGCGGTCGACCTTCTGCCGATCCTAGCTGTTGTGATCTATGGCTGGGGCGCGGTGCCGCTGGTGGCGCTGTATTGGCTGGAGAATCTGGTCATCGGAGTGATGACCATTCTGCGGATGATCGGAACGGGCTTTGCCAGCCTGATAAATCTGGCGGGCTTGTTGTTCCTGATTCCCTTTTTCACCTTGCACTATGGCATGTTCTGTTATGGCCACGGCCTGTTCATCCGGTCCATGTCCGGAAAGGGCATGTCGTCGAGCGGAGAGGATCCGATTGGCCTGGTGCACTGGGCGCTTGGGTCAGGGCAGGGGATGGCCTGGTTCGTCGCGGCGATCCTGGCGGTTAATCTGGTGCTCTATGTCAGCGACTACATCCTCAAGGGTGAGTTCCGGAACGCGGAGCTGGGCGGCGAAATGTTCGCGCCCTATGGCCGGATCGTCACCCTTCATGTGGCGATCATCCTGGGCGCTTTCCTGGCCATCGGGATGGGCCAGCCGCTTCTGGGGGTGTTGCTGCTGATCATTCTGCGGGTCGTTTTTGGCGTCATCGTCTCCATGCTGCGCCAGTTCAGACGGGAGACCGGAGGACCCCCCACTGCAGAAGCTCTCGCGCAGGGCGTGTAAAAAGTTGACGCATGGTGACACTCTGGTCATGATAGCGGTGTCCCGATCAGGAAGCCCCCATGACAGCACCCGCAAAAATCCTCCCGTCACCGACCGGCAAGCGTGCCCGGTCCAAAGCTGCCAACCGGCGCGCCATTCTGGATGCGGGGCGTCAGGTTTTTGCCCGGATTGGCTTTGAGGCCACGACGGTGCGCGACATCATCCGGGAGACAGAGCTCGCGGCAGGCACGTTCTACAATTACTTCAAGTCCAAGGAAGAAGTATTTGAGGCGATTGCCGAGGATTCCGCGCATCGCTTCCGCGCGCATTTGAGCGATGTGCGCGCGACGGCAACGGACTTCGAGGCCTATGTCTATGATGCCTTCCGGGCCTATTTCGGCTTTATCGCCGCCGAGAATGAGGAGGCGATCTGTAATGGCGCACCGCATCTCGCTTTGATCGGCGTGCGCGTGGATACGCCGGAAATGCTGGCTGTGGCGGAAGAGATCCGCCTGGACCTGGAGCATGTGCTGTCCCGGGATGAGGGGCCAAAACTCGATACGGCCTATCTGACGGCGGCTGCAATCGGCATTGCGCGTGAGATGGGGGACCATATGCTGACGCGCCGCCCGATTGATGTTGAGGGCGCCACACAGTTCGCTGCTTCAATGCTGCTGGGCGGGGTGCGCGAGATTACCGCAAAGTAAAGCTGCACGAGCCCTTGGCGGATGTGCCCGGGCAGGTCTAATCTTCTGGTTCATTGAGGACAGGGAGGCCGACATGAGCCTGCAGCAGATGATCACCAAGCTCATTTTCAAGCTGCCAGATGGCATTCTGGTCCGAATGGCCGGGGGCAAGCCTGTCCAGATACGCGGACGGGTGCTGGAGCCACAATTGCAATTGGTGGCCTGGAATGGCCGCAACGCGCCGCCCATGTCTTCGCTGCAGCCCGAAGTCGCGCAGGCCGCCGTGAAGGAACAGCTGGATTCGATGGCTGCGCCGCTGGAGCCGGGTGTGAAGACCGAGGATTTCACCATTCCCGGCCCGGACCGCAACGAAATCCCCGTCCGCCTCTACCGGCCCGAGACGCAAGACCCGAAAGCGCCCTTGCTGGTCTATTATCATATGGGTGGCGGCGTGATTGGCGATCTGGAAACCTGCAATGCCTGGTGCTCGATTCTCGCCTCGGTTGTGAAATGCCCGGTTCTCTCCGTCGACTACCGGCTGGCGCCTCAGCACAAATTCCCGGCGGGCATTGATGATTGCATCCAGGCCTATGAATGGGGCGTGCGCAATGCGGGCCGCTATGGTGCGCCCGAGGGTGTGGCAGCCGTCGGCGGTGACAGTATGGGCGGTAATTTCTCCGCCATTATCAGCCAGGAGATGCAGCGTGAGCACAAGCCGCTGCCGGCCTATCAATTGCTGATCTATCCCGCGGTGGACCTTGTGGAGGAGTATCCTTCCCAGAAAGATTTCGGCGAGACCTTCTCCCTCAGCACCGATACGATGGAGTGGTTCATGGACCAGTATCTGCCAGAGGGCTTCGACCGGGCCGATCAATTGCTGTCGCCCGCCCAGACAGGAGAGCTGGAAGGCCTGCCACCGGCTGTCCTTGTGACGGCTGGCCATGATCCGCTGTGTGATGAGGGCGATGATTATGCCAAGCGCCTGAAAGCGGCGGGCGTGCCGGTGAAGCATAAATGCTTTGAGACTCTGCCACATGCCTTCACGGCCTTTACCGGTTTCTCTCCAGGCTCGCGCAAAGCCTGTCTCGAAATTGCCGACATGGTTCGCGAGACCGTTGCCCGCCTATGAGAGCGCTTGTCTGTCATGAACTGACGGAGGATTTCTCCGGTCTGGGTGTCGTGGATGTCGCGCGGCCAGACCCGGGGGCGGGGGAGGTGCTGGTGCGCGTGAAGGCGGCCAGTGTGAACTTCCCGGACCTGCTGATGAGCCAGGGCAAGTATCAGCTGAAGCCCGATCTGCCCTTTATTCAGGGGATGGAATGCGCCGGTGTGGTCGAGGCTGTCGGCGAGGGCGTTGAAGGCTTCGCCCCGGGTGACCGCGTGGCCGGCGGCAACAAGACCGGTGCGTTTGCGGAATATACTGTCCTGCCGGCTTCGGGGCTGACCCGCGTGCCGGAGACGATGGATTTTGCGCACGCAGCATCTTACTCCGCCGCTTATGTCACGGCCTATGTGGCGCTGGTGCGCCGGGCCAATCTGCAGCCGGGGGAGACATTGCTCGTGCACGGCGCAAGTGGCGGCGTCGGCATGGCGGCGGTTGATGTCGGCAAGCTGCTTGGCGCGACCGTGATCGCAACCTCGGCCTCTGATGCCAAGCTGGACAAGGTTCTGGAGTATGGCGCCGACTATGTGATCAATGTCACTCAGGGCTTTCGGGACAAGGTGAAGACGCTGACCGGCGGTGCGGGCGCAGATGTGATCTTCGATCCCGTTGGCGGCGATGTGTTTGATGAGAGCGTTCGCTGCATCGCCTTTGACGGGCGGCTTCTGGTGGTCGGGTTCACATCGGGGCGCATTCCGGAAGTGAAAGTCAACATGCCCCTGATAAAGGGGTTCTCCGTGGTCGGTGTAAGGGCGGGGGAGTATGGCCGCCGATTTCCCGAACGCGGCAAAGAGAATGTTCAGGCCATCTGGAAATGGGCGGCGGAGGGGCAAACGCATCCGCGCATCCATGCCAATTTGCCTTTGGACGAGTGGCGTGAAGCCTACCGCTTGCTGACGGACAGAGAAGTCGTCGGCAAGGTCATTATAACTCCCTGAAATCAGATTCAGGACGTCAAACACGAAAAGAGGAATACCCAATGGCCGATCAACTTCCCGAGACAAGCCTGCAGATCCGCACGCTGGTGACGCCGGAAGGCAAGCTTGAACTTTCCCTTGAAAGCGCACCGGTGAAAGTGCCCGGTCCGGACCAGGTGCTTGTGCGCGTTGAAGGCACGCCGATCAACCCGTCCGACCTCGGCCTGCTGGTCGGCGGTGCGGACATGTCGACCGCCGTGCAGGGCGGCACGAAAGACAGCCCCACCATTTCGGCTGATGTGCCGGCAGGCGGCCTGCGCGCAATGAAGGCCCGGCTTGGCCAGTCGCTGGGCGTGGGCAATGAAGGGGCAGGCACCGTGATTGCGGCGGGCGACTCCCCGGCGGCGCAGGCGCTGCTTGGCAAGATGGTCACCTGCCTGGGGGGCAACATGTACCAGGAATACCGCACACTGCATGTCTCGCAGTGCATGGCCCTGCCAGACGGCACGACCGCAGAGCAGGGTGCATCCTGCTATGTGAACCCGCTGACGGCGCTGTCTTTCGTTGAGACGATGAAGGCCAAAGGCCATTCCGCCCTCGTGCATACGGCGGCTGCGTCAAACCTTGGCCAGATGCTGAACAAGATCTGTCTCAAGGATGGCGTGCCGATCCTGAACGTTGTCCGCAAGAAAGAACAGGAAGACATCCTGCGCGGCATCGGGGCGAAACATATCGTCAATTCTTCCTCAGACACCTTCATGGAAGACCTGATCAGCGGCCTCGTCGAAACCGGCGCTACGATGGGCTTTGATGCCATTGGCGGCGGTCCGCTCGCCGGCCAGCTGTTGATTGCCATGGAAGCCGCGGCCAATCGCAAGATGAAGGAATATTCCCGTTACGGCTCCGGCACAGAGACACAGGTCTACATCTATGGCCGGCTCGACATGTCACCGTCCATCGTCCCGGCAGGTGTCGGCTTTGCCTGGAATCTCAGTGGCTATCTGCTGACGCCGTTCCTGGAGAAGGCCGCCCCGGAAGTGCGCGAACGCATGCACAAGCGGGTGATCGACGAGCTGAACACGACCTTTGCCAGCCACTACACGAAGACGGTTTCGCTCGCCGAAGCCCTCGATCTGGAGACGCTGCACGCCTACAATGCCAAGGCAACGGGTGAGAAATATCTGATCGCGCCGAACGCCTGATAGAGACTAGCCGATCCTGTCATGCGTTATGCGTATGGCATGATCGGCATCTTTCAGCACAACGATGTCTGCCGTCTCGCGGAGCGGAGCAATATGCTCCCGCAGATTGGGTAGATTGATCTGCTCCCAGACGGATTTTGCAAAGGCCACAAGTTCCGGTTCGGACATGTGCAGGAAATTGGCATAGAAGGAAGACGGGTCTTCTTTTGCCGCATGCCAGAAGCGCACAAAGCGTTCGAGGAACCAGGTCTGCAGATTGTCTTCCGTGGCATCCAGATAGATCAGGATGTCCGGCTCCCGGTCGTGACGCGGCGGGGGCGAGAGCGTTTGGAAACCAAGCCCTTCAAGGATCAGTATGTCCGGCTGGACAATCGTGCGCGTCAGGCCGGGGTCAACATCATAGGTCACATGGCTGTAGACCGGGAAGGCGGCCTCTCCGGCGGCAAGCGCTTCGAGTGCGTCGCCCATGGCCGTCATGTCATATGTTTCCGGAAAGCCCTTGCGCAGGGTTTGCCCGCGCTCTTCCAGAACGGCATTGGAAAACAGGAAACCGTCTGTGGAGATCGTTTCTGCGCGGTGAGACTTGTCGAGAATGTCCTCGACCTTGCCGGCCAATGTGGTCTTGCCGGAGGCGACAGAGCCTGTGAGGCCCACCACCAGGCTGTCTGTTTCGCGCTTCAGCTCCAGCAGCCGCTGGGCAAGCGTCTCGGTGCCGTCACGCCCTTCCATCCGCTACCGGCGCGCCAGCAGGGTTTCGCCTGCATCGGTGGACAGGATAAGGGCGCCGGTCTGGTCAAAGGAAAACTCCGTCACGCGGCTCAATATGTCCGTGAACCGGCTTTCCTGATCCATCTGCGCTTCACCGCACATGCGGCGTGTCAGGGCGAGCAGGCCGATGGCGAGATCATTGCCGGTCTGCTCATATTTGCCGGTATAGCGATTGCAGGAGGCTTCTCCGTTCACCGTATCATCCGCGCCGAACTGGATGGAGACGCGGGCATAATCCATCACACCCGTTCGGTTGATGTCTTCCACAATCCATTCCTCTCCCAACAGGGCGGAAGACGGCGCGCCGGAGCCCATGGCATTGACCAGCATCAGCGTGCCGACATCGACATCTCCATCACCCGCCGCGATGGGATGTGCCGTGTCTGTCGTCCACAGAAGGTTTCCCTCCGGATCGCTGATCGTCGCGCGCAGGGTATAGCTCATACGCGGTTCCAGCGCGGTGGAATCGTAGATCAGGGTGAACGGGATCGGCACCTGCTCCGCACCGATCTCGATTTCTTCGGCGGCGATCAGTGTGGAGGGCGCATCAGCCAACGACACATCGATAAGGGTGACTTCCGCCAGGCTGCCGGGGATCAGGGCTATCCGCTCCCGATAGGTCAACTCGCCGGTGATGGCATGTTCCGTGGGCCGTTTAGCATCGGGGGCTGACACGTTGACGGTCCTCGTTTCAGGAGAGACGCAGGCGGTCAACGCGCTGGCCGCCAGCAAGCCGGACAGGCAAATCAGTCGGAACATATCAATCATCCTCTACATGGTGTCATGTCGAGGCGTCAGTCTACACGGTCCGTTTGGCTTTGTCTTTCGCGTTCGTGGCTTCGATGGCGTCGCGCGCGGCTTGCCATTCTTCATCACCCCAGGCCGTCAGCTGGGCGAAGTTGCCACCGCTTGCATTATAGGCGGCCCCGTCAATCGCGATGGTCTGGCCGTTCACATATTCCGCGCCGCGCGCCATCAGGAACACGGCCAGATTGACCAGTTCGTGCATCTCACCCACACGGCCCATCGGGTTCCCGCCGCCGGAATCCATGCGCTTTGCGCCTTCGGAGTCCGGTGCAAGGCGCTTGGACATGCCTTCCGTGGGGAAGGGGCCCGGCGCGATGGCGTTGAAGCGCAGGCCATAGCGGCCCCACTCAACGGCCAGTGATTGCGTCATCGTGTTGACGGCCGCTTTAGACATGGCCGAGGGCACGACGAACGGCCCGCCATTCCAGACCCAGGTCGTCAGGATGGAACAGACGCTGCCCCTGTCACCGGCCTTGATCCAGCGTTTGCCGATATCCTGCGTCATGTAGAAACTGCCGCGGAACACGATGTTCGAAATCGCATCAAAGCCGCGAATGGAGAGGTCTTCGGTGCGGCTGATGAAATTGCCGGCGGCATTGTTGATCAGGCCTGTAAGGGCGCCGTGCTGGGCCCAGATCTGGTCATTCATGTCAGTGATGGCCTCAGCCACCCGAATGTCACAGGCATGGGGCACGACCTTGCCGCCATGCTTGTCCATCAGCTCACCGGCTGTGTCTTCGCACACCTGTCCGCGCCGTCCGCAGATATGTACTTCAGCGCCCAGCTTCAGGAAGCCTTCGGCCATTTCCTTGCCAAGCCCGGTGCCGCCGCCCGTAATGAGAACGCGTTCGCCCTCCATCAGGCCGTCGCGATACATCAGTTTTGTTATGTCCATGAAATTTCCTCCCGGATATGCAGTCCGGGAGGATGATAAGGCGCTTGGGACAACTGCAAAGCTGTCACGCAGGGTCAGTCTATTGTGGCCCTCAGATTTGCAGCCGTTTCGGCGGCGTCATAAGCGCGGGAATTGCCTTGCGGCTTCGCCCCCTGATGGATCACCATTTCCAGCGTGTGGCTGTAGACAACGCGTGTTTCGGTCTCGATATCGCTGCGGCTCACATCGACCGGATAGCCGCGTGTCGTGCAGCCCAGAACACCGCAATCGCGGCGCAGTTCCGGGCGGCTCATCACGCCATTATCGGCCAGGCGTTCCTGAGTGCGGACATCGCCTGAGGTCTCATCGCCGACGATTTCGAACCACTCACCGCCATTTTCCATGGTCACTTCTGCCGCGCGCAGCAGGGCCATGTTCTGTACCTCACCGGACGTCTGCGCGGTATCGCCTCTATAGGTGACCCGGTAGCGGTTCGCCTCGATCACCTGAGAGGAATAGCCTTGTCCGTCATCTGTCAGGGCAGGGCGATAGTCCGGCGCGGAGGCGCAGGCGGTTGTGATCATCAGGCCGCAAACGGCTGCAATCAGGGAATATTTCATGTGGGGCTCCTGTCCCGTCTTCAACAAGTCTACGCAGGAACGGCCCGGGGGTTCCCGTGCCCCGGCCTGACCTATTTGCGAAACGGCAGGCTGATCAGCCGCCAGAGCACCCAGAGCGGCAACACGATGGTTGCGCCTGCCAGCGCCGGTTTCCAGAAATTCTGCAGGGCCCAGCCAAGCGCGGAAACCGCCGTCCGCGCGACATTCATGATGGCTTCGCCTGCATTCACATCGGGATTGGTCGGATCGAATTGCGAGGCCAGCACAAAAAATCCGACCAGAATGCACAGACCAATCAGCTTCAGAGCGCCCCAGATAGAGATGCCGAACAACCGCGCCAGCAATGGGCGCGGTTCAGGTTTGGCTGCCGCCTCTTTTGCCTTCGGTGTTGGCTCGGGCGCCGGTTGTGGAATCGGCTCGACCGTGACTTCAGGCAATTCGGAAGAAGGCGGAGGGGTGGTCATATGTCTTGAGGGCTCACTCTAGTCATTTGCGGCTTCTTTATGGATCTCCACCTGATGCGGATACGGAATGGAGATGCCTTCACGATCAAAGGCCTCTTTCACCGCCTTGGTCAAATGGAACTTAACATCCCAGAAATCAGCAGCCTTCACCCAGCTGCGGCTGGCGATGTCGACAGAACTGTCGCCCAGATTGACCACTTTCACGAACGGTTCCGGGTCACGAAGGATGCGGTCGTCTGCCTCAATCACACCTTTGATGATGTCGATGGCCTTGTCCATGTCGTCATCATAGTCGATCCCGAAGGTGACGTCCGCGCGGCGCGTGTCATAACCGGAATAATTCTCGATCACGCCATCAATGGCCTGGCTGTTTGGCATGATGATTTTGACATTGTCCACCGTGGCAAGAACAGTCTGGAACAGGTTGATATCCTTCACCGTACCGGCAACACCGGCGGCCTCGATATAGTCGCCCAGCTTGTAGGGGCGGAACAGCATGATCATGACCCCAGAGGCGATATTGCCAAGCGCGCCCTGCATGGACAGGCCAATCGCCAGGGTGAGTGCGCCCAGCACGGCAACAAAGCTGGTCGCCTGAACACCAAAGACCTGCAGAACGGCAATGAACACAGCTGCCATCAGGCCCCATCGAACAAGGGAGGAAAAGAAATTCCCGAGTGTGTCGTCAATGCCTTCGCGCTTCAGCGCCTCCTTACGCACCGCTCCTGACAGCCAGCCCGCGATGCGCAGGCCGATGATCAGGACAAGAAGCGCGCCGAGCACTTTCAGTCCGAAGGCGAGAATGAAGGGGGAGTATTCAGCCCACAGAGCGCTGGGGGTGAGATCTTCTGGCATACCGGTCTCCTTTTGGGGATTGGGGGCGTTTAGGATTCAATATCACTTGTCTTGGGCAGTTCAGCTGGTTCAACCTCCGGCTGAGGGTGCGGGCGATAGGCCATATTGACCTGGTGCGGGAAGGGAATGGTGATCCCTTCGCGGTCAAAGGCTTCTTTCACGCCCTTGGTGATATCCGCGCGGACCTGCACAAACTCCGGCGTGGCAACAAAGGCGCGCAGACGCAGGCGCACGCTCCAGTCGGCCAGTGTATGAACGCCCACCCATGTCTCTCCCTTGGAGAGGACACGCGGATGATCATTCGCAACGGCCAGCAGAACCTGAAGCGCATGGTCCATATTGTCATCATATGAAATATCGAAATAGAGGTCGAGGCGTCGGCGTGTCTGGCGCGTATGGTTGACCAACGGGTCGGCCCATACCTTGTCATTCGGGATGGAAACCGTCTTGTTGTCGATCTGCCGGAACGTCGTTCGGAAGGGCGTGATGTCGGAAACCTCGCCTTCCATACCGGCCAGCGTCACATAGTCTCCGATGCGGAAGGGGCGGAACAGGGCCAGCATGACGCCAGCCGCGACGGCTTTCAGCGTATCCTGCAGGGCCAGGCCGATGGCCAGGGCTGCGCCGCCCAGCAGCGCGGCAAGAGATGCGGTCGGGAAGCCAAGCTGCGTCAATGCCAGCACAATGGCGATGGCAAAGATCAGATATTTCAGCAGCGAGGCGGAGAAGGCAAACAGCGTATCGTCTGCGCCATGATGGGCATGTGCCTTGCCACCAAAAGCGCGCATGGACCGGGCCACCCAATTGGCGAACAATACGGCAATGACAAGAATGGCCACCGCCGCAAAGGCGCTGGGCCCGCGCTTCTCTATGATGGCTCTCCAGTCATATCCGGCGAGACCCAGGGGCAGGGGAGACATGAAGATCAGTGCGAAGACCCGCGCGATCGAGCTGGCAACATCCCAACTGGACCCTTCAAAGGATTCGTCTTTAGCCGTGGCCCGCTTGCCGACCCTCATGATCAGGTACTTTATCAGACCCGAGACAAGCCAGATCAGGATACAGGCCAACAGCACCAGGCCCCATTTCTCCATGAAGGGCCATGACGACGACAGCCAGACAGGCCAGTTGGTCGTATCGATGTCTGGCAGGGTGAGGTGTTCTATGTCCATGAGAGGGCCGGATCTTGATCTATGTTTGACTGTAAGAGAGCGTCAGTTTGTGCGCCTTGTCCAGTTTTTCAGCTGGGCACCACAGCGCCATCTGCACCCCGGAACAGTCGCAGGGAAAGGATCACAATCAGGACAATCCCGCTTGTGATGGCCAGCCAATGCATCTGTGTCTCCATCCAGTTGTTCAGGATGATGCCGATCACACCCCAGCCGAGTGCGATGAAGTACCACCAGCTGCGGCTGATATAGCGCGCGAACATCCACGCGGCCATGCCTGCGGTGATCAGCGTCGTCCACAGCATGTTCCAGGGCAGGTCGGTTGGTCCAAGATCGGTAAAGGTGCGGATCGTCAATGGAATGGAAATGGCGATGGCAACACTGATCCAGCCTGCCAGAAGGCATGTGGTCATGTCGGCCAGTGCCTTGATCGGGCTCCAGCCGGTTTCCCGAAGGCGGTCCAGTCTATAGGCGGCGAGCCATGCCGTGATCGCAATCGGAAACAGAAGCAGGAAATTCAGGGGCTGATACGCGATGAGTTGTGCGCTGATCATCCAGACCACATTGAAAAGGCCTGCCAGCGCCAAGGGCTTTGCGACATGGTCCATCCAGGGTTCGCGTTTGCGCCAATAGGCGAGACCGAACAGGAAATATGTCAGGAAGATCACGCCCCAAATGGAAAAGAACACAGGCAGGGGTTGTTCCGGTGCAGCGATGTCGCGTGTGGCATTTCCAATCGGCGTACCAATTCCAAAGGCAGGGGCAAGCGCCCCGGACAGGGGTTGCAACAGGCCGAGCACGATGATGATCAGAGGCAGACGTTTTTCCATGCCAGTCATATGTGCCTGAATTCTCAGGTGGCAAATAAGTTCCGGCTGAAAAAAGTATGATGCCATCGGGCGAATTTGCGTTATACGCCGCCGTCTCTGCGGAGACTCAATAGAGGAATTTGCTCATGGCAAAGAAACCTGTGGCCAAGAAGGCCGCTGCGAAACCGGCCGCTGCTAAAGCGGCTACCACGGCGAAAAAACCGGCTGCAAAGGCTGCTGCTAAACCTGCTGCTGCGAAAGCGGCACCGGCGAAGAAAGCTGCTCCTGCCAAGAAAGCTGCACCAGCTAAAAAGGCCGCTCCGGCCAAAGCTGCTGCTGCCAAGGCTGCGCCGAAAACGGCAACGACCACGACCCTGCGTCAGATGTCTGCCGAAATCGCAGAGGCCCATGGCCTCACGAAAAAACAGTCCGAGGAAATCTTTTCCGACATGGCTGACCGGATCACGAAGCGCCTCAAAAAAGGCGAACGTATCCGCATGAACGGCCTCGGCACGCTGGAAGTGCGCAAGCGCCCGGCACGCATGGGCCGTAACCCGGCAACGGGTGAGTCCATCAAGATCAAAGCGTCGAAGAAAGTTGCCTTCCGCGTTTCCAAGGAACTGAAAGAGTCCGTCTAAGGATTTCTTCTTCCGTACAAAATTCAAAGGGCCGGGCGGTTTTCTGTCCGGCCCTTTTTATTCGCGGACCCAGAAATCAATTCCAGCGGTCTGATATGCGGTTTGGAAGTTTTCATCCGAGCTTCTGCATATACGCAGAAAATCGGTTTGAGGCCGCCAGTACCCTATATGCCAGCCCATTTCCTTAAGACGGTTCAGGCTTTTCCGACCCAGGTGAGATGTCAGATCAGGCCTGACGTTTCCTTGATCATGGTATTTGCAGAAATCCGCGTAAGTGTGGATCATTCGTAGATTATTCTGGCTCATCGGTTTTTCACTCCTTCCCGTTTTTCAGCTTAGACTCTGTTATGCGGAATGTAAGAGTTGATTTGGGGCGGACCGTGCCGTCCTTATTCCGGCAGCATCGCCTCCAGCGTTTCCAGACGGTCTGCCTCTTCGGCAGGCTTGTCCCAGCGGATGCGGTTGATGCGCGGAAAGCGCATGGCGACGCCGGATTTGTGGCGGGCAGAGCGCTGCAGGCCTTCGAAGGCTACCTCCAGCACCAGCGACGGCGTAACAGAGCGCACGGGGCCAAAGCGCTCAATCGTGTTGTCACGGACGAATTTGTCCAGCTGCTTCAGCTCCTCATCGGTAAAACCGAAATAGGCCTTGCCGACCGGGGTGAGCCGATCCTCGCCGTCTTCATCGCGCCATACGGCGAAGGTGAAGTCCGAATAGAAGCTGGACCGGCGGCCGTGGCCGCGCTGGGCGTAAAGCAGTACGGCGTCGACGAGATACGGGTCGCGCTTCCATTTGTACCAGTGGCCTTTGACCCGTCCGGGCAGATAGGGGCTGTCCCAGCGTTTCAGCATCAGGCCTTCAATTTCCGGAGCAGGGGGCTGCATCCGATGGGCGTCCAATGCCTCCACGGTTGTGACAGGCACAAGGGGGGAGAGGTCAAATCGCGGAGTGTCCACGCGGGCGATGAAGGCTTCCAGACGTTTGCGACGCTCCCGAAAGGTCAGTTGGCGGACGTCCTCTTCGCCATCCTGCAACAGGTCATAGGCGCGGATGAAGGCCGGATGCGTGTCCATCTGCTTTTTCGACACCGTCTTGCGGTTCAGGCGTTGCTGAAGCGCGTTAAAGGGCGCGACGCCTATCCCATCCTCTGCGCGCACCAGAAGCTCGCCATCGATCGCACCCTCGAAGTCCATCGCCGCCAGCACGTCCGGGAAGGTGTGGGAGATATCGTCCCCCGTGCGGGTATATATGCGCCGTACACCGTCTTCGGAGGTGGCCTGCACGCGGATGCCGTCATACTTCCACTCGGCGGCAAAGGCTTCTGGCGTAATCAGCGCCGGGTCGACCGCATCCGGATTGTCCCTGTCGGCTTTTGCGACCAGCGGGTGGGCCAGCATGACCGGCCGGAAGGGGGCGCGAATGTCCGGCTCGGGCCGTTCTGTCTTGCCTTCCAGCCAGGCAAACAGGCTCTCATAAGGCGGGGCGAGGCCATGCCAGATCTCCTCGATCTCTGTCACGTCAACGCTGCCGAACTCGGCCAGCGCCAGCTTTGCGAGCCGCGCGGAGACGCCAATGCGCAGGCCGCCCGTGATCAGCTTCAGCAGCGCCCAGCGGCCTGTCGGGTCCAGCCCATCAAGCCAGCCGGCGACCAGGCGCTGCGCCCCGGGCCGGGTGGCCTCTTCCAGCGCCTCGACGATCTCTGACAGGGGCGGCGGCCGGTTCGCGCGGCGCTCTCCCGGCCAAACGAGGCTGACGGTTTCGGCCATGTCGCCAACATAGTCATAGGACAGGCGGAAGAGTTCCGGGTCCATCCTGTCGGTAATCAACTCACGGATTGCGGCGGGCTTGATGCTCTTCAAGTCGAGGTCGCCGGTCAGCGCGCCAAGGGCATAGCCGCGGTCCGGATCCGGCGCGTTGCGAAAATAGGAGACCATCAGGCGTAGCTTGCCGTTACGGGAAGGCGTTAAGACTAATCGGTCAAGAAGCTCTGCAAAGGCCTGCATGGGTCCTAGATAGAGCCGCCGCGCCAAGAATCCATCCAAGGGGAGCCCTTCATGAGCCTGAAACTGCACCATCTGAACGCCTCGCGCTCGCAGCGTATTGTCTGGCTGCTGCTCGAACTCGGCGTGCCGCACGAGATTGTCCATCATAGCCGCGATCCTGAAACACGGCTCGCCCCGGCGGCGCTGCTGAAGGTGCACCCGATGGGCAAGTCACCGCTGCTGGAAGACGGCGATATCGTCATCGCGGAGACCGGCGCGATTGCCGAATATCTGCTGGCCAAACATGACCCGGACCACACACTGCACCCGCGGTCTGATTCGGCTGATTTTCCGCGCTATCTCGAATGGGTCCATGCGGCTGAGGGCGCGATTTTCCTGCCGGGCCTGTTCCGCTTTTACCTGATGAATGCCGGCTTGCTGGAGACGCCGCTGGCCGCCTCTATGGAGGCTGAACAGGTCAAAGCCATGAAGACGATCGAAGGGCATCTGGCGAAGCATGCCTATTTCGCCGGCGACAGCTTCACCGCCGCCGATTGCCTGATGGCCTTCCAGATCCAGTCCGCCGCCGCAATGGGCGCGCTGGAGGCCTTGCCGGCGACGAAGGCCTGGCTGGAGACGGTCCAGGCCCGGCCAGCTTACAAGGCGATGCTGGACGTAGGGGTTTAGGGGGGCATTCTGCCCTCGGCAGCACCTAAAGCCGGACTGGCCGCAAC
>NZ_AWFF01000029.1 GCF_000682755.1 Hyphomonas beringensis
CGGTGACGGCGGTGACGGCGGTGACGGCGGTCAGGGAGCGGTGGACGGCCCGGAACGCAAGCAAGTTCAGGAGCCGGAACTCCCATTAGACCTCGCCGCCAAGAGCCCTGCGCCTGAGCCGGCGCCGGAACTGAAAGAGGACGGTCCGGTCGATCCCGTCGGTGACAAGCACCTCGACGCCGTCCGCCGCGCTGCCGGGCTCGATCGGCAAGACGCGGACTTTCTTCCGGACTTCTGACGCACCGTGACCAAGGCGCGCGTCCACGTCCGGCTTCCGACAAATCTCTATGCGCGGCTTTGCGAAGAGGCCGGCAAGTCGGGAGCGTCTCAGGCGACCATCGTCGAACTGGCCCTGCGCGCCTGGTTCAATCCTGAATCGAGCGCCACGATGGAGGCGCGCCTTCTCGAACGCTTAGATGCCTTCGACCTGCGCCAGAGCGAAATTGAACGGGAAGTTTCTTTCACCTTCGAGGCATTTTGCCACTATGTCCTTTATTGGCTCACCCGAACCGAGCCGCTTCCCGATGGAGAACGGGACGCTGCGCATGCGCTTGGCAAGCGGCGGTTCGATTTTTTTCTCGACCAGGTGGCGCAAAAAATTGGTGCGGCCCACACACTGCAATCGCATCGAAGTTCGGCGGAGTCTGACCGGTAGTCTGCGGCGAGCATCTGTTGAAATCCGCATCGAAATCACCATTTGCCGGCGGCGACGTTCCACGGGGCTTCCAATGGGCGCGCCATAGGATTATTTTCATCTGAGATTTCGGCTATTTACGAGCACAAGACCGTGGACGATCCCTTCGACACACCGTTCGGTCGCGCGATGCGCCAAATGGAACATCAGCGGCGGCTGTGGGACGGTCTAGGCGGCGTCCGTGCGATGCTCGATGAGGTCGAGCGCGCTCGGAATGCCGCCAGTACGGTACTCGGTCATCACGGTGGATTGAGCCGCTACGTTGAAGACCTTCAATTGGGGCGCGACCGCTACAAAGACATTCTCAGTACTCTGGGCGGCGTAGACGGACTTCGTCACGCTCTCGAACTCGCGAGCGCCCAAGAACGGCAGTTCGATCTAGTTGAGCGTGGCGGTCTCGCGGATGCAGCTGCGGGCGCCACGGCAATGATCGCCTCGCTCAGCGCAGCCAACGCTTTGAAGGAAGCACGCTTCGCAGTTCTTCACCAATATGCTCGTCCCGAGACAGATTCTCTCGCCTCGATTGGTGCAGCGGCCTCTCATTTCCAAACGCTCCACGATACGACCAGTTTTGCCAGGCTCGGCTTTGCGATCGATGCAGCGTCTGGAGCCTTTGTAGCAGATCGCCTCACAGACCTCGACTATCGAACTATCCTCGATCCCTTCTTCGGCGATTGGACGCGCATTGAAAAGCTACCGGCGGCGTATGGTTCTGATCCCGGCGCCCGCCGCGAAGTTCTTGAGGAAGTCGATGCCGACGAGGCCTTCCTCCATGTCAGTACAGAAGAGGTTGTGGCGCTCGTAGAGGAGACAAGTCTCGACAGTGAAGGCGTGCCAATCACTTTGATGGGTGAGCCGGTCGGAATTGTTCTTACCCAAGATCCGGATGACGCCGCGGCGAGAATTATTCGTCGCGTCGAGCGCGCGTTACGCGCCCGTATCGTGCGTGTTCTTGCCGCGAAGCACGGAGAGGGCTGGCTGGAAGCCTTGATGCCTGATCGAGCCGAAGCCTGGGCGCAGAAGCGCTCCGACGATCGCCGGCACGGGCTGACGACACATGGACTGATCGAGTATTCGGACTTCGCCGATCTCGCGACAATAATCGATAAGCGCTGGAATGATGGCTTTGCTGGCCAGTTTAGCAAGTCTTCGAAGGTTACGAGCCGAATTCGCGCGCTGGCGCCCCATCGCAATTACGAATTCCACTCGCGCGCCGTTACGCCCGAGCAACTCATTTGCATCCTGCAAGCGGCGTTGGAGCTGCAGGCATTCCTCTTGGAAGATGAAGAACCAGAATACGGGAGCGATTGACCTTTAGGGTGTATGATCGGGTTTTGACGCGAACCCGCTGCCTCCCTAAAGCAGGGAAACAGTGTTGAATCGGATTGAATTGTGCCGAAAGACCTATTTGACCCTGTTATTGATGCGGATCGATTTCACCCCCAGTTTCGAGATTTGAGAAACTCAGAGGCGCATGCGCCAGCTCGTATGCTGATGAATGCATTGTTCGAGCGCATGGGAGACCCGGATCGGAACTTTCGACCAGACTTCCAGGGCGTGGGGTTCCATGCGCGCGTATTCGAACTTTGCTGCTTCGCCTACCTCGAAGCCGCCGGTCTCAAGATCGATCGCTCACATCGGTATCCGGATTTTCTCGTAAATGCGAACGGTGTCGACATTGCTATCGAAGTTGTCACTCCGAACCCCACCGACGGCACGAATCTAGATGTTTCGGTTGGGCAGCTGACGCCGCTCTCCGATGAGGAAATGTATGCGAAAGCGGAGACCGAGTTTCCGCGGCGATTGCTGAGAAGTCTCTCGACGAAAGTTCGCAAAAACTACCAACGTCACACCCATGTTGCTGGCCGGCCGATCGTGCTCATGATTGCACCATTCCATGAGCCAGGTTCAAATTTCTACATTGAAGACCTGCTGCTGCCCGCGCTCTATCCGCTCGCCGAAGATGGAAGTGATCCCCCCCTCTTTGTAAGAGAGGAGGCGACGCACATCAGTGCGGTTGCCTACTGCAACACGTTCACAGTTTCAAAATTGTGGCGCATGGCTGATCCCGGGTTCATCGCTGCCAACTTTGTCGCACAACGTCACGGTCACGCGCTTTTTGAAGAGAAAGGCGGACTTTTCGAGTTCCGCTATCAAATCGGACACCCCGCGACGCCTCCCGAAACATGGTTTGAAGGCGTCGGGTTGAGTCTGAATCCGCATGCCTTGGTCCCGTTGCCCGTCGGCGCGCTGCCAGCGAGCAGCACAACCGTCGCGGTTGGCGATGAACTCGAACGTCACATTCGAGGCTTTCATCCTCTCGCCTCGACATTTGTAATCCAAAAACGGTCCGCTGACTGAGGCACCCGCCATCAGGCCAAGCGTTTACGCGCGGACGAACAGACTAAGTTTGGCTTCGGGATCCTGAACCGACGGAAACGACTGGCCCAACAGTACGAAGCCATAGTCTGGCAAGATGTGCTTCATCTGGTCGGTCTTAGTCGTGGCATAGATACTCTTGTTCCCAGCCGCCCGGACGGCAGCGGCTACCAATTTGCGGCCGTTCCCTCCACCTTCACGGGAGGAGCGGGCCCATCCGAGTTCGAACGGGAAGTCAGAGCCTCTCTCCAAGACGCCTGCCTTCCTGAAATCGCCTTCACGATGAGCGGCGTTTGGCGTCTTTATGGCCGCGCTTCCGATAAGAATCGGCCCGTCATGAAGCGTCACCAAGGCGATAGCGCGATCTACAAGGTCCGAAAGCGTTGCCGGGTTCACCTGCGCCCCTTCCCGGACAAATGCGATGAAAGCCTGCCTCTCGCGATCCGTCATCTCTGCCGACGTGCAGATGCGCAGTGTCATGGTGAAATCTTCCCGATCGATTCCGAAGCAATGCCTCAATACAAGCAGTCCCTTGCCAACTGGCAAGTCTTCTTAGGTCAGGGAATTGCCGGGAGACCGCGCATAGGAAGTGGCACCTCCTGCTTTTGATACGCGCTGGACGCGGGTCGCGCGGCGTTGTGATCTACTGTCCCGCTCCAAAGATCGATTTCGGTGCAATTCGATGGTTCAGTGGGCTACAAATTGGGTACAAATCGGGCTACATTTTTGAATCTCAGAATCCGCAACTCATTGGTTTTGTTCTGATATTTTTTCCGGGTGGCTCACTTCACCCGCTCCAGCTCACTTCACATCATATGCGACACGGAATCCTACATGGCTGGCTGAGAAGTCCAACTCCTGCGGATGGCGCGCGGCAGGGCGGTAGCGCCAACAGTAATTCTCTGCACAGAGAAAAGAGCCGCCTTTGAGCAGGCCCTGATTTTGCTCGGGGTTCGTATCGGCCACCCACTCCCAGGCATTGCCCGTCATGTCGTACAAACCATACCCGTTTGCCTCATAGCATCCTGCCGGAGAGGTTCTGACGAATCCGTCGCCGCCTGTATTCACGAGGGGGAATGGACCCTGCCAGGTATTGGCCCGATAAGGCTCATCATTCGGGGGCGTCTCTCCCCAGCTATAGGTGGCCCCATCCAGACCACCACGCGCCGCATACTCCCATTCGGCTTCCGTCGGCAGACGGCCGCCCGCCCATTCGGCAAAGGCAGCCGCGTCTTCATAGGCAATATGTACGACGGGATGCTGCCACCTCCCCTCCAGTGAAGACTGAGGCCCCTCAGGATGCCGCCAGGATGCCCCCGGAATGAAATGCCACCAATTCGCCGATTTCACAGAGGGCGGAACAAATACGGCTGAACCGGGAAGCAGCATGTCCTGAGGAATATCAGGATGAAGCTGTGGATCTGGTTGGCGCTCTGCCACGGTGACATAGCCGGTTGCCTTCACGAATTCAGCAAAGCGCTCATTGGTCACCTCGAAGGCATCCATGCGGAATGGCTTTATAGCGACCTCATGAACCGGGCCTTCTTCTACATAGAAACCCTCACTCCCCATCATGAAGCGGCCTGCCGGCAACTCCCGGATCATTGGCCCGCCTGGCACCTCGCATACCCTGCGCACATCTGCGTGCGCCAAGCCTGCTCCTGAGAGGAGACAACAGAAAACAGCGAGGGCTCTGAACCGCATGGAACTCTTTTCAGGCCTTTCTGAAGGAGGCTAACAACAACCACCTAACGCGCGAACCTCTATGTAGGCAATGGCGCACGAAAAAGGCCGGCTCTCTGCAGAGCCGGCCTATGCTTCCGGGCCAAAAGGGGACGCGGCCTAGAAAAGGGAAACGGCAGGACCTTTCAGGGTGTAAAGATCCTTGCCGAGCGCCATGTCGATATTGAGATACCCTGACTGGCCCTTCAAGGACGAAGCTGGCGCTGTGTCTCCAATCCCCTTTGCGAGAACATCGCCATCCGCCGATACAATGGACCACCCAACCGGCTCTGCGCGGGATTCCGCGAAGACTGCCTTGAGGTCCGTACGCTGAGACATGTTCGCAGGGAGAGGTGCCTCAAGCTGTCCTTCTACACGCGCGAAAAGCTGGATCAGGTAAATGCGGCCATCAGCCCTGATGGCTGCGATCCCCATATGGTCAAACGCAGTGCGGTTGAGATTGGCTACATTCGCCGGATCTGCCATCAATGCCGCAAATGCCTCTTCTGCTGTCGCATTCTCATCGACAACGGCCATATTGGCGCCAAACGCGCCGATCAGAACGCGCCGATCCAGCAGGCCGACGCGATCCAGATGGCTACGGCCTTCGGGATCATCATGTGCGATATAGTCCCGGACCGCCATATCGTAGCCATGTATACGGGCTGCCTTGTTAAGCGATGCAAGGTTGGCAAGCTCCTTGATGCCACGCTCGCTTCGTGCAGATGCCGTCAGTCGACGGAGCTCGGTCTGCATGTAGGAATCTGATTTGACGCCATTTAGACCTTCAAAGCAGGCATCTGTTTCCAGTTGGAAGGCCGCGGGTTGCGCTGACAAGCCATCAGTGAGGTCACATGGAGAGTCTGCGTAGGCCGTCAGTCCCAGCGCCGCCAGCGCCAGAGCCGAGATTGACAAGTATTTGTAATTTATCTGCAACATAACTGTCACAATACTTTGTGTGACAGTTTTGCGTCAAGTAACTACAGATTTATGTACTTGTTTTGTATGGGTTTTTGAAAAACAACAGATTATACGCTGTAATCATTCAGGATCCGGCTGACATGCGCGTACACCAACGACCGGAATAATTGTGGACCAACCTCCAGCATCCAGTAACTCGATACGGCCTGAAGAGATTTTCTGTCCTCCTTCGACCGACTCACCGGGCATCAGGTGTAGGAAGACCGCCCCGTCTCCAGACATGGCATAGTCCATTTCCGTCATGAACTGGCCAAACAGATCACCGCGCTGAGCCGCAAGCGTAAGCTGTTCCTGCTTGCCCGCTTCCAGCATTGCAATTGCCTGACCGCTTGCCGCACGGGAGAAGAAGATGAAGCGCCGCGGCGTGCCTTGCGTCCACAAAAACAAACCGCACTCACTAGGCTCCAACGTTTGCGCGGGAAGATTACCAGGTTCCGGGGCTTCAGGCGCAGGCGTGACAGAAACCTTTTGCTGCGGCGCCGAGCTACATGACGCGACCAGAAGTAGACAGGCCCCTAGCAGGGCAAGTTTCCGTTTCATTGAAGTCTCTCCTGCTGGCCCATCTGACGAGCATAAACCAATTTGGTTCCCTCAGCCTTAAAGCCTGCAAGCTTCAAGGCCGCACGCAGATCTTCATCAAGTGTTTCAATCTCCAACCGAAGCCCGGTAGAGAGTTTCCCCTGAAAGGAAATGATCGTCCCATCAGCTGCCTGCCCGATCATATTGGCGGCCAACTCGCCTTGCTCACACGATAGCGGGCCGGACAGGATGGGCCAGTCCCGATCGTATGCCATAGCGGCCAGTCTAGCGAGATCGGTCGTGATTGTTCCCGAGGCAGTCCTACAACGCTCGCCCTCCATGAGAAGGTGGCCCTTGGACAGCCTGACTGTGCTGCCAAGGTTCAAGAGCGATGGATCAAGACCATTCAGATTGTCCACATAAAGGCTTGCTGAGACAGCACGGGCATTTAGTGCCCGTCCTTTCATGCCGACCAGCGCGCGCCCCTGCCCGGCTGGTCCGGCCCAGCGGGCCTCATGCAAGGGAGCACCGCTAAATAGCCGGCCAAGCCGCGCCTGCAGATTGACGGCGCCGACTGGCTGCCCCTTCCAGACCATGCCGGTGACCTGTCCGCTCCAGATCGATCCACGCGCCTGTTGCCAGCCGATACCCTGCTCCGCCAGTCTGGACTGACGCATGGCAAAGGAGAGAGGCGCGAAAGCGACGAGCCCAGCGAGCAGGCAAAGCGAGAAAAGAACTACGTAGAAAGTCCGCAAGCGCATCATGACGGCGCTCCCGCAAATTCAAAGCTCGCACGGACCGTGCCCGCCTCATCTGCAAACAGAGAGGCACGCTCTGGTTCTGCGCCATACGTCTTGCCCGCCTCCGCTAGCCACGCATAAACGAGTGTCGGGGGCGCGCTTTCAAACTGCAGTGTCAGCCTGCCATTCTCTCCTGTCTGGAGACGTGAGACTTTCAGTCCTCGTGAATTGGCAAGCTGCAACAGGCCCTTGCGCAATTGCTCCCCACTGACAATGGCAGACGGCCCGAAGGCAGGTCGCGGAACACGGGCAGACGCAAGTTCGGCATTCACCACATCCAGTTGGCGGGAGGCGACTTCAAGGTCAGCTTTTGCCTGAACATGGGATGCGCGCAGAGGCGAGATGACGGCCAATTGCAAAATCATGAGTCCTAACAGGACCATGGCCGAAAGTATGAGCACCCTTTCGCGATCCGTCCGCGCTGTCCATAGTTCGCTCATGACCGCGCTCCAACAATAAGGTCTCCGACAACACGGCCGTCCTCAAGCCGCGTATCGCCCAAATCGACACTTAGCCCCACAGCCTCTACCGCTTTCTTGACATCAAGGTCCGTCCCGAAAGCGGGATAGGTCAATGTGGCTCTCAATTCGCCCGTCCTGCGATCATACCGCACACTGATCAGGCTTGCTCCTGGCGTAGCCTCGACTGCACCATAGAGAACAGCGCTCGCATCCATGAAGCTTGGGGTGCCCGTTACAACTCCTTCGCCTTGGGCGCTGCGCAGAGCTGCAGCAGGGTCTGATGGCACTGGGCTGCCGGGGTAGGCCGCAGCGTAATCTGCCTTGGCCTGCGCCTTCAGAATACCCGTAAGGTTCCGCATGGAATGCGTAGAGAGCGCCAGGAATGCCACCCAGACGGCGACCGCTGAAGCCGTCATGATCGCAAGAGGTCTGAACTGCTTCAGCGGCAGGGCCGCTTCGCTGGCATGTGCGAAATACCCCTGCCGAAGATCAGTCAGCTTTCCAGCCTGCTCCGCCCATTCAGCGAGTTTCAGCAGGGCATCAACTCGCTGAGCCTGCTGATCAATCCCGGCCTGCTTGAGCAGCGCAGCTATGACATCAGACGGCCACGCTGTATCGATGGCCATTAGATGCTCACCACCGGCAAACAGCAGGCGGTCGCCAACATCGACAAAGGCCCCGATCGGCAGCACAGACAGATCCGGAACGAGGCGTGCCTTCTCAAAACCCAATGAAGAAATCTGCTCCAGCCAACGCTCCATCTGGTCATTACTCACGGCATAAACCTGACGGACACTCGTGTCAGTCATTCCCGGTGAGACGGCCGCGTGAGTACTTTCCACAGGCACGGACAGTTCATCCTCAACCGCAAAAGCGGCGAGCCTTATAATTTCAGCAGGTCGGCGCGCAGCGAGCTTTACGCGATGCGCTGTAACTTCAGTTCCTGGAACAAGAACAACAAGCTCGCTGCCCGCCGGAGGCATCTCTCCTTCCGGCAAGAGCTCCATTCCAGACGGGACGGGACGCGCAAAGCGCCACGCCTCTCCCGGCCTGGGTATCTCTGAATAATACGGGCGCATCAACTGGATCTCCTGTGTGAGCCCTTGAGAACAAATGACCCATCTACCGCACGACCATAGACCGCAACCATACGCATCGAGCCCGCAGCAGATGAAATCAGGATGTCCGCCTCAACATGATTAGCCGTGGTGGACAGAAAGTGATCAGACCGCATTTCGGGAACGATCTTCGATATGTCAGGCAGAGAGAGAAACTCCTCAACGCTCACCCAGCCGCCTTCAGGACGAGAGGAAATAATCCGCTCCGCCTCCGTGACAGACAATTCATGAGAGAACAGGGCAGACAGAAGAGGTGCTTGCGAAAGCGTCAGAGTATTTATGTTCAGGCGTGTTTCGTCTTCAGGTCGACGTACACAGACAAGTTGTTCAAGGCGCGCAATCACTTCGGGTGTGTAGCCCTCTACTGCCCGAACCTCTCCAACCGACAATAATTTCTGGCCACCGGTGAGGTGCGGAACGGCACGTGACCGGTAGATCGAATCCTCAGCCCCGGATGGGCGCGTACTGGTATCCGCATCTATCCAATCTGCCAGGCTCTCGGAAAGTTGCCGCGCCTCATTTCCATAGAAGCCAGTCTCTTCATAAAGCGTGCGTAAATTCCTGAGAGGCGCGTTCCCGCTGTTTCCTTCCCCATCATCTCCTTGAATGGAGTTCAGGTTGAAGCAATTTGAGGCGTCCCTCAGAGAGATCGTGATCGTCGCCCGCTCATAAGGAAAAATCATAGGCTCCATAAGCACACTGGACTCGGCCGTGAGATTTCCCTGCACCTGGGCCAGGACTTCGTTCACGACCTGCTCGCCGGCCGCAAGAGCTCCTCGAGCTGCCCAGAAGCCATCCGCACGATAGCCCGACGTGCGCGATACAGATACAGATCGCGCAAGAGCATCCGTCGCGGCCAAAGCGGCTGCCGACATGAGGGCAATGATCAGCAAGACACTCAGCAGTGTCGCGCCACGCTCACGAGACCGACGAGACGGCGTCATCCATTGCCTCCCACAAGAAACACCTGGCGCAGCTCATCCCCTTCACCGTAAACGAAAGTCATCTCTACCAGTTCTGGCAGGCTTTCAGCTTGACCTGACCAGTCCAGCTGCCAGCTATTGCCTGCAAAGAAACGCAGCCCGATGCTGTCAAATCCATCCGCGACAACTCTGTCGGCATAGGGAGTTTCCCGCACGGGATCCGGTCTCAACCAGGCACGGCGTAGCAATGCTCCTCCCTGCACAAAATACTCGACCCTCTGCAAATCCCCCCGCGCGTCTGCCTCAGCCGGGTTCAGCCAGCCATCGCGGGTAAACGCCAGCAAGGGACGCGACAGCGATTGCCCGCCGCTAAACGCTTGTGGCGCGTCGAGTCCGTTCGGAGCACGTGTCTTGCGCAGCGTAGCCCCGGCCAGATCGTCCCGAAGCAGACTATGTGCGATATCCAGCGCGCGCACGTCGCCCGTATGCCTTTCAACCACATCTCCCGCGCGCAAGGTCTGTATGAGCAGTGTTGATCCCGCGACAAGCAAGAGCGAACTCACAGCCAGGGCGACTAGCATCTCTATCAGCGTGAACCCGTCAGACTGTCTCATTCCTCGGGCTCCTCTGAGTGCTCCGTCACGTGTTTAAGTACCAGAGTCTGCCGCGACACGAGTTGCTGCCCTGTTTGTGCATCGCTAACCAGAACGGTCACGGCAAAGAGGGAGTCCCGGCCGGTTGGAATGATCGCGCGGTTCCAGTCAAACTCCCGTCCCCGCTGAACAACGCGTCCCGTCTCAATGCCGGGAGCAATAACATCTGGCCGAACCAGCGTCTCCGCCATGATGTTATCTGCTTCTACGGATGCCAGAAAGCGTTGCGATACCTGCCGTGCGCCCAACAGGCTTTCATTGCCCAGATGCGCCAACGCCATCGCAGCGATACTGAAGACGCCGAGTGCCACGAGAACTTCGACGAGAGTAAAGCCTTGTTGGGAGCGTGCCGAAATCATCTCAGCTCTCCACACTGACTGCACCGGCAGCATCCATGATCAGGGCACGTCTTTTCGTGCCATCCTGAATCACAATCCGCGTTGGCGTCACAAAACCGGTCTCGTCCGCTACTATGTCTGGCCACACCTTGGCCCGCTTTTGCACACTTGGCCGCTGCAGTTTCAGCTCGACAGACTTCGGCAATTCATAAGCGCCCTGCAGAGCTTGCCAGCGACCGTTTCGCCAAACTTCCATAATATACCCGCCTTCTTCAAGGCGCAGCCCTCGCACCTCTCCGGAGGCTATTGCCTCACCCGACAGGCGCTCAATTATCCCTTCCAGCCGACTGACCTCACGGTCCAGGCGCGTTTCACGCCGGGGCATGGTCATGACGATCGCGGTACTCGCGAGCGCAAGGATGGCAAGCGCCACAAGCACTTCCACCAGAGACATGCCAGAGTTGGAAGAAGATAGGCGTAGCATCAGGCTGGCGTATCCCAGTTTCCTATATCATCCTGCGTATCTGCCTGACCGTCCGGCCCGACCGAAAAGACATCATAGGCTCCACCAGAGCGCGTGCCGGGGAACACGTATTGATAGGGTTGCCCCCAGGGATCTGTCCGCATTCGCTTGATGTAACCGCCAGGACGATACTGCGCGGACTGCCCGCCCGTCGGCGCCTGCGTCAGGGCTGCAAGCCCCTGCTCTGTTGACGGATATCTGTACATATCCAGATTATACATATCGAGGGCGCTCTCAAGCGCAGCGATATCGGAATGAGCCTTGCCAATGCGAGACTGGTCCGTCGCGGGCGCCACATTGATAACGATCAGTGTCGCCAGCAGCCCCATAATGAACACCACCACCATCAGCTCGACCAATGAAAAGCCCGCCTCCTTGTGGCGTTTCATGTCGCTATCCGTTGATACCGGCTTTCTCATGAGCCCTTCCTCCTTATCCTATGGCAAGTGTATTCAGCTGCAAGATCGGCAGCATGATCGAGAGTACGATCAAGCCGACAATGCCGCCGAGAATGATTATGATGAACGGCTCAAGAAGCGACAGCAGCGTCGCTGAACCGGTCTCGAATTCATTGTCCAGATAGTCTGCAGCGCGCGTCATCATGCCGGGAATGTCGCGGCCTGCCTCACCGCTGGAAACCATATGCACCATCATGGGCGGAAACACGCCAGTCGCCTTAAGCGCGCCGGCAAAGGAGCCACCCTCGCGAACACGCTCTGCAATGACGTCTGCTGCCTCCGCAAAAACCAGATTGCCCGAAGCCCCCTTAGCGCCACTCAGAGCTTCCAGCACTGTGGCGCCAGACCCGGAAAGAGTCGCGAAGACGCGCGCAAAGCGGCCCGCGCAGACTGTCCGATTCAGCTCGCCAATGACCGGCAGGTTTAGGCTGGAACGGTCAAGCATTTGTCGGATAGCGGGCAACTTCATCATACGGATTGCCGTAAAGACGAAGGTGGCCAGGGCCAGAACAATCAGCAGGCCATGTGTCTGAAGCGTATTAGATATTCCAATCACCATGCGTGTGATCAGGGGCAAGTCCGCATCGAAGAGGTCAAACTGTTCGACAAGACGAGGCACGACAAACAGCATCATCGCGATGATCATGCCCAGCGCCATCACGCCCAGAACGGCAGGATAGATAAGAGCCGCCTGTACCTTCTGACGAAGCTGGTGACTGCGCTCCAGATAAGTGGCCAAACGCTCCATCACATCGCCTAGATGCCCGGAGAGTTCACCGGCCGAGATGACCGAGCGCAACAAAACAGGAAACGCTTTCGGCGCGACATTCATCGCATCTGCCAGACGGGCGCCCTCTGTCACTTCAGTTTTAACTGCGTGCAAGACACGCTGAACCTGCGGCGTGCTGGCATCTTCTGCTGCCGCAGCCAGTGCCTGCTCCACCGGCAAGCCAGACTGCAACAGAACTGATAGCTGCCGCACGAGCAGTACACGCTGTTTCTCACTGATATGCCCACCGATCAGGCTTGAATGGCCGCGTTGCTCGCTAACCGGCGTCACGTCCAGCGCCATCAGGTCGCGCAGGCGCAACTCCTTGCGAGCGGACCTGGGACTGTCAGCTGAGATGATCCCTTTTTGCCGCCGTCCCTCACCATCGACAGCCACATACTCAAATGCGGGCATCGCGGACCTCCCTGCGACAGACGCGCAGAACCTCAGCGGGGCTCGTCTCGCCGGAAACGACATAGCGCCGGGCATTGTCCAGCAACTGGTCATGCGCGGCAAAGGCGGCGCGCTCGATCTTGTCTTCGCTGGCCTCCTCTCCCAGCAGTTGCCGGATTTGCTGATCGACCAGCAGCAATTCATAGATCCCGATACGTCCGTCAAAGCCGGTATTGCCACATGAGAGGCAGCCTTGAGGCTCTGCCACCACCATCTCCTGATGCGGATCGAACCCCAGACCTTCCAGCTCTACGGCAGTTGCCGGGCGCTCGGTCTTGCAGGACGGACACAACCGGCGCACCAAGCGCTGTGCCATCACAGCCCTCAGGGTTGAGGCCAGCAGATATGCTTCAACGCCCATATCGCGCAGGCGTGTGATGGCACCGGCCGCGCTATTCGTGTGCAGTGTGGAAAGAGCAAGTCGCCCGGTCGAGGCGAACTCAAAGGCGACTTCTGCAGTTTCAGAGTCCCTGATTTCCCCCACCATCACAATGTTCGGGTCCTGTCGCAGGATGGAGCGCAGTGTTGCCGCGAAGGTCAGTCCTACCTTGTGATCCATCTGCGTCTGGCTGATACCCGGCAGACCATACTCAACCGGGTCTTCCAGCGTCATGATATTCTCCCGGCCATTATTGAGGCGGGAAAGAGACGCATACAGTGTTGTTGTCTTGCCTGAGCCGACCGGCCCCGTCACAAGAATAACGCCATTGGGCTGGCCAAGCGCATCCGTGAAGCGGGCATATGTGTCTTCATCCATGCCCAGTTCCGGCAAGCCCACAAGGGCATTCCTGGTATCGAGAAGGCGCAAAACGACACGTTCCCCATAGCGCGTCGGAAGTGTGGCCACGCGGACATCAATGGACCGCCCGCCTACAGAGAGCGAGATACGCCCATCCTGCGGCAGACGCTTCTCCGCGATATCAAGCCGTGCCATGACCTTGATACGGGAAACAATCGGCGCCGCGAGTTTCCTGGGCGGCGTGAGCACCTCTACCAGATCCCCATCAATCCGGTAGCGAATGGAAAGATGGCTCTCAAAGGGATCGATATGAATGTCGGAAGCCCGGCGCTTGATGGCCTCATGGATCAGACCATTGATCAGACGGATAACAGGGGCATCATCCTGCCCCTCCAGCAAATCAGCCGCCTTCGGAATATCATCGATCAGGCTTTCCAGCCCTCCCCGGCTTTCCACCGCTGCATTGATATCCCCGTCCGCCATGGGGCCTTGCGCGAAAGCCTCTGCCAGAGTGCGGTCATATGTTTCCTTATCCAGGGACTCGAGTACAAAGACTGCGCCCAAAGCTCGCCTTGCCTCCACCAGGCTGAGGGGATCTGCCCCTTGCCTGACCCCGACAGTCAGCGCGTCCCGTTCAGGCAGGACGACCAGGCCCTTCTCTTTGGCGAAGGCATATGTGAACTGGGAAGGGGTGGCGCGATCCATCATTGCGGGGGCGGACTCCCCAACACCTGATTGACGAATTTATCAATCGTGATGCTGCTGTCTGCTCCGTTCCAGAGTTCTTCAGCGCGAATGTATTGATAGGATCGGTCCGTTGCCACGCGGGCATCATCCCGATCGCGAACGATGGTCGGTCGAATGAATACCATCAGATTGGTACGCACCTGCCCCTTGCCTTCAGAGCGGAACAGGCGACCGGCGATCGGCACATCCCCCAAGAGAGGAACCTTCTCATTCTTGAGCGTTTCGGATTGTTCGATCAGTCCGCCAAGGACAATGATCTCCCCATCATCGGCGATGACGCTGGTCGTGATGTTTCTGGTATTGAAGATCAGGTCTGTCGTGGCGTCCCCGACGACCCCCGCAATGGCAGAAACGGTCTGCTCGATGTTCAGACGGATCGTGCCGTCATTGGAGATGCGGGGCGTTACCGTCAGCCCGATGCCAACATCCTTGCGCTCAACCGTCGTGAATGGGTTGGTGTTATTGTCGGCCAGGACAGATCCTGTCGTGATCGGAACATTTTGTCCGACCAGCAGGCTGGATGTCCCATTATCCAGCGTCATGTTGAATGGCTTTGAGAGAATGCGGGAATTGGTATCCGCTTCGACAGCCGTCAGGACAGCACCAAAGAGCGTGTCTCCATTCTGCCCACCCACACCAACACTAAGTCCCGTCAGCCCGAGCAACGAGTTGATGGCCGCCTGAGTAAACGGGTTCTTTGAGGTATCATCGGTGCCACTGGAAAAAGGCGTATCCTTGCTAAGCGCCCCTGCAAGCGCCAGCAGGTTCGGGGCCGACCGGGAGAAATTAGTTGAGGCAAACGGCACCGTGCTGTTCTCCGTCCCAGACAACAGGAATTGAAGCCCCAGCTCTCGAGCGGTGTCATCGGACATCTCAACGATGATGGCCTCGACCAGCACCTGCGCGCGGCGGCGATCAAGATCATTGATCACCCTTTCCAAGCTGACCAGCGTTTCTGGCGGCGCACTGATAACGAGAGAGTTCGTGGAATCGTGATGCGCGATCGTCGTTCCGGGAACAGAACTATCGGTAAAGCCACGGCGTGCATCCATCGCCGCAGCAACCTCTTGCAGGATCGGTACAATTTCAGAAGCATCGGCATTGTTCAACGGAATGACCCGCAGCGTATCCTGAATACGGTCAGCACTATCAAGCTGCTCACTCACCCGCCGGGCCCGCTCGACTGCCGCCTCAGACCCGTACAGCACGATGGAATTGCCAGCCTCAGAAGCGACGGCTTTGAAATTGCTCTTATAGGCATCCTCCCCATTCGTAGTATTCAGCGTGGTAAGAATGCCGGCAAGCTCACTCGCCGCAATATTCTTCAAGCTGACCGTTTCGGTGACGGAAGGATCCTTGTCAAAGGTCTCAACCATCTGCCGTAAGCGCGGGAGGTTGGAGGCATAGTCCACTACGACCAATGTGTTGGACTGGCTGTTTGCGATCACTTGGCCTTGCTCGTCGATCACAGGCTTCAGCATTTTTGCCGCTTCCAGTGCATTCACATGGCTGAGTGTAAAGATCTCGGTCGTGAAGGCGTTGGAACCATAGGCTCCCATCCCTGCCTCACCGACCGCGCTCTGCTCCGGCACAATGCGGTAAGTTGCCTTGCCTGCTGCCACAGCAGTGAAGCCATGCACGCGCAGGGCAGACAGGAAAACATCAAACACTTGATCGCGCGTCAGCGGCGATGTCGATGATACTGTAATCCGCTTGGTCCGTGCATCAGGGTGCACAACGAAGGTGTACCCTGTCACAGTTGAAACATCCGCTATCAGGGCAGACAGTTCCACATCCTCAAAATTCAGGATGTGACGCGCATTGTCCGTAGGCGTCTCATTGGCCAGTGCGAAGGCAGTTGGTGACGCCGCGAGCAGGGCTGCCGCCGAGAGAAATGTCTTCAGTTTCATGGCTATCGAGCCTCCTCAGGCACGAGCGTTTGTTCAACAATGCGACCATCGCGGTCGATGCGAAGGCGAAGAGCCTCCGGCCGGGAGAATTTTTTCGCGAGTTCTGCCGGTGGCATGTCGGTGATCGAACCACCATCCATGCCGACAACAATGTCGCCCGGCTGCAAGCCAGCGGAAGTCAGCACACTGGTGTCGCCGTGCGTACCGATGCGATAGCCAATGAAGGCGCCCTCCCGATGTACCGGGTCAATCGTCAGATTTGAGATCAGATCAGCCCGGGCAATCAGGGCTGATGCATCACCCGTTGTCCGGAAAGCTTCAGGTGCCTCTTCGCCGGGAACGGTCAGAACAGACAAAAGACCCGCGCCGCCAACCATGATCAGAGTTTCAATCTGCCCTGCCTTGCGAAGAGTGACACGGTCGCCATAGATCCTGTGCAAAACAACACCATCAAGAATGGCGTCGCCTGGCGTGTAAGCAGCTGTACGATTGTCCGGCGTGGTGATGAGCGCAATCCCGTCATCTTTCTGACTTGAGGCACGCACCCCGCGCAATTTGAGATTCAGGCTCGTCTCAGGTGCATCCGGAATATCGGCAATCACTGAAGGCCCCGTACCGAACGGATTCTCGCGCATCAGACGAGATATATCCGTTTCGACAGCCATTACCGTCGCTCCTGCAGGCGCAGACGCCGCTCTTACAGGGATGTTCGGCGACACGGCACCGCCGGGATCAACCACCAGCCATACCAATCTGGCACAGACCAACCCAAACGCCACAACCATACCCGTTTCGGCAATACGCAAGGCTGGCCCTGCGGCGCGGCGGGCCATCCCTTTCAGGCTTTCAAGACGTTCATCCAAACTGCTCCCCCTCTTCTGAGAGGATACTTTCAACACCAACAGGTCCGCAACGCACTTACGCCGCGGACCCGCAAGACTTTTGCCACTTAAACACGAATTGAAGCCTAGAACATTCGCTTCAATCCGACGCTGACGATCATGCCCTGTCCGTACGTATCGACATACACGCGATCATCGCCACGCTCCTGATAGGCTTCATACCCTTCCTGGAAGATGTTCTGCACATTCAGGGAGAATTGATATTCACCAGTGCCTGCCTCGAACGTCTTGTTCCACACCAGATCAACCGTGGCAGGCGGTTGCTCAAGGATAGCCGGCAGGTTCCGGGCCAGAATTTCGCCCGACCGGATACGATCGCTGACATAATTGACCAGCAGGTTCAATTCTGACTGCGCGCTTTCATTGATCAGCCCGAGCTGGAAGTTGAGAATATGCTCGGACTGTCCCTGCATTCGGCGGCCATCTTCAATACGGCCGGCAGCGTCTGTTGTGCCACGAACCGGATTCAGGTTTGTGCCGACATTGAAGGCCACCTCACCATCTGCGCTGATTTCAGAATCCGACCACGTGTAGTTGGTCTTGATCTGAATGTCGCGGGAGTCAAAGAAACCGAGCCCGGTCCAGCGCTCCATCGGCAGCACTTGCTCATACTCAACCTCAAAGCCGTACATTTTCGCGGCGGGCGCATTAATGAAAGTCGTTTGGAGGGTTTCGGCCGGAACAAGGATTTCCTCGATCGGGTTCTTCAGGTCTTTGTAAAAGAGACCGAATGTCAGGAACTGATCGCGTGCAAAGTAATACTCTGCACGAAGATCATAGTTTTTGATGCTGGCGTTTACGAGGTATGGGTTACCGAAGAAGTTCGCATCGGTTTCCGTGTTGACAAATACCGCCGGCGCCAGCTCTCGGAATTGCGGACGGGTCAAGGTTTCGGAATATCCCCCCCGCACCTGCAAATCCTCAATAGGATTCCAGGTAATCGTCACTGCCGGAAACCAGTCAGCCTCGTCGATCACACCTTCAACCGTATTATCGGACAAATCTGCACCGATAACTTGGGTATCGACAGCCTGAATGGCATCTTCATAGCGCACACCGACAGAGGCGCGCATGTAAGGCGTCAACTGTGTATCAATCCCGACATAAGCGGCATCGACCTCGAGAGTTGCCAGATAGAATTCCGGGAATTGCTCACCCGCAATCGCCGAAACACTACCCTGTCCGCTCTGGAACAGGTAGTTGTAGATGTAATCGAGACGGCTCAGGCCATCCGTACCGCCCACACCGCCGATATCGTAAATGAAGGAGCGCGCAGCGCGGTCATTCTCTACGTAGCCATAGCCGAACTTCAGGTCTGTCTCGCAAAAATAGTTACAATCACCGCCGCGCGAGAACGGCAATTCGGCATCAAAACCGAAGTCCGTTGTGTCATCGTCCACACGGCTAAACTGGAAACGGTTTGCTGCAGAACTGGAAGACAGACGCGTCATACCATTACGGACAATATAGATGTTCGAAAGCTGGTAAGGCGCGTCCCGCAGAGCTTCGGAATATGACCCCCTCCAGTTAACCTTCAGGTCATGCAGCTGCGGGAAGAAATGCTCCCCCTGTACCTGAGTGCTCCAGAGTTGCTGTTCAAACCATTCCAGCGCGTCGACCCGTTCTTCAACAGACTCTTCATTCAAGCCGCTGATGATGCGCGCTTCCTTGTCCGTCGAACGCGTTACCAGACCTGTAAACTTGATCTCGTGGTCGGAGAAAAGTTCCAGGCCAACGGTCGCAAGACCATTTAGCTCAATCGTGTTTTCAGTGCTGCGACGATCCTGGTCATAGAATTGACCTAGACCGTCACCGCTTGAAAAAGCATATCCGCGGCGGCCCTGTTTCTGCTTCCAGGAGTTCGAATAGCCTGCAGCAGCGATCACGCCCATAGAAATATCATCATTCAAATCGTACCGGTTGCCGCCGGAGAGGTCGACGGAGAAATTCAGCGGTACTTCCCCTTCCTGCATAACGAGAAGCGATGAGTTGTCCGTCAGTTGGCGGCCAAACTCCGGTGTCAGACCATCGGCGAGAGATGGACGATCTCGCGAGCCATCATCAAAACCGGTCCAGTCCGTATCAGAGCCATCATAAAGAAGACCATCTTTAAGCGACACTTCCGTATCGTAGGAGGATTTCGCACCTATGGTGACAAACGCCTCGTCTGGAACGGTCTTGGTACGAAGGTCCACAATGCCGCCACCAAATTCACCCGGCAGATTTGGCGAGTATGTTTTCTGCACCAGAACGCTTTTCAGCGCAGATGTCGGGAACAGGTTTAGCGGCACGACACGACGCAGTGGGGCCGGACTCGGCAGTGGGGAGCCATTGAGAAGAGCCGTAGAATAGCGCTCATTCAGACCCCGGACATAGATAAATTCGTCTTCAGCAGTCGCAATACCCGCCACACGTGCCAGAGCAGCGGCGGCGTCTCCATCACCTTGGAGGGAGAAATCACCTTCATCAATAAGGCTGGACACTTCTGAAGTGGAGCGTTTTTCGTCTGGGATGAAAGCGCCCCGGACGACGATAGTTTCCTGCCGGGCTTCAGCCTCAACTGGAGCCGCAGGTTCTGCGGTTTGGAGCTCTTCCTGTGCAAGCGCGGGCGATAGCCAGACAAGGCATGCTCCGGACAGTAGCAAGGTACGGGCAGACAGGATGCGTTTCATATTGGATGTTCCTGTGAAAGGCGGGAATGTGCTGATCCGCCAAAGTCTGTGTCTCTGAATGGCGGAATGGGGCAGCCTTCTTGGCCGCCCCACCCGATCAGGTTCGAGGCGGACTTAGTTTGCCGATGTCAGGTTACCCTGCTGATCGACTGTCCATCCGAGGAACCACTTGTCATTCGCGTCCTCTACAGCACCGATATACGTCGTGGCTTCAAGCTGACCGAGACCGGTGACATCATAGACATCAACGCTGTCTTCATTCGCACCGGGAACAACACCTGGGCGGCCGGCCCGGAAGGCAAATCCGCTCATCGTGTTGGGCAGTGTGGTTTCGACATCGTTGGCCGCTGTGAAGGCAACGTCGTCCCCATCGCTATCCTGAACAGGCTTACCATTATCGGCAAGGAACAAGGATTGGATGATGAGGTCACCATTGTTGAAGTTGGCCTGCGTATTAGCACCATCAATATCGATACCTGCCTCTGGCCAGCCAAGAATGATGCCGTTTGCCAGAACGCCCTGCATGTTACGGCGGATCAGGGCCCCTACAAGCGCATCACTATCGCCACCGGAGATGATTGTGAAGTTTGACACATTCGGGCTGGAGATCGGCGTGGCAGCAGCATTGGAAGAGCTGTCAGCCTCGATGCCGTTATGGCTGTCAGATATACCGCCCGTTGGTCCTGCGACGCCCGTATACGCGATGGCGTATTGCAGGGACCCGGTCCAACCATCCGTCCAGTCAAACGTGTCATCACCGCAGCCGAGACCAACCATGTGAGACGCACTGACCGTACCGCCAAACCATTCGAAGCAGTCGTCGAAGTTGTTGTAGACCTGAACATAGTCAACTTCAGTCGCCGAGCCGACACCCTGGAAGGCGATGCCGTTCAACTCGTCCGTGTTCGTCAGGGCCACACCGGCATACTGAACGCGAGTATAGAAGAGCTGGCCTGAATCGTCGTCGGATGTCGCGCCGCCAAAGCGTCCGGAAGACCCTTCACCAACCTTTTCACATCCGACGGTCCCGCCCGTTGCGGTACCGTCATCACAGGCATTGATTGGCGCGCGGCCATTAAGAACCACGCCGCCCCAGAGACCTTTCGTATCCTGATCTATGGTCGCGGTGCCGTCGATGTCTCCCTTGGAAGTGAATACAACCGGGTTCTGCGCTGTGCCGTTGGAAAAGATCTTGGAACCGCGTGTGACCACCAGATAGTCGTCATTGCCAGCGCCAACAATTGTCACACCTGGATCAATGGTCAGCGTCGCGGCAACACCGCTACCCAGAGGTGCGGCTGGATCGGGACCGAGATCAACACCGACAAAGACTGAGCCATCAAGTTCATAGATCAGCTTGTCACCATTCGACAGGCGCACGTCACTCGTGATGGCATTGTTACCGGAGATGACACAAAGCGTCTTACCCGCCAACTCGCCATTGGTCGTCGTGCCAGTCGGGCACGTCGCCTCGACCTCCTCAAACAGTGTGCCCGGCAATGTGAAGGTCGCCCAGTTGCTATCGAGCGTCTCAGTCGGAGAGAAGGCACCAATATAGGTTGTCGCATCAAAGAAGGTGTCTCCGGACAGCGCAGTGGACACTGGAACAGTGAGCTCTGCGGTGCCTGGGAAGAAGCCATCCGTCAGGCTGTTTCCGCGTCCAACAATATTCGTTCCGGGTTTGATTGCGGGCGTATCGCCATCATTGACGATGTTCTCTGCTGTATCCAGCAGGATGCTCTCTACGACGAGGCTTCCGTCTGCATAGTTGTCAGATGTTTGAGTGTCGCTGCTTCCATCATCGATGTCGAGACCACTGCCATATCCGACAACGATACCATTGATGACCCGGCCTTTGGTGCCACGACGCAGAAGGATGCCCTGGTCGTTTCCGTCGGTCCCAACCAGCGTGAAGTTGGAGATGCTTGGGTTTGAGAACGGCGTCTTGTCAGGGTCAGACGAAAGATTGTCAGCTTCGATACCACGAGGATCGCCAGAAGACGGTATGTTGGAACGAACCGCAGCGTACTGCAGTTTACCGGTCCAGCCATCGGTCCAGTCCAGAGAGTCATCGCCGGCGCCCGTGATGGCTACGTATTTCGCACTCACAGTGCCACCAAACCATTCGATGCCGTCATCGAGATTGTTGTGCACCTGAATGTGATCCACTGTCGTGCCGGAACCGACGCCCTGGAAAGCGATACCATTCAGTTCATCATTATTCGTCAGGCGAGAGCCTGCATACTCGACGATGACATATTGCAGCGTACCGGAATTGTCGTCAGCGATGCTGCCGCCAAACCGGCCGGAAGATCCCTCACCCACTTTCTCACAGGCAGCTGTCCCGCCTGTTGCATTACCATCATCACAGGCATTGATTGGTGCGAAACCGTTGAGAACCAGGCCGCCCCATTGGGCATTCGTGGTTTCCTCAACTAGACTTGATCCGGTTTCTTCATCGTTCAGCGCTGCGCGCGCTGTAAAGCGGATCGGGTTCGTCGCTGTGCCGACGGCTTCAATCTTGGAGCCGCGTGTGATGACGAGATAATCATCCGTCGCTGTTGCTGTACCCGTTGCAGAAGCACCGAAGAAGCGCACACCCTCGTTTACGGTGAGCGTTACCGGCGTTCCAGCATTGTCTTTGTTGTCTTCCCCGATGAAGACCGGTCCCTGAATGGCGATCGTCGTATTCGCCGGGATCTCGATATCTGTGGTGATTGATGTGCCGCCGGAGGCGTCGGACCCGAGCACACAAACATCTACATCAGAAAAGCCATCCTGGGCGACCGCATTAAACGTAGTTGCCGCGGTGCCAGTTGGGCAACCAGATGTCGGGATCAGATCGATTGTGGAAGCGGCCGGTGGCGGAGGCGGTGGTGGTGGCGGAGGGCTTGCCGGCGGAGTAGACGAGCCCGGTGATGAGATCGTCGTATCAGAACATGCCGCGAGCGTGAGCACCGCGATGCTCGCCATGGTCGCCAGCTTCAAAGTCTTCCCAAGTTTCATTCTTAACCCCTTCAAGGCCCCATTCAAGAGCGCCCGGTCTCAGCAAAAATCCGTTGTCAGGTGAGCGGCTAACGATTCTCCCCGTACGCCTCACCCGAGGCGGCTTATGGCAGTGGCCAGCGACGATTTCTGAACAGTTCCGCAAAGTTTTTATGACGGCCGCCAGGTAAGCGACGGCACACACATCACATAAATGTCACGAATGATCCCGAAGCGCGTATACCCAACTATCCGAATACGGATTTAACTCCAGAAACCGGTAGGTTTCGAGACATCAAGAAGACGGACAGACACGCGGCCGCCCATTAACAAGCCTGTGAATGGCTGGTCAGTTCTGAGTAAGGTCCAATGCCTTGAAAGGCATTTCGTAGAGTGCACCATCACGTGAAAAGAACAGGGTCTCCCCATCAGCCGACAGGCCTGCACCAAAATCTATTCCGGCGGTGTTCAGCGGCTCTCCAGGGTTCACAGGCTCGCTCCAGGAGCCATCATCCAGTTTCTGTGAGGTCCAGATATCGACGACGCCCAGTTTGGGGGACCGGTGAGAATAAAAGAACAGTCGTCTTCCATCCGCAGTCAGCGCGACATGGTCATTTGCGCGCATATCATTCAACTCATCCAGAGGGCGTTCCATGACCCAATTGCCGTTCTCATCCTGACGCGCCTCAGCCATCTCATAGCCGCCACCACCCAGTTGGCTGTGATTGCTGACAAACACCATCAAGCCATCGGCAGAAATGGCGGCCATGGTTTCATTCGCACCTGTATTAATATCTCCCGGAACAGGTTTGGGTGTGCCCCATACGCCATCTTCAAGCGGCACGTACCACAAATTCAGATCCTTGCGGCCCGGCATTTCCGCCAACTCTTCATCGCTTGCATAATACAGCGCGCCATCGGCTGCACTGAAGCTCGGCCCAGTGAGCATTTTGCGCGCGGGTAGTTCCATCCGCTTGGGCTCGCTCCAGCCTTTCCCTTCGCGCCGCACTTCATAAAGCCATGTCTCATCGCCATTCTCCTTGGCGAAGACACGCACCTGACCGTCCGCGCTCTCCGTCAATGAGTAGGCTCGTGTAAACTGGGTGGGGGCTTCCGCATCCGGGAACACGGGCCGCGGTTCGTCGCTTTGTTGGCCGGAACAAGACGTGACGGTCAGAGCCGCCAGGAATGCGCCAAGAAAAATCTCTTTAGTCATGATGCCTCACGTCAACAGATCGACAGGAACATCCAGCGCTTCGGCCAGACGCTTTGCTGTTTTCAGACCATAGGACATACCGCGTTCTATGGCCGAGATGTGGTTCGGGCGGATACCGCAAACGTCACTCAGATCCTTCTGGGTCATCAGCCTGAACTGGCGCACAGCCCTCACGGCACTCTCACCCTCACGGATTTTCTCAATGACCTCCTCCGGCAAGTTCAGTGGAGCGTCCTCTTCGACACTTCGAAACTGATCGCGCAGCTCGGCTATTTCCCGCTCAAGGTCAGATACCTTTTTCTCAAGATCCAAAACCTTGATTTCAAGGGAATAAACCAGTTCAAAATCACCAGACACGCCAGCACCCCTTTGTTACAGGCGCAGCGATATTCCGGATTGTGCACGGTTTAGTGTCGGCTTTGATAAAGTTCTGTGACACGCGCTTCCATATCCACGGAACCTGTAGCCACCTTCGCTTAACCGAATCGGCAAAGCCTTCTCCATGGACAAATAATGGAGAGTCCCATGTCCATAAAATGGGTTCGCAGGCGTGCGCATGCACGCAAACTACCTTCCGGCCAGGTTGTTCAGGTGGCGTCCTCCTGGGTGCCTGTGGAGCGAAGCGATTCTGCTGGGCCGGAGAAATCCTTTCACTCCGCCTGCCCGGTTTGTGATGCGCCCATATTGAGCCAGCGCATGCCAAATGGCGGCTGGGTACATTATGAGCGCCACAAGAATTTCAGCCGCATCAAGCACCCATGCTTTTACAGGGGTGAAGATATGGCCCCGGAGCGCGACACTGAAACAGGCGATCTCTTCGCCTGAAGGACAAGTGTCTAGGCGCGTTTTGCTTTCGCCTGCTTACGCATCCGGATGAGACGCCGGAAGCCAAGAGAGATGCCTGTATAGACGAGGATAACGCCTGCAAGAGAGGCCAGACCGGCAATCGTCTGCCCGATCCATCCATAGACTTCGCCAGTATGGATGAAGCGAAGAAAGATCCGCGCCTTGCGTGCGGGAGTGGCATCACTGCCAGCAGGCTCCCCAATTACGCCAGATCCATCATGCGCGAGCGTCAGCGTCCGCTTCTTGCCCGCTTGGGCTCCATTGCCCATATCGACCGTCATCGTCACCGTCTCTGCTGCTGGCTCAGGCAAAATGACCGAGACACGCTTCCAGTTTTTGTAGTCGGCTGTCGCCTGTCCCAAGAGGGTTTCCAGCGACACCGCAGTGAAGTCTGTCGGAATCTCCGAGGGCTGCGCTTCCTGCTCTGCCACAGCTGGTGGGCCATTCCTGCCGGGGCTCTCGCCAAAGGCGGCATAGACCAGATTATTGGCCCAGCCATACGAGAAGACAGCGCCAGACACGACGATGGCAATCAGCGGCAACAGAGACCAGGCCGCCAGCACATGGTGCCAGTTATAGTCCCTTGCCTGTGCGGTCCGCAGCCCCTTGCGGAAGAAGAGCTGCGTCTTGACGAAGGCCCACTTCCACGTCTTCGGCCACCACAGGACAGCCCCCGTGATCAGCAGTCCCGCAAAAATGAGATTGGCCGCGGCATTGATCGCCCCACCTAACTCACTGCGTCCACCGGAGAAGGACAGCCAGCGGTGAATGCGCATTACGCGCCCAAAGAAGGCTTTTGTCTTCTCGCCCGCCTCCGGCATGGTCTCTGCGGTGTACGGGTTCAGCAAGGTGTTGTCGCGACGCCCCTTAGAGAGGGTTACCGCGTCGGTGCGGTCTTTGGATATGACCAGCGTGTTTCCCGGTTCGGCGCCCATCGCAATACTGGCGTCCGCCAGCGCATCGACCGTCATCGGGTCAGCGCCCTCTGGTGCTACGACAGCTGAATTTTCAGCCGCGTGGATAATTTGGCGCTCATAGGTCAGCAGTACGCCGGTGACCGACATCAGAAGGATAAAAACCCCAGCGACCGCTCCCATTACAAAGTGCGTCCAGAAAAATAAGCGTCGCATCATATGCCCCTGTTACAGCTCCTGCCCTTAAACGGGCGCGTTGGTGAAATCCGTCGCTCGCGCAGATTTCATTACACATGCAAGAGACGTCTTACAGGACAATGCGAATGATTTGCAAATTCAGTTTTGTCGCGGAACTTCAAACCCTATCCATGGCAGAACTGGCATAGAGCATGCCTGCTGGACACAAATAGAAATGCCAGCGCATGGCACTGGCCACGCACTGGCAGATGAAGTCTCAAACGCTATGGCTATGCCAAGCTACAGTGACGCTTTTGAGTTACGGCTTCTTGGGCGATGTGCCTGAGACAGCTTTCAGGATCGCGCTGAAATGTGTGTTCGCATCGAACGTCTTGTCGCCCGTGGTCCATCCAAGTCTGACAATCACAACATTCTGCGATGGGAAAATTCCAACGACCTGACCATTATGGCCGAGTGCAAAATAGGCATCTTCTGGAAGGTCCGGCATATAGCTGCCATCTCCGTCCTCTGCCTTGCCATTTAGCCAGAAGCTACCTCCATAAATGCCCTGCGCATTGGCAGGTGCCGGGGTGCGGACAAAGTCTACCCAGTCAGAGGAAAGAATCTCGTGTCCGTCCGCCTTGCCTTGGTTCAGGAACAGCAGACCGAACTGCGCCCAGTCACGGCCCGTCGCATAGACATAGGAACTGCCCACAGGTGTTCCGGCAGTATCCTGCTCAAAGGTAACACTCTTCATGCCGGCCGGTCCAAACAGGCGCTCGCGCAGATAAGCCTGGGTCGCCGCGCTTCCGCCCAGCGTCTCTGTCAGGGCGCGGGCAACAATATTGGTTGAGCCTGAAGAGTATGACCAGAACGTGCCGGGCTCCTCCTCTAACGGTTTGTTGGCAGCAAAAGCTGCCATGTCCGGCTCCAGGAAGAGCATGCGAACACTGTCATTGTTCTGCGTGTATTCCTCCACAAAGCTTAGGCCACTGCTCATCTGCAGCAAATTGCGCAACGTAATCTCTGCGCGCGGGTCGTCCCCTTTCCATTCTGGAACGGGCAGTGGCGCATCCAGCGTCAGAAGGCCGTCCTTCACCACCAGGCCCGCCAGCGCGGACGTAACACTCTTGCTCATGGACCAGCCAAGCAGCGGCATGGAGGCATCAAAGCCCTCTGCATACTGCTCGCCGACAATTTGACCATCCTTGATCACGACAAGCGCGCGGGTCCGCAAATCGCCTTCAGGATCCAGCATGGCCGCGTCGAAGGCGGCCTGAAGCGCCCCGTCAGCAGAGACAATTTCTGGCGCTTCTGAAACATGCTCCGAAGCGGTCTCCAAATCCGCCGGCTCTGCATCAAGCGTGCACCCCGAGACTGGGTCAAAGCTGGCCACTCTAAAATAAGGGCCCACCTGAGCCTTAACCGAATGGTTTGCCTGATCAACGTCATAAGAGATGATCGAAGCTGGCGGCCAGAGGGGCGCAATATCGTTCGTTACGACATCTTCCTGGCTACGACCGGATATGAAGACACCCGAACATAGCACCTTGGCGCCAACCCCAGTCGCAATGGCCGCGCCCTTGGCAATCTCACTCTCAGCGGAACCTGCTTCAGAGTTTGCCTCTTGGGCACCAGCTTGCGTCACAGCCATCATCATACCGGAAAAGAGCAAAAGGGAACGCCATGCAGAACGACATTTCCGTCGTGAAGACACGCTAGATGACTGAAAGTCAGATGTTCGAATCCGCATGAGGTATCCTTTTTAAGCTTTATCGGAGATCAGATTTTATATGGAGAGGCCTGAAGGCGCATCAGAATCTGATGCGCGCTTCTGCCCCCCAACTCATTGGCTCGCCTCTGTATTCGAGAAGCGCCCCCAGGAATTCACGGCCATAGCTGACTACATAGTCTTCATCTGTAAGATTGCGGGAATAGAGCGCAAGCTCCCAACCTTTAGACCCCGCAACACCTATGCGTGCATCCAGCAGCCCGTATCCCGGCACCTTGCCCCAGGAGATGACATCACCGCCAACCGTGCGCGTGGAAAGATTATTCTCTTCCACATAATAATTGGAACGGTAGCTATACTGAGCAGCTGCAAACAGGCTGAGTTCCTGGCTGATCTGGCGATCATAATCCAGACCAATTGTTCCCTGGAACTTGGATGCGCGTGGCAAACGATTGCCAGCCACGTTCACACCTCCAGCTCCCCCACCCGGGAAGTCTGTGAAGGTCGTGTCAAGCAGACCAATACCGCCTTGGATACGCAGGTCGTCATTCACATGGAACATGCCCTCTGCCTCAATACCCCGGCTGCGTACAGAGCCGGCATTACTGATAGCGATGACCGTCTGACCGCCCCCAAGCTCACGATACTGATTAACCTGATAGTCCGTATAATCCGCTGTAAACGCGGAGAGGTTCAGAGTCGCGCGGTTGTTGAAAAATGCGCCTTTCAGGCCAACTTCATAGTTGTCGACCGTCTCTTTGCGGAATTCTACACCGTCCGGGAAGATGGATGCAGAAATGAAGTCCAGATTGTACCCACCGCTTTTGTAACCCGTGGAATAACGGGCGTAGGTATTGACCTCTGGCGTAATTCGGTAGGTCAGGGTCAGCGTTGGCGAGACGTCACGGTCTACACGGTCATCATCGACAGTCCCGGTGGCGATGCCGAAGGCCGGTGCGGCGCTTCCATCAATTGACCAGTCGACGGTCTTCTTCTCCCATGACCAGCGCAGGCCGAGGCTCGCTTCCAGTTTGGGCAGAATGTCATAGGCAACATTGCCATAGATCGCGGCATTTTCGGTTTTCAGTTCACCCCCGCTTAGCGCACCGGTTCCTGGTGCCAGCCCTAGCGCGCCTCCCAGCGCTCCACCCAACGCATCACGCTTCGTATCGCTATCCTGCGAATAGAGATACAGACCAACAAGGTATGTGAAGCGTCCATCATCGGGGGAAATCAGCTGAAGCTCTTCAGACGTCTGCTGATAATTATCCTCATAATTGACATTGAGAAGGTCAAGCGCGGAACGGTCAGCGTCAAAGCTCGTGCTGAATTCCGTTTCCCGATAGGCCGTGATGGACTTCAGGATGTGGTTGCTGGGCAGTTCATAGGAAGCCTCGGCAGAGACACCCCAGATCGTGCGGTCATCATCCTTGATACGACCCGGCGTATAGCTGATGACATTCCTCTCTGGTGCAGCTGTATCAAGCGCAGACCCGAAAGAGTTCGTGAGCGGATCACCATTGTTCGGACGATCATTGGCGAAAAGCGCGTCGGCAGAGAGATACAGTGTGAACGGGCCACCATCATCAATGTTGATCTGGCCGCGCACGCTCTGTGAATCCCGGCTCGGCGTTTCTGCGCCATCGGTGATGTTGCGGATATAGCCGTCGCGCTTGACGCTTGACGCTGCCAAGCTGGCAGAGACCGTTTCCGTGACCGGGCCGGAAACCCGGAACGCGTATTGCTCCTGGCCCAGATTGCCGATGCGCGCGAAGGCTTCGCCGGTGAATGTCTTGCCGGGGCGCTTCGTAATCAGGTTGATGGCGCCGGCATCATTGTTCTTCCCGAACAGCGTACCCTGCGGGCCGCGCAGCACTTCGACGCGCTCAAGACCGAGAAGGTCTTGGTCAAGCGCCGGAGACTGGCCGAGATAAACACCGTCAATGTAAAGACCGGCCCGGCTATCAAAGCCGATATTCCGGCTGCTGGAGCCGACACCACGGATCGTCAGAGTCGCGCCAAGTGCAGATGTGGAAGCAATGTCCACATTGGGCACATAATTGGCAACATCCTGGACGCGCTGAGACGACGTCGCTTCAAGCTGTGCGCTATCGACAGCAGCAATCGAGCTTGGCACGTCGAGCAGATTCTCTTCGCGGCGCTGAGCTACAACGACAATCGCGTCATAGACTTTATCCGCGTCTTTCGGTTCAGCTTCAACGGAGCTGACCTCTGCGTCCTGGGCTGGCGTCGTCTCTTCCAGCGCTTGAGCCTGTGCCGACAAGGGCAGAACCAAAGCACAGCTGCTGAGCAGAACACGGCGTACGGAAAACAATTGCATACAGATAACCTTTCCTCTGGAACACGCGGGTCCATCCGCATTCCTCGGTCAGGAAAATGACACAATAGCAATTACGAAACAATACTGTTTCGTAATCATTCAATCCTCAAGGGATATGTCTTTGAGAACCCCATCCAATATGGCGGAAATGAAGTCCTCACCACATGGCAATTGCAGCAGAAGCGACCGGTGCCATATGGGCCCGAATATCTGGTGAGCCACATAATCAAGATGGATGCCTGGTTTGATTCGTCCCTCATCCTGTGCGCGCTGCAACAGGTCTATCAGCGGCGCGTTCCGCTCCCGGTCCAGCCCTTGGATCAGGTGGCGCAGCTCTTCATCCGTACCGGCAACGGAGAAGGCATGCCGGAAAAGTCCACCGATCCGCTTGTCTGCCAGAAGCTCAGCGCGGTTCCGCATGCCCCGCTCAAGATTCTCCCTCAGGTTGCTGCCTTCGATCACGGGCGGGCTGGATTCCTTCAGGATTCGGGCAACCGTGGACGTAAAAACCGGATTGATGGAATCCCAGCGCCGGTAAAAGGTCGCGCGTGATACCTTGGCCAGCTTGCATACGCGCTCGATTGTCAGAGAGCTTACATCTTCATCTTCAATGATCTTTAGCGCGGCGCTGGTCAGGCGCTCAAGAATCTTGTCGCTTGGCGGCCGGCCGCGCCGGGCTACCCCAGCCTCTGCATCACCTGCTTCGTGCACACTTGATTTTTCGGACATGTCGGCCTCGGCTCACACTCAAGAGGAGACAGCATCCAGGCACACCCTGGATGATACCATATCCATTCAAGTTTATTCCCTACAGTCCAAGACTAGCAGGTATTGCGCTGCAGCCAACACTTCGCTTCGCACTCACCCTAGGTCAGGCTTCGTCGCCCTCGCCTTTCGCAACGGATGCCGCCAGCGCAGCGGAGAGGAACAGGTCGATATCCCCATCCAACACGCCGGACGTGTCAGAGGTTTCCACCTCGGTCCGCAGGTCTTTCACCATTTGATATGGCTGCAGCACATAGGACCGGATCTGGTGGCCAAAGCCGATCGCACTTTTCTCTGCATACTGGGCATCTGCAACAGACCGGCGGTTCTGCAATTCAAGCTCATAAAGCTTTGAGCGCAGCATCTGCCAGGCCTGGTCCCGATTGCGGTGTTGAGACCGGTCGTTCTGACACTGCACCACAATGCCGGTCGGCTCGTGCGTCAGGCGCACGGCAGAGTCGGTCCGGTTGACGTGCTGACCACCCGCGCCTGACGCACGATATGTATCTGTACGCACATCGGATGGGTTGATCTCGATATCAATATTGTCATCGATCACCGGCGTCACACTGACAGATGCGAAGCTGGTATGACGGCGCGCTGAGCTGTCGAAGGGTGAAATCCGCACCAGGCGGTGCACCCCGGTTTCAGACTTCAGCCAGCCATAAGCGTTATCACCCTTGATCTGGAGGGTGGCAGACTTGATGCCGGCTTCTTCCCCCTCACGCTCGTCCATCTCCTCAATCTTCATGTCGTGCGCTTCGGCCCAGCGCGCATACATGCGACGCAGAATGGAGGCCCAGTCCTGGCTCTCCGTGCCACCTTCGCCGGCATTGATCTGGATGAAGCAGTCATTGGCGTCAGCTTCGCCAGAGAGCAGTGCAGCCAACTCGGCCTTTTCGGCCCGAGCACCAGCCTTCTTCAGAGTCGCCTCAATGTCCGAGATCATGCTCTCGTCGCCTTCGGCGAGTTCGAGCAATTCTTCTGCGTCACTGGCTTCCTGTTGCAGAGACTGAACGGTTTCAATGCCTTCGGCCAAACGCTGTCGCTCACGCATCATGCCTTGTGCGGCCTGCGGATCGTCCCAGAAGTCAGGGCGTTCGGAAAGAGCGGTCAGCTCATCCAGGCGTTTTGTGGCAACGTCCCAGTCAAAGACGCCTCCGTAGCAAGTCGGCCGACTGGCGGATCTGGTCGATGAGCGATTTGATTTCTGCGGACATGTGATCAGCCCCTTGTTCTTATGTGTCGGTCCAAAATCTGAGAGGCGGGCTATAGCCTGCCCACCTCACAGCGTCAAAATCGTAATTACGTCAGAAGATACCGTCCAGATTGTCGTCCGCAGGTTTTTCCGCCTGCGGGCCCAGCGGGTTGGGCTCATCGACAATGCCTGCGTCACGCTCAGGGTCAAAGCCGCTGGAAACGCCGCCTGTATTGCCACAGGTGCCAGAGATAGACAGGCAATCGCTGGTATCACGGAAAGCATTCATGCCAGGCTCGGTTCCAGGGCGGAAAGCTTCATCAATGATGACATCCGTGCTCGGTCCCGGCAGATCTCCTGTGCGAGCATCAATCTTCACCAACCGTACGCCGGGGGGAATACGGAACGGAATCGCGGGCTCATTTTCCAGCGCTTTTTCCATAAAGTCCGTAAAGATGGGTGCGGCAACCGAGCCACCCGCTTCGCCTTCGCCCAAAGAATGGTTGTCATCGAAACCAACGCGCACACCAACCACCAGGTCAGGTGAGAAGCCCATGAACACGGCATCGCGATAATCATCCGTCGTACCCGTCTTGCCCGCGAGCGGCTTGCCCACGCGCCGTGCCCGGCGGCCTGTGCCGCGCTCGACAACGCCTTCCAGCATATGGGTCACCTGATACGCGACGATCGGATCCAGAACCTGCTCGCCAATCTCGGCCAGCTGAGGCGGTTCCTGCCCGTCCCATTCCTCGGCCTCACAACCATCGCAGGCACGCTCATCATGGCGGAACAGGGTCCGGCCGTGACGGTCCTGCACACGGTCCAGCAGCGTCGGGGTAATCTTCTTGCCGCCATTGACGAAGCCGGCATAGCCGCGCGCCATGTCAATCAGATAGGCATCGCCTGCGCCCAGAGACATCGCCGGATATGGCGGCAGCTCTTCATAGACGCCCAGGCGCACGGCCAGATTCGACACCGCTTCCATACCGATATCTTGCGCGACGCGAGCCGTCACAAGGTTCAGCGATTTCTCAAGCGCGATCCGCAGGGTCACCATGCCGTAGGTGCGCCCTTCGGTATAGTTGGACGGACGCCAGTAATCATTCGTAGAAACGTCAAAGGCCACAAAGGGAGCGTCCAGCATGCGAGAGGCTGGCGTATAGCCACGCTCAAGCGCCGCCGCATAAACAAAGGGCTTGAAGCTGGACCCCGGCTGGCGCTTGGCCTGTGTCACGCGGTTGTAGCTGGACTTGAAGAAGGAATAACCGCCCTGCATCGCCAGAATACGGCCGGTATGCGGGTCCAGCGCGACCAAGCCGCCATCCACGGCCGGGACCTGGCGCAGAATGGCATTGCCGATCGGAACCAGCTTGATGTCATCCTCATCTGCAGTCTCGGCCAGGTCGCCCTCTTCTTTTGCCGGCTTTTGCGCCTTCTCTGACTTGGACGTGTCGACTTCCTTGCGCTTGAATTCAGCCAGGATGACCTGACCGACCTGCAGGCCAGCCTTCGCGCCTTCCGGCTTGTAGGTGGCCGCCCACTTAACTTCTTCAGCTGGCATCGGAATGGTTTCGCCATCTGTCAGCGTCAGTTCAGCTCCATTCGAGCCAACGCTTGTGACAAGGGCAGCTTCCCAGGTGCCATAGCCGCCGGGCAGCTCAACCGCTTGCAGCTGTTCCAGAACATCACCATCCTTTGGATTCAGCGTCGTAATCGGTCCGCGCCAGCCATGGCGGCGGTCATAGGCGATCAGGCCGTTCTGGAGCGCTTCCTGCGCGGCCAGTTGCAGCCGCGTATCGATGGTAGAGCGAATGGACAGGCCGCCCTGTTGCAGCGTGTCTTCGCCATAACTCTTGATAAGGTCCTTGCGCAATTCCTGCACGAAATAGGTCGCAGCGGCATATTCCGGACCTTTCAAGCGCCGTGTGGTCGATAGCGGCTGGGCCATGGCCTCGTCCGCTTCTTCCTGCGTGATGTAGCCATCTTCCACCATCCGGCCGAGCACATAGTTGCGGCGCGCCAGAAGGCGTTCCGGGCGGCTGTACGGGTTCACGGCGGAAGGCGCTTTGGCCAGTGAGGCCAGAATAGCAGCTTCGGACAGATCCAGTTCCGGAAGCGACTTGTCGAAATAGTTCAGCGCGGCGGAGCCAACCCCATAGGAGCGATAACCGAGATAAATCTCGTTCAGATACAGCTCCAGGATCTGTTCCTTGGTGAACTCTTTCTCCATACGCTGCGCAACGATGGCTTCCTTCGCCTTGCGCTGGAGGTTCTGGTCCCGAGTCAGCAGCATGTTCTTGGCCACCTGCTGGGTAATCGTCGACCCGCCCTGCAGGCCGCCTGAGCCGGTAATCTTGTTCTTGGCAGAATTCACCGCACCACGTGCAATGCCGACATAGTCGAGGCCATGGTGAGTGAAGAAGTTCTTGTCCTCGGCCGCCACAAATGCCTGCACGACATGCGTCGGCATGGATTCATACGGCACGAAGACCCGGTGCTGATCCGCGAATTCCGCAATCAGCGTTCCATCGCCAGCGTGAACGCGCGAGGTAATCGGCGGCTCATACTGTTTCAGCTTTTCCACTGAAGGCACCGACCGGCCAAGGGCAGCAAAGTAGAGCCACAAGGCGATCATGCCTATGACGCCCAGGACAAAGCCCAGAATGATCAGGCGGCGTGCCCAGGTCCAGACCCAGGGCGGACCAGGCAGGAACCGCTTTTCGCCTTCCGGCTCTTCCATATGAGGATTTGAGAAATTCGACATAATCTTCCCGTCAGCTGACGCTTCGCGGAATCGCATTGGTTTCCGGCGATAGTAAGGCGCACCTATGGCCTGTGGAAGGGTTCAGCTGCCTGACAATTGCGTCAGATATCCTGCCGATCAACCGCGCCATCACTTATGGAGACATCCGGCAGTTTACGTTTTTCAGGCGCAGGCTCTGTCAGGCCATCGGCCAGCTTCGCTTCCAGATCAGCACGTTCCTTTGCAGGCGGATGGTTATCCAGCGCGTACTGCCAGGCCTCACGGGCCGCTTCCTTGTCACCCTGGTACCAATAGATATCGCCCAGATGCGTCTCGATTTCCCAATGGCGGTGCGGCTGCAATTCCTGGCGAGACATCTCGATCAGCTTGCGCGCCTCATCAAGGTGCCCCAGTTTGAAATAGGCCCAGCCAAGAGAATCCGTGATGTAGGGGTCGCGGTCCGCCAGTGCGCGGGCACGGTGCAGCACCTTGAAGCCCTCATCCTGCTTGTCGGTATGCATGATCAGGAAATAGCCGAGCGAGTTCAGCGTGTACGGGTCATTCGGGCGGGCCAGCCGCTCTGTCCGCAGGATGGTCAGCGCTTCATTGATCTTGCCGATCTTGCCCAGCGCATCTGCCAGCATCATGCGTCGATCATGCGTATCGTCCAGCTCGCGAGCTTTTTCGGCATGGATTGCCGCCTGTTCCAAATCGCCGAACTGGCCGTTAATCTCAGCCGCCAGCCCATGGGCCGCAGCAAGTTCGGCCGGATTTTCCGCCAGTTCGATGACTTCATCGACCAGTTCAACGGACTGCTCTTCGTCTTCTAACAGCGTTGTCAGCTGTAGCGCGCCGTAGAGGGTCGAGAGGCGATCATCCTCATCTGAAAGGTCGAGTGCCGCATCGATCGCTTTGCGGGCCTCATCCTTGCGGTCCAGCATGATCAGCGCCTGCGCGGCCGAAATCTCCAGCGTCGGCGTCGGCTCTGGCGCACTGAGAGCGGTATGGGCCACGCCTTCATACAGGGCGCTTTGATACATCTCTGCAATGATAGCCGCGCGCAGATCATTGTCACCCGGATAGACGAGCAGTGCGATCTGATCGAAGGACGAACGCTGGTCATCGAAACCGTCAATCCGCCCGCCCATCATGATGGTGCGGATATAGCGCTGCTCCTGCAGGGCACGCGACACATCCGCCAGAGACTGGGTAAAGGCGGAGCGGACATTCAGCGGATCATTGTCCAGATTCTTGCCGGTCTTCAGGCTCTCGATTGCTGCGGCATAGCTGATCGCCTCCTCCGGCTCAGCATCGGCCAACTGCTGGTAAACAGCCTGCGCTTCTTCCACGCGGCCAAGACGCTGCAGCAACAGAGCATGACGCTGGATCACCGTCTTCACATGGCCATAGAGCAGTCCTTTGGGGTCGAACTGGTGCTCAGGCGCCTCAATCTTGCTGGGCGTCAGATACTCATACACCGCAAGCGCCTGTTCCGGGCGGCCCAGGGCTTCCAGCATGGCTGCCAGAGACAGGTCTCCCGTCAGGCCTGGCATGGAAGATGACGCCATGCGATGGCGCTCAATTGCTTCATCCGGCTTGTTTTCCAGGGCCAGCAGCCAGGCGTCCAGATAGGCGTAGAAGCTGGTCTCGCCCTCCTCGCCTGTCGCAACAGACGACGCATCCAGAATGGCGCGGGCCGATTCAGTATCCCCAGCGGCTGCACGGTCAATCGCTAGGAAAGCCGCAAACAGAGGGCTCACATTCCGGTCTTCCTCCGGCAGCGCTTTGATCATCTGTAGGAAGGCCGCCATGTCGCCCGCCTTTACGGCGTCGACGGGCATATCATAGCCATCCGCGCCGACAGGCTTTCCGGCCTCATCAAGCACTGCGGTCGCCAGGGCGGCATCCGATAGCGGGATTGAGAATTCCGCCTGAACGGTCTCCACGGAAGGCCGCGCAGGGGCAGGCTCCGTGGCGCAGGCGCCCAGAGCCAGAGAGATGGACAGGGCGGAAGCGGCGATGAGCAGTCGACGGTGCATGTGAATGAGTCACTCCGGGTTCGGGTTCTACCGTGAGTGAAGCAGTGCCATGCGGCAAGAGCAAGGCATTAGATGGAGAAAGCGCGGCAGGTTTCTGGCCTGCCGCGCTTATCTGAAGTCATTGTAATCTCACAGATTACATATTCGGATATGCCGGGCCGCCGCCGCCTTCCGGCACGGTCCAGTTGATGTTCAGATTCGGATCCTTGATGTCACAGGTCTTGCAGTGGATGCAGTTCTGGGAGTTGATCTGGAACTTCAGCTCACCGCCCTCCTCAATCCACTCATACACGCCTGCCGGGCAGTAGCGCGCGGACGGGCCCGCATAGACATCATGTTCAGAGGCCTTCTGCAGGGCCATGTCCTTCACGACAAGGTGAACCGGCTGGTCTTCCCCGTGATAGGTGTTGGTGAAGGAAACATTGGTCAGCTTGTCGAAGCTGATCACGCCATCGGGCTTTGGATAATCGATCGGCTTGAAGTTTTTCGCCGGCTTCAGGCTCGCCGCGTCGGTCTTGCCGTGCTTCAGCGTGCCGAAGAAGGAGAAACCACCAAACAGGCTGGAAATCCACATCTCCAGACCGCCCATAGGAATGCCGAAGACTGTGCCGAGCTTCGACCAGAGCGGCTTCACATTCCGCACCTGCTTCAGCTCCTTGTAGACGGAAGACTTCTTGTAGGCGTCCTCATAAGCGGTCAGCACGTCGCCCTGACGGCCTTCCTTGATAGCCTCAAATGCCGCTTCAGCCCCCATCATGCCGGTCAGGATGGCATTGTGGCTGCCCTTGATACGCGGCACGTTCACAAAGCCAGCACCACATCCGATCAGCGCGCCGCCTGGGAAGGCCAGCTTCGGAACGGACTGGAAGCCGCCCTCGGTGATCGCCCGCGCGCCATAGGCCACGCGCTTGCCGCCCTTCAGGTGAGGCAGCACGGCATCATGGTGCTTGAAGCGCTGGAATTCCTGATACGGTGAGATGTACGGGTTGGCATAGTTAAGGTGAACCACAAAGCCGACCGAGATGAACGGCTCACCATTGTCGCGGAAGTGGTACAGGAAGCTGCCGCCGCCAGTTGAGTTGTCGAGCGGCCAGCCCATTGTGTGCTGGACATAGCCTTCCTGGAAATTCTCTTCCGGAACAGACCACAGCTCTTTCAGGCCAATGCCGAATTTCTGCGGGTCACGGCCTTCATCCAGATTGAACTTGGAAATCAGCTGCTTGGTGAGAGAGCCCCGCGCGCCTTCAGCGAACAGCACATATTTGCCCAGCAATTCCATGCCTGGCTCATAGTCCGGCTTGTGGGAACCATCGGCCGCAATGCCCATGACGCCAGCCACAATGCCTTTGACTTCGCCATTCTCGCCCAGAACCACATCAGACGCGGCAAAGCCCGGAAAGACCTCCACGCCGAGATTCTCGGCTTCCTGGCCCAGCCAGCGCGCGACATTTGCCAGCGAGCCGGTGAAATTGCCATGGTTCTTCATGAAGCCTGGCATTGGCAGCCAGGAAATGTCGGCCTCGCCGTTCGGTCCAAGGAATTTGAACTTATCAGCCGTCACTTCGGTTTTCAGCGGGCGGTCATCGCGCTCACGCCAGCCAGGCAGCAGCTTGTCCAGACCGACCGGATCCATCACCACGCCGGAAAGAATGTGCGCGCCGATCTCGCCGCCCTTTTCGATCACGACAACCGAAAGATCCTCGCCAGCCTCATTAGCCAGTTGCTTGAAGCGAATTGCTGCCGACAGGCCAGCCGGTCCACCACCGACAATGACCAGATCATATTCCATCGACTCGCGCTCAATAGCGTCATCAGCCATTGGTTTCTCCTCCTTGCGGGTGATAAGGTGCCCGCTCTAAGCCCATTTGTTTAAGCAATTACAGCGTCTATCAGGAAGGTCCAGAGCGTCCATATGCCAGCCCCTGCGTCAATTGATGCATTTAAAGCACTTGCCGAGTGGTGGGATGACATGGGCGTGGAGGTCGATGACGCCTCTGTACAGGCGTATTTGAAGGTCGCTGAGCGTTCTGCACCACCTGCCGCAACCGCTGCGGCAGCACCTGTCCGCCGCCCCCGCCGCAAGAAAATCAATTGGGTCGAAGAGGCAGAAAAGGCCGCGATTGCCTGTGATTCGGTCGAAACGCTCAAAGCCGCCATTGAGAAATTTGACGGCAGCCCCCTGAAACAGGGTGCGGAAAACACCGTCGTCTATGATGGCACACCAGGCGCCAGTCTGATGATTATCGGCGAAGGCCCCGGCGCAGAAGAGGACCGCAAAGGCCTGCCCTTTGTCGGCAAGGCTGGTCAGTTGCTGGACAAGATGCTGGCCGCCATTCACCGCGACCGCACCGAAAATGCCTTCATCACCAATGTGAACTATTGGCGCCCGCCCGGAAACCGCAATCCGGAAGACGAGGAACTGGCTGTCTGCCGTCCCTTTGTGGACAGAATGATCGAACTGGCAAAGCCCACCCTGATTGTGGCGGCGGGCGGTGTTCCGGCCAAATACCTGCTGGACAGCTCAAACGGCATCATGCGTCTGCGCGGCACGGAACATGTCTACACGACAGCAAGCGGCTTCAGCGTTCCCCTGATCCCGATTCTGCATCCCGCCTATCTTTTGCGTCGCCCACAAGACAAATCCCGCGCATGGCGGGATTTGCTGCTTGTTGAAAAGCGATTGAACGAATTGGGCGGCTAAGACCTATTCTTCGAGCGCGCCCTCGGCCTTCTCGTCCACCAGGTCCATCTCTTCCTGTTTGCGTTTCTTGAAGGCGGCGGCCATTTCGCCGAATTCATCATTACCAATGGTTTCCTTGGCAACCGGGAAGATTTCCGTCTCTTCCTCATCAATATGGTGCTCGTAATCATGGCGCAGCGTCTTGAAGCGTGTCAGCCAGCCCGGGGAACTCATCTCCATCTCGTCCAGCTCCTGGATGATGTCGTCCAGCTCCTTGTGCTCTGCAACTGAGTGCCGGCCCTTGGGCTGGCCGTCTTCCGTCTCCATTAGCGGGCTGTAGAAGGTCTCTTCCTCCGCAGCGGCATGCCCCCCGACATCATAGTAGAATTCCTTCCAGAGTTCCTGCCTCTCCGGGGAGTCGCCTTCTGTCTCTGCGAGGCGCGAAAGCAGGTGGCGATGCTTGTCATGATCGGTCTTCAGGGTTTCATAAATCGTAGGCATGTGAGGGAATCCTTCCGTCTGCCTGAATAATGCTTAAAACCGCGACTTGTTCCTCTCCCCTTCGCTTCCTGATAGACCGCCCGCATGCCTGCTCCACTTTCCGTCATCATCCCCACACTGAATGCCGCGGACGAACTGCCGGAGTGCCTCCAATGCCTGATGCCGGGGCTGGAGTTGGGGCTGATCCGTGAGGTGATTGTCGCCGATGGAGGCTCGGAAGATGCCACGGCCCGGATTGCCGGTGACACGGGCGCGACACTGGTGACGGGCGTGAAGGGACGCGGGGCACAACTTGCCGCCGGGGCCGGGGCTGCGCGTGGGGACTGGCTGCTCTTTCTCCACGCCGACACGCAGCTCTCAAGAGAGTGGGCAGAGCGCGTCGGCAATCATATCGACACGCGGCCGGACAAAGCCGCTGCCTTCACCCTGAAATACCGCTCAGATGCCCGCGCGGCCCGCTGGCTGGAAAAGCGCGCCAACCGCCGGGCCCGCTGGCTCGGCCTGCCCTATGGCGATCAGGGCCTGCTGATCTCCCGCCAGCTCTACGAACAGATCGGCGGCTACCCGGAGTCGCCCCTGATGGAAGACGTGATGATTATGCGCGCCATCGGAAAGTCTCGCCTCGTTTTCCTGGATGCAGAGGCCCGCACATCTGCCGCAAAGTATGAGCGTGATGGCTGGCGCAAGCGGGCATGGCGCAACGCCTTCCTGCTGACGCGCTTCATGATGGGCGCCAAGCCGGACACGCTTGCAAAGGCTTATCGCTGATGCGCCGGGCGCGACTTCTGATCTATGCCAAGCCGCCCCGCATGGGCCTTGCCAAGACACGCCTCGCTGCGGGTGTCGGCCTGACCGAAGCGCGCAGGATCGCCCATTTTACCTTGGCCCGCACCATGCGCGCCGCCCTCGCCAGCGGATGCGACACACATCTCTATCTCTCGCCGCGCTCAGCACTGGGGGAGAGCCTGGGTGGCCTGTGGCCCGCACACATTCCCCGTCATGACCAAGGGCCCGGCACACTGACGGAGAAACTCGCCAAAGGCCTCTCCGAAGCGCCCAACGGCCCCGTGCTTTTCATCGGCACGGACGCGCCAGACATTTCGCCTGCCCTGATCCGTCAGGCCGTAAGGGCGCTCGCCCGCAATGACGCAGTGTTTGGTCCGGCAGAGGATGGTGGCTTCTGGTTGTTCGGCCTCAACAAGCGCCCTAGCCTGCCCGCGATCTTCCAGAACGTCCGCTGGTCAGGCCCCCACGCCATGGCAGACCTCCGGGAAAATCTGCCCGCTCACTGGTGCGTGCAAATAATGCAACAGCTTCAGGATATTGATGAGCAAACAGACTGGAAGAACTGGTTTCACTGCTGAACGCTCTGTATTTAATCCATGTTATGGCCATGCCCCGCAAAGACGTGTCCAAACTATCGTCAGGTTAGGAATTTACAGGCACATTATGTATCGATTGATTTATGTCAGCACGGCGTCTGATGCGATTGCGGCTGACGATCTTGAAAATATCATAGCCACCGCTCAGCGTAATAATGCAACGCGAGACATTACCGGTGTCCTTCTCTTCAACGGGCTCAACTTCCTGCAGGTCCTGGAAGGCCCTCGAAAAGAGATCGAACAGCTCTTCATGCACATCAACATGGATAGACGCCACGTCTCCGTGGTGACTGTGCTGCAGGAAGAGATGAAAGAGCGCATCTTCAAGACATGGGCCATGGCTCACCGCGTTTCACCGCAAAGCAAGGCTCCCGGCCGCACCACAGCTGAGAACATGTCAGACATTCTTGAGGGTGAGCTGCCAGAGCATGTGCGGCGTGTGCTCGACAATTTTGAGCAGCTGAAGGGCATCTGATTTCACAGGAAATCCAGACTGCCCAAACATTTGTTCTTGATTTGTTCCATTCCTTGTGGCGAACTCCCGCCCATGAGGACAGGTCAGAAACTCCAGCCCAAAGGCCGCATCACCCTGCTCGATACGCAGCAGGTCAGCGAGCGCTTTCAGCAACGCGGTCGCGGCGCCATCTCCAATCAGACAGGCCGTTTCGAAAAGGAAACGCATGAGGCTTTTGACGATGGCTGGGGCACTATAGAGGAAGACGCCGGGCGGCTGGAAACCCAGCTGATGAAGGATACCGCCCGCACGATCATCACCTTCAACAAGTCACCGGACATCCATTTTGACCGCTCGGTAAACCCGTATCGCGGCTGCGAGCATGGGTGCATCTATTGCTTCGCCCGTCCCTCTCATGCCTGGGGCGGTCTATCACCGGGGCTCGATTTCGAGAGCAAGCTGTTCTTCAAGGACAATGCGGTGGAGCTGTTGAAGCGGGAATTGTCAAAGCCCGGCTACCTGCCCCGCCCTATCGCGCTTGGCATAAATACCGACGCCTACCAGCCCATCGAGCGCGAGCTTGGCCTGACCCGCAGCCTGCTGGAAGTGCTGGCAAAGTATCGCCACCCTGTCAGCCTGTTGACCAAGTCAGCCCTCATCCAGCGGGACATTGACCTGATCGCGCCGATGGCCCACGCGCCGATTGTGCGTGTCGGCATCTCCCTCACCACGCTGGACCGCACGCTTGCCCGCAAGATGGAGCCGCGCGCCGCCACGCCCCAGCGCCGGCTCGACACAATCAAGGCCCTGACGGATGCAGGCATTCCTGTCACCGTGATGACGGCGCCGATCATTCCCGGCCTCAATGATCACGAGATTGAAACCCTGCTGGAGGCCGCCGCCGATCATGGCGCGACCGGTGCTGGCTATGTGCTGCTGCGCCTGCCCTATGAGATCAAGGATCTGTTCCATGAATGGCTGGCCCAGCACGTGCCGGACCGGGCGGCCCGGGTTATCAACCTGCTGCGCGAAATGCGGGGCGGGAAGGATTATGACGCCAAATGGTTCGAGCGCGGCACGGGCCGTGGACCGATGGCGGAATTGATTTCCAAGCGCTTTGCCCGCGCCGCGCAAAAGCTGGGCATGAACCAGAACCGTAAGCCCCTGCGCACAGACATTTTCCGTCCGATGGAAGATGCAGGCGGCCAGCTGCGCCTGGACGTCTAGCGCGCCTCAGCCAAGCGCCGCCAGTTCTTGCGCAGTGAAGACCCGCCCGCGCGACAGAAACCTCCGCTCACGGCCATTATCCAGAGAGAACATGCCACCGCGACCCGGCACGACATCCAGGATCAGCTGCGTGTGTTTCCACGCCTCGAACTGGCTACCGGAAATATAGACCGGCACACCATCAATGTCGCCCAGCTTCACATCGCCCTCGCCAATCCTGAACTCATCCGCTGGATAGCACATCGGGCTGGAGCCATCACAGCACCCGCCCGACTGATGAAAAATGATGTCGGGATGGTCCTGCCGGATCTCCGCAATAAGTCCGCGTGCCGCGTCTGTCGCAATCACACGCTCCGGTATGCCAGGCGAAGTCGAGGACGATCCGTCCATCTATCTGTCCTTCCACCATTTTGCCGAAGACATCATTGATCTCTTCCAGATAAAGGAAATATCCTTTGGCAAATGGTCAATATAATTATTGGTCTGCGATGACATAGTGCTTTTGATACGCGGTACCTTGGGCCTAAGACATATCCAGGCGGACCTGCCGGTGTCCGACGAAACGAAAAACAGTCGGGACATCTTGATGCCGCAGAATTCCGAATCCCGTAGGCGGGATACCGAAATGAGACAACATTTCGCGCGCCTGTCTGTGCCGCAAGGATTTGTATCGCTGATACTCAACTCTGTTGCCGGATATGTCGATGCGGTCGGATATCTTGCCTTGCTGTCCTCGATCCGGATGTTTCCCTCTTTCATGAGCGGCAACCTTACCAAAATCGTGACCAGTGTCGCGAATGGCGACGGTACAACGTCTTTGAAAATTACCGGTGCGGTTCTCGCCTTCTTTGTGGGGAGCGTCATTGGTCGCCTGGTGAATGCGGGCGAACCGCGGCGCGATCCGGCGTCGCTGGCGCTGGTCGCGGGGGTTCTCGGTGCCTCGACAGTCAATCTGGTAATGGGCGGCCACGAATACCTGACGCTGGTGGCTCTGGCCGCGGCAATGGGCATGATCAATCATTCTTTCAGCGGGAATATGGATTTCTATGTTCGCACGTTCCTGAGCGGAATGCTGGTGACGCTCGCGGGAACGGTGGCCGATGTAATCGCTGGGCGCGCGAACTGGCGTGAGATGGTGGTCCCTTTGGCCACATTGCTCAGCGTCCTGAGCGGGGCGTTCGCAGGGGCATTGATGGTCATCCACGCGCCTCTTGCCGTCTCGATCTCCCTTCCGACCGCCGTGATCACAATCGTCGTCATCGCCTTGCTGACCGGGCTGGTCAGGCCCGAAGACGACGAGGCGCTGGAGGACTGATGCCTGCCGGGCACCCGATTTCGCCGTATAATGCGGAATTCAGGCCATACTCTAAAGCGCGAACGTAAAGGAAAGCTGCGCCGCTATTCTTGCACTGCGACTGTAAGCAGGAAGAACTGGCCATACAGGCGGCGCCGGGCCACAAACCGGCACCGCCACGCATCACACCATCTCTCAGAAGAAGCCGAGCTTTTTCGGAGAGTAGGACACCAGCATGTTCTTGGTCTGCTGGTAATGGTCCAGCATCTTGGCGTGGTTTTCACGTCCGATGCCGGATTGCTTATAGCCGCCAAAGGCCGCATGGGCCGGATAGGCGTGATAGCAATTGGTCCACACGCGCCCTGCCTGAATGGCGCGGCCAAAGCGATAGCAGGTATTCGCCTCACGGCTCCACACGCCAGCTCCCAAGCCATACAGCGTATCATTGGCAATGGAGAGCGCCTCGTCATTGTCCTTGAACGTCGTAACGGAAACGACTGGCCCAAAGATTTCTTCCTGGAACACACGCATCTTGTTGTGCCCTTTCAGAACCGTGGGCTTGACGTAAAAGCCTCCTGAAAGCTCTCCGCCATGATTTGCCGCCTCGCCGCCGATCAACACTTCGGCGCCTTCCTGACGGCCAATGTCGAAATAGGAGAGGATCTTTTCCTTCTGCTCCGAACTGGCCTGCGCGCCGATCATGGTCGCCGGGTCCAGAGGGTTGCCTTGCTTGATCGCCTCGACGCGTTTCAGGGCGCGTTCCATGAAGCGGTCATAGATCTTCTCATGGATCAGTGCGCGGGATGGGCAGGTGCAGACCTCGCCCTGGTTCAGCGCAAACATGACAAAGCCCTCAATCGCCTTGTCTAGATAGTCATCATCGGCGCGCATCACGTCTTCAAAGAAGATGTTCGGAGACTTGCCACCAAGTTCCAGCGTAACCGGGATCAGGTTTTCAGACGCATACTGCATAATCAGGCGCCCGGTTGTCGTCTCACCTGTAAAGGCAATCTTGGCGATGCGCTTGCTGGAGGCGAGCGGCTTGCCCGCCTCCAGGCCAAAGCCGTTCACGATGTTCAGAACACCGGCGGGGAGGAGGTCACCGATCAGTTCTGCCAGCACCATGATGGCGGCAGGTGTCTGCTCTGCCGGCTTCAGCACAACGCAGTTCCCGGCCGCCAGGGCCGGCGCAAGTTTCCACACCGCCATTAGCAGCGGGAAATTCCAGGGAATGATCTGACCCACCACGCCCAGCGGCTCATGGAAGTGATAGGCAATCGTGTCATGGTCGATTTCGGAAATGCCACCTTCCTGCGCGCGAATGCAGCCTGCGAAATAGCGGAAATGGTCCACGGCCAGCGGCAGGTCTGCTGCCATGGTCTCGCGGATTGGCTTACCATTGTCCCAGGTCTCACAAGTGGCGAGATGTTCGAGGTTTTCCTCCATCACATCCGCTATCTTGTTCAGAATATTGGCGCGCTCTGCCGGCGAGGTGCGTCCCCACGCCTCCTTCGCGGCATGGGCTGCGTCGAGGGCAAGCTCGATGTCTCCGGCATCAGAGCGAGCGATCTGGCAGATCACCTTGCCCGTGACGGGAGACGTATTATCGAAATACCGTCCATTCTGAGGGGCGACGAATTTGCCGCCAATAAAGTTGTCATACTTCTCCTTGAACGGAGCAGTCATGGATGTGGAATCAAGAATCTGAGTGTCGGCCATCTGAAATTTCCTCCGGTGTCTGGCATTCTTCGTCATAGGTGCGAAGACTTGGGGCCAGTGTCCGGCGGCGACGGGCCGCTGTCATCATTACGGGAACGAGAAGAAGAGGAAACTGTCTCAGGGTTGAGACAGTGTGAGACGGAAAATCAGCCGCGCGTCAGTCCGTGGCGGTCCATGCGGCGGTAAAGCGTGGCCCGGCTGATGCCCAGCATCTGCGCGACAGCCGTCATGTTTCCATTGGCGCGGGCGATCGCGCGCTTCAATTCTCGGCGCTCTGCACTGTCCAGGCCTACCCCACGATGCTCGGAATCGCCGAACACATCACCTGCCGGACGCGGAGACTGAAACGCCTCCTCAGTCAGCCCATAGACATGCCGCGCCATGCGCGTTGCGCCGACAACCAGATCATCACCGTCCACCGCCAGCAGGACCGTGCCACGCTGGCCGTCGCCATCGCCGCGAATAATCCGCCGATTGGCGAAGGCCGTCTGGAAGTGGTCTGCCTCTATCTGGCGCGCCGCATCCATCACGGTCTGCGCGATCAGCGTCGCAAAGGGCTGCGTCAGGTCTTCCCGGCAGGATGACACGTCCAGCACCGCAGCCAGGCTACCATGCTCATCAAATACCGGCGCGCCCATACAGCTCATCACCGTGTTGCTGTCCTTGAAATGCTGGTCGCGGAAAATCGTGACGGCGCGCTCTTCGGCGATGCAGGTGCCGATGCCATTGGTGCCTTGTACCGCTTCAGACCAAACCCAGCCCTCGTACAGCCCCGCCGCCCGGAATGCCTCCTCATCGCCATCCGGCGTGCGGTGGTCCACCACAACGCCCTTCGTGTCTGACAGGAACACGCTGCAGCCCGCCAGGCCGAGACTCGCATGCAGCCGGTCCATGACAGGGGCAGAAGTTGCCAGAATGCGGCCCAGGGCATCGCGGCGCTCCCGCAATTCGGCTTGGCCAAGCCGCGCCTCGACTTTTCTGGCGTCAGGCTCCAGGCCATAGGTTCTCATGGATCGCGCCCAGGATGCCGCCAGGCTCGACTGCGCCGCCGCGCTGCGAGACAGAGCGATGGACCGCACGCGTTCTGCATGTGCCGCGGGGTCTGTGGGGGTCTTTTCCTTGCTCATCCCCCAAATATTAGCACATGGCCGCGCCCCGTGCACGCCACCTCAATACGGCCTCTTCCACCGCTCCCACAGCGTGCCGCCGGCTGGCACGCACCAAACACCCAAGGAAAAACGCCCCATGCCATAAGGGCCTTATCCAGAATTCAGGGCGAATTCACATCCTTCTCCACAGATTTATCCACAGCTCTATCCACAGGCCGAACAGCCTGATAGTTTCGGATGCGCAACAATCCAGAACTGATTCGGCAGGGCAACGATTAGGGTTTCAGAAACCGATGCCCGGCACTGATTCGTTCTTCAGTTTTGTATTTGATTATTGTTGAGCGGGGCCGTTGAAATGGAACTACAGAAAAACGTCATCATGCAGGGCGATTGCATTGATATCCTGTCGCGCTTGCCGGACAAGTCTGTCGATCTCGTTTTTGCTGATCCGCCATACAACCTCCAGCTTGGCGGCGGCCTGACCCGTCCGGACCAGTCTGTCGTGGATGGCGTGGATGATGAGTGGGACAAGTTCGACAGCTTCGACGCCTATGACCTGTTCTGCCATCAATGGCTGGAAGAGTGCCGCCGCGTCCTGAAAGATGATGGCGCGATCTGGGTGATCGGCTCCTATCACAACATCTTCCGCGTCGGCTCGATCCTGCAGGACCAGGGCTTCTGGATCCAGAATGACGTGATCTGGCTGAAGTCGAACCCGATGCCGAATTTCAAGGGCACCCGCTTCCAGAACGCCCACGAAACGCTGATCTGGGCTGGCAAGTCCGAACAGTCGAAGTGCACATTCAATTATGACGCACTGAAAGTCTTCAATGATGACAAGCAGATGCGTTCCGACTGGCTGATCCCGCTTTGCACCGGCGGAGAGCGCCTGAAGGATGAAGACGGCAAGAAAGCCCACCCGACGCAGAAGCCGGAATCCCTGCTCCAACGCGTCCTGCTGGCCACGACCAATCCCGGCGATACGGTCCTCGACCCGTTCTCCGGCACCGGCACCACGGCTGCTGCAGCCAAGCGCCTCGGCCGCAATTTCATCGGCATCGAGCGTGATGAAGCCTATGCCCGCCTCTCACGCGCCCGCCTGAAAGCGATTGAGCCCATCGAAGGCGCCGTACTCGAAACGGAAAAGAGCAAGAAATCCCTGCCGCGCGTGCCATTCGGCGCCCTCTTGGAAAGCGGCTGGCTGAAGCCCGGCGACCGCCTGTTCAGCCCGCAGCGCCGCTACCAGGCCCGCATTCGCGTCGATGGCTCGCTGACCACTGGCAGCGTTTCCGGCTCGATCCACCGCCTCGGCGCACATGTGCAACAGGCGCCGGCCTGCAATGGCTGGACGTACTGGCACTTCGAAGACCCGAAGCGGAATCTCGCTCCGATTGACCTGCTGCGCCGCCGTTATCGTGAGGAAATGGGCCTCAACTAGCGCCCAGCCTGACATCTGAATGCCTGAAGCGGCGCGGGATCAGTCCTGCGCCGTTTCTTCTAGCGACGTATAATAAGCCCGCCAGCAGGCCTGGCCCGTCTTGTTATATTCCAGCATCTTCTCCGCCATGCGCAGGAAGCCCGCCTGATCGCCGAGTTCCGGCGGCAACAGCGGATCGAAGTTGATCGCCCGGATCACCGGCTGACCGATCAGCAATGTCTCGCGCGCCGCCGCCTCCACGCTCAAACCCGGCAATCGCGTCAGGCTCACTTCGATGGCCTCCACGGCACGGGCATAGGAGCGGGACAGATCCGCAGGCGACCACAGGCGCGCCCAGTTCTGATCGCCCTGCTTCGCGACGCCTGAGGCTCGCATCAGGATGATATCGTCATCCGCGCCAATATCCGTCAGATCCGCGCGGTGACGGTCCAGATCGCTCGCCAGATTGGCCGGCCGCACCCACAGCCCGTCATCTGTCTCCTGATAGCCAGAGAGCGCCAGCGCCCGCTCGCGCGCCCGCAATTGCTTGCGGTTACTGCGCCCCAAATGCTGCACCAGCGCGACCAGCCAGTCGCCATTCCAGTCCACCATACGGTCAGCCACATGCTGCCATTGCTGCACACGGCGCGTCAGCGCGCGGGATTTCGGCCCCGGCGCATAGACGCCGCGTTCAGCGCTTTCCAGCAAATCGTCCTTCATCAGGCGCGTCACCGCTACACGCAGGGTCGCCGCCTCGATTCCGAACAGCGCGGCAGCGTTGATCAGCTGGCCGATAGGGTGTTCGGCCGCGCCCGTACTGCTCATCAGAGACAGCACCAGCGCGCGGGCAGACACGTCTTCCGGTTTCAAAGGCTCAAAATAATACACGAATTGACTCATACTGTTATTTTGTGTAATAAACTATTAAATCACATAATTGGAGGGAAGGGCATGTCCACGCCGATGAAACTGTCAGAGGCAGTCACGAAGGAAGAACTTCGCGAGTTGCGTAAGAAATCAGACCTTCACGCACTTGCAACGCTTTCCTGGAACTGGGGCCTCATTATCGGTGCCTTCGCCATTGCGATCATCTGGCCGAACCCGCTGACCATTCTGGCGGGCATCATCATTCTGGGCGGGCGTCAGCTCGGCCTCGGCATCATCAATCATGATTGCGCCCACCACGCTTTCTTCAAAAGCCCGAAGGTCGACGAATTCGTTGGCCATTATCTGGTCGGCGCACCAATGAACATCTCTCTGCCCGCCTACCGCGCCTATCATCTGAAGCACCACAAATATGCCGGTACGCCGGATGATCCGGACATCATCTTCGTGAAGAATTATCCCGTCTCAAAGGACAGTTTGCGCCGCAAATTCATCCGCGACCTCACAGGCCAGACCGGCTTTCGCGATACGCTGCGCAAGATCCGCAGTTTCCGCCTGTCGCGGAACTGGCCGTGGCTGACCTTTCACGTCCTGCTGCTCGGCACACTGACGGCTATTGGCGCACCATGGGCCTATCTGATGTGGTGGGCGGCAGAGCTGTTCGTCTATCCTGCCATTGTCCGCCTGCGCCAGATTGGCGAGCACGGCACAGCAGCAGACCGCAGCCAGCTTGACCCGCGCCTCAACACCGGCACCACAATTGCGCCCTTCTGGCAGCGTGTGCTGATCGCCCCGAACGATGTGAACTACCATCTGGAGCATCACATGTTCGCGTCGATCCCGCCCTACCGGCTTAAGCGCCTGCACCAGCTGCTCTCATCCCGCGGATATTATGACGGCTATGAGTGCATCTCGCATGGCTATGGACAGGTGCTCCGCCGCGCGGTCCGGCGCGATGAGCCCGGCATGGTGCCTGCGGAATAAGGCTTACTCCACAGCGGCCCAGAACGGCCCGGCCGGCAGGCCATTGCCGTCGAACAGATTGCACAGCGGCGAGTCGCCCTGACAGTAGCGTATCTCTGTCACCGGCTCGCCCTCTGCTTCGATCACCGCCGCATCTCCCACAAGGGATGCATTGGCAAAGCGGCACATGCCGTCTTCCAGACAGACCTCAAACCCGAAGACCGTCCCGGAACTGATGGTCTGAAGCCCCTTCTCCACGCCATCAAACGTTACGCGGATCACATCGCCATCCCGTGAGACAGATGCCATTTCAGGGCCGGACGGCCCGGTCACACGCTCTTCATAGATCAGATCATTGGCCAACCGCACGGCGCGCTCTGCCACGGCCAGCTTGTTGGTCGGGTGAATATCCACAGCGTCGCCCAGATCAATCGTCACGACCAGGCCCGCCTTGTCATCATCCTCGGTCGCACGGCGCATCGATTCCCGGATAACGCCCCAGCCCGGTTCACCCGCCTTGACCGGCAGCGCACCAAAGCGCGGCAGCTGCACGACCATCACTGGCAAATCCGCGCCGAATTTCTGGCGCCAATCCTTCATCAGCAGACCCAGCAATTCTTCATACGCCTCGCCATCCCCGGCATTGGACTCGCCCTGATACCAAATCGCCCCTTTCAGGCGGATCCCCGCAAGAGGCGCAATCATGGCATTGTGGGTCATCGTATAGCCCTTGATCGTGAACCAGGGTGCGGGCGGCGGCACTTTCACGCTCGCCGGCACTTTTTGGTAAGACCAGCCCTTTGCGATGGAGACCGCAGAGCCATCTGCCAGCTCCACCTTCATCGCCTCATCCGGGCCGCTCATCCCGCCACTCGCCCAATCATTATGGACGTTCACCAACAAAGTGTTCTTGCCCGGCTTCAACAGCTTTGCCGGCACCTTGTAATCCCGGTTCCCACCCCAGCTGAATGTCGAGCCAATCGGCGTGCCGTTCAGCCAGGTGAAGTCCGTATCATCCATTGCGCCCAGATGTATTGTCGCATCCTGTTTCGCCTGCTCCGGCGTCAGCGTGAAGCTTACCTTGTGCCACACCATGCCGTAATGATGCTCCAGGTCCGGATCTCCCCAGGCCTGCCAGTCAGACATTGAACCGGGTACGGATTTCCACGTTCCGGCCGTATCATCTTCCCACGGCTTCACGCCCTCATTGGCCGGGTCTGCAAGCCAGGCGGTCTGCCACATGTCGGCATAGGTCTTCATCCCGGCCAGCGGGTCATCGCGATACGTCTCCAGCAGGTCCAGTTGCGCCTTGTAGTCTGGCTGCGCGCGCATCAGGTCGCCATCGATCCAGGGCTCGATGCGGGATCCGCCCCAGCTGGAATTGATCAGGCCGACCGGCACATCATGCGCCTTCATCAAGTCGCGGCCTGTGAAATAGCACAGCGCCGAAAAGTCTTTGGCAGAGTCCGGCGAAGAGACCGCCCACGCATCGCCTTCCGGCAAGTCCCGCTCCGGCGTCAGAGACAACACTTTGGAAACCTGCAGCAGGCGCAGCCGCTCATGACTCGCCGCCTCCACCTCGCGCGCGCCATAGTTCACGCGCGACAGTGGATATTCCATATTGGACTGGCCGGAACACAGGAACACATCGCCTGCCAGCACATCCTCCGCAGAATCGACCAACGCCTCATTCTGCGCCAGCGTGATCGTGTGCGCGCTGCCGGCTTCAAGCGCCGGAAACTCCGCCCACCAACGGCCATCGCGCCCGGCTGTCACCTGTTTGGCGGCATCGTCCAGCTTTACCATCAGCAGGTCGCCCGGCTCGGCCTCGCCAAAGATCGTCACCGGCGCATCGCGCTGGATCACCATGTGATCGCCGAACACATCGGCCAGCTTCGGCGCCTCTGCCAGTGCGCTGCCCGCCAGCAGCACAGCCGTCGCGCTTGTGAAACTCCATTTGCCAAATGCCATCTGAAACTCCGCCCTTTTGATTTTCGGCAAAGGTTCAACAGCCCGGACAGAAAGTCCAGTGTTAGCGGTAACTAAATTTATTTCGTCGCCAGTTTGAAGGCCTTGGCGAACACGCTGGGCAGGCCTTCCACCGCGTTCAGCGTGACCCATTGGCCGTCCGCCTTGGGACGCCGGGCCAGCTCCGCGCGCATCACCTTGAAGCGCAGCGCAAAGTGCGTGAACACGTGGCGCACCTCTCCCACCTCTTCCCAGTCGGCCTTGGCGGGCGGCGGCGTCTCCGGGAAGTCACCCTCCACCCAGTCGCCTGTCGGCAGAGCCAGCATCCCGCCAAGCAAACCCTTGTCCGGCCGCCGCACCAACAGCACCTCGCCCTTGGACTGCAGCACATAGGCGATACCATGGCGCACCGGCTTTGCCGCCTTGGCAGGCTTGATCGGATAGCGCTCCGGATTGCCCTCGGCCCGCGCGGCGCAGAGCTCAGACAGCGGACAGGTCAGGCAGTTCGGTTTTGTCGGCGTGCACACCGTCGCGCCCAGATCCATCAGCGCCTCGGCGAACTCACCCGGCCGCTCCTCTGGCACCAGCTGGCGCACACGCTCGGCGATCACCTTCTTCTCTGCCGCCCAGTCGCCTTTCAGCGCCAACAGCCGCGCGAACACGCGGTCGACATTCCCGTCCACCGCCGCGGCCACCTGGTCGAACGCAATCGCCGCGATCGCGCCCGCTGTGTACGGCCCGACCCCGGGCAGCTTGCGCAGTTCGGCCTCTGTCTCCGGAAAGCCGCCGCGCGCCGCCACCTCCCGCGCACATTTCAGCAGATTGCGCGCCCGCGCATAATAGCCGAGCCCCGCCCAGGCACTCATCACTTCTTCATCCTTCGCCGCCGCAAGCGCCTCGACCGTCGGCCAGCGCTCTGTGAACTTGAAGAAATATGGTGTGCCGTGCGGAATGGTCGTCTGTTGCATCATGATCTCGCACAGCCAGACACGGTAAGGGTCCGGGCGCTCTCCCACCGCGCGGTTTGCCGGGCCGATCCGCCAGGGCAGGTCACGGGCATGACGCTCATACCAGGCGAGCAACCTGTCAGGCAGGCTGTTCAAATCTGCGTGCTTTGATCGGCCCATGACTTTCCCTCGCGTGCAAGCCGTGCAATCTCGTTGGAATGGTCACGAGATCAAGTCTTGATCCCATAGAGGAAGCCCGGGCCCGGGTCCGCCTGCGTTACATGCGGGCGCGCCGCGCGCATCCCGGCATGAACCAGATCGGCCTGGCCGCAGAGCGGATTGGCCGCAAGTCCGGCGCCAAAAAGCTGCCGCCCATTCAGGTGCTGCGCCAGCGCTGGCGGGAGATCGCCGGAGAGCAGCTTTACAAATACTGCCGGCCTGAGCGCCTCAGCGGCGGCAAGGCCGGCCGCGTGCTGACCCTGAAAGTCCTGCCCCAGGCCGCGCCGATGGTACAGCACCAGTCCGAAACCCTGCGCCAGCGCGTCTCGGTCTCGGCTGGCGGAGACATCACTGCCATCAAGATCGTGCAGGGCCAGCTGCAGTCCAGCGACGTCAAACCGCTGCGCCGCAAGACCCGGCCGCTGACCCCGAAAGAGCGTCAGGAGCTGGAAGGCCACGCCGCCCGCATTCAGGACGAGAAACTGCGCGCCGCAATTGTTGCGCTCGGCACCGCCATGTTAACCACCGAAGATGATGAACCAGAGGCCACGCCACCGACCAAACCCGGCGGCGAGCTGCCTTTCTGAGAGACTGCGCTGAGGACCCATGCCCATGCTGAAATCCATTGTCACGGCTGCCACGGCCATCTGCCTCGCTGCGGCCCCGGCGCTCGCTGAAGACTACACCATCGGCCACAGCAAGGGCGCCGAGGATGCCCCGATCACGATCATCGAATATGGCTCGCTCACCTGTGGCGGCTGCAAATACTTCCACGACAAGGTCCAGCCGACGATTGAGGAAGACTATGTCGACACCGGCAAGGTCCGCTTCATCTTCCGCGAAGTGCTCCGCAATGATCTCGATGTCGCTCTTGTTGCGCTCGCCCGCTGCGCACCGGAAGACAAATTCTTCGAGATCACCGACACAATCTTTGAGAACCAGTCCGACATCCTGTCCGCCGCCAGCCAGGGAAAGGCGATGGAAAAGTTCGTTGAGATCGGCACGCCCTACGGCATCGACAGCGAGGATGCCTTCAATGACTGCTACAGGGACATGAACATCCGGCTCGACATCATCGAGGTAGAAAAGAGCGCCGACGCCTATGAGCTTCACGGCACGCCCACGCTCATCGTTAATGGCGAGGAGAAATATGTGGATGATGATTTCCGCTCTGGCGAAACCTTCTCCGCCTGGCTCGACAAACAGATGCCCGAGGCCTCAGATACGCCTGAGCAACAGGCACAATAGTTAACAGAACACGGGGTTGCAGTTAACGAATTGGCAACCAAACCGACTCAATTCTTAACGCGAAGGTTATGATCATGAACTTCTTCTCTCGACGCACTGCCATTGTTGCCATGTCGGCGCTTGCGCTGGCCGCATGTGGCAATGACGCCAAGGGCTCAACCCCGGCCACGAACACGGCGGACAAGACCGCGAACGCTGAACTGGGCCACCTTAAAGGCTCTCCCGACGCGCCTGTCACGCTGATCGAATATGCCTCCCCTACCTGCCCGGCCTGTAAATACTGGCACGACCAGATCCTTCCCGTCGTTGAGGAAGAATACATCTCCACCGGCAAGGTGAAGCTGATCTATCGTGAATACCCGCTGCACCAGCCTGATGTACCGGCCTATCTGGTCGCCATGTGCGCAGGCGAGGACAAGTATTTCGACGTTCTGGACGAGCTGTTCGAATACCAGTCCGGCATCGTGAACGCTGCCCAGAATGGCGTTCTGAAAGCGGCCCTGCAGACCATCGGCAAGCGTCACGGCATCGAGACAGAAGAGCAGTTCGATGCGTGCATGAATGATACCAGCCTGCGCACGCAGATGGCCGACATCTACGCCACCGCCGAGAAATACAATGTCACCGGCACGCCAACCTTCGTGATCGATGGCAATGTACAGCAATTCGAACGCATGAATTCGGCTGACCGCGTTAAGGCGAGCCTGAATGAAGCGCTCGCAGCCAAGGGCGTTGATGCGCCTGCCGCTGCAGATCCGGCAGAATCAGGCGATACAGACACGACCGATAGCGAATAGACGGGAAAGGAGCCGGAATGCAGATAACTGAACTCCGTATTGCTGGCTTCAAGTCATTCGTTGACCCGCAGAATTTTCCCGTAGAGCCAGGGCTGACAGGCATTGTCGGCCCGAATGGCTGCGGCAAGTCCAATTTGCTCGAAGCCCTGCGCTGGGCCATGGGCGCCAGCTCTGCCCGTGCCATGCGCGGGGGAGAGATGGACGATCTGATCTTCTCCGGGGCGGACGGTCGTCCGGCCCGCGAGACGGCAGAGGTCACGCTGGTGCTGGACAATTCCAAGCGCACCGCGCCGCCGGAATTCAATTCTGCCGACACGCTGGAAATCATCCGCCGCCTGAAGCGCGGCGCGGGCTCCACCTACAAGCTGAACGGCCGCACCGTACGCGGCAAGGATGTGCAGCTATTGTTCGCGGATGCCTCCACGGGCGCCAACTCCCCGGCGCTTGTCCGTCAGGGCCAGATCTCGGAACTGATCGGCTCCAAGCCCCAGAACCGCCGCCGCATTCTGGAAGAGGCCGCCGGCATTTCGGGGCTCAATACACGCCGGCACGAGGCAGAGCTGAAGCTGAACGGCGCCGAGACCAATCTCGAACGCCTGACGGAAGTCTCTGCCGAAGTCGAACGCCAGCTCGCCAGCCTGAAGCGCCAGGCCAGCAAGGCCCGCAAATACAAGCGCCTCTCCGAAGAGATCCACGCCCTCGACGCGCTGATCGCGCATCTGCGCTGGCACGAGGCCAAGCTTGCCTGCGAAACCGCGCGAGAGAATCTTGAACAGGCCCGCCGCGCTGTCGAAGAGAAGACCCGCGAAGACGCCATGCGCGAACGCGAGCGGATCGAGGCCAGCGAAGGCCTGAACCCGCTGCGCGAAGCCGAAAGCGTTGCCGCCGCCAAACTTGGCCAGGCCCGTATTGCCCTCGCCAAGCTGGAAACCGAGCGCCAGGTTGCTGCCGACACATTTGAACGTCTCGATGCCGAGGCCACCCGCCTGATGGAAGACATTGAGCGCGAACAGGCCACCAAGCTGGAGGCCGAAGATGCGCTCGCCCACGCCAAATTCGAACTCTCCTCCCTGCCGGTGCTGGATGAAGCCCGCAATGAAGAGATCGAGGCCGAAACGCGCACCGCATTGGAAAATGCCCGCACGCGTCTGGCTGCTGCCGAAAAGAGCGCCGATGAAGCGCAGGAGCGTCTCTCCGAAGTCCGCGCACAGCGCCGTGCCTCTGAAGAAAACGCCGCAGCCCAAAACCGTCGCAAATCCCAGCTGACCGCGGAAATTGAGCGCCTCCAGCGCGAAATGTCCGGTCTGGAAGATGCCGTAACCCTGGTGCGCCGCCTGAAAGAGGCGAAAGACGCACAGGATCAGGCAGAGACCGCGCTGCAGGATGCCGAACGCGCCGTCGAGACCGCTGAAGCCGATCTGGTTACGGCCCGAGACGCGGAAACCTCGGCTCAGGCTCCGCGTGATGCCGCCCAGCAGGAACTGCGCGCGCTGGAAGCAGAGATTGCCGGCCTGCATAAATTGCTGCGCAAGGCCGAAGGCCCCACCGCCCCGCCGGTCGTCGAACGCATCCGCACCAAGGATGGCTACGAGAAGGCCGTGGCAGCGGCCCTTGGCGACGACATCGAAGCGCCGACCGATCGCAATGCGGCCATGTTCTGGGGCGGCGCGTCACTAGCCAGCCAGTCCCTGCCCATGGGCGCAACACCGCTGACAGAAGTTACCGAAGCGCCGGGCGAGCTTGCCGCGCGCCTCTCTCAGTGCGGCGTCGTGGACCTCGCCGAGGGCGAACGCCTGATGGCAGAGCTGAAGCCAGGCCAGCGCCTCGTCTCCGTCGAAGGCCATCTCTGGCGCTGGGACGGGTTCACGCGCACACCAGACGCTCCGGTCAGCGCTGCGGCACGTCTTGAACAGCAGGCCCGTCTTGAGGCCGCCGAAGCAGAACTGATTCCCCTGCAACAGGCCTTCGAGGCCCGCGAAGCGGAGCTGGTCACAGCGCGGGAGCGCCGCGAGGCAACAGAGCGCACTCTGAAAGAGCATCGCCAGGCCATCGCCCCGGCCCAGCGCGCGCTCAGCGAAGCCCGCAACAAGGTCTCTCAGGAGGCGCAAGCCTCTGAACGTGCTGCCATGAAGCGCGACACAAGCGGCGAAGCCCTGACCCGCGCCGAGGCAGATCTCGCCATCGTCAATGAGACGCTGGCCATGATCTCTCCCGAGGGCCCGGCCGAGGATGAAGCCGAGTTGCAGACCCGCCTGGCCGATGCCCGCACAATGGTTGCCGAGGCTCGCACGGAAGAAGTCGAAGCCCGTGGCCGCCTGACAGACATCACGCGTGGCCGCGAACAGGCCGCCGCCCGCCGCGAAGGGCTGGAGCGGGACATCAAGACATGGTCGGCGCGCATCACCTCCGCCGAGGAACGCCTTGCCCGCCTGATCGAACGCCGCAAGACAGCCGCCTCTGAGGCGCTGGCCGCGAAAGCACGCCCGGAAGAACTGGCAGGCCAGATCGACAGCAATCGCGACCAGGTCGAATCGCTTGAAGCCGAGCGCAAACAAATGGCCGACAGACTGGCCGAAAAGGAAACCGCGATTCGCGAGGCCGAGCAGGCCGCCCGCCAGGCTGCCAATGCCGCCTCCGAAGCGCGTGAGAATCTCGCGGGCTGGAAAGTGAAGCTCGAAAACGCCGAAGGCCGCCTCGAAGAATCGGTCGAGATCGCCCGCAATAATTTCCAACGCACGCCGGACGGCCTGTTGGCAATTGCCGAAGCGGGCCTCGACGAAGAGACAATGGGCGACTTTACGCCCCGTGATGCCGAACGCCGCGCCGACGACCTCCGCCGGGACCGCGACCAGTTGGGCGGCGTCAACATGAATGCCGAGGAAGAAGCGGCAGAGCTGGAAGAACGGCTCGGCTCACAGATAACCGAGAAGGAAGACCTGGTTGCCGCCATCGCCAAGCTGCGCCAGGGCGTCGATGCCCTGAACGCCGAAGGCCGCGAACGCCTGTTAAAAGCCTTCGAGACGGTCAACGAGCACTTCAAGGCTCTGTTCACCGCCCTGTTCCGCGGTGGCCAGGCAGAGCTTCGCCTCGTCGATGCGGAGGACCCGCTGCAGGCTGGCCTCGAAATCTTTGCCCAACCGCCCGGCAAGAAGCTCGGCACGCTGAACCTGATGTCCGGGGGCGAGCAGGCCCTGACGGCTGCTGCGCTGATCTTCGCGGTCTTCCTCTCCCGCCCGGCACCGATCTGCGTGCTGGACGAGGTCGACGCCCCGCTGGACGACGCAAACGTGGATCGTTTCTGCAACATGTTGAACGAAATGCGCCAGCGTACCGACACCCGCTTTGTCATCATCACCCACAACCCGGTGACGATGAGCCGGATGGACCGTCTTTTCGGCGTAACCATGCGCGAAAAAGGCGTCTCCAAGCTGGTTTCCGTGGACCTTCAGGCCGCTGAAGAGCTTGTTGCGGCGGAGTAACGCACACTCCGGGTATAGAAACCCAGTATTTTCAAAGATGTAGCAAACTGCAATCGCGGTTGACTTGGCGGGCCCCTGTACATAGTTTGCGCCGAAATCCGGGGGGCACCCCATCGGAAGGGATTCGCGTGCGCGGAGCTATGGCAGACAATGTCCAGTAATGGTCCAGACGACCTGGGGGAGCGTATCGCCCAGGCGCAGGCGGCCAGAGCGGCCAAGGAAGCAGCCAAGCGCAAGCTGGAACCTGACGAGGGAAGTCTCTCAGCCGGGGCGTATGCCCTGCGATATGGCGCGGAATTCGTCGCCTGCATCTTTGTCGGGGGTCTGTTAGGCTACTGGATTGATGTATTCGCAGGGAGCAAACCCTGGGGCCTGTTGATTATGGGGGCCTTTGGCTTCGCAGCAGGTATTCGGGCGATGATGCGCGCCTATCGGGAACTGAATGCCCGGGCGCAGGAAACTTCACAGGGGTCTGAGACCTCAACAAACGGGACCGGGAACGAATGAACTTCGCTCTTACACAAACCGCGATTGATCCGATCCACCAGTTCCAGGTCAGCAAATGGCTGGACCTGAGCATTGGCGGCATCGACATTTCCTTCACCAACGCGTCGGGCTTCATGCTGCTGGGCGTTGTGCTGTGCATTGCCTTCTTCGGCTACGCGGCCTCCAAGCGCGCCCTGGTGCCGGGCCGCACCCAGTCCATGGCAGAGATCGGCTATGGCTTTGTCGCAGACATGGTGCGCTCCACCGCCGGTGAAGAAGGCCTGCGCTTCTTCCCGTTCGTGTTCACCCTCTTCTTCTTCGTCTTCTTCGCCAACATGATCGGCATGGTGCCCTATGCCTTCACGACAACCAGCCATCTGGTTGTCACCGGCGCCCTTGCCATCCTGGTGATCTCCATCGTCATCGGTTTCGGTATCTGGAAGAACGGCCTGAAATTCTTCAAACTGTTCGCCCCGTCGGGCGCACCGTTCCTGATCTATTTCATCCTCGTTCCGATCGAGGTGATTTCCTTCCTGGCCCGCCCGGTTACCCTGGCGCTGCGTCTGTTCGCCAACATGCTGGCCGGACACATCATGCTGAAACTGTTTGCAACTTTTGCAGCCCAGCTGATCGGCGCAGCCATCTCCGGCACGGTGCTGCTTGGTGTGGTCGGCCTGCTGGCTTTCGGCATGGGCGTCGCGCTCAACGCACTGGAGCTGCTGGTGGCCGGTCTGCAAGCCTATGTGTTCGCTATTCTGACCTGCGTATATCTCAACGACGCACTTCACCCGTCACACTAGGGAAACTTTCGCCAGTGCGGCCATAGGGGCCGCACTAAAACCTTGACGTAGCCCGGCGAACACGCTTCACGGGCGGCAAATTAGAAACCTTTTGCATTCCAAACAGGAGACAACCATGGAAGGCGATATCGCTCTCGGCCTTAAATATGTAGGCGCAGGCCTCGCAACGCTCGGCATGATCGGTGCTGCTATCGGTGTGGGTAACATCTTCAGCTCGTTCCTCGACGCTGCCATGCGCAATCCGTCCGCTGCTCCGCAGCAGACCGGTAACCTCTTCATCGGTATGGCCCTCGCAGAAGCCCTCGGCATTCTGTCCTTCCTGGTCGCCGTGCTGATCCTGTTCGTGGTCTAACACCACCTACCGGACTCTTCTCTGGCCGGGCCCGTGCACATCGCACATCAGGCCCGGTCAAAACGGACTGTATGACTGAGGATAGACAATGCTGATCGCATTACTGGCACAAGGGGCTGCACACGGGTCCGGGCATATGCCGGACGACGCACCGCCGCCGTTCCCGCCGTTCGAAGCCTGGCACATGCCGGGTCAGCTGTTCTGGCTGGCCATCCTCTTTGCGGTTCTCTATTTCGCCCTATCGCGCTTCATCCTGCCGAAGATGTCGGACACGATCGAAAAACGATCTGACCGCATCGCCTCGGATCTCGATCAGGCTGCTGTCCTGAACGAGCAGGCCACCGAAGCCCAACAGGCCCTTGAGCTGCGCATTGCGCAGGCCAAGGCAAAGGCCCGTGAAACGGCTGCCAAAGCCAAGCAGAAGATCGATGACGAAGTGAGCGCGCAAACCGCTCGCGTCGACACAGAGATCGAAAAAAAGCTGGAAGCCGCTGAATCCCGCATCACCGAGATGCGCACCAAGGCCATGCAGAATGTCGAACAGATCGCAATTGATACGGCAGATGCCATGACGGCCCGGTTCGGCCTGAAAGCCTCTCCCGCCGATCTGAAAAAAGCCGTTTCGGCCTCGCTGAAGTAGGAGACAAACTTATGAATATGCGTGTTGTCCCTGCCCTCGCTCTCACCACACTGGTGGCTGCGCCGGCATTTGCCGCGTCCGGCAGCCATGGTGGTGGCGGCTTTATCGGCGGCCTGATGTATTCGCTGACAGACCCTGTCACCCACACGGCCTTCCTGGCCTTTGCGGTGTTCCTGATCATTGCCTGGCGCATGGGGGCCCTCAAGGCCATCACCAGCGGCTTGGACAAGCGCGCGGATGACATCCGCAACGAGCTGGAAGAAGCCCGCAATCTGCGTGAGCAGGCTGCTGAAGCCCTTGCCCTGGCCGAGCGCCGCCAGCAGGACGCTGACAAGGAAGCGGAAGCCATGATCGCCCAGGCGAAAGAAGACGCCAAGCGCATCATGGAAGAAGCCCGCAAGGAACTGGCAGATCGCCTGACGCGCCGCGAAGCGCTGGCCGAGGCACGCATCGCGCGCGCCGAAGCAGAGGCAACCGACGAAGTGCGCCGTGCCGCTGCGGACGCTGCGACACAGGCTGCCAAGCGTCTTCTGGCTGAAGACACGGCTGTCGATCAGTTCGAATCTGCAGCTCGCGAAATCGAGACGGCTCTGGCCAATTAAGGCTCGAACATAGGGGAATAGGCAAACGCCTCTCCCTGCCCGCATCTTTGAAAACCCCTGATTTGCCCGGCAGATCAGGGGTTTTTGCTTTTCTGAATTCGTAGGAGAGGCGGCCGGGGCACACTTGCGGCCATGGATCAGCTATTCGCCCCTCCCCGCAATCTGACACCGGAACTGGAGCCATACCGCTTCTGGATCTGGCTGCAGCTGATTGTCGTGCGGATGTATATCCGCTCGATCAAGGGGCCCGGCGTACCATTCATGTTCAAAATGAACCGCCATGGCGATGTCACACTCGTATATATTGGCGACACGGAAGCTGAACGCGAAGCGGCCCTCGCCAAGCAGAAACAGCAAGATCCGTTTGCGTGGGAACCAGGCAAGGCCTTCACAGCGGCTCTTGATGGCAGCGTCCTCATGTCCGCTCACCCCGGCGAAAGCCGGGGCCCAGGGCAGCAGGCTCAGGACGCGCAGTTCTGGATCTCGGCTGTTGCCGGGATGAGCGCCAATGTTGTGGAATGCGTCCTGCCGCCACCAGACACCTGACCCATCCCCTCACGGATAAAAATTTACCCCACCCACAAAGCGCCTTAACCGGCGTCGCACGTGCAGCTAGAAGCCTAACTCAGCTGCAGTTCTACCAGCCGCTTATAGGCGCCACTGCTCGCCATCAGCGTGTCGTGACTGCCTTCTTCCACGGCTCGGCCATTTTCCATCACGATGATCCGGTCGGCAGACCGCACGGTGGACAGCCGGTGTGCGATGATCAGCGTCGTGCGGCCTGCGGAGAATTCTGCCAGAGCCGCCTGCACCTTGGCTTCGCTTTCGGCGTCCAGCGCCGACGTCGCTTCATCCAGCAGCAGGATTGGCGCGCCGCGCAGAATGGCCCGCGCCAGGGCGATCCGCTGGCGCTGGCCACCGGAGAGGTTGCGCCCCATTTCACCTGCCGGTGCATCATAGCCGTCTGGCATCTGCGTGATGAACTCATGCGCATTGGCCGCCCGCGCTGCGGCTTCGATTTCGGCATTCGTGGCGCCCAGCCGACCGAGCGCGATATTGTTGCGGATCGTATCGTCAAACAGCGCCGCATCCTGCGCGACCAGGCCGATATTCGCCCGCAGCGTATCGCCCACGACATGGCGAATGTCATGGGCATCCACGCTGACCACCCCGCTCATCGGATCATACAGGCGCATCAACAGATTGAAGACGGTCGACTTGCCCGCACCGGACGGGCCGACAATAGCCACCGTCTCTCCCGGCCTTGCCGAAAAGCTCAGCCCATGCAGGGCGCGCGTCCCGTCGGGATAGGCAAAATGCACATCCTCAAAGCGGACTTCGCCAGACACCTTGCCCAGCCGCTCCGCATCCGGAAGGTCAGAGATATGGCACGGCGCATCGATGATCTCGAACACGCGGTCTGCGGCGGCGCCGCCTTCCTGCGCCACCGAGTTCAGCGTGCCCAGCGCGCGAAGCTCCGGTGAGACAATGCCCAGCGCCGCAATGAAGCCGAGAAGGTCGCCCAGCGTCATCGCGCCTTCGGACATCCGCCAGGCCGCAAAGCCCAGAATGCCCGCCAGCGCCGCGCCACCTGCGACCTCAAGGATCGGGTCGACCGCCGCCCGGTTCGACAGCACTTTCAGGAACAGGCGGGAGCGTTCGACAAAGCCCCTCTTGGCGCGGGACTTCTGATACGGCTCCAGCCCATAGGCCTTCACCACGCGGGCAGACTGGAAGCCTTCCGAGAGCAGAGAGGTCACTTCCCCGATCTGCTTCTGCGCCTGTTTGGAGCGTTTGCGGATCCGGTTTCCAAGGCTGATGACCGGGCCGAATGCAATCGGATAGGCCACCAGCAACAGCAGGGTCAGCTGCCAGTCGATGTACAGCATCACGCCCAGCACACCGGTCACGGTGATCACGCTCTTGGTGAAATTATTGGCAAAGCGCAGCGCCGCATCGCGGATCGCGTTCACATCATTGATGAAGCGCGAGACGAAATCGCCGGACGCATCGGCAGAGATGCGCGCATAGTCACCATCGGTCAGGGAATCGAACTGGCTGCTCTGTACCAGCACAAGCCCGCGCTGAACGCCGGTATTGTTGAACAGCGTCATCAGATAGAGCGACAGCGCCCGCGCCGCCGACAGGCCGATGATCGCCAGGGCAACCCAGCCGATCCAGCCGGAATCGGCCTCTGCCTGCGCGACGGTTTCCCCGAAGGTCGCCTGCAGCTGGTCGCCCATCTTCTTCAGGATCAGGGAATAGCCCATGGCGCTGAGCGAGGTCAGCAGGGCCATGAGCGTCCCAGCCGCAAACCAGCCAAGGTAATGGCTGAAATAAGCCGAGAACAGTCGTCTCAGGCTCCCCATTTGTTTGGGGGCCTTACGTGTCACCACCTCAGACGTGATGGTGATCTCCTGTTTCCGGGTCCAGCAGCTTGTGGGCGTGCAGGATGAAATAGCGGACTTCTGCATTGTCCACTGTGCGGTGGGCCGCATTTTTCCAGGCGTCGTAGGCTTCCTTGTAGTTCGGGAAGGCGCCGACAAAGTCGACCTTGGAAAGATCTTCGAATTCCACTTCGGCCACATCCTTCAGCTCGCCGCCGAATACGATGTGGAGAAGCTGCTTGGTGTCGCGGGTGGCTTCGCCCATTTTTACTGGCTCCGTAATCTGTGCGGGGGCTATTTCAGCCGCCCTTTCCTGTGGGTCAGGTATATCCACAATTTCTGATCTGCGCACTAACAGAGGATGCAAGCTGTTTCCAGATGCGATGACGCTTCGTTGTGCAGGTACATCGCGGTTAAAGATGAGTTTTTCGCCTTTATGTGTCGTTACGACACCTCCTGCCTCCTGAACGAGCACAGTTCCAGCCGCCAGGTCCCAGTCAGACTTGTTGCCCATGGCCATCGTCGCATCCCACGCGCCGGAGGCAACAAAGGCCAGGCGCAGCAGGGTGGCGTTCGGTTTCGGCTGTGCCAGGGTCAGCTCCGGCCAGGGCTCGCTCCAGGCCTTATGGCGGATCATTTCCTCCGCCGCGATCATCCGGCAGCCCTGTTCCGACCGGCATTCCGACACGCGGATGGACTGTCCGTTCAGGAATGCCCCGCCGCCGCGCCGGGCCTCGTATAGCTGGTCCAGTTGCGGAGCATAGATCACGCCAGCCACCGCCTCGCCCTCCTCGACGATGGAAAGGCCGACACACCAATAGGGGTCATTGCGCATGAAGGCGCGCGTGCCGTCGATCGGGTCGACCACCCAGCAGCGATCCTTCTGGCGGGCATCGCGATTGTCCAGCGTCTCTTCAGACAGCCAGCCATAGTCTCGCCGAAAGCGGGTCAGCCGCTCGGAGCAGAGCCGGTTCACGGCAATATCAGCCGCGGTAACGGGACTGCCGCCGGATTTGCGCCAGGTTTTGACAGCTGAGTCATCCATCATGAAGGACAGAGCGAGCTTGCCTGCCTCCTGCGCCACTTCGCGCAGGACCCTCATATCGTCAGACAGGGTGCGGTCAGCTGCCCGCAAGACTCATATCCTCAACCAGAATGCTCGGCGCATCCCGCGTGCCCCGGAACTCCAAATCCGACGCCGGGATCAGCCGCGCGAACATGGAGGGCAGGTCACCCGCAATGGTCACTTCAGAGACCGGATAGGCAATCTCGCCATCCTCGAACCAGAAGCCCGCCACGCCGACGGAATAGTCGCCGGTATTAGGGTTGATGGACGGGCCGAACATGTCTGTCACCAACAGGCCCTTGCCGGCCTGCTTCACCAGATCGGCAGGCGTCTGCTCACCGGCCTTGAGGTAAAGGTTTGACGTCGTCACGCCCGGCGGATCGCCAAAGCCAAGCGCCGAAAAGCCATTCGGCTTCAGGCCCAGCTGGCGCGCAGACGGGGAGTTCAGCAGCCAGTCGGTCAGGCGGCCATCATCAATCAGATGAGTCTCCTTCACCGGCATGCCTTCGCCATCATGGCTGCGCGAGCCCATGCCCATAGGGCGGAACGGGTCATCAATGATGTGGATGCCCTTGGCGAACACCTGCTCGCCCATCTTGTCTTTCAGGAAGCTGACACCGCGCGCCACGGACGGGCCGGAAATCGCGCTGAGGAAGGCCCCGATCAGGCTGGCAGAGACGCGGCGGTCATACAGGACAGCCGCCTTCTGCGTCGCAAGCTTGCGGGAGCCAAGGCGCGAAATCGTGCGTTCGCCTGCCGTCTTGCCAATCTCTTCGGCCGTCGGGCGGTCCTTGGTGAAGCGGACAGACCAGCTGTCATAGTCACGCTCCATATGGCCATCGCGTTCGGCCACAGCCGCCAGGCCCAGACTGGTCGAGGTGCCGGTCTTGTAGGCGGAAAAGCCATTGCTGGCGGCGACCCAGCGCGAAGACCGGTTCCAGGCCGCGCCGCAGCCCGCCACAGTCTTGACGCCCGGCACAGACAGGGCGCTGGCTTCTGCTGTCAGCGCTTCGGTTTCCAGCACTTCGGCGGAGATTTCCGGCTCGCCGGTCAGATCCATGTCGAGGTCGCCCGTCGCCAGCTCATCCGGCCCAGGCAGGCCGCAGAACTTGTCCTCGGGCACAGCCTTCGCCATCGCGACACAGCGCTCTGCCAGGGCCTTCAGGCCCTCGCTGGAAAGGTCTGCGCCAGAGACATGCGCCTGACGCTTTCCATAGAAGCAGCGCAGCGCCACAGAGCGGCCCTCTTCGCGTTCGATGCTTTCGAGATTGCCATCGCGCACAGAAACGCTGACGCCATCGGCAATGCCGATTCTCGCATCGGCGGCATCGGCGCCTTCCTTGCGGCAATGGTCCAGAAGTCCGGCAAGCAGATCGGCCGGCGGTGTAGTAAAATCAGCCATGAAGCGTAGATGGACTGCGCCGCCTGACTGCGCAACTGCGGGAGTCAGGCAACAGGTGGCAAAAAGGCCGCCAGCACTGGCTGACGGCCCTTTCATCTCCCCCCGGAAATCATGTGTCTGCTCAGTCGTCGCGGCGCGCGTCCGGCAGGCGGTCATTGATGTCGTCGCGAATGTCCAGCAGCGTCACGATCAGGCCGCAGACCAGGCTGGCCGCGATCCAGCCGCCAACCGTGAAGATGGCAAAATCAGCCACTTGAGCCAGCGTGCCGCTAAGGCCCAGCAACTCTCCTGAAAACTCGCCGCGATTGTACAGGCCAAGTGCGATACCGGCGACGACAATGGCGATATAGGCCACGTAAACCATCGTCCGGAAGCTGTTGATGATGAAGAACTTCATGGTATCCCCTTCCTTAACTCCGCGTCATATCTAAGCGGATTGGTGTCTCACGTCACGCAAATACACGCGAGAAACGAACTTGGGCCCGGCTATCGGGTGCTTTTATGCCTCAATCGACGACGATTTCCGCATCGGGCTGCGACAGCTCACACGACACCATCTCGCTCAGAACACTCGCAAATTCGAGCTGTTCTTCCAGTTTCAGGGATTCGACATATTTGCCGACCCGGCGCTTTTCCCGGCCGATAGCGGCAGCGGTTCGGCGGAACAGGCCCGGGCTCAAATTCTCTTCCATGGCGGCGGTGATGCACTGGCAGGTCGCAGGGGTCTCGCCCTCGGCCACGCAGGTCTCGGTCAGGATTTGCCGGTCGGACTTCTGATGGCAAGCGGTCAGGGTCGCCATGGCCGCAAAGGTCAGGATAAGCACGCGCATTCCGGCAGCTCCGATCTGTGTGGCCCAAGCCAAGCATGAAATTAACCAGCAGGTAAAGCGCCTATTCCCGGTTCAGGATCTTGTCGACCTGAACGCCTTTACCAAAGTCACGCATGAAGTCTTCCTTCACTTTCAGGCGGTCGTAATCCTCTTCCACCCAGTCCAGGAAAGGCTTCCAGTCTTCCGGCGCGCGCCCGACATTATAGTTGGCATAGGTCTGGAAGAAGGCGTCCAGCATGCCTGTCTTGCCATGCTTCACGTGCAGGTATTTCAGAGACAATTGCTCCACCGCCTCTTCAAAAGGCACGTTTTCGCGCAGCAATTTGTAGAGAACGGACATCAGCCCCGCCCGGTCCGCGCCGGATTTGCAATGCATCAACGCCGGGTATTCGATGGTCTCGAACAGCTCCTTCGCCGCGAACAGCGCCTCTTTCGTCGGCGTATCGCGGGAGAAGACCTGGAAATCGATGAGGGTGATTCCCGCTTTCTCGCAGGCCTCTTTCTCCAACAGGTAATAGCCCTTGGTGCTTTCCCCGCGCAGGTTCAGGATCGTGCGGATGCCCAGTTTCTCGGCATACTCGACCACCTTCTTCGGAGAGGGCTGGTTCGCCCGCCACATCTCGGGCGAGATCTGATGCAGATTTGAAAAAGCCGCGCGCAGGAAGCCGTGATCCTGCCAGACCATCTCCCGGCGGGCCCGGGCACGGCCTTCGCGTGTCGTGAGATCCGCCGCAACGTGGGGCGTCTTCCGCTTTTTCTTGGACCTGATCTTTACCATTGCCCTGCGATTAGCCGCCCCTCCTTCTGCCTGCAAGCAATAGCGTCAGAAAGAAAATCGCATCCGCCTGCATCCAAACGCGCTCCTGCCTGCATCTTACAATCAAAGGCGCCGCAGTGAGCGCCCATTAAACCCTTGAAGGAGCTTCATTATGGAAGACATCATCGTCCCAATTGGCCTGTGCGCCACGATTGTCGGAATTGTCTGGCTGGTCAGCCATTTCAATTTCAAGAAACGCAAAACCATCCACGAAACCGTGCGCGACGCCATCGACAAGGGCCAGGTTCTGGACCGTGAGATGATTGAGCGCCTGGCGCTGGTGACAGACCCGGTCCGGGCTGATCTGCGCCGCGGTGTGCTGTTCCTGGCCGTCGGGATCGCCTTTGGCTTCCTCGGCGTGATGGTTGGCAGCGAACAGGGTGAAGCCATCAAGCCGATGATTGGCGTGGCCTCATTTCCGGTATTCCTGGGTCTGGCCTATCTTGGCCTCTGGGCATTCGGCCGCCGTGAGACGGCCTGAGCTGAGACGGGTCTCCGAAGGAGGGCGCGACATGCGCAGCGATCCAGACCTGGCCGAAGACGCCGCACAAGGCAGCGAGGCAGCCTATGCCGAGCTGGTGCGGCGCCACCAGGCCCGCGTGCGGGGCATGGCCCGGCGGCTGACCGGGTCTGCCAGTGACGGTGACGACATAGCCCAGATCACCTTCCTGAAGGCCTGGCAAAAGATCGGCACCTATACCGGCGGCACCTTCTCGGCCTGGATCTGCACCATCTGCTGGCGGGAATATCTGCAAGCCCGCCGCAAGCAGAAGATCGAGATCGAGTTTGACGAAACAGCAGAAATCGTTCCGTTTATGCGCACCCAGTCCGATGAGGTGGGCGACCAGATGGATCTGACCAATGCCTTGCAGAAACTGACAGAAGCCCAGCGCGTGTGCGTCACGCTCTGCGTCGCAGCGGGCCTGTCACATCGCGAAGCGGCCGACGCGACCGGCTGGCCGCTCGGCACCGTAAAATCCCATGTGACGCGCGGCGTGGACGCGCTTCGCAAACAACTTGCAAGCAGCCAAGTGGCGTGATGGAGTACAGATGATGCGTGAACAGGAAACCTACTCAGACCTCACCGATCTTTTTACGGCAGAGGACCGCAAGCTGGACCCGGCCCCCTTCGTTCAGGACGTGATGGGCGGTATCCGCCGCAAGGCCCTGATGCGCCGTGTCCTGCTGGGCGCAGTCGGCCTAGCCGGGGCGAGCGTCGCCGCGATGCAATTGCCAAAACTGCTGTCAGGCTGGACGGGGCTGGACCTGGCCCTCACCAAATCCGTGGTCGACGCGAGCAAGGATGCGAGCCTTCTGTCCACGGTCGATCCGCTCTGGCTGGTCGTCGGCGGCGTCGTGACACTCAGCCTCCTGGCCATCACCACCTGGGAACGGACTTAGGCTCTTTTCCCATTATCCTTCGACTTTGCTCAGGATGAGGCCTGTATTTGAGGCGCGCTCATGCAGAGCGAAGTCGAAGCACTGGCTCGGGCTTCAGGGTTTGCGCCAGCCCAGCCCTTCGAGCAGGGCTTTTGTTTCGTATAGCGGCAGGCCGACAATGGTTGTGTAGCTGCCGCTGATATGGGTGATGAAGGCGCCGGCCATACCCTGGATGCCATAGCCGCCGGCCTTGCCCTTCCATTCGCCGCTGGCGATGTAGGCAGCGATGTCCTGATCGGTCAGCCGCTTCATCTTGACCCGCGCGAGCACAGTGCGGCTGGCGAGGCGGCCATCCGGAGCCTTTACGGCCACTCCTGTGATGCATTGATGGGCGCGGCCAGATAATTGGCGCAGAAACTGTTCCGCCTCAGCCTCATCTGCCGCCTTTTCCAGATTGCGCTGGCCCAGCGCAACGACCGTATCCGCTGCCAGCACATAGCCCGCTTCCGGGCAGGCCTCAGCCTTCTCCACAGCAAGACGCTCCGCCAGCGCGCGTGGCGACTCGTCCTTGCGACGGGATTCGTCAATGTCGGTCGGGTGGATCGCGTCCGGCACAATCCCGATCTGGGCGAGCAGGTCTCGCCGCCGGGGACTCGCACTGGCGAGGATCAAGGGGGCGTGCCCGGAGGACGCGATCATGCTTATTTGAAGCGGTAGGTGATGCGGCCCTTGGTCAGGTCATAGGGCGTCATTTCAACCATAACCTTGTCACCGGTCAGCACGCGGATGCGGTTCTTGCGCATCTTGCCTGCGGTGTGGGCAATGATTTCGTGGTCATTTTCCAGTTTCACGCGAAACGTCGCGTTCGGCAGCAGTTCGACAACTGTGCCTTCAAATTCGATCAGTTCTTCCTTCGACATGCAGTCTCCAAATCAGGGCGGTCCATTGCGCCGCCGAAACGCATATAGGGGGCGCATAACGGTTTGCACGGATTCCGGCAAGATTTGAAGCTCAGCAAGGCGATTAAAGCCATTTTCCGGAATTCCCGTGCTTCTGATACGTCAGGGCATCAGACTCGGTTCGAGATCAGAGGACAGCGCGCGCAAACGGGCCGATGCCAGCTGCAGCTCCACCCCCGCCCGAAGGCGCGCAATCTGGGCATCACGATAGGCGTTTTCGGCATCCAGCGCATCCACCAGGGTGCGCGCACCGGCATCATATTCCTTGTAGGCGCCTTCTGCCGCGAGGCTGGCCGCACGCTCTGCGCGGGTCGCGGCCTTCAGGGCCAGGCGGCGCGCCTCAATATCGCCCCACAGGCTGCTGACGGCTTCCTTCAGCTGAACTTCCGCGATGCGCACACCTGCAGTGGCGACGCTGCGCCCTGCCCGCGCCTCTCTCGCGCTCGCGGATTTCAGACCGCTTGTGTAAAGCGGCACCTCCACCGAGACGAAGGCCCCGACATCGCTGATCGGGTCATCGAAGAAGAAATAGATGTCCTCGCCCGTGGTCGCCCGTGCCTTGAGGGAGACTTTCGGGCCAAACCGGCTGCGCGCTTCCTGAACACGCTTGTCGGCGGAGGTCTCAGCGGCGCGTGCGGCGGCGAGGTCCGGATTGGTCTCCAGCACATGCGCCAATGATTGCTGGAAGTCTGTTGGCGTCTCTCCCGGCAGCGCGGCCGGGTGTTGCGGACTTGGCTGGTCCAAACCGGTCAGACGGGCCAGCCTTGCCTTCGCTGCGGCCAGCGCAGCGCGGTAGCCCGCCTGCTGCGCCTCAGCGGAGGCAAGGCGAGACTGGGTGAGCGCGATGTCTGTACGCGTGACGATGCCCTGATCGAACTGCGCCTCTGTCTGTTGCAGGCGGAGGCGGAACGTCTCTACCTGCTGACGGGCGACGGCCAGTTCCTGTTCCGCCAGCCAGGCACGGGCATAAGCCTCAAACGTGTTGAGGACGGTCTGCTCGCGCGCGCTGAGCAATTGCGCGGCAGAGGCCTCACGCTGGGCCCGGGCGGCATCAATCGCGGCGGCGTTGGCCCCGGAGGTGAACACCGGCCATTCCGCCTGCAGACCGATCTGACGCGGCACCTGTGAGATGCGGTCTGTTGTGAAGTCTGTCTCCAGTGCGCCGATTTGGGCCTGCAGGCCCGCAGTCGGACCGGTCTTTGCGCGCGCAGCGTCCAGACCGGCTTCACTGCGCTCCATCCCGGCAGAGGCCTGATCGAGCGCGGGGTCATATTGCAGGGCAGCCTCAAGGGCCTGCTGCAGGGACACAGGCTCAGCCACTGCCAGCGGCGCGAGCGCCATCAGGCAGGCCCCGGACAGACACGCGCGAAACCTCATTTGAAGGCGTTTCCGGATTTCAGGCCCAGCGCTTTGAAAATCATCGCCGCCGGGCAGAAGCCGGTAAAGGCTGCCTGGAACAGGTTCAGCCCGACAAAGGCGGTCAGCAGGAACCAGTAAGGCGAAACGAAATAGCCAAGTGCCAGGCTGGCCAGAACGATGAGGCCCGCAAAAGCAAAAACAGCACGGTCGATATTCATGGGAATACTCCTTCCACAGATCAGGCAGACAGCCTGAAGTTTGACTTCACCCAGTTGATCAGTCCGTCCCGGGTCTGCGCGCCGGGCTGCTGGGCGATCTTCTTTGCGCCGTTCCAGGCGATCAGCGTCGGGATGCCCCGAATGCCGAGGCCAGCCGATGCGGACTGGTTCTGGTCTGAATTCAGTTTGAAGAACCGTACCTGACCGGCAAAGCGGCTGGCGGCCTCGGCATAGGCCGGGGCCATCATGCGGCACGGGCCGCACCAGGGCGCCCAGACATCCAGCACATAGGCGCCGGTATCGCGCGCCTGCAGGCGGGCCAGCATCTTTTCGTCAATATCGACAGGCTGGGGCGTGGCGAGGCCGGCCTTGCATTTGCCACAGCGCCCGCCGGTCAATGGCTTGCCGGCAGACACACGGTTCGCCGCGCCGCAATGGACGCAGACCAGCATCTGGGTATCGACGGACGTCTCGGACATGAAGAGCCTCTATGCTTTCAGCTTGTGCGTATTGATCAGGTGAAGTGCGGCATTCTCGAACACATTGTCGGACTTGCCTGTGCGCACCTTGCGCAGGAAGAATCTCTCAAAGGCGACTTTCGCCATGTGGACCCATCCACCGGATACGGACCAGTTGACATTGCGTGGCGGGATTTGCGGCTGGGCCACGAAAGCAACACCGCCATCGCCGAAGTCTGCAATACAGATGGCGTTCCAGGTCGCCTCATGCGTCGGCGCTTTGTCGCGCAGGATCTCGCCGATGTTTTCGGCTGTTGCGGTGACCATGGATTCGATCATGAAACCTGTCTTCGGCACGCCGACCGGAACCGGCGTCTTCCCAGGTGGCGCGATCGCAATGCATACGCCAATGCCAAAGATCTCCGGATATTTCGGGTTGCGCTGATGCTTGTCTGTAATGACGAAGCCCTTCGGATTCACGAGGCCGTCAATATCTCTCACCGCAGGCACACCCCGGAAGGCCGGCAGCATCATGGAGTATTTCATGGGCAGCTCATGCGTCTGCTTGACCGAGCCATCTTCGTTGACCTCTTCCACGATCATTTGTCCGGGTTCGATATTTTTCACGCGGGCATTGGTGATCCACTTGATGTGGCGCTCTCGCAACTCGCTTTCGAGCAGGCCCTTGGTGTCGCCCACGCCGTCGAGGCCGAGATGACCGATATAGGGCTCTGAGGTGACGAAGGTCATCGGCACCTTGTCGCGGATCTTGCGCTTGCGCAGCTCGGTCTCAATGATCATCGCCGTCTCATAGGCCGGGCCGAAACAGGAGGCCCCCTGTACCGCGCCGACAATGACCGGGCCGGGATCCTTACAGAATTCTTCGAAGGCATCATGCGCTGACTGGGCGTGATCTATATGGCAGACCGACTGGGTGTAACCGTCCTGAGGACCCAAGCCTTCAATCTCGTCAAAGGCAAGCTCCGGCCCTGTCGCGATGATGAGGTAATCATAAGGCACGGCCTGACCATCCGCCATCAGAATGGTTTTCTCATCGGGTTGCAGCTTCTCGGCCTTACCGACCAGCAGCTCAACGCCGCGCTGCTTCATCGGTTTTTCGAGATCGATCACAATGTCTTCGCGGTCTCGCCAGCCAACCAGAACCCAAGGATTCGACGGGACAAACTGGTAATAGGAGGTCTCGTTAATGCAGATGACCTCATCTTCCTTGCGCGCAGAATTGCGTACTTCATAGGCCGCGATGACGCCGCCGAGCCCTGCCCCTAAAATGACAATCCTGGCCATGATCAACTCCCTGGTATCTTTTTATCTGACACGAATACTTTACTTTATATTCGTATTTTATAAAATGCGCATTATGTCGCATAGATGCAAGCCGGGAGTGCCTGTACCTAAGTTTAAAGACGCCTCGCACGCATATGTATAGATACTGGAGGATTACCCCATGGCCGACGAGAGAGACCTGTCCCCGAACACCGTGTTTGAAGACCTGAAAGCAGGCCGCATCATTCTGGTGGATGTGCGCGAGCCGGCAGAGTTCGCCAACCAGCGCATCCATGGCGCGCTGCTGAACCCGCTGTCCACATTCGAGCCAAAGGCCGTTCCGACAGACAGTGCCCGGCGCATTGTGTTCCAGTGCGGTTCCGGCAAACGCTCCCGCCAGGCGCTGGAGGCTTTCATGGCTGAAACAGGTGTAGACGCTGCGCATCTGGCGGGCGGCATTGGCGCATGGAAACAGGCCGGTCTGCCCTGCGTGCAGATCAATCCCGCAACAGGGCAGGTTGAAGACAATGGCCGTTACTAGAGCCTTCCTCGCCGCCACGGCGATGACCTTGCTGGCAGGTATGGCTGCCGCGCAGACCCTGGACATCGAGACATCGACCGTGATGGATTACCGTCCGGTCGTTGCCCGCATCGAGGCCGGTGACACAGCCACGGCGCGCTCCCGCCTGCAAGGCGTTGTCAGCCGCCTGACAATTGATGAGGGCGATGTCGTCTCAGCCAATCAGGTGGTTGCCGTCGTGACCGATGGGACACTCGCCCCGCAACTGGCGGCGCTGTCCTCGCGTATCCAGGGGCTTGAATCCCAGATCCGGCAGGCAGAAGAAGACCTTGCCCGCAATGAGGCCCTGTTCAAGGAAGGCTTTTTCCCGAAAGCCCGTCTGGATGAGCAACGCACAGGGCTGGACGTGCTGAAGCGAAATCTGTCCTCGGCACAATCGGAACGCCGCGCATTGTCTGCACGCCAGGCCGAAGGCCAGATCCGCGCGCCAGCAGATTCCCGGGTAACAAAAGTGAATGTCGTGGAAGGCTCCATCGTGTCGCCCGGCGAAGTGATCGCCAGCTTCGCGACGCTGGACGGCATCGTGCGCCTGTCCCTGCCAGAGCGCCATGCCGCGCAGATGGCAGAGGGCGAGACCGTGACACTGCGCCTGCCCGCACGCGGCGGAGACCTGCAGACGGCGACCATCGTCAAGGTCTACCCTGAGCTGCGCAACGGGGAAGTGATCGCGGACGCGACCGTGCCCGGCGGCCTGAAGGCGCTGGTGGGGGAACGCGTCGACGTGCTGGCCCCCGTGGGCGAGCGCCGCGCGATCCGTGTGCCGAAAGACTATGTCTCTACCCGTTATGGTGTGGACTTCGTGCGCGTCCTTGTCGGTGACCGCTTTGTGGAAGCGCCTGTCGCGCTGGCTGCGCCGCTGGCCGACACGGATGGCCAATATGAAATCCTGAGCGGACTTCGCCCCGGCGACCGTATCGAGAAACCGGAGTAATCCGATGAAAGCCGACATTTCGGGCTCCATCACGCGCGCAACCATTCGCTCGCCCCTGACGCCGCTTTTCCTGCTGACTGCGCTGGCGGTGGGGCTGATCGCCCTGCTGACCATTCCGCGTGAGGAAGAACCGCAGATCTCCGTCCCCATGGTGGACATCATGGTCTCCGCACCGGGCCTGCAGGCGCCGGACGTGGTGGAGCAGGTATCCAAGCCGCTGGAAGAGATCGTCATGGCGATCCCGGATGTGGAGCATGTCTACTCCCAGAGCCGGGATGATGGCGCGATGGTCACGGCCCGCTTCAATGTCGGCACCGATGCAGATGACGCGATCCTGCGCATCCATGAGAAAATCCGCGCGAATATGGATCGCATTCCACCGCGCGTGCCGATGCCTCTGGTTGTCGGACGAGGCATCAATGATGTGCCGATCGTGACGCTGACCCTGTCACCAGAAGACTGGACCGGCGATGTCTGGAACGACACCAGCCTGCGCATGCTGGCAGATGAATTGCAGAAGGAATTGATCAAGGTGCCGGATGTCGGCCTGACCTCTCTGGTTGGCGGGCGGGATCTGGTGATGCGCGTGGAGCCGGACATTCAGGCGCTGGCCTCCTATGGCGTACCGTTGCAGACGCTGGCCGCCTCCGTTGCACAGGCCGCCTCGGCGCTGCCCGTCGGCACGGCGCGGCAGGATGGCAATTCGCTGCTGGTGCAGGCCGGGGACCGGCTGGAGTCTCTGGCAGAGCTGGAGAAGCTGGAAATCAGCGGCGCAAACGGACGCAAGGTCTATCTCTCCGATGTCGCGACAGTGACAGTGGAGGGTGCCGAAACGGAATCGCGTGTCTGGACGCTGGAGCATCATGCGGGCGACGATGCCTTTGTCGCCCGGCCCGCTGTCACGCTGGCGCTGGCCAAGCGGCCCGGCGCGAATGCGGTGAAAGTGGCCGAAGCCATTCTGGCGCGCGTCGACACGCTGAAGGGCCAGTTGATCCCGGAAGGTGTACGTCTGGATGTCACCCGCGACTATGGCGAGACGGCCAATCACAAGGCCAATGAGCTGTTATTCCATCTGGGGCTGGCGACGGTCTCCATCGTTGTGCTGATTGCTTTTGCCATTGGCTGGCGCGAGGCGCTGGTGACGCTGATCGTGATCCCGACGACCATCCTGCTGACGCTGTTTGCATCACTGATGATGGGCTACACGATCAACCGCGTCTCTCTGTTCGCGCTGATCTTCTCCATCGGCATCCTCGTCGACGATGCCATCGTGATGATCGAAAACATTGCCCGGCACTGGGCGATGCGCGACGGACGCACACGCATGCAGGCCGCCATCGATGCGGTCTCCGAAGTGGGCAACCCGACAATCATAGCCACGATGACCGTGATCGCCGCCCTGTTGCCTATGATGTTCGTCTCCGGATTGATGGGCCCCTATATGGCGCCAATTCCGGCGAATGCGTCGGCGGCGATGGTATTCTCTTTCTTTGTCGCCGTGGGCATTGCGCCCTGGCTGATCATGAAGATTGCCGGGCGGGCGAAGTTGGCCGGGCATGGCGACGAGGGCGGAGAGGGCGCAGCGCATGGCGAAAGCCGTCTGGGCGGCTTCTATCGCCGCATCGCAACGCCGATTGTCTCATCCAAACGTAATGCATGGACCTTCCTGATCATTGTCGGTGTGGCGACACTGGCCTCGCTCAGCCTGTTCTATTTCAAACTGGTGCCGGTGAAGCTGCTGCCGTTCGACAATAAATCCGAAATCCAGGTGGTTGTGGACCTGCCGGAAGGCGCGACGGTGGAAGACACCGAACGGTCCCTCTTCGCGCTGGCCGACGCCATGCGCGATGTCGAGGAAGTCGAGTCCGTACAGGCCTATGCGGGCACAGCCGCGCCGTTCAATTTCAACGGCCTGGTGCGCCACTACTTCATGCGCAACAGCCCGGAGCTGGGCGACCTGCAGGTAAATCTATCCGAGAAGTCTCACCGCAAGCGGGCGAGCCATGACATCGCGCTGGATCTGCGCCAGCGCCTGCTGGCCGTACCGATGCCCGAAGGCTCAAGTGTCAAAGTGGTCGAAGTGCCACCGGGGCCGCCAGTCATCGCGACACTTATGGCGGAGATCTATGGCCCAACGCCTGAAGCCCGCCGCGAGACGGCGGCGATTGTCCGCGACTTTTTCGAGGAAACGGATTTCATCGTCGATGTGGACGATTCCATAGGCGACCCGGCCCCGCGCATGACGGTTTCCGTCAATGAGCCAAGCGCCGCAGACTATGGCATCGCCCAACAGGATATTCTGGACACGATCGCGCTGGCCTTTGGCGGGCAGATTGTGGGCGTCTCTCCCCGCGGTGAAGGCCGCGATCCGCTGGACATCCAGGTTAAGCTGCCCAAGGCCGAACGCAACTGGTCTCAGGAATTCGCGGCCATTCCGGTGCCTCGGCGCCCACTCGGCACAGGCCAGACGCCTGTGGAGCTCGGCGCGCTGGTAGACGTGTCGGAAGAAATGGGATCTCCAGTCATCTTCCGCCGCGATGGGTATTTCGCAGACATGGTCATGGGGGAACTCGCCGGGCGCTATGAAGCCCCGATCTATGGCATGTTCGAAATCCAGGACAAGGTGAAGGCCTATGACTGGGCCGCTGCAGGCCTGGAACAGCCTGCCATCCGCATGTATGGCCAGCCAGACAATGAGGCAAACACCACGCTGCTATGGGATGGCGAATGGGAGATCACCTATGTCACCTTCCGCGATATGGGGCTCGCCTTCGCGGTCGCGCTGTTCGGCATCTACATTCTGGTCGTCGGCCAGTTTGGAACCTTCCGCGTGCCGCTGATCATCCTGACGCCAGTGCCACTGACGCTGATCGGCATCATGATCGGTCACTGGCTGTTCGGGGCTGCCTTTACGGCAACCTCCATGATCGGCTTCATCGCCCTTGCCGGGATCATCGTGCGCAACTCCATCCTGCTGGTGGATTTCGTACGCCACCGGACCGATGACCACACGCCACTGAAGGAGGTGTTGCTGGATGCAGGCGCCATTCGCTTCAAGCCGATCTTGCTGACGGCGCTGGCCGCCATGATCGGTGCAGCTGTGATTCTGAGCGATCCGATCTTCCAGGGACTGGCCATTTCACTGCTGTTCGGGCTTGCATCTTCGACAGCTCTGACTGTTCTGGTGATCCCTGCGATCTATATAGCCTTGAGGGGCCCGGACTGGATTCCGGCTGACAAAAACAAACCGCGGGCCGCAGCGCCTGATACACAGGAGGTACCCCGCTGATGCCAGCAGGCCGCCAAATGAACAGTGTTGATGCATTCGAGCTGATGTCCGACCGCATCCATGAGGCCTCCGAAGTGATGAAGGCCATGGCCAGCGAAACGCGGCTGAAGATCATGTGCGCCCTCAGCGACGGGGAGCTGGCCGTGAACCAGCTGGCCGAGATGACAGGGCAATCGCAATCGGCCGTTTCTCAGCATCTGGCCAAGCTGCGCGCAGCAGGCCTGGTGGAGAGCCGGCGAGATGCCCAGACCATCTATTATCGTTGTAGTGGCGGCATTGGCGAAGCTCTGGTACATACATTGTGTAACTTCTATCGCTGACGCGACCGGATCGACCCGGCTGCGCGGTGAATGATTTTGGCCGGGCGCGATGAATAATCAGATTCGCTTGCCGGCATGATTTGGACATGGCGCAGGAACTGAACCAGGCATATTTCGAGCTACACCAGATTGAGCCCATTCTTTCTTGGGCGGAAAAATCAGGTGTGGACATTGATGGCATCCTTGCCCGTCTGGGCATTGATGCGGATGCGCGCAAAGGCACGGCCGAGAGCCGGGTCAGGATTGTCGATTATTACCGCATCCAGCGCGAAATCGCGCGCCTGATGGATGACCTGACCGCGCAGCTTTCCGAACGCAAATTGCTGTACCAGACCGGTCCGTTTGTGGTGACGCAGATGCGCTCTGCCGTGACGCTGATGGACGCCATCCGCAGCCTGGCCTCTCACTTCAACATGATGCATGGCGGCAATTACAACAATATCCGCCAGAATGAGACGACTCTGACCCTGGTGGTGGATGATGCAAGCTTCCCTTACCGCTTCCGCGATGACAGCGCCCTTACCCACTTCATTGGCGATGCCCTGCTGATCAAGACGCAATGCCTGCTGGAGAGCATTTCCAATGGCACGGCCGGACGCGCCCTGAAACGGGTTGTGCTGAAACGTGACCGGCAGGAAGCCGGCAAGGAGCATTTGCGTTTCTGGCAGGTGCCGATCAGTTACGGCCATTCTGCCTACGAACTGGTTTATGACATCGATGTCGCGTGCGAACCTATCACCCCTGCCCGCGATGTGGATTTGACGACGGACGGCCTGTTCGACCGGGTGATCCGGTATCTTGAAGAACTCTCGCCCACGGTCGATACGCGCTCCTACACGGCCCGTACCGAAGACCTGATTGCCGACGGCTATGAAACCCAGCAGGCCGCCGCCAGCCAGCTAGGCATCAGCATCGCCACCTATCGCCGGCGCCTCAGCGAGGAGAATACGAGCTTTCGGGACATCCTTCAGGAATCCCGCGCACGGCGGGCTGGACGGATGCTGGAACAGGGCGAAAGTGTCGCTCAGGTTTCCGAAAAGCTCGGCTATTCCGATGTCCGCGCCTTCAATCGCGCGTTCAAGAAATTACGCGGTCTTTCCCCAGCTGCCTTCATAAAGATGAATGAGCCCCCCGTTCACGCGAAATAGCGCGTGAGCGAAAATGTTCACTCCGCCTGAGCCGTCGGGTCATCGCCTGCTGGCACGGTTTCCCGCAATACTTCTCCCATAATGCCACACATATGTGGCCATAAATCCGTGGGAGGATAAATTGAGACACCATCGCTTCAATACACTCAAGCTCGGCCTGGTTTCCGCCATTGCTCTAACCACGGGGCAATATATGGCCCATGCGCAGGACGATTCCGGCGAGCAGGAAGAAGCCCGCACGCTGGGGCGCGTGACGGTGACGGCGCAGCGCCGCGAAGAAGACCTGATCGACGTGCCGCTGTCAGTTTCCGCTTTCGACGCCGCCCAGCTGGAAGCCACCGGCGCAGTCGACATCACATCCATTCAGCGCTCCACCCCAAACGCCACAATCGAAGTGGCGCGCGGATCAAACTCCACGCTGATCGCCTTCATCCGCGGCGTCGGCCAGCAGGATCCGCTCTGGGGCTTTGAGCCGGGCGTGGGCCTGTATGTGGACGATGTCTATATCGCCCGCCCGCAAGGCGCGATCCTCGACATCTTCGACATTGACCGCATCGAAGTTCTGCGCGGCCCGCAGGGCACGCTTTACGGACGCAACACGATCGGCGGCGCGATCAAATACGTCACGAAGAAGATGAGTGACGAGCCTGAACTGAAGGCGAAAGTGAACTTCGGCTCCTACAGCCAGCTCGATACAATCGTGTCCGGATCGACCCCGATTGGCGACCAGTTCGCCATTGGTGGAGCCATCGCCAGCTATCAGCGCGATGGCTATGGTAAGAACCTCTTCACGGGCGCAGAGCATTACGACAAGGACGTACTGGCCTATCGCGTGAGCGCGGAATGGCAGCCGACCAGCGATTTCTTCGTCCGCTTTGCCTATGACAAATCGCAAGACGATTCCAACGCAAAGCACGGCCACCGCCTGTTGCCGAGCGCCGACGGAACCCTGCCGGTTACGGACAATGTCTATGATACACGCGGCGGCGCAGGCGACGATAACTCGGTCGAGACCGAAGGCTACTCCCTGACGGCGGAATGGGACGTCAACCCAGCCGTCACGCTGAAGTCCATCACGGCCTATCGTGAAGGCCACACCGTAACGCCGATTGACTTTGACGCCCTGCCACAGCCGGACTTCGATGTTCCCGCCTATTACAATGACGACCAGTTCAGCCAGGAATTCCAGATGCTGTACACCGGCGACCGCCTGTCCGGCGTCGCAGGCATCTACTATCTGGACGGCAGCGCAGATGGCGCATTCGACCTATTGCTGTCCAGTTTGGGCGTCACCGTGTTCCAGGGCGGCAAGCAGGACAAGGAGAACTTCTCTCTCTACGGAGACTTCACCTATGACCTGACAGATCGCTGGAGTGTGTCACTCGGTGGCCGTTACACCAAGGACGAGACAACGGCGGATGTAACACGCGAATTGTGGCTGGGGCTTGGCTCCGGCTCCTTTGATGCGGATAATCAAACCTCTCTCTTCCTGGCGACGCAGACCGGTTATACTGGGCTGAACCGTGAGGACGAGGAATTCACACCTCGCATCTCTGTGTCCTACAAGGCCACCGACGATATCAATCTGTATGCAACCTATGCTCAAGGCTTCAAGGCAGGTGGTTTTGATCCACGCGCCCGGGCAGACCTTGACCCGCTTGGCCTGTCACAGGAAGGCTTCGGGCCGGAAAAAGTCGACAGCTATGAGATCGGCCTGAAGGGCAATTTCTTTGACAACCGCCTGCAGCTGAACACCGCCGCCTTCTATGCTGAATACACAGATCAGCAGATCACGGTGCAGAGTGGCGCAGACTCCGACAATGACGGCGTCAATGACACCTTCGTCTCATCTGTCTTCAATGCCGGGTCTTCGGAATACAAGGGCCTGGAAATCGAAGGCAGCTGGTTCATAAGCGACGAGTTCACCCTGATGGGAAATCTTGGCTACATCGACGCCGAGATCAAGGAAATCCTGTCGGCGGGCGTGAACATTGCCGACCAGTTCGTCACGCAGAATACACCTGAACTGCAGGGGCAACTCTCGCTCAATTACATGAAGGATTTCGGACCGGATTTCGGCGCCATCTCCATCACGGGATCGGCCTCCTATCGTGACGAGTATTATCTCTTCAACGTGCCAAATGAAGGATTCGATCCAGGAACGAATGTTGTCTTCCCGCAGGGTGGCCCGGCGCTGGACCCGGATTCCTACACACTGCTGGATCTGAGCCTTGTCTGGACATCACCCTCCGAGAAGCTGAAATTCGGCATCCATGGCCGCAACCTGACTGACGAGGAATACCGCGTCGCCGCGTATAACTTCGTTACGCCCAGCCAGCTGGGCGCAGACAGCGCCTATTCGGCCTTCTACGGCCCGCCGCGCACCGTGACTGCGTCGATTTCATACGAGTTCTGATTTAGCCGTCGAACTCAAGACTGGCGGGTGTGTCCTCCCGCATCCGCCAGTCACCCCTCTCTGCTGGCGCTGCTCCAGAGCATCGCTGCCTTCCGGACTGCTCCAAAGGATCTGAGCTGATGAGCGCGGACATTACCCCCCCGACACACGCCTTACGATCACCCCGCAACGCCTCGCGCGGCTATGTTCTGGGCCTGCTGACGCTGGTCTACACCTTCAATCATATTGACCGGCAAATCCTCCTGATCCTGATCGAACCGATCAAGGCAGACCTCGACATATCAGACGGGCGGATCGGACTGTTGACGGGCTTTGTGTTTGCAGCTTTCTACGCGACCTTCGGCATCCCGATTGCGATGTGGGCCGACCGGGGCAACCGGAAGAACATTCTGGCCATCGCACTGGCGGTATGGTCTGGCATGACGGCACTGTCCGGCATCGCGCAGAATTACTGGCAGCTACTGATTGCCCGCATGGGCGTCGGCGTGGGTGAAGCAGGCGGCACACCGCCGGCAACCTCCATCATCTCTGACCTTTACGCCCCAAAAGAGCGCGCCTTCGCGCTGGGCATCTACACCGCCGGCATCGGCCTTGGCGTGCTCGCTGGCTTTGCCATTGGTGGATATGTCTACAAATATTTCGGATGGCGCACGGCCTTTTTCGTGGCGGGCATTCCGGGGCTCATCCTGTCTGCCATTGTGTGGCTGACCATTCGTGAACCGAAACGCGGCGCCATCGAACAGCGCAGCGATGACGGGGAAGCGTCAAGTCTGGGCGAGACGATCCGCTTCATCGGAGGGCAAACATCCTTCCTGTGGATGCTGGCTGGGTGCTGCATGATCTGCATCTCCGCGAACGCCTTCCTGGCCTGGACGCCCAGCCATCTGCAGCGCACCTATCATGTCGGGCCGAGCGAAATTGCCATTCCTCTGGGCCTGCTGATCGGCGGCGTGGGCAGTGTGGGCGCGATTGCGCTGGGCCGTGTCTGTGATCGGCTGTCGGCAAATAATCTGGCCTGGCGGCCCTGGATGATCGCCGTCTGCGCGGCGCTGGCCCTGCCCTTTGCCTGGATGTTCCTGCAGGCTGATACGATCAACATGGCCTATGCATGGAATGTCGTGCCGGCCTTTATCGGGCTGATCTATGCCAGCATCGCCTACACCGCGTCACAGGAACTGGTCGGCTTGCGCATGAGGGCCTTCGCCTCTGCTTTCATGCTGTTCTGCCTGACCTTCATTGGCATCGGCGGCGGTCCCAGCATTGTCGGATATCTGAGCGAGTATTTCGCCGCGCAGGGCAATGAGACGCCTCTGAAATCGGCGCTGGAGTTAATGCTGGGCTTCAATGCACTGAGCGTCGTCTTCCTGTTCATGGCGGGCTTCACCTATGCGCGCGATGCCAAGCGCGCAGCGGAGATGGTCTGATGCAAACGACACAGCCCCGGCAACAAGCCCTGTCGTCAAAGCGGGATGTCTACTGGACCTCCGCTGACGGATTGAACCTCTATGCAGCAGACTATGGACCGGAAGATGCAGACCTGACCGTGCTGTGCATGCATGGACTGACCCGGAACCACAAGGATTTCGAGCCCATGATAGCAGGTCTGAACCTGCCCGTGCGCTTCATCGCGGTGGACGTGCGCGGGCGCGGAAAGTCAGACCGGGCAGCGTCGGCAGAAAGCTATCTTCCCCCCGTTTACGTACAGGACATGGCCGCGCTGATCGAAAAACTGAACCTCGACAATCTGGTGCTGGCCGGCACCAGCATGGGCGGCCTTATGGCCATGATCATGGCCAAGGTGATGCCGGAAAAGATACGCGGCATCATCCTGAATGATGTCGGCCCTGTGGTGGAGCCTGCAGGCCTTCAACGCATCGCCGGATATGCCGGCGGCAATGAAACTTATCGCAGCTGGGTGGACGCTGCAGGCGCCATAGGCCGGACACAGGCGACTGTGTATCCGGACTATGGCACCGACGACTGGATGGCCTTTGCCAAACGCACGTGTATCGAAGCCTATGATGGCAGCATTATCTTCGATTATGACCCGGCCATCGTGCAGGGCATGGGCGCGACCAAGCCGGACTGGAAAACCAATTTCGCCATGTGGCGCCTGTTCGGTGTGATGAAGAATATCCCGTTGCTGATCATTCGCGGAGAGACATCCGACATCCTCTCAGACAAGACGGCCCGCCGTATGCACCGGCGCCACAAGAACAGCACCCTGCTGACCATTCCCGGCCGTGGCCATACGCCCGCCCTGGACGAGCCCATCAGTCTTGCCGCAATACAGAAGTTCATCACCGGCCTGATGGGCTGACCTGTTTCGGCGTATTCCCACGCTTCTAGAGGTAACAGAGTCTGTGGACAGCGATGCCATGGACGCAATCCTGCCTGTCTGGAGGCCACCATGCGCAAAGCTATCGTCTACGCCCCGTTACTGTTCATCCCCGTGATGCTGTATCTTGGCGTCATCCTGTTTTCCGGCAATGCCGATATACGCTTGGCGCAGGTGATGTTTCGTTCGCCCATGATCACATCCACGGCCTGGATATTCACGCTAGGAGACCTTGTTCTGTTCATCGGGCTGATCTGCCTGTTCGTGGAAATCATCAAATCTGCCAGTACACGCTCCGATGCCATCGTGAACCACGCCTTGTCCATGCTGTTACTGGTCTTCTGCGTTGTGGCCTTTCTGCTGTTTCCGGGGTTTTCGACATCGGTATTCTTTCTGATAATGATCATGTGCCTGCTGGATGTTCTGGCGGGACCAATCATCAGCATAGTCGCAGCACGGAGAGATATTGGTGTCGGCGAAAGAATTATCGGTTGATACGGCAAACATGGCTCGGTCGCTGGTCTACTACGCGATCGGGGACGTCCATGGTGAGTGCGACCGGCTGAAACGCCTGCACGCCGCGATCCATGCGCGCCACGAGAAAATGCATGCCCAATCCGACTATCGGATCGTGCACCTTGGCGATTATGTCGACAGAGGGCCGGACAGCGCAGGCGCGGTAGCCTTCCTGATGAACTGTCAGGCAGCGGATCCAGACCGTATCATCTGCCTGCGGGGAAACCATGAGCAGATGATGATTGAGGCGCATGATCCGGATGATACCAGCGCACGCGACATGTGGCTGCGCAATGGTGGGCAGGAAACACTCGACAGTTATGAGACAATGGGTCTGGACGCTGTTCCGCAACCGCACCTTGATTGGCTGGAAAGTCTGCCGGATATTTATGTCGAGGACGACCAGAATTTGATCTTTGTTCATGCGGGCGTCGACACAAGAGACTATCCAAATTGTCGTCCCGGCAGACGGCTGTGGACGCGGGCATCGACCTTTTTCAAGACAGAGAATTGGGAGAATCCACAATTATACGCACACACTGTCATACACGGACACACCCCAACAGATGACTTCTTTCCGGATGTGCACGGCGAAACCTCACGCCGCATCAATATCGATACAGGCGCAGTCTATGGCGGCCGCCTGACTGCCGTCTGCCTGACTGGCCGAGGGAAGCCCAGCTTCATTTATGCCTGATCAGGGCAGACAAGTCTGGTCTGTTAGGGTCGAAAGTTCTTCCAGGTCATGTCCAGCATCCGGATCAGACAGTTTCTGCCGTATGGACACGGCCTTCGAAGCCTCCTGCAGAAGCGCACACGACCAGTCAGGGGTGCCCTCATTCATCACAAGATCCGTTTCGACGGAATGGTCCAACGCCGTGAAGAGAAGCGATTCATAGAACAGATCATCCGGGAACTGCTGAATAAGCCCCATCGCAAGCGCTGTTGCTTCTGTCAGGGCTGACTTTGCGGTCTTGTAGTCCTCCAGCGCAACAAGGGTATCGGCCTGCTTTATCAGCATGGAAGACAGTCCTTCCGGCCCACCGGCATCCTGTGGGTCTGCCGCCTGTATCTGACGGGCGAGCGCGACAGCGTCATCCGCATACTCAAGGCTTTCCGCTTTGTTCGGTGTCTGCCGAAGGGCAGTCGACATTTCCCCCAGAGCCACCATCAGCTGCGTCATCTGATAATAGTTTTCAGGACTGTCTTTCAGCATCTGCTGCCGGAATGAGATAGCATATTGCAAAGGCTCTACCGCCTCGTTGCCGCGTTGCAGCTGTATCAGAAATTCAGCCTCCTGCATGGCCAGATAGGCCGCCATTTCCTCGCCTCCGCCCAACCGGGCGAACATCTCTGGCGTCAACTCCTTACGCCATTGCCGCACGCTTTCCAGCGCGACCTCGCTCTCCCCCTTGCTCAGCATGATCTGCAGCGCGTCCGTGCGACAGCTCCAGACATGGCGCAGCAGAGTGCGTTCATTCTCATCGCCGATCGCAGCGCCGCGTTCAGCCAGGGCAATGGCCTTCCGGTTGGCAGCCTCCGCCGCTTCAATATCATGCCGGTAATTCAGATTTTGCATAGCGACACTCCTCAGCACCATGACGAGTTCTGACATGGTTGCGGTATCCTGAGGATCACGCCGCAGCAACGCCTCAAGTGTGGCCTCCGCATCCTTCAGCAGGGCGTAGGAAGTGTCCGTGTCGCCCAGATTGGCCATACCGACGCCGCCATAGAGGTCTGACAGCCGCGACTTGATGATTCCGACTTCGAACATCACATCACCCGGCGCGTCCTCATCCACAGAAAGGTCATTCACATAATCGCGCACGACATTCGCCAGCGCCTGACGTGGTTCCATGGTACCGGAGACGCGGGAGATCGAGTCATAGACGTCATAGACGAGCGACTGGCTCAGCTCGCGCGCTTCCGCAAACCGGGTATTGGCAATGCCCAGCGCCTTTTCCGCGCGGGTATACTGAGCATAGGTCGCCGCCAACGCCGCGCTCAACCCCAGAAAGACGACTACGCCCGCCGCGACGCTGATGCTGTGCCGCCCTACGAATTTCCTGAAACGATAGAGGCCGCCTGCCCCGCGTGCGATCACGGCGCGCCCGGACTGATAGTTCTGGATATCCTCAATCAACGCATCTGCAGAAGGATACCGGTCTTCCGGCGCAGTCGCCGTCGCCATGGCAATAATGGCCTGAAGGTCTGCTCTCTCGCTCTCCGGCCCTGCTAGGTCCTGCAGTAATTTTCCAAGAGAATATATATCCGACAGCGTATTGGCGCTGACGCCGAGGCTGCGCTCCGGCGCGGCATAACCAGGGGTGTAGCTGAGGCTGGGCTTGGCCGATGACGTGGCCGCCAATATGTCCTCTGCCCTGTCTTCCTGGGGACGGGAGATACCGAAATCAATCAGTTTGACCTGCCCGTCCTGCGTCACCAGAACGTTTGAAGGCGTGATGTCCCGGTGGATGACCAAGTTCTGGTGGGCGTAATGAACGGCATGGCACAAATCCAGGAACATGCCCATTCGCTCCGATAGCGGAGTATTTTTCTCAGCCGTCCAATCCAGTATCGGCTGCCCATCGACATATTCCATCACGATATAGGGGGCGCCGTCATCCATCTCGCCGCCATCATAGAGACGCGCAATATTAGGGTGATTGAGGCCCGCCAACGTCTGGCGTTCGCGCTGGAACCGGTCAATCAGGGCATCAGACAAGACGCCGGGCCGTATGATCTTGATAGCAACCGTGTGGTCAAAATTCCCGGATACTCGCACGCCCTTATAGACAGCGCCCATGCCGCCCTGGCCGATAACACTGGTGATGCGGTAAGCGCCAACGCGTTCAGGCGCAGCAGGCTCAACGATGTCTCCACTGGCACCGCCGGTTCTGAAGCGACCAGAGCCGGACCCGTCTGCCGCGAGCATGGCCAGAACGCGGTCAGCGAGCGCCTGATTGTCCCCTGCCTGTTCACGCACCCATGCGGCACGGTCAGCCGAGGTGACATCCAGAGCGCGCGAGAGCAGCTCCAGCGCCGCACGCTCAAGAGATTCTGTGCTCATCCTGCCAATCCTCTTTCAGGGAATCCAGCAACCAGGCCCGTGCGACCCTCCAGTTCCGCTTCACCGTGGACTCGGAAATGGCCTTTACTTCTGCGATCTCTTCGAGAGTCATCCCCCCGAAATAGCGAAGCTCAACGATTTCCGCCTTGTCCGGATCAATCACACTGAGGCGGATCAATGCCTTTTCCAGTTGGTCCACCTCAAGACGTTCCGCGCCCTTGCCTGCCACCTTGGAGACAAGGGTCACTTTCCGGTGGTGCCGCTTGTCTGAATTTTTTTTCCGGGCGTGGTCAATCAGCACACGTCTCATGGCGCGCGCGGCCAACGCGAGGAAATGGGCCTTGTCGGCCCACTCGATCTGGTCAAGCCGCATAAGGCGGATGGCTGCCTCGTTCACCAGGTCTCCGCTGGACAGGGAAAGATTGCTTTCCGAGCGGATCAAGGCCGCAGAGATCAGGCGCAATTCAGAGTATAATTGCGTGAAGAGCTGGTCGCGGGCACCCATGTCCCCGCCTCTCCAGGCATCCAGCAGCTGTTTGGCTGACAGGTTTTCTTCACGGCTCATTACGCGTCTCCCCACCTGAACTTGTCCCAAAAATCCCGATCTCACAAGGCGCAGCCACTTTTTGAAAAAACTTTTGTCCACTGTGACCCGTTCGGCGACAGTCTGACGCCTTCCATTACGAGACCGAATTTTATGAGGCCCCGTGATGCAAGAAACGTTGAACCAAATTCCGCCAGAAGCCTGGCCGTTCATTGACCTGATGTTCAACCTCACCATGGCGGCAGCAGGCATCTGGCTGGGCATCACGGTGTTTGTCCTTTGGCGCCGTCATGCTTCAAATCTTACGCCCGTCAATTCTGCCGAGAAGAGCCGCAAAGCACAGCCAGACTTCCTGAAAGTGGATCACAAGGCCCGCGCCGAGGCGATCAAACGCGGCGAGGCCTTCGAGAAAGAACTCGACCAGCGCGACATTGCCGAAAGAAAAGCCGAAGCCAAGCGTCGCAAAGGAAAGGTCGGCCTGCTCCAGCGCCTGTCTGGCATAGTCGCCCTTGTGATGTCGCTCTTCACCATCGTTTCCATCATCTACGGCTCAATCTTCAGCGTCACCCGGATGGGAGAGATGATGGAAGAATACTCCACGACAGAGCGCATGGTCACGATCATCAAGACCCACCCGATCGCCTTTTCTATCTGCGTCATCGTCATTCTCGCGCGCATCTACACATATTTCGTCAAGCCGTCACATAAGGAGGGCTGATCCATGGCCTCGTCCCCACTTGTCCTCACCGATCCAAACCTTCTTGCGGAATTTGTCCGCGAGAGTGAATTCAAGGCCTTCTTCGAAAAGCGCTTCGCCACGCCGCCGGACCTTGCCGCACTTCTGTTCCGCAATGGCGAACTGATTGACACGTTCAAAGGCGCACATTTCTCTGTTGGCGGACTGGCCACGGCCCTGAAAGGTGTCGTGGGCGGATCAACTCATATCGCCATCATGCTGGCCGATTTGAAGCCCTTTCAGGTTCAGTTGCCGGTCAAGGCATTGTCGCGTGACAATGTAGAGATTGCCGGCCTGGCGACGCTGGAGCTGCAGCTGAACCCTGAAAAGCCGTCAAATATTTTGGGCCTGATGGGCGGGGTGACTCGCAAACAGACCGACAAGACCACAGGTGATATGCCGGTCACGGGCCGCAAGGCGCTGTCGCGGATTGATGTGCTGGATCGCATCGCACCGCATTTCTCTGATCGCGTGATGGAGGCCATCGTCGGGCGTATGGACGCAGCCGACATTCGCGGAGAGGCCGGCCTGCAAGACAAGATCCAGGCCGACATGATGCAGGAAGCCGAACGCGTCTGCGGTGATATCGGCGTGCTCGTCAAAGCCGTTTCCATCCAATGGGCGATGAACGCCGTAGAGCGCGAAGCCTTTGAAAAGGCGCAAATCGAACGTCAGCAAGAGGCCATGGACTATCAGCTGCACTTGCTGAAGCGCGAGGTTGAGCGCCAGTCCGATGCCACGGAAGTGAAGCTGAATGCCTCAGTGGACATGGCCAAGATCCAGAGTGCCAGCGAGGACGAACTCGCGCACATGGTGCTTCAAAGCGAGATCAGCTTCATCGATGCCCGCGAAGCGGCCACGCGGCGACAAGAGATGGAGGCCCTGGCGCATGAGATTGAAGTGCTGCGGACAGAACGCGCCGCGAAGATGGAAAACGACATCGCTGAAGCGAGCCATGTTACCGATCTGACCAATGAGGCCGGGAATCTGCGCGCCTCAGAACGGTCTATTGAAATGCTGGATGCCCAGCATGTTGCCGAGATGAAGAAACTCGGTGTCCTGACCGACATTGAGCTACGTGAGCGGTCCCAGCGGATGGAAATGGAACTGGCGCGGATCGCCCAAGAGCAATCGGCCAAAAATCTTCGCTCCCTTATGGAGATTGAAGGTGACGCGGCGGACCGTGACACGGACCGGGATATAAGACGCGATAATAGCGCCACAGAGAACGAACTGGCCAAGATGCGGGCCGACATGGAAAGCCGCACAGCGCAGCTGACGGCAGGCTCCAAAATGACGCCAGAACAAATCCTGGCCATCAATGCAGGCCTTTCCGCTGATGTGGCCGAGGTGCTGAAGGAACAGGCTCGCGCCAAGACCAGCAATTCCGAAGACTCCATGCAGGTGATGAAAGAACTCATCAAAGGCGCGACCGAAGAACGCGAAGCCAGCCGCCGGCATGAGCTGGATATCCTGAAAGCCGGCATGACAGGTGCCACAGGCGTTGCGCATGGCGCCGGTGGGAAATCCGGCAATGGCGGCTCCGAGGATGGCGCTGAAACCCCGCCGGACAAAGTGGAGTGCCCCGAATGCGGACGGGTCCTGCCCGCCAAGGCAAAGTTCTGCACCGGCTGTGGCCACAAGATGCGGACCTGATCGACATGCCGAAATCGTCCTCCCCCAGTCTGCCTGCGCGCTCCCAGAGAGAATGCTGCTACACATCCGCGCTGGATGAAGCAGCAACCTTCTGCGCCGAGTGCGGCAAGCCTTTGTTGCGCTGCATGGCAACAGAAGAATGCGGAGGCCTGCTGAATGATTCCGGTCTGTGTACGGTCTGTGTTGCGCCACATCTGGAAGTGGATGCCGGGGCGCTCACGGCGGTGAAAGTCGGCGGCGCTGTCAGCCTGCCGGTTTCCATTGCAAATCTTTCCCCCGTTGGCCGCCCGCTGTTCATTACAGGCCTTTGGAGTCGCGAAGGCACAGGCGACTGGCGGGAAGAAGATATCGGCTGGGAAAGGCTGAACACGGGCGAGAGCCGCCCCGCGAGCATCGCCGTAAACCAGATTACCAAGCCTGGGGCCCATGGCGTAAAAATTCTGCTGGCAGTTGCCAGCCGCTGGCGCTGGCGGCAGGAATGCTATGCCTTCACAACAGATCTGAAACTCACCGTGTCTGAGGATCGCGCAGAGGCTGCACCTATCGTCAATATCGGCGGACAAAGTGCTGGCCACGGCAACACAGTGTATATTTCAGGCAAATCAGAGACGCGCGAAACGCAGACTCTGACACAAGAGGCCCTGCAATTGCGCATGGTCCGTGCAGAGAAGGAAGAAAGACGGCTGGGCCTGCGCGGCATGGATGGCGACATATGGGTTCCCCGTAACACCGAATTCTCCTGGGCAGGTTTTGCGCCGCAGCATGCACCGCGGCAGGGCCCGATCCTAACCTCCGACGGCGTTCTGGGCGCAGGGCGTAGCCGCACGCGGGCAGAGGATGGCCTAGGAGATGTCCGCCTGCTGGTGACAGATAGTACTGGCGCGGTGGACACCGAAGCCAGCAGATTGCTCTCCCGCCGGCATTTCGAACTCTATGTCGAATGCGACCGCCTCACCCTGCGCGTAACCGGACAGGCAGGTGTACGCATAAATGGCGAGGCCTATGGTGACGGCAAGACGATTACTCTGAATGATGGAGACATCATCTCTCCGGTCGTGTCCGCGCCCGACAGCCTATCCCTGAAAGTTTCATTCAAATCTGACTACGGACGTGTTGGCAAAGTTTGCCTGACGCGCTCCTCACACAATCGGTGACCCTCATGCCCCTATGCCCGAACTGTAAAACCGAGATCACCACTGAAGATCGTTTCTGTCCTGAGTGCGGCACGGAGACAAAACCGCCTGCAGCCGATTTCAGCGATGCAGGCCTGATGACTCTGGGCGGTCTGGAAACGATTGATGATGCCACGACGTTGTCCAGAACGCGCCACCAGCAACAGGCACTGGAAACAGGCGAAGTGTTCGCCGACCGCTACATCATCGAAGAGGTGATCGGACGCGGCGGGATGGGCCTGGTCTATAAGGCCAAAGACATGGTGTCGGACCAGACGGTTGCGCTGAAGTTGATTCGAAGCGACCGGCTGGGCGGTGAGATGGCCGTAAAGCGGCTGATAAGTGAAGGGGTGACGGCACGCAATGTCCGCCACCCGAATGTTGTGGCTGTCTATGATGTAGGGGACGCGCATGGACAGCCCTATGTGTCGATGGAATATCTGCAGGGGCAATCCCTGCGCGGTTGGCACAGAAAAAAGATACAGGCGCGCGAAGATATTCCCTTGCGCCATGCCGCCCGTATCGTTGCCGAAATACTGGATGGTCTGTCCGCAGCCCATGCCGCCGGCGTCATCCACCGCGACCTGAAACCTGAAAACATCATCCTGATGGATGAGCCGACGGATGGAACCGCACCTCTCAAGATACTCGACTTTGGCATCGCCCAAGCCACAACAGGCACACTGGACAGCGGCACTGGCACAGGGATCGGCACCCCCCGCTATATGGCGCCGGAGCAAATAACCCATGCCAGCAGTGTCGGCCCTGAAGCGGACCTCTACTCCCTGTCCGTCCTTTTCTATGAGCTTCTTGTGGATGTTCTGCCGCAAGGGCATTGGCAGCCTCCCTCTGGCGGGAGGTCTGACGTGCCGATTGGTATCGACAAATTGATCGAACGCGGCCTTTCAAACCGTCCAGCCAGCCGCCCACAAAGCGCACAGGAATATCGCAAGGAACTCGTAGAGGCGGTCAATCTGGGATACGTACCGCGTAAGAAAACTCCCGACACACCCGAAGATGTAACCGATGACAAAAGAGGTCTGATCAAACTCATCTCGCTCGCCACAATCGGTGTTGTGGGGCTGGTCGTTATGATCGCAGGCATTGCATCATTTATGGAACCGGGATCGACACCACCACCCCCTCCGCCATGCGACGGCCTGACGGGTAGCGCGTATCAGGAGTGTATCAATCCTCAGGAACCGGTCAGCATGTATCAGTCCCTGAACGGACAATGGAATGATGGCATTGGCAGCATATATTCCATGCGAGTCAGTAAGGATGGCTCCTTCTCCGGAACAGGCACAAGCGCGGATGGCTATAGATTGCAGATGTCTGGCCGCATGAATGGCGTCAATGGGTCTTATACGGTGACGGCTCCCGCAATCGGCGTATCCATGAACGGACGGCTGCAATGGGACCGGGGATGCCACATCAGTTTCCAGACATTCGATGCCTACAACAATGTTGTCGCGCAGGGACAGATGCATGTGAACCATCAGCCAGGGGGACCATGCCCTTCGTAAAAACTCGCACGCTCACACACGGGTCTTCTACGGCGCCACGCCCCTGGACCAGCCCACAAATCTAATACGGAAGGGGACACGACATGTCCGGTCACACATCAGACTACAGCCTGCACGGATGCATATTCGAAACCACGCCTTCACCGGCGCCCACTCTATCTGCACCAAAGCTGAACTTACCGGATCGCATCGACCTGAGATCCCTCTGCTCGCCAGTCGAGAACCAGCTTCGCACAAATTCCTGCGTTGCCAATGCTGTTGTGGGCGCTTTGGAGTTTCATCAGAACAAGAACAAAATGCCACTGACGGATCTGTCACGCCTGTTCATTTATTATAATGCGCGGTCCCTTTCTGAAAGCGAAAAGAACGACGATGGCAGCTACATCCACCATGGAATGGCAGCTGTGCTCGCCTTCGGGGCCTGCGAAGCGCGGATGTGGCCTTTCGAGGAGGCCATGGTCACCACGCAACCCACTGAAGCCTGTTACAAGAACGCGCGCAATTATGACGCTGTCCAATATGCCCGCACCCCGCGCGGCGTGCCTGCCCTCACCGCATTGTCGCAAGGACTACCGGTCGTTTTCGGAATGTTCGCACCGGGAGAATACTATCAGGTTGCCGGCAAGACCGGTCGGATGCCAAGACCCGATCAGATTGCAACGAGCAAACCGCCTTCCGGTCATGCCATGGTGATTGTTGGCTACGATATGACAGAGCGCTGCTATCTGGTGCGCAACAGCTGGAGCGCCAACTGGGCCGAAGGTGGCTATTTCTGGATCCCGTTCGAAACCATGGATGCCTGGTCTCAGGAGGAAGACTTCTGGACCATTGGCGCGATCGAGCAAACCTCTGGTTTCTCCCTGATGGGACCGAGCATGTCAGAAAGCATGGCGTCTGCTGGCGTGACGGAGGACCTTGTTCAATCCACCAGCCAAGGCGTTAGCGACTTGCGGATGGGACTGCGTAAACAGCTGAATGAAGGTCTGGAAGCCGCCAAGAGAGACTTCCGCAACCGATTGAGAGGCAAGTAGACTTCTGCCTAGGTGCGGCCGCGCCTTACGCCACTCGGTTGATGCGGTCTGCCCGAAGCGCGGCGGTTAGCCAGAAAGCGCTCAAAACTCGTGGCGTCCCCGGCAACCCTTCCGGCTACGGAGAAGCGGAAGCTGATGCTCTCCATATCCTGACTTGAGTTCAGCACGGCCATCAACTCAGCCCGCGTGATGGCATTCATGTAGTCGTCTAGCGACAGGACACGTGCAGCCTTTGCCCGTGCGATTGCCAAGGGCGTGTGCACTTCATACCGGTTCAGGGGCCAATAGGGATCAATCAGGTGCTTGCGCGCTCTTTGCTTGTTCCTGTCACGCAGCAGGGAAACGATATCTGTCTTGGGCAGCGTGGCATAGATTGCACTCTCTGCCTTCGATAGCTGAACGCTTTCCGGCGTGTCTATTTCGACCGGTGTGACGAGAAGGCCTTTGCGCTTCGCGGCCTGCCCGGCGCTTTCCTTGGCTGTCCAATAAGACAAGGGCGCGCTTAGCAACAGGCCGATTGTGGCAGGTGCCAGCCATGCCGCATAAACCGGAGAAATCACAATGGCAGAAACCGTAAGCACCAGCCCCAGGAGTGTGGCAGGTGCGTTGTGCCGCAGTGTTGTGAGAAAACCATATCCGCCCTGACTACGCTCCTGTGGAGACCAGCCGCTATCCTTGCCACGGAATACATTGATCACTGCGCTGGTTTGCGTTGCCATCAGGATGGGGGCAATCAGCACAGAGATGAACGTCTCCGTGAGCATCCCCATCGCGGTGCGCGCGAGGCCCACTGTCTTGCGCCAGCGGCTGGAGACCAGACCATAAATCAGTGCATAGATCTTGGGCGCAAAAAGCAGTGCCATTGTCGCCACGAACAGCGTCAATGCGCGCTCGGAGTCAATCACAGGCCAAGTCGGGAACAAGGACGCCCCATCACTAAAATAGTTCGGCCGCATGAAGCTGTTCTGCAGAGACAACATCATACCAAGCGTGATGAAGATCAGCCACAGCGGTGAGGCCAGATAAGAGAATATACCCGTGATCAGGTGAAAACGGTTCGTCCAGCTGAGGCCAGCAGTTTTGAGCAGCACGGCCATATGTTGCATATTGCCCTGACACCAGCGCCGGTCTCGCTTGACCAGTTCGATGATTGTCGGCGGGCCCTGTTCATAGGAGCCGCCAATTTCCGGACGGATCTCGACATTCCATCCGGCACGGCGAAGGAATGCCGCCTCGACAAAGTCGTGACTTAGGATGGTTCCGCCAAAGGGTGCCTTGCCGGGAATTTCCGGAAGGCCGGCCGCCTCGGCCAGGGCCGACACGCGAATGATCGCATTGTGCCCCCAGAAATTGCCTTCATTCTGCGCCCACCAGGCCATGCCACCGCCAAGGATGGGGCCATACAACGCGGAGGCAAATTGCTGGCAGCGTGCGAAGAGTGTCGCACCGCCGACGAGTTGTGGGATGGTCTGGATCAGCGCAGTATGAGGGGCCCGCTCCATCTCCTTCACGAGATGGACGATTGTGTCGCCCTCCATATAACTGTCGGCATCGAACACGATCATATAGTCATACCGGCCGCCCCAACGCATAACGAAGTCACGCACATTGCCGGATTTGCGATGATGGTTGATTGTCCGCCGACGATACCGTACCGCCACATCATGGCCCGCTGTTCTCAGGAGCTCCGAATAGGCGGCCTCCTCGGCAAGGGCGACCTCCGGGTCCGTCGTATCACTCAGGATGAAGCATTCATATATGCCCGGCGCCTCTTTCAGCATGCGCGCCGTCGCCGACACAGTGGCAAACACATGCTCCACGGATTCATTGTAGATCGGGAAGACGATCACGGTCCGCACATTGCGAATGCAGACATCCGGCTTGTCCTTCGGAGCGCGTATTTCGGAAAACAGTGCGGAGACGAACCCGATCGTCGCATTCACGAACGCAAAGCATATCCAGCTGATATTGATCACGAAGACAACAAGCAGCACCCATTCCAGCAGCGTCATCTCGGAGACCGCCAAAACCTCATACATTTCCCGTGTGGCCCATAGGGTGAGCAACATGGAAGAGGCGAAAACAAATAGCTTCCGCCAGCGATAGGATGGCGTTTCAGCCTTCGGTGCGCCTTCCTGTGCCTTGAAGGCCTGGTTCGGCATGGTCAGGGGGAATTCGGTCGGCCGGGGGCGCAGATCCGTCATTTCGCTCTCCAGCGGTAAAGCCATGTTTCAGTCAACGGAGCACCTCCCTTGTGAACAACGGCCCGCAGCTCAGCCATGCTGGCGCTTGCGGGGTCCAGCTCAAAGCTCAGGCGATAGCCATCATCATCGGGATGCTTGCGGAGGATCGGGTTCAGGATCTCGCCTTCTGATGACGTGATTTCCAATTCCGCATCATCGAAATACTCCGCCGGTGCCTCGTCATAATCGAGAATGAAGAGATAGCGTTTCTCGCCTGGCTTCTTTCCAGCCCGGGTTTCCGAAACAGATACAACTTGCGGCATGACCGAAGGCTTCAGGCCCCAATTCATGGTGTAGGAAATGGTTTTCGCCTCACCGGCGCGCCAGCTATTCTTAGGCCGCCAAAAGACTGCGATATTGTCGTTGTATTCATTGACCGTGGGAATTTCCACAAGCATCAACTGCCCTTCCCCCCACTCTCCGGTCGGTTCGATCCAGACATCCGGACGCTGATGATAACCCGCCTCCAGATCAGAAAAGTCATCGAACTTTCTGTGACGCTGCAAAAGGCCAAATCCTTTTGGCTGGCGCTCGGTCAGCACGGACACTTCAAGCTCTGCGGGGTTTAGCAAGGGCCGCCAAGCCCATTCGCCATTGGCCATATGGACGGCCAACCCTTCTGAATCATGGACGGCCGGGCGGTAATCCGTGGCCTGCTTGATCACATCATGCGGGGAAAAATAATACATGGATGTCAGAGGGGAGAGCCCGACACGCTGGATTTCCTTGCGGGGGAAAAACGTCGCCTCCACATCCATGCGTGTCGTCTGGCCAGTGGTAATGAAGAACCGGAATGCCCCAGTCACGCTTGGGCTGTCCATCAAGGCAAACATTTCCACCTGGTCATCCGCCGTGTCCGGATTGACGATCCAGAATTCCTTGAAGAATGGAAACTCCTCGCCTTCCGGAGAGGCCGTGCCAAGGCCCAGCCCTCGCGCCGATGCGCCATAGACATTCCCCGACCCAAGCGCCCTGAAGAAACTGGCCCCCTTGAAGCTCAGGACCTCATCGAACTTGCCTGAGCGGTTGATCGGCGCCAGCAAGCGCACACCGGCAAAGCCAAGCGCTTGGCGTGTGCTCTTGGAAAGCGGCAGATCCTTGAAGTCAAACAGGTCAGGATCGTATGCCTTGGGCGTTACGTCCGCCCCATCCACCAGATTGATCTTGACTTCGTGATTGAAAAGATAACCGCGCGGATCGAACAGAAAGCGATACCGGCCCTTGTCCTCGGGCCATCCCATGTCGGGTTCGGCAGGAAGGATTCTACGATACTGGTCATAATTCATCGCCTTCGCATCATCCGGCAGAGCGGGTGAAGGCTGGAACTCTGAAGCGGCCAGCCGCCGGGCCTTGTCGACAATATCCGACATGCCAAACTCGCGGCCCTGGATGACAACATCAGGCTGCGGCGGCGATGGCGCCGGCGCATCGATTTCTTGCGGCGAAGGCTCTGTGTCGAGATTGTAGAGGACAGACTGCTGTTCAGCCTCCTCATCCGGCATTTCTGGTGACGCAATTTCCGCTGTGTCAGGGATCTCAGTTTCAACGACTGAAGGCTGCGCTTCTGGCTCTTGTCTTGCGGTGCTCTGCTGCGGCTCAGAACACGCCGCCAGCAACGCGGCCAAGCCCGCCGTAAAAATTACCCCCGCCCGACAAATATACCGTCCGTCCAAAACGCACCTCACTGCTGATTGGCGCCAAGCACACTCCACACCCGATATGCTGCAGCGCAATACAAACGCGTTCGCTTCCAATGCATAAGCATAGGAATGGTTGCAAAGCGGGCCCATACTGAGGGAATTGGACGTTTACTGGGCGTGCTGCAAAGCAGGCTCAAAGGCGTGTTTTGAGGGTATTTTCTAGTCCAGCTGGCGCTTGATGTCTTTCATCACACCGGAAAAGTCGAGACCGCCATGGCCCCTAGAGTCCAGATCTTCATAGATTTTCTCTGCCATCTCACCCAAAGCGATCTCGGCGCCTGCGGCTTTGGCGGCCCCTGCGGCCAGATGAAGATCTTTTAACATCATAGCGACCGCAAAACCGGGCTTGTAGTCGCGATTTGAGGGCGCTGTCGGCACCGGACCGGGGGCCGGGCAATAGCTGGTCATGCTCCAGCACTGGCCTGAGGCCGTGGAAGAGATGTCGTAAAAAGTCTGGGCATCCAGGCCCAGCTTTTCAGCCAGATTGAACGCCTCACAGGTCCCGATCATGGAGATACCGAGCAGCATGTTATTGGCAATCTTTGCCGCCTGGCCATTCCCGCTGCCGCCAGCATGGAAGATGTTCTTTCCCATGACATCGAGGATAGGCTTTGCCTTGGCGAAGGCCTCATCCGGACCGCCGACCATGAAGGTCAGCGTGCCGGCATCTGCCGCCGCCGTGCCGCCCGAGACAGGGGCATCCACCATGGGAAATCCTGCCGCCTCAGCCTTCGAAGCCGCCTCACGCGCATCCTCGACCGAAATCGTGGAGCAGTCTAGGAACAGCGTACCCGGTGCGGCATGAGACGCGACGCCATCATCGCCGAAATAGACAGACAGCACATGCTTGCCCGCCGGCAGCATGGAGACGATCACCTCCGCGCCGCTTACCGCGTCAGCCAGCGTCGCGGCGGGTTTTGCGCCCTGCTCTGCCGCCGCCTTTACGGCCTCGGCGCTCAGGTCAAAGGCATGAACGTCGTGCCCTGCCTTGCAGAGATTGGCGCACATGCCAGAGCCCATGTTTCCGAGCCCGATGAATGCAATCTGTGTCATGTCTTCCTCCCGGCGCCTCTGAGAAGCGCTCATATTGAGCGAAGCCGAAACATGCGAACGGGCTGCGCTGAGCCCGCCATGCAAAACGGCCCTCATCCTTCGACTTCGCTCAGGATGAGGGCCTTCTGGTCTATTTGTCCTTGAAGTCCGGTGCGCGCTTGTCGACAAAGGCGCTCATGCCTTCTTTCTGGTCGGCGGTGCCGAACAGGCCCTGGAACAGGCGGCGTTCGAACTTCACGCCTTCCGTCGTCGGCAGCTCCAGCGCCCGGCCCACCATTTCCTTTGCCGCCATCAGCGACGGGATGGAATAGCCGGCGATTTCCTTCGCCGCGCCCATGGCCGTGTCCATCAGCGCGTCATGCTCCACAACGCGGGAGACGAGGCCGATCCGGTCTGCTTCTGCGGCGTCGATCATGCGGCCGGTCAGCACCATGTCCATGGCTTTGGCCTTGCCGACGGCTTTCGTCAGGCGGATGGAGCCGCCCATGCCCGGCGTCACGCCCAGCTTGATTTCCGGCTGGCCGAACTTCGCCTTTTCGGATGCGATGATCATATCGCACATCATGGCCAGCTCACACCCGCCGCCGAGGGCGAAACCGTTCACTGCCGCGATCACCGGCTTGCGGCAGGCTGCGAACCGGTCCCACAGGCCAAAGAAATCATCGACATACATGTCGGAGAAGCTCTGCGGCTGCATCTCCTTGATGTCAGCGCCCGCCGCAAAGGCCCGGCCCTCACCCGTCAGCACACTGACGGCGATGTCCTTGTTCCGGTCGATCTCGCCGAAGACATGCGCAACTTCGCTCATGACTTCCTGGTTCAGCGCGTTGAGGCTGTCCGGCCGGTTGATCGTGACCAGCGCGATGCGGTCATTATGTTCGAAAGTGATTGTGTTGTAAGTCATGGCAGTTCTTCAATGTCCTCTTTGGTCCAATCCGATCCGTTTGGCTTTTGAGCGCAAAGCTCTCGAGTCTTCAACTGGTCGGCGTTCGGCGTGTCCGAGTAAGTTCCCCGGGCTTCGTAGGTGCAGATACACCTTCCCGGTTCAGCTACCCATACACCGCCGCCATCGCTGCAATCGCCCCGCTTGTCGCATGCCGCCAGCGCGAGGCCAAGCATGCAGATGACTATCAGGGCTCTCACCTGTCTTACCCCATCGTCGGAATGATGAAGGCCTGGTCGCCG
>NZ_AWFF01000030.1 GCF_000682755.1 Hyphomonas beringensis
GTCGGAGCGATAGGATTCGAACCTACGACCCCTCGCCCCCCAGGCGAGTGCGCTACCGGGCTGCGCCACGCTCCGACACCGGCGGCTTGTAGCCAAGCCTCCGCTTTTCCGCAATGCGTTATGTGGGATTAGGCTGCGCGTTTCTGCCGGACTGCGTCGAGGCGGGCTTTCAGGTCCGTCAGGCCGACCAGCGCATCTTCCAGCCGCTCGCGGCTGCCAGTCGCTGCCGTGTCCTCGATCTTGGCATCGAACGCTTCAGCGACACTCTTCTGCAGCTCACGAGCCGGGCTCGGGGCGGATGCGCCCAGGGTTGCCTCGCCCGCCAGCACGGCCGGAACGCCCTGCTCCGCCAACAGCGCCTTCGCGCCTTTCAGGGTTAGGCCTTTTTCGTGGACGAGGATCTGAATCGCCCGCAGTGCCTCAAGATCCTGTGGCCGGAACATGCGGCGGCCATCGCCGCGCTTTACCGGGCGCACATCGCGCGTGAACTTGCTTTCCCAATAGCGGATGACATGTGTCTCCAGCCCCAGCTCTGACGCCGCTTCTCCGATTGACCGGAATGCTTTGGCGGACTTTTCAACACGAGCGCGGCTTGCAGACATAAAGGGATCCTTCCTGGCTAATCTTTATCGACCAATGACTTGAGCATTGGTGAGGGGCGGAAGGTGACGACGCGGCGCGCGGCGATCACGGCTTCTTCCCCGGTTTTTGGGTTACGACCTTCGCGCGCGGATTTAGACCGCACCACGAAGTTGCCAAAACGGGAGAGCTTGACCTCATCTTCCTTCTCAAGCGCAGAGCCGATCAGCTCCAGCGTCTTGTCCAGCAGATCAGACGATTCCTGACGTGTAACCCCTACTTCACGAACGATAGCGTCGGTAACTTCGGCGCGTGTGACAGTCTGGTTAGTCATGGGATTCTCCCGCTTTGGTTAATGGTTAGCCAAGGATTATTAACGGAATCCTAGCGCCCGCGTTCCTTCTGAACTTTGATAATGCTGATTTTCGCCTGTGAGGCTAGAGGCGGAAAAGGCTCGCGCCCCAGGAAAAGCCGCCGCCCATCGCTTCAGACAGGATCAGGTCGCCCTTCTTGGCCCGTCCCGTGCGCACGGCATGGTTCAGGGCCAGAGGAATGGACGCAGCCGATGTATTGGCGTGCTGGTCCACCGTGATGATCACCTTGTCCTCATGGATGTTCATCTTCTTGGCCACCGCATCCAGGATGCGTTTGTTGGCCTGGTGCGGCACGAACCAGTCAATATCCTCGATGGTCAGACCCGTATCGTCCAGCACGGCCTGGATGGCCGCGGAAATATTGGCCACGGCATGGCGGAACACGCGATTGCCTTCCATGCGGACATGGCCAATCGTACCGGTAGAACTGACGCCGCCATCGACATAGAGCAGATCGGACTTCGTTCCATCGGTGCGGATATGGTGCGTGATGACGCCCTCATCTTCAGCGCCGTCCCATTCCTCGGCCTGCAGCACGACAGCGCCGCCGCCATCCCCGAACAGCACGCAGGTGCCGCGATCAGACCAGTCCAGCAGGCGCGTAAACGTTTCCGCGCCGATCACGACCGCCGTATTGAACAGGCCCTGCTTCAGCATCGAATCCGCTGTCGACAACGCGAACAGGAATCCGGAACAGACGGCCTGAACGTCAAAAGCCGCGCCGCCGGTCATGCCCAGCTTCGCCTGCACCGCCGTCGCAGTGGCCGGGAACGTCTGGTCAGGTGTTGTCGTGCCCAGCACGATCAGGTCCAAATCCGCTGGCGTCAGGCCCGCCGCCGCCAGCGCATCCCGCGCCGCCGCTGTTGCGATGTCAGACGTCATTTCCCCTTCGGCCGCTATGTGCCGCTGGTGAATGCCGGTCCGCTCGACAATCCATTCATGAGATGTATCGACCATTTTGGAGAGGTCGTCATTGGTCAGCACCTTTGTGGGAAGATAACTGCCAGTACCACGGATAAAACTGCGCCGTGCCATCAAATGCCTTTCATAGAGCCGTCTATTCGGCCGCTATCCCTTTTTGCCGGATTTTTGAGAGGTTCGTGGCAACCTCATCTCTATAATGGCTTGTCGCCAAGTCTGCGGCAAGCTGGCAAGCGCGGGCAAATCCACGACCATCCGTGCCACCATGGCTTTTGACGGATACACCGCCCAGCCCCAGCAGGACACCGCCATTCACATTGCTCGGGTCCATCTGCGAACGCAGATTCTTCAGACCACCCATGGCGAGCACAGCGCCCAGCTTTGAGAACAGACTGCCCGTCAAGGCCTCGCGCACCCGCACCCCAAGCATGCGGGCCACACCTTCACCGGCCTTCAGGGCAACATTGCCCGTGAAGCCATCTGTCACAATGACATCTACCTTGCCGCTGGAAATATCATCGCCTTCGACAAAGCCCTGATAGTCCAGGTCCAGTTCACTGCCGCGCAGCAACTCATGGGCCTCGCGGATTTCGTCATGGCCCTTCATCTCTTCAGAGCCGATATTCAGCAAGCCGATCGTCGGACGCTCTATTCCCAGAATCGCTCGCGCATAGGCCTCGCCCATGATCGCGAAGGTGACCAGTTGGGCCGCGTCGGCTTCCAGGTTCGCGCCAACATCCAGCACGACAGTCCGGCCCCGAAGTGTCGGCCAGGCAGCCGTCATGGCGGGGCGATGTACGCCGTCCATCTTGCGCAGGACCAGCATGGAAATAGCCATCAGCGCGCCCGTATTCCCTGCGGAAACGGCGGCATTCGCCCGGCCTTCCTTCACATCTTCCAGCGCGTTCCACATCGAGGAGTTCCGCCCACGGCGCAGGGCCTGGCTGGGCTTCATGTCACTGGTGATGACATCCTCAGTGTGAACGATTTCCATTCTGTCAGCGACGGAGGAATACTTCGCCATTACGGGCTTCAGCTTTGCTTCATCGCCGTGCAGGCGCACAAATGCTTCCTTTCGCGCCGAGAGAAACGCTGCGGCGCCCTCTACGGTCACGTCAGGGGCATTATCGCCGCCCATTGCATCAACTGCCAGGATTGTGCCTTTAGCCACGGGCGCTCCAGCTCCACCGAGTTTGTCCGGATTACCCAGCGGTGTTTAAGGTGCGCCCCGCGCATTGGCAACGGCGGGCATGTGAAGGAATCGCAACTCAGACCAGACTTTTCCAGAACAGGGCCCCGGAGAGAAACGCCTCATCCGGCTGATCTGCCAGCCACTGGCGCCGCACCAGCAGATAGTCTGCCAGCTCAATCTCCTTGTCCGGCATACAGATCGCGTTGCGGCGGACGCAGGCTGCAACCGCGTCGGCACGTGCATTATCTTCTACAGCATACGCCTCTGCCAGAGACTTCCCCAGCCCGTAATGAACTTCCGCCAGCTTGCGCATCTTGCGGGCGATAGATGAATCCCCGACGCCCTTTTCACGAAATGAGGCATCAAACCCATCCAGAATCAGGGCGTTCACCGCTTCGGCCAAACGGTCCCCATCGCGGGCTTCCATGGCATTGAGGCGGGGAATCAGAAGGCTGGCATGCGCCGTCACCATGGCCGCACGGCCTTCAAACGTATCTATGGCCAGGCCGCGCTCGTAAAGCGCCGGCTCCAGAGAGGCCATCACCATGCCGGAATGAAGCGCCCCGGCCGTGCGCTTGATGTTCGTGCGTTTCCGCCTGGCCCATAACATAGGAAAACCCTTCGCCTCCTGCATACCTGCGCTTGCCAAGCCATACTCGCAACCGCTAGGTCTTTGCCAACGAGTTATCAGGAGTATTCCGATGTCGCGATGCGCGATTCTGGCCCTATCGGTTCTGGCCCTGCCTCTGACGGCCTGTCTCACTCCGTCACGGGACTATCATGGCTATGTGGCTGACGAGGCGCAACCGCGTGACATGGCGCCGGGCGAGGATACGCGCTCCACAGTTCTGGCCAAACTCGGCTCTCCTTCCACGACCAGCGTTTTCGATGAAGATACCTGGATTTACATGTCCGATATTCAGGAACGGATTGCCTTCCTGAAACCCAAAATCACCAAGCGCAGCGTTGTCGCCATCAGCTTCGGCACGGACGACAAAGTTGAAGAGGTGGTTGAGTACGATGCAGATGCAGGTCAAATCATCCAGTACGCATCGCGTGAAACGCCAACCCGCGGTCGTGAACTCGGCTTCTGGGAGCAAATCTTCGGCACAATCGGCGCAGTCCAGCTGCCCCGCACAGACGAAGCCACCCCGGACAATCCAACTGGCCGTCGCCGCTAACATTTTCAGCGTTCCTGCCTGACTTCCGAACAGCCCTTCCCCTTGGGGAATCGATTCGCTTGTCATTATAAAAAAGTAACTCGCCTGAGCTGCGAATACCCGTTAGTGTGACATTACTGCCGCACTGGACATGGCCCTGTCCGCAGAAGTCAGGCCCATCCAGTCGGAACAGGTGTGCAAAACGCGGGGAGCGTATTTCCCCATACTGCAAACCAGGCAAGGCAGGAGGATGGTGATGGCTTGGAAAATGCCACTATTGAACAGAACGGTGAAATCGCTTGGACAAGCATCCCGGCAGGCACCGCAGAATTCATCAGCAACAGAAGCAGCCCAAAAGAGATATCAGCGGGTCAGGGATCTTGCGCGCAAGAGGCTGGCCATGGCTGAAAACCCGATGGAAGAAGATACGCCTCAGCCCGCGGGCTGAACGGCCAGTTTGCCCTCATTTCTTTTTCTTGAGGTCTTCGGCTTTCTTTAATTGCTGCATAAGCTCGACCAGCCTGTCCGGGACGGGCTCCTCAAGAGTCTTATCGTAGACCTTTTTCAGGGCTCTTCCGAGATAATCATAGCGACTGTCGCTGGAACGATTGGGCTCACTGGAAGCTGACGTCGGCCATGGCGCCTTAAGCTTATATTTTTTCATGTGAACCCCCATGCATCTGACCGCCTACCCCAGCGATCAAACATACCCCAGCCAGATATTTATATTAAACCTTTAATAGGCGATTACCATCACACCCCTTGGGAGGTATAATCTGCTTATTTGGAGGATATATTAGTATCACCGCCAAACCGTTCCATAATTTTCATGCAAAATGAAGCCGGCGGTACTTGCCGTTGAAATAAAGCAGTGGATCACGTCTCGGGTCAAATTTGGCCCGCATCACTTCACCTATCAGAATGATATGATCTCCTCCTTCATGAATGGCATGTTGGCGACACTCAAAATTGGCCAGTGCTCCAGAAAGTAGAGGCACATCATGCTGACCGGTCTCCCAGGGAGTCTGCGAAAACCGGTCTTCTCCAGGCTTCGCAAACAGGTTTGATGTGGGTTGCTGACCGATATGCAGTACATTGACGGCGAAGGTTTCCGCCACCTCCAGCGCGGCCCGGCTCTTCGATGTATTCGCGATGCAGACGAGCAACAAAGGCGGGTCGAGCGAGACGGAAGTGAAGGAGTTCGCTGTCAGGCCGACTGGCTCTCCGTCAGCATCCTTTGCGGTCACCACCGTAACACCGGTGGCAAAGCACCCCATCGCATCGCGTAGCGTCCGGGCATCCGACCCGGAACGATATTCCGGTACCGAGCGCGGCACGCGTCTCTCCAGAAAATCCAGAAGCGTCGCATTGAAAAGGTCAGCGGAATCCGTCGCAACGGCGTGCCCCGCCTCTCTGACTTCCGCATATTCCGCGTCGGCAAAGCGCCCGGCGAACCGGCCTGCTTCATCCGCAGGGCTAATCCGGCTGAGCGCGCCGCGGACGAACAAGACCGGCAGGCGGATGGTACCGGCTGCTGACTGAACTCTCTGAACCAGATCGCCCGAATAAAAGGTTTCCTGAAAGCGCGGATCAAACCGGCCGGAAGACAAGGCCGCCTCCGTCACGGCCCTGATGGCCGCATCTGACCTTTCGGAAGAGCCGGTTTCGGACTCAGGCGGCGCATCGACCAGAACCAGACCGGACGCCAGATGCGCGCCGTCTTCCCCAATCACAGCCGTCGCGATCCACCCCGCCAGTGACGATGCCACAACAACGGGCCGAGAGGCCATCTGCGCCAGAACACAGCGGAGGTCTTCAACGCAGGCGTCAAAGTCATAACGGCCATCTTCCGGCCACTCGCTTTCGCCATGGCCGCGCAAATCAACTCTCAGGACTCGGCGGCCCGCCTTGCGGAGGGCATCAGCCACATCATTCCAGTCATCCCGGCTCTGGCCCACCCCATGGACCAGAAGCACTGAGGGGTCATTCTCATTGCCGGAAACGTCTCCCTTGAGAGCCACCCCGGCAAATCCCTTGAAACTGATGTCGTGCATGAATTGTCCTGACTACGCTTCGCGCTTTCCCTTCATTTATCCCGCTCGCCCAATGTGTCGAGAGCAGGCCTGTTTACACCTGCCGCGACTTGCCGCTGCGGAGTATCTGGACAAGCCGGGTCCAGCGGACGAAAGTCACCGGCATGATTACAGGGCCAACATCTCATTCTTACTATTCGCAGCGTCTTCGGCTTCATTATGTCGATTGGGGAAATGAAGGCGCACCCATTCTGATTCTTCTCCATGGCGGGCGCGATCATTGCCGGAGCTGGGACTGGGTTGCGCAGGAATTGCGCGAGGACTGGCACGTTATCGCGCCGGATCTGCGCGGCCATGGCGACAGTGCCTGGTCAGCCGACGGGGAATATTCGCCGCGTGCATGCGTATATGATCTGGCGCAGTTGATCCACCAGTTGAATGCCGGACCGGTGACGATTGTGGCCCATTCCTATGGCGGCAATATCGCCCTTCGCTATGCCGGCATCTATCCGGAGATGGTCAAGAAGATCGTCGCGATTGAGGGTCTTGGCCCCTCCCCGAAGATTTTGGCTGAACGGGCTGAAGTCAGCCCGGCAGACAAGATGAAGGAGTGGATAGACTCCAAGCGCTCCGTCGCGGGCCGCCTGCCGCGCAAATATGAAAGCCTGGAGGTCGCTTACAAGCGGATGAAGGAAGAGAATACCTATCTCTCTGATGCTCAGGCGCGCCACCTGACTATTCACGGAATCAGCCAGAATGAAGACGGCACATATTCCTGGAAGTTCGACAATTACATGCGCGTTTTTACGCCCTATGACATGCCCCAGGAAGATTTGGAAAAGCTGTGGCAGAACATCTCCTGCCCAACTCTGTTGATGTATGGCGACAAGAGCTGGGCGTCTAATCCCGCAGAAGATGGACGTGCCGAGCATTTCAAGAACGCCCGCGTGAAACTCTACAAGGATGCCGGGCACTGGCTCCACCATGACAAGCTCGATGAATTCCTGGCGGACCTGAAAGACTTCCTCTGAATTCCGGCCCACCTGCCGCCGCGACATATCTGGCGAGTCCTGAGCGCGCCGGTACAGTGATGGCCAAAGAGGAGGAACGCATGACAGACCCACTTTTCAGTCTTGAGGGAAAAGTTGCGCTGATCACCGGCGGCAGCCGGGGCCTTGGCTATCAGATGGTCAAGGCATTCGCAGAGCGCGGCGCGGACGTGATCATTGCCAGCCGTAATCAGGACGCCTGTGAGGAGGTCGCTGAAGAAGTCCGCGCAATGGGCCGAAGAGCGCTGGCCGTCGGCGCGCATTGCGGACGCTGGGAAGACATCGACCAGCTGATCGAGACCGCCTATGCCGAGTTTGGCCGGGTGGACATCCTCGTCAACAATGCGGGTATGGGCCCGATGGTGCCGAGCCATGAGGTGCCGGAAAACCTGTTCGACAGCGTCATGAATCTGAACTTCAAGGGCCCGTTCCGCCTTGCCTCGATCATCGGTGACCGGATGAAAAATGCTGGCAGCGGCTGCATCATCAATATCTCCTCCATTGCCTCTCTGGTTCCGATGCCAGCGGTGGTTCCCTATGCCGGCGCGAAAGCGGCGCTGAATGCGATGACGACATCGATGGCCCGGGAGTATGCGCCGGAAGTGCGGGTGAATTGCATCGCCGCAGGTCCCTTCCTGACAGACATCTCAAAGGCCTGGACTGAAGAAGCTCGCCAGACCGCTGATAATGCGCTTAATCGCCCCGGTCGCCCGGAAGAGATTGTGACCGCCGCCTTGTATCTGGCCACAGACTCCTCCAGCTTCACAACGGGCGTCATCCTGCGTGTGGATGGCGGCCCTTGAGGAGGAAAAGCCAATGTCATCGAAGTATCTGCTTGATCCTGAACTGAAAGCCTTTTTTGAGGCCCTGCCCCCGACGACACTGACCCGCGAGGCCTTGCCGGAAATTCGTAAAGTGCGGAAGGAATTTGCCATGGCGCAAATGCCTCCGCTGCCGCCGGAAGTGAGCATCGTTCAGGAAATGGCGCCGGGACGGAATGGCGATCCGGACGTGCGGATGAAAATCTACCGCACCGGCTCTGATAGGACAGACCGCCCGGCCATTTTGCATCTTCATGGCGGCGGCTATGTCCTTGGCAGTCCCGATACGATGGCACCGCAATGCGCGGCCTGGGCGAAGGGAATGGACGCGGTTGTTGTGGGAGCGGCTTACCGGCTGGGGCCTGAGACGAGCTATCCCGGAAATGTCGAGGATGCCTATGCGGCACTGGCCTGGATGCATGAGAATGCAGATCAGCTGGGCATTGATACCTCGCGCATTGCCGTCGCCGGAGAAAGCGCGGGCGGCGGGCTGGCGGCAGCGCTGGCTCTATTGGTCCGTGACCGGAAGGAGTTCTCATTCTGTCATCAGCAGCTGATCTTCCCGATGATTGATGACCGGACGGCCATCCGGACGGACCTCTCCCCGATGTTCGGGGAGTTGGTGTGGACCCGTGAGATGAACCATTTTGGCTGGTCCGCCCTCTTGGGTCAGCCCCCCGGATCAGAGGGTGTCTCGCCTTACGCCGCTGCGGCCCGGGCAGAAGACCTTTCCGGCCTGCCTCCGGTGTTCATGGCGACAGGTGCAATGGACCTCTTCACCGAAGAAAACCTCGAATATGCCCGCCGCCTGATGGCCGCCGGCGTTCCGGTGGAACTCCATGTCTATCCGGGGGCGCCGCATGGCTTCATGTGGGTGACAGAAGCCCGCGTGACCAAGCAATACACCCGAGACGCCTGGGACGCGCTGGCGCGAGGCATTGGCGCGGCCTAGTCCAGAGACAGGCCAAGCTCTGCAAGAACTTCTTCGGTGTGCTCACCGATACGCGGTGCCGGGCGGATTTCCTTTTTCGGCGCGCCCACAAAATGGACCGGCGGTTGGGGCTCCCAATACCCACCTTCTGTAGGGTGCTCGCGCCGCTGGAAGAAATTGACCGCCTTGAGGTGCGGATCTTCCTGCAGATCCGGAAAATCATTCGCCCTGGCCGCTGGGATATCCGCGTCTGACAGAACTTGCAGCCAGTGCTCCGTAGGCTGATCCTTGAAGTAGTGCTGCACCCGCTCCATCATATAGTCCATGTTGAAATAGCGGCCGCGATAATCACTGATACGGTCATCTTCCAGTTCCTGCGGCGCACCGATCACGTCGAACAGTTTCACCCATCGGGCGTCCACATAGGGCGCAATGACGATATAGCCGTTAGAGGTTTTCAGCGGCTGGCGGCACGGGTCCACCTGGCGCTGATAGCAGAACGGACCATTCGCCGGATCAAAGACCGCCTCGTAGAAATGCTCTTCCAGCAGGAAGTGGGTGATGCATTCGAACATCGGCACTTCGACATGGACGGCCTCTCCTGTGCGATCGCGCTGGCGGAGGGCAGCGAGCGTGGCATAGACGGCATGAAGACCGGAAACCTTGTCTGCAAAGGCAGTCGGGATGAAACGCGGGCGCTCATTTCCATCAACCTTTGGCAACAGCATGGTCGCGCCCGATAGCCCCTGGATAAGATCATCATAGGCTGGGCGGCCCGCATAAGGCCCCTCCGAGCCGAAGCCGACGCAATGGATATAGACAATATCCGGCTTGATCTTCTTCACTTCCTCAAAAGTGAGGCCAAGGCGGGCGACCGCATCGGCGCGAATGTTGTGGATGAAAACATCGCTCGTCTCTATCAGCTTTCGGATGGCGGCCTTGCCTTCATCGGATTTCATGTCCCAAACCACAGAGCGCTTGCCGCGGTTCATGGTCAGGTGACACGGCCCCATGCCCTTGGTGTTGGCGGGCTTGCCGACATTACGGAAATCGTCACCCTTCTCCGGCTCAACCTTCACGACCTCAGCACCCATGTCTGCCAGGGTCTGCGTGCAGTAAGGGCCGAAGATGACCGTCGTCATGTCGGCGATGCGCAGGTCAGACAGAACATTCGTTGCGGGCATGTGGTTTCCTCCGGATTTTTCTTGCTCATAATGCGGTTGTCGCTGGGACAGACAAGACGTTTCGAGCGATTGACTGACCTGCGCCTGTATCCGCGCCCGCTGATGAGGGCACGGCAGGAACGTGTGTTTTGGAGACAGGCTCAGCTGGTGTCACACCAGTCCTGCAGCAGAGCGCGGATCATACCGGGCAAGGCCGCAGAGACGATGCCCAATTCCGGGCGCAGACGGTACGCACTGGCAATCGGCATAATCTGGGGTGCGGGCTCGCCCGCCTGTTTCTGCCGTGCGATACAGCGCGCCAGGCGCTTTGCATGCGCATCCGGGTCTTTCAGGACACGATAGAGCGCCGCGATGCGAGCCAGAAAGGGTGCCGCCAGAACCGGCTGCCCGTCCCGAAAGGGTGGCTGCAGGAAAACGGCATCTGAGACCATGGCCACCTTCTTTGCGGAAAGGGCAAAGCGCCGCTGAGTGGGAAAGGAAACGATCTCCGTGCCTTCCGGCAACTGGCGCGGCTCTGTCTTGCGGGGCTCCGCAGGCGCCGGAAGGCCCAGCATCAGAGCCATCAGGAACAGGAGCCGGCGGACAATCATCTCAAGCTGGGACAAACGCCCGGACGCGCGCTGCTTCAGGCTGCGCGGCAATGTTCTTGGCCTCAACTGCGCGTTCGTCATGCCAATGATATTGGTCAGGGCGTAACGCGCCTGTTCAAGGCCGTGATTGATGAAGTCCGGATTGCTCATGCCCCACAGAATGAGGGCACGGCCTATGCGACGGATTCGGGCAGTGAACTCGGCCTCTGTCGCATCAGGTTTCCTGATGCGTTTGAGCCAGCAAGTGCCCGTCCAGACTTGCAACGGCGCGGAGCCCCCACAGGGAATTGGCACCAAAGAGCTGGGCGCCCGGCTGCAACAGTTCCGCATAGTCGACGGGCCTTATCTCATAAGGTGCGCCATCTTGCTGAAGGCGGAGGAGGATGCTGGCGCGCATATAGCCGGGGCGTACGCCCTCTTCTTCCGGCGGTGTGACCCACACACCATCCGCCGTAACGAGGAACAGATTTCCCATGGCAAAGCAGGCAGGCCGGCCAGCCATGTTGAGCATCAGGGATTCATCCGCCCCTGCCTCTGTGGCTTGCCGCCGCGCGGCGAGATTGTCGCCATAGCTGGTCGATTTGATCTGCGAGAGAGGAGATGTCTCGTTCCGGCGTATCGAAGCTGTAATCACACTCATGGGTGCATAGGGCCGCGTATCAGAAAGCGGGGTGGCGCTGAGCACGGTCAGAGGCTCGCTGCTCGTGGCGTCTGCCCCGCGCCCGCCTGCCCCGCGGCTGACCGTTAGTCTCAGGGCGGCCTCGCCCGTGATGCGCTTTGCGAGCTGCTGAAGGGCCTGCCTCAGGGTTTCATCCTGGGGGATGCCATTTATTCCCAGCACGGAAAGAGAGCGCCGCAGTAGGGCGATATGCTCATCCAGGCCTTCAATGCTACCCCCTGACAGGCGCAGGGTTTCAAAACATCCATCGCCCAGCAGGAATGCCCTGTCGCGCACGGACACTTCTGGTGAGGCGGTCTGGGCTGAGCCCTTGAAGGCAATGTCCATAGGTTCCGGCATGTTATCCTCCATCAGCGCACGGATTACGGCAGATGCCTTGTCCAGTGTTTCCTGATATTCCTCTGACGGAACAGAATCCGAGACGATCCCGCCTCCCGACCGGAAATGGCCCGTCCAACGATCATCCTGTTGCCTGGCCATAGCCACGGTGCGGATAAGGATGGAGGATTCCATGTTCCCGTCAGGACTCATCCAGACGAGTGAGCCGCAATAGGGGCCGCGCGCTTCCTGCTCGAGTTCAGCAATGATTTGCATGGCCCGGATCTTCGGCGCGCCCGTGATGGAGCCGCCCGGAAAGGCCGCCTGGATAACATCCAGAGCATCACGCCCCTCTTCCAACTCGCTCGTCACGGTCGAGACGAGATGGTGGACATTCGCATAGCTTTCCAACGCATTCAGTTTCGGAACCTTCACGCTGCCCGGCCTGGAGACGCGCGAGAGATCATTACGCATGAGGTCCACAATCATCAGGTTTTCCGCACGGTCCTTTTCGGAGGTCACAAGTTCTTCCGCCAGGCGCTTATCTTCGTCCGGTGCTTGGCCGCGAGGGCGCGTCCCCTTGATGGGCTGAGTGGTTACCTTGTGTACGCCGTCTGGCGTGACGTGAACCTTCAGGAACCGCTCGGGTGAATTCGAGACGAGGGCATGATGCGGCAAGCGGAAATAGGCCGAAAATGGCGCCGGGCTGTTCCCTGACAGGCGGCGCATGAGATCATAGGGATGCGCGGCGCCCTCCAAGTCGAAATCGAAGCGCTGGGAAATGTTTGCCTGAAAACAGTCCCCGGCATGAATGTAGGCCACAGTGCGGGCGATGCTTTGCTCATACTCCGGACGGGCGATTGTTGTGCGTGGCGCATGATGGGTTAGCCGAGGGGGAAGAGGTGCGTGGGCCTGCAGAGAGATCATGTCTCTCAAGGATGGCTTGCCTGTGTCGCCCCATGACCAGCGCCAGTATTCAGCCCTTTGCTGAATGTGATCAAACGCGATGACCTCCGGATAAAGGCCCAGCGCGATATCGGGCCAGCCTTCCCGCTCTGGCCCGGAATCCAGATTTGGCAGCAAGGCGCGGCCATATTCATAGGAAAGGAGCCCAGCCCAGCCACCACAAAAGGGCGGCGCATCAGATGGACGCTCAAAGCCCAGCCGCCGCGTCATCGCCCGGATTTCATCCAGATGCCGCGCGTCGCTGGCGACATCCGCCGTCACAACGCTGACCGGGTTTGCGCAGATATAGCTCCAGCGGGCATCGGGGCTGTAGAGCAGCAACGCATAGGGGCTGTCTCGCAGGGGCGCAAAGGCCTCAAGCGGGTCGCACCATGGGATGAGATCGCGGCGAAACATCGGCCTCAGCCAATCCTGACAAAGCTAAATCCAGCAGACCGCCTGTCTTAGCGGGGAAGTCTCATCGGCGAAAGCACAGGCTTTGGGCATTAGCGCGCCCTTTCGCGCAGCTTGCCCTAAAAGCGACTTAACACATTGAATCCAATAGCAATACACCATGACAGAAAGGATGCATGAAAGGGCGAACACACAAAATACAAACGTTTGTGTTGACGCCTGCGCGCGGCTTTGTATGGTCCGATTCAATAATGGGAGCCCCCGTATGGCGGGGCCTGAGATAAAGCACAGCATCGTCGTGAGCCTGCCTTGATGCCCCGATGCTGAGGAGGAGAAGACAATGAAGCTGACCCACACGTTCCTGGCATCCATGGCTGCGGTCTCACTTGGCATGGCCGCTCATTCGGAAGAACCTGTTGCCGCCCCCGCCCCCCATGTGTGCCCGGAATTGAGCCCTGAGGGCGCCGTGTTCATGGAGGGCGTCGTTGAGCGGATGATGGATCCGGACAGCAATTTCACCCATGCCTCGGTGCTCAGCGCCCCGGAGTTTCCCGAAATTCGCGCACGGGATGAACGCCTGCTCAAGGAAGACTGGGGGAATGTCTGCAAATACCAGAAAGACAATGAGACGGTGCTTGAAGGACAAGCGCCGAAAGTCGTCTTCATGGGCGACTCCATCACGGAATTCTGGCGTGTGGGCGACAAGGAGCTGTTTACTGACGGCGTCATCGATCGCGGCATCAGCGGGCAAACCTCTTCGCAAATGCTGGTTCGCTTCTGGCAGGATGTGGTAGCACTGAAGCCCCAAGCCGTGCACATCATGGCAGGCACGAATGATCTGGCCGAGAATACCGGTTATGTCAGCGACGAAGCCTACAAAAACAATATCCGTTCCATGACGACCCTGGCCCAGAGCAATGACATTGCTGTCATTCTTGCCAGCATACCGCCCGCCGACGTGTTCGGGTGGCGCCCGGAACTACAGCCCGCCAAGCGTATCGACACCCTGAACGCCTGGCTTGAGGACTATGCCGCCGAAGTCGGCGCAGTTTATGTGGACTATCACAGCCTTCTGTCTGAAGATGGCAAGGGCATGACGCCCAAATATACGCCTGATGGTGTTCACCCGAACCGCCTTGGCTATGCCGCAATCCATGACACAGCAGAAGCGGCAATCACTAAAGCCCTTCAAGACTGAGGCCTGAGCAAATGAAACGCTTTTCTCTGCGAAAGCCTTCGGGCGTACTGGCCCTCCTCGCTTCCAGCGCCACATTGATGCTGGCCGCCTGCCAAACGGCCGATCTGGAAGCCCAACCCCTTTCCTCCGAAAACTGGGTTGCGACATGGGCCAGCAGCCCTTCCCTGCCTGTGCCGCCTGAAGCCGCCCCTCGCGGCATGGTGGCGCCCCGCCTTGAGGGCACAGTGCGCTATTTCATGCGTGTCAGTGCAGGTGGCGAGAAAGTCCGCATCGTTCTGGATGGCGGCCCAAGTGTTGACCGTCTATCCATCGGCTCTGCCAGTATCGCGCTCGCCACCAAAGATGGCATCGATACGGATACGATCCGTCCCCTGAAGTTCTTCGGCCGTGATGATTTGCTTCTGCTGTCTGCCGGCGCGCCGATCTGGAGCGACCCCGTCGACCTCGATGTTCCCGATGGCAGTGTTGTGGCCGTCAGCCTCTATATGCGTGAACCTGTGAATGTCGCTCAAGCCGACCCACAACTCATCGCGCATGTTGCACCGGGTGCAGATCAGACCCGCAGCCAGAAATTGGAAAACAGCAAAACACTTGTCGGACAGCCTTTGGTATCCGCCATTCACACAGACAATGCGGATGTTGACCGCGTGGTCGTGGCCTTTGGCGACTCTATCACGGACGGCATGGGCAGCCGCGATCCCTTGATGAGAGGGTGGCCGGACTATCTGGCAGAGCGAATGCGCGCCGCAGGCATGGACGATGTGGCGATTGTGAATCACGGCATCGGTGGCAACCGTCTGCTTCAGGATAGTGTAGGCCAAAGCGCCCTCGCCCGCTTTGATCGCGATGTGCTTGGAATGCCCGGCGTGACGGATGTGATCATTCTGGAAGGCATCAATGATATTGGCGTGAGCGGACTGGTCATGCCTGGCCGGACAGAGCCTTACGGCCGGGTGACCGCTTCCGATATTACGAGCGCTTACATACAGCTGATCGAACGAGCACACGCCAATGGCATCCGCGTAATCGGCGCCACCCTGACGCCTGATCTTGGCTCTCCGTTTCCGGGCTACGCCACAGAGAAAAAAGATGTCATCCGCAAGGAGGTCAATGACTGGATCCGCAATAGCGGCGCGTTTGATGCCGTCATCGACTTTGACGCCGCCGTGCGAGATCCGGAAAATCCTGACTATCTGGCCGAGAAATACAATTCCGGCGACCGTATTCATCCCTCAGATGTCGGCTACAAGGCTATGGCAGAGTCGATTGATCTCGACCTGTTTCGCTAAGCGTGCACCTGACCGGACCTGACTTGACCCAAAAGACCAGAATGGAGATGAGCGAGCGCGACGGATTTACAAACGTTTGTATTTCTCGTAGCGTTCTCCCATACCGAGGAACATTGATATGAGCTCACTGGATAGTTCTGCCCCATCAGGCGCCGGACAGACCCGCAGCGGATACCCGCTGGTCACCGCCCTCACCTATGCGATGTTCTTCATGTTCGCCATGACAACGGATGCCGTCGGCGAAATCATCAGCATCGCCAAGGAGGAGATGAATCTCTCCAATACCGAGGCAAGCCTGTTCCACTGGGCGACGATGGTCGGCATCGCGCTGAGCGGCATTCTGCTGGGCTCGCTCGCCGACTCTATTGGCCGGAAGAAGGCGATCATTGTCGGCCTGGCCGTGTACGCAGTTTCGTGCGCCGCGTTTTTCGGGTTCAGCTCATTTGCCTTCTATCTCGGCCTGCTGTTTGCGGGCGGCCTCGCGATTGGTGTATTCAAGACGGCCATCCTGGCGCTGATTGGTGACATCACTACGTCCACCCATGACCACACGCGCCGCATGAACGCCTGCGAAGGCTTCTTCGGAATTGGTGCCATCATTGGCCCCATGATTGTCGTTTCGCTGGACAAGGCTGGCCTGTCCTGGCGCTGGCTCTACCTGTTCGCTGCCGCAATGTGTGTGGTGATGATCATTGCCTCGCTGAGAACGACCTACCCCTCTGCTTCAGAGAGCAAGAAACCCGATCCGGAAAAGACAGACACAGATCTGCTCAGCACCATTCGCCTGATGGGAAATCGCTATGCCATGGGCTTCTCCATGGCCATCGCCCTCTATGTGGCATGCGAAGTCTCGATCTTCGTCTGGGCCCCTACGCTGTTCGCAGACTTTACCGGCACGCCACTTGCCACGGCGGTCGCCGCCTATGCCGTCATGATCTTCTTCATCCTGCGTGCAGTGGGCCGGTTCCTGGCCGTCTGGATCCTCCAGATGTTTGACTGGAAGCTTGTCATGGCGGCGTTCACCGGTGTGATCTTCCTGTGCTTCCTGTTGAGCGCCGTGATGGGCAAGGCGACCGCCGTGTTCCTGCTGCCCTTCTCCGGCCTGTTCATGTCGATGATCTATCCAACATTCAACTCGAAGGGCATCAGCTGCCTTCCCAAGGCCAAGCATGGCGCCGCAGCAGGACTGATCCTGTTCTTCACGGCCGTATCTGCCGCCTTTGCACCGCTTCTGATGGGCTATGTCAGCGATACGTTCGGCGGTGGGAACATGGAGATTGGCTTCCGCCTGGCCACCATCTTCGCCGGCCTGCTCTTCGTCTTCGCCATTTACAACGCCATTGCAGACCCGGCCGGCAGCACGCTCGCTGAAGCTGACTCGCAAGAATACTGAGACGCATATATGTCTACCCAAAAACCGACACCGGTTCCGCCGCCGTCGCCCCTTCGCTTTGAGAATGGTATCGCGCACCCTGACCTCTGGTTGTGGGATTCCTGGACGACCCAGCTGAATGGCAAGACGCATCTCTACAGTCTGGCGCTAAGCCGTGTGGACTCTGCAGGCCATCAGGTCAGCGAAGGCGAGCGCAATAACTACCCCTTCCATATTCGCCACTTTGTCTCTTCAGATGAAGGCATGACGTGGGCAGACGAAGGCGTCTTTCTGGAACCGAAGGATGTTGGCGATGGCGCATTTGCCCGCAATGTCTGGAGCGGGTCCATCCTGGCCAGACCTGAAGGCGCCTGGGTCTGCGGTTTTACGGGTGTGCGCGAGGTCAATGCCCTGACGCCGTTCCTGCAAACCATCTGCCTTGCATCCTCTGAAAACGGAGCGCACCTGGACACACTGCCCGAAAGCCCGCTCTCCTGTCCGCAGCGTGACTATGATGAGATCCGTGCCGCAGGTTATTACCTTCCCGAGAAAGACAAGATCGGCGCCCATGATGGCGAAGAAGGTGGCCCTATTCTGGCCTGGCGCGATCCGTTCATTCTGGAAGGCGAGCAAGGCAAATTGGAAGTGTTCTGGTCGGCCAAGGTCTCGCCCGCACGCGGCGCTGTTGCCCACGCAACCGTTGTTCAGACCGGCAGTGATTTCCGTATCGAGACGCTGCACCCGCCGATGACGCTTCCCGATGATGAGGCCTTCACGCAGGCCGAAGTACCGAAAGTGTATCAAGACGCCAAATCTGGTGCGTACTATCTCATCATCTCGGCCTGTGATCGCCTGAGCGAAACGCAGCCTGCGGATGAGGTGACCAAGATGCTGCGGCTCTACAAGGCGCCCTCTCTGCGCGGGCCATGGGTCTCCGCATTTCCAGGACAAGACTCCGTCATCCCCGGAACAGAGAATTTGTTTGGCGCGAGCATCATGAGTACGGATTTCGACGCTGGCATCCTACGCCTGATCGCACCTTATACTGAGTATGCCTCAGCCGATCTGCAGCTGACCTTCCCGCTGCCTGTCGACATTCAGCTGCCTCAGCAAAGCGCTGATATCGCCGTCGCAGCGAACGCTGAAGCCAACTAGATCAGGCTGAGTCGCGGACGATCAATTCGGTTTTGGTGAAACGTGAATTCACCTTCTCGCCCTCAAGTTTGGCGAGCAGAAGCTCAACCATCATCTGACCACCCTGGGAGATGTTCTGGGAGACTGTCGTGAGCGGCGGGGTCATCATCGAGGCCTGGCCGATATTATCGTACCCAACGACGCGCACATCACCTGGAACGCTGAGGCCTTTGGCCACCAGGGCATGGATCGCAGAATTTGCAAGAAGGTCAGAGCTGGCGAATATGCCGTCGATCTTGTTGCCGGCGCGAAGGAAGTCCAGAACCTGATTATAGGTCGTGCGGCCACCAAAATTCATGCGCAGCAGATAGGATGGATCATGGCTGATACCGGCCTCTTTTTGCGCTTTCAGGAAACCATCATAGCGTAGCTTGACTTCTGGCAGGTCCGGGTCCCCCAGGAAGAGGATGCGCCTGGCACCGCGCTCAAGAAGGTGTGAGGTCGCAATGTGGCCGCCCTTTACATTGTCGCTGCCGACCGTCGTGTATTTGGCGCGCTTGATACGTCCGCCCCATACCACGAAATTGGAGTGAACTTCGGCCAGTTCATTCAGCCGCTCAATCCGAGCCGCCTGCCCGATCACGATAATGCCATCCGCACGCCCCGTATTCAGAAGGCGTCTCTCGGCGACCTGACGCGCATCGCGCGGCACAGTAACGACAAGATCATAGTCCAGATCCGCTGCAGCCTGCGAAACAGCTCCCACCATTTCCAGATAGAAAGGGTCAGACATCGTCTGCTCGGCTTCCTGATCCAGAGGGATAACCATGCCAATGGCGCGCGCAGACTTGCGGCGCAGACTGCTGGCAGGCGCATTCACAGCATAGCCGATTTCGTCAGCAATGCGCTGGATACGGCGGCGCGTGCTTTCTTTGACGACAGGGCTGTTGTTCAATGCCCTCGATACCGTCGAGATATCGACGCGGGCAATCTTTGCCAGCTCCAGCATTGTTACTTTCTTGTTCATTCCTGCCGTCCGTTAGTCTTTATAATCCGGATATTTCAAGCAGTCCCCACCCTCAACTCCATGAGCAATCTGCCTCGTCTTGTAATAATCTAAGGCAATGCTGATGGGAATGCGAGTGCCTTCCCCTGCCAAGGGTAACGGGCGCGCTGAGGTGAGACAAAAACATGCTGATCTGCCCTCATTGCTGCGCTTGCAGGCTTTAGGCCCCTGCTATGCAGGAGAAGAATGTGACGTCGTTTTACAGCACCTGAATGGAGTATACAATCGTTTGCATTTCATGACCCAAACGTGTTAATGTTCAGGCATAAGCTGCGCCATGCCCCGGTGCCTGCAAAGGCATATGAATTTCCGGGAGTTGGTCATCAGGCAAGTTAGCCTCTTTGAGAGGCAAAATTGAGGAAACCTGAAGGATGAAGATCAGCCGCCGGCAGTTTGGACTCGCAGGCCTCGGTGCGGCAGGCGCAGTGGCACTGGGCGCATGCGCGAGCAGGGCAACGGCTAAGCCAGGCATCCCCAGCGGTGCTGTCGCAGCAGACCCCCTAACCCATGTCGCGCCTGAGTATCGCGAAGCGGCCCGGTTCTTTATCGAGGGCGGCCCTCCGGGTGTCGACTCCATGGAGACCCTCAAAGCGGCGCGTGGTGGCGGAGCCGCCTTCGCCGCGCCGCGTTTACCAGACATTCCCGTCAGCAAGGAAATCATTCCCGGCAGCATCGATCAGCCGGATGTCACCCTGTATGTGATCAACGCGAAGCCGGGCGAGAAGCGCCCTGCCATTCTGCACACACATGGCGGCGGCTTCATTCTGGGCGCTGCCGAATGGGAAGTGGGCAAACTTCAGGGTATCGCGAAAGAGCTGAACTGCGTCATCGTGACGGTTGAGTATCGCCTTGCCCCGGAAACGCGTTTCACAGGCTCTGTCGAAGATAATTATGCCGGGCTGCTCTGGCTCTACAACAATGCCGCATCTCTGGGAGTCGACCAGGATCGTATCGCCCTGATGGGGGAAAGCGCAGGGGGCGGGCACGCTGCCCTGCTCGCCATCGCAGCGCGAGACCGGCGCCAGGTGCCTTTGGTGCTGCAGATCCTGATCTATCCAATGCTGGATGACCGGACCGGCAGCACGCGGCAGATGCCACCCTATATTGGCGCAATTGGCTGGACTGCCGATTCCAATCGTTTTGGCTGGGAATGCTTCCTTGGCCAGACGCCCGGCGGCCCCGATGTTCCTGCTGCGGGTGTTCCTTCGCGTCAGACAGATCTCTCAGGTCTTGCCCCAGCCTTTATTGGCGTAGGCGGCGTGGACCTGTTTGTCAGCGAGTCGCTTGAGTATGCGCGCCGTCTGACAGAAGCAGGCGTCATGACGCAGTTTCATCTCGTGCCCGGCGCATTCCATGGCTTCGACTTTGTCCAGGATGCCATGCCCACCAAACTTTTCAACAAGGCCAAGATGAATGCCCTGCGCAGAGCATTCGGACAGCCTTTGGACCTCTGATAAAGTCAGGCTCCCCCTTTCAGAGGCCCTTGCCCACTCATATACCGACACCATCCCATGGAGGAATGAACATGAAAGCCGGATTTTCCATCCCTGCCCCTCTGGGCCGCCTGATGATCGCGGGGGCTATCTCGCTCTCTGCAGCGCTTGGGACAGCCCAGGCACAAGACGGCCCTCCGAAAAACCCCGTAACGGTTGATACAGACGGCACGGTGAATGTGCCCGCCATGTCTGTGCCCGTGACAGAGTATCTGAGCCCGGAAGGCAAGGCATACCTGACCGAGCACTTGCTGACGATGCAAAACCCAGCGCTTCTGAAGGAAGTTGAAGAGATCGGCGCGCCAGGCTTTCTGAAAGGCTACATGGAGCGCCAAGCCGAGCTGTTTCCGTTCAAAAAAGAAGATACCGAAATCGGCGGCGTGCATGTCTATGAGTACACGCCAGTTGATGGTGTTGCAGAAAGGAACAAGGACCGCGTCCTGATCAATCTGCATGGCGGCGGCTTTATCACCTGCTGGCCGGGCTGCGCGGAGCTCGAATCTGTTCCGTTGGCCTCGCTGGGCAAGTTTCGGGTTGTCTCCGTCGATTATCGCCAAGCCCCTGAATACAAATTCCCTGCTGCCAGTGAGGACGTTGCGAAAGTCTATGCTGAGCTTCTGAAAACGTATCCCGCTGAAAACATCGGCATCTATGGCTGCTCCGCAGGCGGAATGCTGACGGGTATGTCTGTCGCATGGTTCCAGGCACACGGACTGCCGAAGCCGGGCGCGATTGGCATCTATTGCGCAGGATCAGCGGCGCCCGTGAATGGTTTTGGCGGGGACGCAAACTATACGGCAACAGCTATTGGCGAAGGCCGCTTCATGGCCCCGCCGAGCGGAGCACAATCCGAAAAGCCAAAACGCTCCCAGATGCCTTACCTTTCCGAAGCAGACCCGTATGACCCGCTGGTCGCTCCGGCCGAGTCCGATGAAGTCATGGCGCAATTCCCGCCAACCCAGATCATCACCGGGACACGCGGCTTTGAGCTAAGCTCGGCTGTCTATACGCACAGCCGTCTCGTCAAGGCCGGTGTGGATGCTGATCTGCATGTCTGGGAAGGCATGTTCCACGGCTTCTTCTACAATCCGGACGTACCGGAATCCCGCGACGCCTATGATGTGATGATCAACTTCTTCGACAAGCATCTGGGCAACTAAGCGCGCAGTCAAAAGCGCAGACTATTCCAAGCCATGGGCGCAGTGATTTCTCGCTGCGCCCTTTTCAAACCCCCGCCAGGAATTCAGATAATCGGAGCGCGATATGGATACGGATCAGCTTCTGGCAGCTGTGGAACTGGGCGGGACAAAGTCTATCGCCCTGCTTGCCAGAGGGCATGACATTCTGGAGCAGATAACTGTTCCAACGACGACACCGGACGAAACGCTCAGTCAGCTGCAAAATCAGCTAAGAACGTGGTATGCTGCGGAGCCATTCTCCGCCATTGGCATCGCCTCATTCGGGCCTGTGCAATTGCAGCAGGATCAACCGGATTTCGGCTGCATGCTGGATACGCCCAAACCGAATTGGAGCCAGGCACGTGTTGCGCCCGTCCTGACTGAGCCATTTTCCTGCCCGTGGAAATTCGATACGGACGTCAATGGCGCGGCGCTGGCGGAATATAAATGGGGCGCAGGCAAGGATTGCGACAGTGTATGCTATGTCACAATCGGCACGGGCCTGGGCGCAGGTTTACTGATCCACGGTACGCCGATCCATGGCGCTATGCATCCGGAAGTCGGCCACATCAAAACTCGTCGGGCCGAGGGAGACTCATTTGGCGGCGCTTGCCCTTTTCATGGAGACTGTATTGAGGGTCTGGTTGCCGGACCCGCACTCGCAGCACGCTTCAACGCAGACATGCGCACCGTACCGGACGATCACCCTGTTTGGCAGAATGTAGCGCATGATATTGCGGAGCTAACAGCGACAATCCTTCTGACAACCTCTGCGCAGCGCATTTTGTATGGAGGCGGTGTCTCCACATTGCGCCCATTCCTGCTTCCTATGGTGCGAGAGCGCGTCGTCAAGAACCTTGGCAGCTATCTGCCATTCCTTGATGCTCAGTCAGCAGAAGAGATCATCCGTCCTCCTGCTCTAGGGAATGAGGCCGGCCCACGCGGCGCCTTGGCCCTGTCCATGGCCGCTCTGGAGATCTGAGCGGAGCACGCGCCCTTCTCCTCGATCAGTTCGCATAGCGGATAAAAAAAGAAGCCGGACAGGACTTGAAGGTCCGTCCGGCTTTTCAGTTTGTGAGCGGATTGTAAAACGCTCAGGCCCTATTGCCTATTCTACCTCTTCCACAAGATCGAGCAGACCATCCACGATGGCGGTTTCCGCGCATCCTGGTTTCAGGCGTGAAGACACAACCTCAAAAGTATACTGACCATAAGCGGCATCATTCGGGATATAGCCCGTACGCGCCATGCCATTGGTCAGGGTCGTCATCATAGTGTGCTTGTAGGGCGATTCATTCTTGAAGCGCTGCGCGATCATCGTGAAGATCTCAGCATTAACGCCACCAATCACCGTGTCGCCAATCTTCAGCATGCTCAATTGGATACCGAGCGGGTCAGCGTCTTCATATACGCCCGCATATCCAGCGCGTCCCTTGTCCAGGCGATTGCGACCCGGGCACATCACGATTTCCTGCGTTCCGGTGATACTGGCTTCGGAAACAGGGCGCTCCAATCCGCTCCGCATGACATGAAGAACTTCCTCGCCAAGCATCTGTCCCATTGAGAGGGTCATCTGCTTCTGCTGCTCCATCAGCATGGCAACCTTCGGATTATCACGATCCATACCCTTGCCGCCTGGCGGCATGGCATTGCTGATATCTTCACCACGCTTCGCATAATCCTCAATGCGGATTTCACGAAGGTCATAGGTTTGCTGGAAATAGATCGGGTTCTGATCACCTGCAGCGCCATTGGAATACACCGCAATGGCATCATTACCGAGGGATTGCTCGATATAGCGGGACGCAGCCCCTGGCAGATCGCCGCTGATGAGGTCCAAATTTCCGGTCAAAACAGCATGGACGCCATAATTGTAATAAACGCCAATCGGCTTTCCTTCGGGTGTTTCGAAGGTGACGACCGCAACAGTCTTGTCTGAAGGGCCTTCATAATTAGGGCCTTCCCACCAGCGATTAGTCTCCGGATCGATGATGTTGCGATTTACATTGATATAGGAAACGCCTGTTCCATAGGCCATTTCGGCAGGCTGCAGGGTACTGGCCGCATCCTTGATGGCTTCATAGATTTCGTCTTCATACCCCTCATCCCACCCGAACGGCACACTATGAGTGTGCGTCGCGGTCAGCATGACGTTCTCTGCGGGAATGCCGAGTTCAGCTTCAGCCTTTTCGGTGACGCGCTGCCAGATCGGATCAGGGATAACGCCGGCATCGACGGTCACCAGCGCGGCGCGCGTCTCGCCATTATCGATCACGATGGCCCGGGCAAAAATATGGTCCAGAACGCCCAGGAAATTCTTTGGCAGAGCTTCCCCCATCGGGGTGATGTCTACTTTGGCGGCACCGGCCTTCAGTGCCAGATCATCCGCATAAGCAGCCCCTGCAGCCATGACTGCACTGGCCGCCAACGCGACCATTTTTCGAACCCGTCCATTTGGGCGTGGAAATACTGACATGTGTGTCCTCCCTGTCTTCTCGATGGAATCAGATGCAACAAATTTTGCAAACGATTGTACGATGTTTAAAGACGCCCCCTTCCTGATGCAAGTTTGCAAGCAATTTTCATGACTTTTTTGAGGTCTGCATTCGTTATTCCATTCTAGAGAGCGCAAAAGAGAATAAACATCACTTTAGGTTGGCACCCCCAAAGACACAAAATTATCTTTGTTTTTATTGTATTTTATTGAAATCCGAACTTCCTTTTGTCTCATTTCAGGTGCGGCATGAGTGGCCCTGTCTTAAAACCGATGCATTTGCGCAACGGATGACAGCGAAACGAAGCGCGCACTCTTGGAATCTAAAATTTCGGAGAGTATACAAACGTTTGGAATACGCAAAAGATGACCCACAGGGAGGGATAAAATGTTGCGACTTCAAAATGCTTCCATGTTGTCACTGGCAATCGCCATGACCATGATGGCCAGCCCGAGCTACGCTCAGGAAGACACTCAGGAAACTCCTGAAAAAGACTACCAGCTCGACACTGTGGTCGTGACGGCAACGAAATCCGGCGCCACAGAACTTCAGACCGTTCCTCTGGCAATCCAGGCTTTCAGTGGCGAAGAACTGAAAGAAAGAAACATCAACACGGTCGATGACCTTGTTTCTACCATTCCAGGTGCCTTCGAAGGCCAGCGCCAGTCTGTCGCTTCGCGCTCCTACAACCTTCGCGGCGCTGGCGGCAGCAACGCGAACGGCGACTCCCCTATCGGCTATTATCTGGACGATGTCCCCTTCATCGTAACCAATTTCGGCATTGCACCGCCGGTACGCTTCCTGGACATGGAACGGGTTGAAGTTCTGCGTGGCCCACAAGGTACGCTGTATGGCCAAGGCTCTTCAGGTGGTGTGTTCATCTTCCACACGAAGGACCCGAACCTGCAGGAAGTAGAATATGCTGCTGAAGCTGAACTGTCCCAGACAGCAGATGCCAGCGACATGAACTACGGCATTTCCGGTGCGGTCTCCGTTCCAATCATCAAGGACAAGCTGGCCCTGCGCGTCAGCGGTGGCCACTCCCGTAATCCAGGCTGGGCTGATGCCTATTACGGTCCGTTTGATGGCACACCAGACGAAGAAGATGTCAACGAAGCGAAGAACGATGACATCCGTCTTGTCGCCCTGTACCGCCCTACCGACAATATCACACTGCGTGGTCAGTATTGGCACTTCCAGCCGCGTCAGGATTTCACGGGCTTCACAGCGTCAGTTAAGCCACCCTATTTCGAAAACACAGCTGGCCAGCAGGGCTTCAGTAACGGCGACTTCAAACTTTGGAGCTTCACGGCCGAAGTTGAGTTCGACAACTTCATGGTCACCAGTGCCACCAGCAATCTGGAAGGCGAGTTCGGAATCAATATTCCGCTGTCGCCGGCCGGTTCCTTCTCCAGCCAGTTCTACCCGAAAATGTTCGCTCAGGAACTTCGCGTGAACTCCACGACGCCAGGGCCTCTGCACTGGATTGTCGGCGCATCCTACCAGGATGGTGAAGGCCCACAGGCCAACGACCTGACCCTCCCGGCGATTGTCATCAATGCTGACAACAATACGCTGACGGAAAACTGGGCGCTGTTCGGCGAAGTCAGCTATGACCTGTTCGACGGCAAACTGGTTCCGCTGGTTGGTCTGCGTACATATCACGATGAACGCACCTTTGAGGACGACACGGTTTCCCTGCCGACGGAAAAAGACGTCAACACATGGCGCCTGAACCTGTCATATATTCCGAACGACAACCTCACCATGTTTGCAACGGCCTCTACAGGTTTCCGCGCAGGCATTGTGCAGTCCAAGGTACAGGTTGAATCCCTGCGCCTCGCAGGTGTTCCCGCCGAAGTCGCCCTGCAGCCCGAAGAGTCAACCAACTACGAAGTCGGCCTGAAATGGCGTAACTCCAGCCGTACCCTGACGGTTGGCCTGAACCTCTACCAGACTGAGTACACCAACCTTCAGACAAGCACGCCTGGCTTCATTGATGATGTCGACGGCTTCTCCAATTTTGGTGATGCGACCACCAAGGGTCTCGATTTTGAAATCCGCTGGGACACGCCGCTCGAAGGCCTGACGCTCAGCACCGTCGGCAACATCAATGACGGCGAGTATGACAGCGTGAACCAGGCCGTTCAGCAGGCACTGCCGCTGTTCACGCCCGGCTCCCGCATGGTGAACTCCATCGAGGATACATATCGTTTCGACGCAAACTATACGCGTGATCTCGCGAATGATCTGGAAGGCTTCGGCAACATTGGCTTCACCCATACGGGTGACCGTCTGCAGGCAAATGGCCTTACGGCGGATCCCTATGACATGGTCAATGTAACTCTGGGTGTGCGCACTGGTCCGTACGAGATTGCGTTCATCGGCACCAATCTCGGCGACGAGCGTGGGCCGAGCTTCCTGGGAACGGACGGCCCGCTGTCCGGCTCCGGCCCGATCCCGCGCACGATGGGTATCCGCGTTCGCGTTCTTTCGCAGTAATCCTCCCATTACTGTCACTACGGCCCTGCTTCTCCGGAGGCAGGGCCGTTTCTTTTTGTGGGAATACTTTCAAAGAGAGTGCTTACGTCAACCGGCGCTCCGCCCAAGGATCATGGATCCATGGCGGCACATAAATATCTCGCTGTAGCGCTCTGGGAGAGCCTGGCACACGCATGTATAGGGATCAGCGCCTGAGAGCTCCAGAACGCTCCTGAAGGCGCCTCAAACGCTCACCTTGTTGCGGCCCCAGCAAGCCGGCAGACGCCTTTGCTAACTACCAAGGCACAAACCGATCAGCCCAGCACAGGCTGCGCCAGAGGAGCAGATGCCCCCCAGATCAGGCAGAAAACCTTATGGTTTCCTGCTTCGTCTTAGAATGTGTGAAATTGGAGCGGGCGAAGAGATTCGAACTCTCGACCCCAACCTTGGCAAGGTTGTGCTCTACCCCTGAGCTACGCCCGCGTCCTATAGGGTATGTCACGACGTCTCCGCCGAGAGGCGTGATAAAGCGCATCACGCTGGCCTTTGCAAGGTGGAATTTCGGCAAATCTGCACAAAATGCAGATGGACGCCAAAACCCCCTTTATCCGTTAGCCTCTCAACACAGCGCGGATCTGATCCGGACGGACTTCACGGCCTTCCAGGTCCACAAAAGCGGCTCGAATCGCGCTCTTTGAGCCCGCCTTGGTGAAACTGATGGGCGGTGTCTCGCCCTGCCCCAGCCAGGCATCGCCCCACTGCGTCAGCCCGATCAGAATCGGCCGCAGCGAGAGCCCCATGGAAGAGAGTGTATATTCCGGACGCGCACGCTTGCCGGGCGATTTATAAGACCGTTTCGTCAGAAGGCCTGCCTCAACCAGATTCTTCAGGCGCCCCGACAGAACTGTGCGGGGGCAGCTGAGCTCGGCCTGGAAGTCATCAAATCTGCGAACACCATAAAGGGCGGCGCGCAGGATCAGCAGCGTCCAGCGATCTCCGATAATATCAATCGCTTTGGCAAGGTTACAGGATTCAGGCGGAACGGGCGAGCGGCGGGCAAGAGGGATCTGTGACATGACAAATGTCTTGGATAAGTTCGCTTTTTAAATCCAGAGTCTTTCGGGACTCTGTCACAATTTTCAGCGATATGCTCTGCTCGCTACAAGAGGAAACCGATTCATGCGCACCGCCCTGCTTTGTCTTCTGATACTGCCTAGTCTGTCTGTCGGTTGCGCCGCGCCATCGGAATCTGAAGGCGCCCTTGCGGAGGCGCCCCTGTCCGGCCTGCAAGAAGCGCCCGGCGAAGCCGCAATGAAAAAGATCATTGCTGAGAGCTGTCCGGCGGGAAACCAGAAGATTGCCCCCACGCCTATCGATATAGACACCACATCCATACCACTTTGGCCAAAGGGAAAGGCCGATGACCTGCCGACCGGAACACGCTTTGTTGGCGGCTGGGTTCTGACATCATCGCATCACGGTTTTGGCGGATTGTCCGGGATAGACCTGCTTCCAGACGGCAACCTGCTGACCGTGTCAGATGAAGGCGCGTTCGTATGGATCGACATGAAGGATGATGCCCCAGCGGGCCGTGGCAAGCTTGCTTATATGCGCGGACCGGATGGAAGCTATCTCCGCGGCAAGACGGATGGAGATTCCGAGGGCCTCGCAGTGAGTGACGGCATAGCCTATGTCAGCTTTGAGCGGCGTCACCGTATTGAGGCTTTCGCGCTGGAAGCCTGCGGTGCAGCGGCCCAGTCTGTCCTGATAAGCACCTTACCGAACGATATCGATGGCGTCGGCATTCATGAGAATGCCGGAGCAGAGGCATTAGCCTTCAATGCAGAGACGCTTCAGGCAGGCTTTGAACAGGTTATCAACGGCCGCTCAGGTGTCATAAGCTTGTCTGACGACATGGCATCTGTCGAGATGCTGGAGCCTGTCGCTTCCGGCTATGGCGGCCCATTGGTAGGCATGTCGAATGCCTTGCCAACGGCCTCGGATGACGGAGAGAAAATCACTTTTGCCCTGCGCCGTCAGTTCAATCCTATCTTTGGTAACCGCCTGACTATTGAGGCACGTTATTCAAATGCAGATGAATACACACTCGCGGAGGGCGCCGTGCCGGTGCTCAAACTGTCGCCCCCGATGAGTGTCGACAATTTTGAAGGCATCGCGGCAAAGATTCAGCCAGATGGCAGCTATCGGCTCTGGCTGATCTCGGACAACAATTTCAGCCCAAGGCAAAGAACCCTTCTTTACGCCTTTGACGTCAGCCTGCCCTGAAGCATTTGCACCACGGCGCATCAATCCCTCTTACAAAGAGGTGCAGGCCGAATTACATCATAGCCAGCACAAGGGCTGCTGCGTTTGCAATGGGACTGATCTCCGGCGACCTTACTTACCGTCAGGGAGCTGGCAATCTGGTCCGGACCGTGGTCCGGGCTCACCTGGCACCCACCTAGTCTCTAGGTTGACGGGAGTGAATATGCCCAGCGGCGTTGGTGGTTCTTGTGCGCATATAATCTGGTGACGCCAGCCCTTATGGCCGTTAAGGCTGCTGCAGATGACACAGAGCATAGACAAAACTGATCTGCGCCACCGTATGCGTACCCTCCGCGCCGAAGCCGCCGCGCGTGATCCCGACGCAGCAGAGACGCTGGCCGAACAATTTCCAATGAAATTGCTGGAGCGATATGGCCCTGTCGTCGCTGGCTATGTGGCAATCAATGAAGAGATTGACCCGGCACCACTGATGAAGCGTCTTGCGAAGGCTGGCGCGGAACTGTGCCTGCCCCGTATCGAGGATAGCGGAGAGCTGACTTGGCGCCTGTGGTCTGTGGGCGAACCTCTGGAGCGCCGCCCCTTTGGTCTGCTCGAACCTGCACAAGATGCTCCGATGGCTAAGCCGACGCTGATCCTGACGCCCTTGCTGGCATTTGATGGCATGGGCAACCGCCTCGGCTATGGCAAAGGTCATTATGACCGAGCTTTTGAGGCTCTGCGCGCAAATGGCCGCGCGTTTGCCTGCGCCCTCGCCTATCCGGCGCAGCAGATTGATCAGGTTCCTACGGAATCCCATGACCAGCCTCTGGACTGGGCCGTGACCCCCATCGGCTCGATACCGCTTTTCATGATGCGAAACATGAAAAGCCTGACAGACAGCTAGGACGCTCAGAAAACTGGCGCATTTCTTGCGAAATACCTGAAAAGGTAAACGCAAAGCAGTGAAATGCAGTCTTCAGAAGAAAACATCGAAAAGAAGTGGCTAGGCCATTTCAGCGATATTCATGCCATTGTGGGACTCTGCCTGGTCGCAGTGTTTCTATTCGGGATCATAGGCCTCGTGTCTTCCAAAAAGACAGACAGGCCCTCCCTGATGGCGGACGTGCCCGTTTACTATCCCGCCACACCTCCAGAGGCTGAACCTGCGCCTCATGATGATACCAAGACGCCTGCGCCGGACGCCGTGCCAGAGCCAGCCCCCGAGCAGAACGCCCCCCAACCCAAACAGCTCGCCAATTCGAGCCCAGCCTTCATCTCATTGCTGGGAGATGCCCCTCTGGAGGACACCTATTATCTCGCCAAGAGCAATGGCCCCCGCGATTTCTACGGCGGCCGATGGGCGCCCGAAAACATCGAGACCACAGCCGATGGCACCACCTTCACGGTGAAGAAGGAAGACAATCCGGACGTTCCGTTCTCGATTGCGGAGGCGAGCACCTACAAGCGCTACGGCTATGGCCGCTATGAAGCGATCATGCAGATCGGCAAGGGTTCAGGGCTGGTTTCGGCCTTCTTCACCTATACCGGCCCCTATTTCGGGGACCCGCATGATGAAGTGGACATCGAATTCCTGGGCAAGGACACGACCAAGATCCATTTCAATTACTGGCGAAATGGGAAACGCGGCAAGTTTGCCACGTTCGACCTGCCCTTTGATGCCTCTGAAGGACCACACCTTTACGCGTTTGAATGGCTTCCGGACCGCATCACCTGGTATGTCGACGGTGTGCCATTCTATGCGAGCGACCTGAACGATCCCTCTATCCCCAAAACTGCAGGCAAGATGCATTTCAGCCACTGGACCGGCATCCCCCAAATGCGGGACTGGCACGGAAAGCCCGGCTTTGGGGATGAGGCTGTGACGACCGTCAGCTGCGCGTCTTTCACGCCGATGGGCGAAGACAAGCGGTCCTGCAGCGATGTCTACAAGGAAAAGAAAAACTCCTGAGCCGTCCTTTGAAGGAGGCTCAGGAGACAGTTTTCTTACTTGTCCTTGAGGATTTGCTCGCGGGCGACCGGCAGCAATTCAGCCATCTGCTCGCGAATACGGGCGTCCGTGCGATCAATGCCTGCTTCGTCGAAATCCTTGCGAACCTTGCGGAACACGTCCTCATCGCCGGCTTCTTCCAGGTCAGACAGGACAACAGATTTCGCATAGGCTTCGGCGTCAGCACCGCTCAGCCCCATCAGATCCGCAGCCCAGACGCCAAGCAGCTTGTTGCGGCGCGCCATCACTTTGAACTGGGTTTCCTGATCCAATGCGTAGCGTGCCTCTTCTGCGCGCTCGCGATCATCAAATGTGCTCATGAAATGGCCTTTCTGAAAGGTGGTCTTCTTCTGGGTGCATATAGGGGCTGACATGAGGTGTGCGCAATAATTGTTTCTTTGGGCAGATTGGCGTAACAGTCGCGCTTTCTGGGGTTGCTGTTCACGATTCTCGTTACAGGCGAACCAGATCCCTTTGCAGGAGGCCCGGTACGTATGAACAAGAAGCGCGTAGTCTATGAGGGCAAGGCCAAGATTCTTTATGAAGGCCCGGAACCCGGTACACTGATCCAGTACTTCAAGGACGATGCGACCGCATTCAACGCAGAAAAGCGCGCCGTCCTGGACGGCAAAGGCGTCCTGAACAACCGCATCAGCGAGTTCATGATGACCCGTCTTTCCGCCGTGGGCATCCCGACACACTTCATCCGTCGCCTCAACATGCGTGAGCAGCTGATCAAGAAAGTGGACATCATTCCGCTGGAAGTCGTCGTGCGCAATGTTGCCGCAGGCACGCTTTCTAAGCGCCTCGGCATTGAGGAAGGCCAAGTCCTTCCGCGCCCTATGGTGGAGTTCTACTACAAGGACGACGCCCTGGGTGACCCCCTTGTCACAGAAGAGCATATTGCTGCATTTGGCTGGGCCGGGCCGCAGGAATATGATGACCTGATCTCTCTGGCTCTGCGCGTGAATGATTTCATGTCCGGCCTGTTTGCTGCCGTTGGTATTCGCTTGGTCGACTTCAAACTTGAGTTTGGTCGCCATTATGATGGTGACAGCGAAGTGCCGCGCATCCTGCTGGCTGACGAAATCAGCCCGGACAGCTGCCGCCTCTGGGATTTTGAGACGGGCAACAAGTTGGACAAGGATCGCTTTCGCCGTGACATGGGCGGCGTGACAGAGGCCTATGCCGAAGTCGCTCGCCGCTTGGGCATTCTCAAGGAGTCCGGTGAAACGGACAATGTGGTCAGCTTCAACGGGGGCAAATAGCCCCCAATCGCCCTTAGGCAAAAACCTTCACAATCGCGCGCTGCCTGTCTGTTCCAATGACGAGGCAATTGGGCTAAACGAAGCCCGACTCAGACTTCGCCAGGAGATCATTTACATGAAGGCCATCGTTCACATCGCACTCAAGAATGGTGTTCTGGACCCTCAAGGTAAGGCCGTTGCGGATACTCTGGCACGTATGGGCTACAAGGAAGTTGAAGCGGCGCGCATCGGCAAGGTCATCGAACTGGATCTTGAAGATGGCCTCTCCAAAGATTCCGCGGACGCTCGCGTAAAGGAAATGTGCGAGAAGCTTCTGGCAAACACCGTGATCGAAAGCTATCGCTACGAACTGGCTGACTAGGCTGTCGCCCTCAGGGCCCCAGTCATGGGGCCCATAATTATAGCAAACTTCTGAAATGCATTTTGCTGGTATGTGCGTCACTTTCTGGCGCATGCAACGTCAACTGCATTAGTGAGCAAGTAATCACTTGCGGGAATTTCCTGTCGAGGCTATATCTGGGCCAGAGAGATAGGGGAATGCACCATGGCGCGACAAGCCAGCAAAACCAAAGACGAGGCAAAAAAACCTCGCGCGCGTAATGCGCGCCCGAAAATCGAGCGGGCCGCCCTCAAGCTCTTCATTCACGAAGGGATTGATGCCGCGACAACGCGCGAAATTGCCGAGAAAGCTGGCGTGTCTGAAGGCGCGCTTTACCGACACTACAAGGGCAAGGACGAGTTGGCCCTCTCCCTGTTCATGGAAACTCATAACCGCCTTGGTGCGATGATGGCCGAAGCCCTGTCGGGTGATGGCAATCTGGATGAAAAAGTGCTTTCCGCTGTGACGGCCTACTGCGAACTGGCCGATGAGGACTTTCTGCTCTTCTCATTCCATCTCGTCTCGCTGAACCGGTTCCTACCTTATGACAAACGCCGCGAAGATGATCCGGTCTCGATCACGGAGAAGATCATCGCCAGTTTGATGCAGGAAGGCGTAATTCCCAAAGGCGACCCAGCCCTGAAGGCTGCCATGGCCTTGGGTGTCGTCATGCAGGCTGGACAGAACAAGATCTATAATCGCCTGCCCGGCCCACTCTCCCAGCATGCGGAAGCCATGGCCCGCGCAGTCCTCTGTGTTCTGAAGTCGGAATAGTTCCTTTTAAGGAGAACGACGTCATGCGCGCCCTGGTCTTCACACTCGTATACTATCTGCTGTCAGCGATTTATGTGCTGGTTTCCGTCCCGTTTCTGGCTCTGCCAGGTCGCGGCCCGGTCAGCAGGATCATCCGTAGCTATACGCGTGCCATGAACTGGAATTTGCGCATGGTCGCCGGCATTCGCAAAGAAGTGCGCGGCAAGGAAAACCTGCCGGAGGGCGCGTTCGTGATCGGCGCCAAGCATCAAAGTTGGGGCGATGGATACCTGATCTATCCCGAAGTGAAGAACCTCGCCTTCGTCACCGGCGATCATCTGGAGAAGTTCCCGCTCGTCGGCGGCATACTGCGAAAGCTTGGTGCAATTGTTATCGACACATGCGGCGGCGGAGAACGTAAGGCAGCCTCTCTTCGTGAAGGCATGGAAGTCGCCCGAAAGGAAGGTCGCCGCGTATTGATCTATCCGGAGGGGCACCTGGCCCCGGCTGGTTACCATTTCCGCTACAAGCCCGGCATCTGGCACATGGCGCAAGCCATGCAGGTGCCAGTCGTTCCCGTTGCCACAAATATCGGTGTCTTCTGGAGGCAGCAGGAAAAGAAAAAACGACCCGGCACAGCTGTCATCGAGTTTCTGGAGCCGATCCCGTACGATCTGCCCAAGGACGAGTTCATGAACCGGCTGACAGAAGTCGTTGAGGCGCGGACTGCAGAACTCGTTGCCGAAGCCACCGGCTCCCCTGTCACGCCTGCCATACTTATCCCGGACCCGCCAAAGGGCATGGAAGCCCAGCCTACGCCCAGCGACCTCGCAGCCTATGGCAAGCCTTGATCTGCCCTATTCGGCGCCCTGTGCCCTGTAAGCCTCTAAGGCGGCTTCCACTACGCCTTGTGCTTCCGCTGCATCCCCATAGCCACTCAGCACCACCTGGTTGCCACCTACGGGAACCTGCTTGTAAGTCAGAAAGAAAGCCTCGATCTGGTCACGCTGTACTGTCGGCAAGTCAGAGACGTCACGAACTTCCTTGTAGAAAGGGTCGACGTCATCAGCAGGCACGGTAATGATCTTGTCGTCAGGGTCCCCTGCATCCGTCATGCGTAGCACGCCGATAGCGCGCACTTTGAGGTAAGCCCCTGGTACGACAGGCTGGCGCGTCAGTACCATGGTATCCAGTGGGTCCCCATCGCCTGCAAGAGACGACGGAATAGACCCGTAATTCGCAGGATACCCGACAGACGTGGACAGGAACCGGTCGACGCGCACATGGCCCGTCTCTTTATCAATCTCGTATTTTGTGAAGCTGCCCGCCGGAATTTCGATGACGGCGTAGAAACCGTCTGTCTCTTCTGGCTGCGGAATCGCGAATGGATGCACCGGTTCGGCAAACGCAGACACTAAACTCAGGGACGCTACTCCCAGCAGCAGGCTCGCCAGTTTCTTCATCCCAGACCTCCCATAAAGCTGAACCCTGTCAGTTATCGCCCAGAAGCGCAGCACGCCATAGGGCACACTTCTGTTGAAACCGCATGGCCGCATAGGCTGGGCTGGTGGACGGCACGGCAAGTGCCTGCGCCGATGGCGGCAGATGATCACGCGCAAAGCGGTCAAAACTCTTGGCAGCCTTTCCGCCATTCAGCGCGACACGGCGAATATTTGGATGCCTGAAAAAAAAGCCAGAAAAGTCATTCGGCACTTCGGCCTTGATATTGGAATCGAGACTACCTTCTCGTTTGCAGAACTGAAGCACATCCCACACGGCGACACCTTGAGTCTTGAGGATCTGCGCACGCGTCTCATAGGGCTTGTCCGGGCCCGCGCCAAACAATTCCCCCATGATGGGCCAGAATGCATTGCGGGGATGGGCATAGTATTGCCCTGCCTCAAGGGAGGCGACGCCAGGCATGCTACCAAGAATAAGAATTCTCGCATCAGGGGCCGCGATCGGATCAAAGCTCTGAATGATCATTCGGGCCCTGCTCCGGCAATCAGATTCAGGGGCCTCAGGCGTCTACAGCCGGCACAATCGTGACGCTTTCACCGCATCCGCAGGCATCTGTCTGGTTCGGGTTCCGAAACACAAATTTCTCGTGCAGCGGAGTGACTTCATAATCGACTTCACTGCCCAGCAGAAACAGGACGGCTTTGGCATCTATCAGGATGGTCACGCCATTGTCTTCCACCACCTCATCCAGAGTTTCCGGCGCGGTGGCGTAATCCATGACATATTCCATGCCAGCACAGCCGCCATTCTTCACGCCAACGCGCAAATAGCCGGCGCCTTTTTCCTGCATGATCTCCTTAACGCGCTCTGCAGCGGCGTCAGTGAGCTTTACGGGTTTGGGTCTCGGTCTTCTGGCCATACTGACTAGATAGGAAGGATAGGGTTCAGGTTCAATTAAAGCATGTTCAGCGCAAGACGCGCTTCATCGGACATACGGGACGGATCCCAAGGCGGATCGAAGGTAAGGTGTACCTCGACATCCTTGATGCCCTCTACAGTTCGCGCGGCCGTCTCCACCCAGCCCGGCATATCGCCCGCCACCGGGCATCCTGGAGCCGTGAGGGTCATTTCCACGTCCACTTTGCGGTCATCATCAATGTCGACTTTATAGATCAGGCCCAATTCATAGATATCGACCGGGATTTCCGGGTCGAATACCGTCTTGAATGCCTCGATCAGCGCATCGGTGATCTTGTTCAGCTCATCCTGCGGAATCGCCGAAGGCGCCGCATCCTCTGAAACATCGACCATGTCGCGAGATGTCATATCATCTGCCATGGTGCCCTCTATACCAGCATTTCCCGGGCCTTGGCGAGCGCTTCAATGAAAGCGTCCACTTCGGCCTCAGTGTTGTAGATTGCGAAACTTGCCCGCGCCGTGGCGCTGACGCCCAGATGCTCCATCAGTGGCTGGGCACAGTGGTGGCCCGCGCGGATGGCAACGCCATAGCGATCCAGAATTTGCGCCAGATCGTGTGGATGGGCCCCTTGCAGGCTAAATGTAAGTACAGCGCCTTTGTCTGGTGTCGTGCCGTGAACCGTCATGCCATTCACGCCGCGCAGCCCGTCATAGGCACGATTATAAAGCGCCACTTCATGCGCTTCGATTTCCGCATGATCAAACGCCTTGATCCATTTCAGCGCGACCCCCAGGCCGATAGCCTCCAGAATAGGCGGCGTGCCAGCTTCGAATTTATGCGGCGCAGTATTGTATGTGACGCGATCACGGGTCACGACTTCGATCATCTCGCCGCCGCCCTGATAGGGGCGCGCGCGATCCAGCGCTTCGGCCGTGCCGTACAGCACGCCAATGCCGCTGGGGCCGTAGAGCTTGTGGCCGGTCATAACGTACCAGTCGACGCCCAGCGCCTGCACATCAACCGGAATGTGTACGGCGGCCTGGCTGCCATCTGCCAACACCTGAGCGTCAGCATCGTGGGCCAATTGGCAAATCTTCGCCATCTCAGTGACGGTGCCCAGTACGTTACTCATATGTGTGATGGCAACCATACGGGTCTTCGGCCCGATAGCCTCGGCCAGCTCTTCCATATTGAGCGAGCCGTCCTCGTGGAGGCCGACCCATTTCAGTACAGCGCCATGCCGTTCGCGCAGGAAATGCCACGGAACAATGTTCGAGTGGTGCTCCATAATGGAGAGCACAATCTCGTCCCCTGGACGGATCTCACCTGCCAGTGCTGACGCAACAAGATTTATGCCTTCGGTCGAGCCTTTGGTGAAAACAATATTATCCGTAGACGCAGCATTCAGATACGCACGGCACGTTTCGCGGGCCGCCTCATACGCTTCAGTCGTTTCATTCGACAGCGTATGAATGCCCCGGTGGACATTGGCGTAGGCTGTACGGGACTGATTGGCGATTGCATCAATCACCGCATTTGGCTTCTGCGCACTCGCGGCATTATCCAGATAGACCAGCGGCTTGCCGTTCACCTCACGCGACAGGATCGGAAACTCTGCCCGAATGGCGTCTATGTCCAGCGCCCTACTCATGACTCGGCCAACCAGTTGCTGGCTTCATCACGCAAAATATCTTTCAGATCCCCCGCCGTTTCCACAGCTTCGGCGATGAAGGCTTCGGTCAACAGGGCCCGTGCGGCGCGTTCCGGAATGCCGCGCTGACGCATGTAAAACAGCTGGTTCGCATCCAGCGCGCCGCACGTATTACCGTGTGCGCATTCCACATCGTCGGCATAAATCTCAAGCTCTGGCTTGGCAAACACAACCGCGCCTTCTTCCAGCAGCAAGGCTTTATGCTGCATGTCGGCATCGGTGTATTGCCCGGCTGTACGGGGCACATGGAATTTGCCCTGGAAGACACCCGTGCCGCCATCAAGCACAGCGCCCTTGGTCATCTGCCGCGTAATACAGGACGGCGCACCGTGGCGCACATGCGTCGTAATATCAGCATGCAGACCTTTTCCAACAAGGTACGCAGCATTCATGATTGCCTTGGCTCCGGCTTCCTTGTGGACAAGGCGCGTTTCCAACCGGGCCAGTTTTGCACCAAAAGCCAAACTGGTCTGCGTGTACTCAGACGCGCCTTCCAACTGAACAAGCGCAGTCGCCGCCATTGTCTCCTGGTCTGCGCCGCGTTGATAAACCGTCCGGTTTAGCTTCGCATCGCCCTGGAGACTATATTCGAACACGGAAGACAGGAACCCAGCGCCCCCGAGATAGCTTTCCGAAACAGAAAGTTCAGCGCCGGGCCGCACAACGATTGTCACGCGGGCAAAGCTCGCTTCACCTTCGCCGCCGAACGCAAAGTGAAGGCGTGGCAGATCAGCTGCCGTCACTTCAATCATCAGCGTTCCTGGACGCGTCTTGGAGCCTGCAAGTGCTGCAGCGAGCGCGCCGAGCGGCACATCCTCAGCAGAGCCAAGCGCTTGTGGCTCAGGCTTTACAAACAGGTGGATGCCTTCCGGCAGATCCTTGGGATATTCAAACCCATCCGGCGAAAAACGGAAGCATAATGCGTCATCAGATGCCAGCGGGTCAGAGGCGCTCTGGCTAGCTGGACGATCAAGCGCGCTCAGCGCGGCTTTGAAATCCGTCCACTTCCACGCTTCCATACGCCGCGTGGGCAGGCCGGTTTGCGCAAACGCTTCGAACAGCCGCTCGCGCCGCGGATCTTCCGGCTGCATGCCATACCGGGCAATCAGCTCAAGCTCTGCGGTATTCGGGTTGGAGATGAGGTCGCGAAGAGCTGTGGTCACGCCACTTCTCCCAGAACTCCATCATAACCTTCTTTTTCCAGACGATGCGCCAATTCAGGTCCGCCGGTCGCGATGATGCGGCCCTTGGCCAGCACATGCACCTTGTCAGGCTGGATATGATCCAAAAGGCGCTGATAGTGCGTGATCACCAGCATGCCGCGATCGGGTGAGCGCATGGCGTTCACCCCATCAGAGACAGTCTTCAAAGCGTCGATATCAAGGCCAGAATCCGTCTCGTCGAGGATCAGGAATTTCGGCTCCAGCATCATCATCTGATAGATTTCGAGCCGCTTCTTCTCGCCGCCGGAAAAGCCGACATTCAGCGGACGCTTCAGCATGTCGGCGTCCAGTTTCAGCTTCTGGCCAAGTTCGCGGGATTTCTTGATGAAATCAGGCGCAGAAATCTCGTCTTCACCGCGCGCCTTGCGCTGCGAGTTCATCGCCGCACGTACAAAGGTCATCACCGGCACGCCAGGAATCTCGACAGGATACTGGAAGGACAGGAACAGGCCCTTCGCGGCACGCTCTTCCGGATCCATGCCCAGAATGTCTTCGCCGTTCAGAGTCGCAGAGCCGCCCGTGACCTCATAGCCATCACGGCCCGTCAGGACATAGGACAGGGTCGATTTACCGGCGCCGTTAGGCCCCATGATGGCATGGACTTCCCCAGCAGGCACTTCCAGGTCGAGACCATTGATAATGGTTTTGGCCTCGTCTTCTTCGCCGACAGTCGCGGTCAGATTCTCAATCTTCAACATGGTGCGCATGTAAGCGGGCATGAGGCCCGGGAAAAGCCCCTGATGCAGGAAAAGGTTGGTTTAGGTGAATGCTGTAGGCCGGGTTCAGGCGTCACGCTGGGCCAACATGTCGGCTTCGCGCACTGAGAGGGTTTCCGTCCACAGGGTCAAACGGGTGCACAGCCCGGCCTCATTCAGTTCCGCCTTCAAGATGCCGTCAGCTCTCCATGGCTCGTCCAGGGCAATGATTGTACCGCCTTGAGACCAGTGCGCCCAGCCATCTCCAATCCGCTTGATCTCGAAAACACCGCGCTCCAGTCGGCTCCACGATGCCTCATATTCGCGACAAATCGCATCTCGTCCCTCAAGAGCGCGGTCAAACGGGGTTTTCAGAAAGTGCGCGGAAACGGAGAACACTTTTGCCAGCTGATCCGCATTCCTGGCCTCAACAGCCCGAGAATAGGCGTCTAACCATGTCTGGAAAGCGTCTGGATCAACCAACGCTACCCTCCAGACTGACCTTCAGAAGGCTCTGGGCTTCCACGGCGAACTCCATGGGCAGCTCCTGCAGAACCTCACGCACAAAGCCGTTAACAAGCAAGGCAACCGCCTCTTCCTCTGCAATGCCGCGCTGGCGCACATAGAAAAGCTGATCATCTGACAGCTTGGTTGTCGTCGCCTCATGCTCCAACTGGGCATCGGCCCGGCGGTTTTCGACATAGGGCACCGTATGCGCGCCGCAGCGGTCACCAATCAGCAGGCTGTCGCACTGGGTGAAGTTCCGGGCCTTGTCGGCCTTTTTGTTCACCGAGACGAGGCCGCGATAGGTATTGTTGGATTTGCCAGCCGAAATGCCCTTGGAGATGATCCGGCTGCGCGTGCGCTTGCCAAGGTGGATCATCTTGGTGCCTGTATCAGCCTGCTGGCGGCCATTGGTGACGGCGATGGAGTAGAACTCACCCACGCTGTCATCGCCGCGCAAAATGCAGGACGGATACTTCCAGGTCACGGCTGAGCCAGTCTCGACTTGTGTCCAGCTGATCTTGGAACGGTCCCCGCGGCAGTCGCCGCGCTTCGTCACGAAATTGTAGATTCCGCCCTTGCCGTCTTCATCGCCTGGCCACCAGTTCTGGACCGTGGAGTATTTGATCTCGGCATCTTCCAGCGCAACCAGCTCCACCACAGCGGCATGCAGCTGGTTCTCGTCACGCATCGGCGCCGTGCAGCCTTCAAGATAAGAGACATAGGCCCCCTCGTCGCACACGATGAGCGTCCGCTCGAACTGGCCGGTATTCTCGGCGTTCATGCGGAAATAGGTCGATAGCTCCATCGGGCAGCGCACGCCTTTGGGCACATAGACAAACGTTCCGTCAGAGAAGACGGCGCTGTTCAGCGTCGCGAAGAAATTGTCGGATTGCGGCACCACCGTGCCCAGATACTTCTTCACCAGATCCGGATACTCATGCACGGCTTCGGAAATCGACATGAAGATCACGCCAGCCTTTTCCAGCTCCTTCCGGAACGTGGTCGCGACCGATACGGAATCGAACACGGCATCGACGGCTACACGCGGCGTCTCCCGGGCCGTCGCGGCAGTTTCCGCTGCGCCCTCGACGCCCAGCAGAACCTCGGCCTCGCGAAGCGGGATGCCCAGCTTCTCATAGGTTTCGAGGATTTCCTTCGGTACGTCATCGATCGACTCATACTTCGCGCCCGTTTTCGGGGCCGCGTAGTAGTAATAATCCTGATAATTGATCTCTGGATAGCTCACCATCGCCCAGGTCGGCTCTTCCATGGTCAGCCAGCGCTTGTACGCAGCCAGGCGCCATTCGAGCAGCCATTCGGGCTCATTCTTCTTCGCGGAAATGAAACGGATCGTGTCCTCTGACAGGCCCTTGGGCGCCATGTCCATTTCGATGTCGGTGGAAAAGCCCGCCGAATAGTTTTCAGACTGCAGGCGCTTTGCCGCCTCGACAGTGCCCGCGTCGATGCTGTCCTTCACCTTTACATCGGTGCAGTCGTCTTCATGTTCGTCGATGCCGCCGCAGCAATCCATACCAAGTCTTTCTTCTCAATCAGGTCTGGGAGCAATATCCCGGCAACCAGGTCAGGCTTTTTCCTTCAGCACTGTGCGTTTGGCCGCCTGTAACCACGCATCTGCCACGCCTTTAAAGTCTTCCGGCGTGCTATTCCATCCAAAGCTGGTGCGGATTGCAGATTCCGCAAGGGCATCAGATGCGCCCATGGCCAGCAATACGAGCGAGCGCTTCACCTTTCCAGACGAACATGCAGACCCGGCTGAAATACAGACGCCAGCCAGATCCATGGCCATCACCTGCGTTTCGGCCGCAAAGCCAGGCAAGGCGAAATTGGATGTACCAGCCAGACGGTCTGCGCCCTTGCCCATGACTGTCACGCCTGCCACTTCTTCCAGTCGGCGCTCCATCTCGTCACGATGTGTCGATAGTTTAGCATATTTTGGCATGTCGCGCAGGGCCGCTTCGATTGCGGCATGAAATCCGGCAAACGCCGCTACGTTTTCCGTGCCTGAGCGCAGGCCGCGCTCCTGACCGCCGCCCTGCTGAACCGCCTTCAATGGCGCGCCTGCCCGGTGCCACAAGGCGCCCGCGCCCTGCGGCCCGCCAATCTTGTGCGCGGACAGGCTGAGATAATCGACGCCCAGCATGGCCACATTGACCGGGATCTTGCCGAGCCCCTGAACTGCATCACAGACGGTCAGCCCTTCGGCCTCGCGCACCAGGGCCGCCGCCTCAGCCACTGGCTGGATCACGCCTGTCTCATTATTCGCCAGCATCAGGCACAGGACCGGAACGCCCTTGGCGTCATGGTCCCAATCCGACAGGCGCGCGGTGAGATCCTCAAGATCAATAATGCCTTCCGGCGTGACATAGGCTGTTTCGACACGTGCGCCTGAGAAAGCCGCCGCCTTCGCAATCGCCTCATGTTCAATCGCCGAGACCAAAAAGGTACATTTGCCTTCCAATGCCGCCACGATTCCGTGAATGGCCAGATTGTCAGCCTCCGTGCCGCCACTGGTCAGCACCACGTCTTCCGCGCGGCTACCAATGGCCCCGCCAATGGCCGCACGTGCTTTTTCCAATACAGCGCGCGCTGCCCGTCCGGCCGTGTGGACCGATGACGGGTTGGTCGCTCCCATGTCCCAAACAGCCTGCATGGCATCACGGGCTTCGGGCCTCAGAGGAGAGGTTGCATTGTGGTCTGCATAGATCATGTAATGAATATACGTACTTCCGGCGTTTTTTGCAGGTGCAGAAAAATTTGCTTTTCATACAGCAAATGGCTTATGACCGCGCCCTTCCCCCGTGACCAGCGAGTATAACATGGCAGAACTCATAATTCCTGGCCCACAGGGCCGCATTGAAGCACGCTACACTGAGCCGCCTTATGAAGGCGCGCCCATTGCTCTGATCCTGCATCCTCACCCGAAAGCAGGCGGTACCATGCAGGATCCGATCACGATCATGCTGTATCAGATGTTCGAGAGACACGGCTTCGGCGTCCTGCGGTACAATTCTCGCGGCGTCGGCCGCAGCCAGGGCCAATACGACCAGGGCGTAGGTGAGCTGGAAGATGCCGCCTATGTGCTCGATTATGTCGAGAACCTGTCTGAAAGCCCCCGCTTTGTTTGGTGCGCCGGGTACAGCTTCGGAGCCTGGATCACGCTTCAGCTGCTGATGCGTCGCCCCGAGATCGACGGCTTCCTGGCAGTCTCCCCGCCGGCCAACCATTATGACCTGTCCTTCCTGGCACCCTGTCCGGCCTCAGGCCTGATCGTCTCTGGCGACTCCGACTCGATCTCCTCACCTGAAGATGTTGAGCGCGCGCTGACCAAGGTTCGCGTTCAGAAGGGTGAACAGATTGACCGCGCCCGCATCAAAGGGGCCAACCACTTCTATCAGGACAAACGCGAAGAGCTGATCGGCCTTTGCGAGGAATACCTTCTGCAGCGTCTGGCAGATGCCGAAGAAAAGCTGCGGCTGGAAGCTGAAAAAGACTAATCCAGCAATATGCCGCCTGTCAGCGGAGCCGGAACGCCCGTCGTATCCGGCCAGCTGATGGGCAGGCCCTTTGCGGTTCGCGCTGCCAGATAGGCAAACGCCTCCGCCTCAATCGAATCCCCGCGCCAGCCAACCTCTTCTGCCGTCAGGACGGGACACGCCATTGCTGCGCGCAGGAAAGCCATAAGTGTCGGATTATGCCGCCCTCCGCCACAGGCGATTACGCGCCGGGGGTATTCGGCCAGTTGCGAGAGACCCGCTGCAACAGCCCGCGCAGAGAATGCTGTCAGCGTCGCTGCACCATCCTCCAGAGACAGGCCACGCACCATTTCAGCGCTGAAATCATAACGGTCCAGAGATTTCGGAGGTGGCTGGCGGAACCAGTCACGTTCAAGCAAGCCGGCAAGCAAGCCCTCATCAACCTGCCCCGCCGCAGCAAGCCTGCCATCGACATCATGCGTGCCCTGCCTGTGAGCCTCCACCCACTCATCAACTGGGCCGTTGGCTGGTCCGGTATCGAAGGCAACCAGCGTTCCGTCTGAAGTGCGCACCGTGATGTTGGCAACGCCCCCCAGATTCAGCACGCAGGACGTTTCATCCCCGAGCCGGCGCAACAGCGCAGCATGGTAGGCTGGCGCTAAGGGCGCACCTTGCCCGCCTTGGGAAACGTCATGCGTCCTGAAATCATAAGCGAGCGGCACCCCTAGAGCGCGGTGCATCGCGGGCCCATCAATCAGCTGAAGCGTCTCACCCTTCTGGCTATCTTTAGGTGCCCTGTGCAAAACCGTCTGACCGTGCACGCCAGCAAGGGCAGGCCGAGGTCCGTCCCATGCGTCGAGCAGCGCCTGCCAGGTCTCCTGGTGGGTTGAGGTGATGACAGTGCGAGCCTGCGCAAAAAGGGCCGCGGGTGGCTCGCCTGTCCAGTTCCAGGCGCGGGCGGCCTCTGTTGCCTGCTGCAGAATAAGGCGCTCTTCCGGCAGATATTTACGCTCGGCCGTCGCGCCAAAATCCAGCACATTCTCGCCATCCGTCAGGATCAAGGCGGCATCAACGGCATCCAGGGAAGTGCCGGACATAAAGCCTGCGACCCATTGGTATTCAGATTTTTCACTCACAGAGTTCAAGATCACCTCTTTCCATGGTACGCGCGGCTTCCTCACGGAGACACGAGAAAATGAGCGAATACAAGTCGGAATTCCTGAAGACCCTCTCAGACCGGGGTTACATCAAGCAAGTCACGCATCCAAAGGAACTGGATACGTATTGCGACCAAGGGACTCCGATTGGTTATATCGGCTTCGACGCGACGGCGGATAGCCTTCACGTCGGCTCCCTGTTGCAGATCATGATGCTGCGCCGCCTTCAGAAGGCTGGGGGCAAGCCGATCGTCCTGATGGGCGGCGGCACCACGAAAGTGGGCGACCCGACCGACAAGGAAAAGTCTCGCCCGCTGCTGACCAATGAGCAGATCGAAGCGAACATAGCCGGTATCAAGAAGGCATTCGAACCGTTCCTGAAGTTCGGCGACGGCCCGACGGATGCCATCATGGTCAATAATGACGACTGGCTGAGCAAGGTCGGCTATATCGACATGCTGCGCGAAGTGGGCGTGCACTTCACCATCAACACAATGGTGAAACAGGATACGGTTGCCCGCCGCCTCACCAATGAGCAGCCCTACACCTTCCTCGAATTCAACTACCTGTTGATGCAGTCCTATGACTACCTTGAACTGTTCCGTCGGCAGAATTGCCGCCTGCAGTTTGGCGGGTCTGACCAATGGGGCAACATCGTTGGCGGTGTTGACCTGGTCCACAAGGCCGATGGCGGCGAAGTGTACGGTCTCACGGCGCACCTCATCACGACGGCATCTGGCGGAAAGATGGGCAAGACAGCGGATGGCGCTGTCTGGCTGAATGCTGACCGCAAGAGCCCGTATGAGTACTGGCAGTTCTGGCGCAATACCGAAGACGCGGACGTAGGCCGCTTCTTGCGCCTGTTCACCGAGCTGCCCCTCGACGAGATCGCCCGCCTCGAATCTCTCGAAGGCGCAGAGATCAATCAGGCGAAGGTTACGCTGGCCAATGAGGCAACCACGCTGCTGCATGGCGAGGCCGCCGCGAAGGAAGCTGAAGCAGCGGCCTCAGCGGTTTTCGCGCAAGGAGGCTCGGCTGAAGCACTGCCAACCGTCGAAGTCACCAAAGAAGAGATTGTAGGCGGCATGCTGGTCGCAGCAGCCTTCATGGCCGCCGGCCTGACCGAGTCCAATGGCGAGGCCCGCAGACTGATCAAGCAAGGCGCCGCCAAGGTGAATGATGTTCAGGTCAAAGACCAGAATGCCGCTTTGTCAGCAGATGATATCGTCGACGGTACGATTAAGCTATCGGCCGGCAAGAAGCGTCACGCCCTGGTGAAAGCAGTCTAGAATTCCTCTTCAGGAATAGGCGGCAGTTCGGACGGGATCGGCTCATCTTCGGGCCGAGGCTTGGCCTCTGGAATGGATGTATCCGCCGGGTTTTCAAACACTCGGCGGATAACCCCAGGCGCCAGGGCGGATAGCGGGTTCACGGACACGTTCGCTTTTTCAAGGCTTCCCCGCACGCTGTAGGTCAGCGAAAAAACACCTTCGCCATCGCGGCCAACAACAAGGTCCCCGATGATCGGAATGCTACCGAGTGCGGAGTTCATCCCGAAGCTGGGCACGAGAACGCCATCCACGCTGATCTCATTTGTCCCGGACTCAAGAAATCCGTTCACGGTCAAACCCAGCGCCGGCCCCTGGGCCTTGCCGCCTGTCACGACATAGCGGTCCGCTGCCAGCGTCAGCGGAATATCTATGCGTGAGAAGAGCACGCCTTCGCCGCCAAGGGTGTCCGCCAGACCACGCAGGGAAGCCAGGGAAAGTATCTGCGTGAGAACAGGCGCATTCCGTACCCTGCCATTCGTAATGACAATCTCAAACTTTGAGGCCTGGCCTTTTGGCGCAAGCTTTCCATCCACCTCAAGCTTGCCACCTTCCAGAAAGTCCAGACCGAGAAAGGCGCTGGCCAGAAACCCCGCATCGCCACTCACGACGTGAATATCTGTGCCGTCAGTTCCCGTGCCATCAAGGTTCACTTCGAACGGAGAGCCATCATCGGTGGCCCCATTGGCAGCAAAGCGCTGCATCCCTGCAGATGTTGAATACCATGACGCGGTGGCACCGCGAACATTCAATCCCGGCCCAAGGGTCAGCGTATCCAGATTGGCATCCACCCGCAGCGGCGTTCCATTATCGGAGTCAGCGTTCTCAATCGCACCGAGACCAGGAAGCGCGCCCGTAAGGTCCAGATATGTCCCCTCCAGACCAACGACGAGATTACCATCATCCCCCCTGCGCACATCTCCTTTTACGTCAGCCGTATCGGCCAGATAGGCGCGCCGCACGTCTGCAGAGATCAGGCGGGAATCCTTGCCCAGCGCAAATGTGCCGTCAAAATAGGCCTCCGCACTGGTGAATAGCACATCAGATGAAAAACCGTCTTCCTTGTTCGAATAGACGACAGACACCTTGCCGCTGTCTCCCGCAGGCTTGATCCAGCCCAATTCAGACAAATCAATGCGCGCCTCAGTCAGATCTGCTGAGATCGTCGCGAGAGACACAGACTCATCTGCGATAGAGGCCTGGATTTCTGCCGGAACTTCTCCGGTCAGATATGCCCTGCCCGGCAAACCAAACCGGTTCAGCACATCCGCTGTTATGATCGCACTCGCGGTGAGCGCAGAGGGTTGATCATCATCATTGAACCCATCCCGCCAAGTATATTGGACTGGTGCAGGGCCGAGTTCTCCGAAACCGGAAATCATGATCCCATCCTGATCGACATTGATCTTGGAGGACGCTTCTTTCAAATTCAGACCCAGAGCAGCATTCTTCAGGCCGCCATTCTCCAGAGTGCCAATGGCGGTGAAACGGACATCTTCATACGGAACATCGTCAAGCGCAGGACGGAACATCTCGAATGTCATTTCGGCATCTCCGCTTAGACGCTCGGCATCAAAATCAAGCTGCAGGCGAGATTCATTGAGAATGCGAATAATATTCTGAACAGGCCCCCTGCCTTTGGCAAATACCCGGAAGTCCTCTCCCTTGGGATTAAAGGCCGGAAAGTCGACCAGAGCCTCGTCGACATCCCAACCGCCATAGTCAGCTGAATCGACCGTCACACGAAAGCTGTTGCCCGTCAGACGTCCCTTGCCTGCAGCATTTTTCACAGCGGGCAAATCATCCAGAAAACGCACCTGCGCGCCCGTAACATTAAAGGTGAGGTTCAGATCCTCATCTCTGAGATACCCTTCGGCCAGACTGTCACGCTTGAGCTCGAGACGCCCCTTCAGGCCGGAGACATCTGCTGCTTCGATACGCTCGTCTGTGAAGTTGCGCGCGCCCGTACCCAGCCCGACAGGCCAGAGAGCCAGAACAGTATTCTTGGTGACAGCGCCTTCTGTTTCCAATTCGATCGTGCCCAGAATAGGCGGCTCATTCTCTTTCTTGTCCTTGGTCAGGGCAAGATCAAGGTCGGCCTTGAAGAGCGTTTCGCCATAACGAAAGGTCGCATGCGTCTTCTCAATGCGGCGCTCTGGCAGATCGATATGACCTTTGAAATTTACGGCTCCAAGCTGCAGGGCAGTTTCAAAGCCCGGAGTCAGATCAAGCACAAGATCCTTGCTCTGCATCTGGAAAGGCCTGGGTCCTGTGCCCTTCAGGGCGTCGTTCAGGCTGAGGGAAAGCTCTCCTGAGACCGGCCCCGCCTTTGTACTTGTCCCCACAAGATCCAGCTGGTCCTCTCCGGCCTTGTAAGTCAGCGTGACATCCAGGTCGGAAACATCCCGCGCTTCGCCGCCAAAAGGTATTTTTCCTTCCGCCAGATGCGCCTTGAGAGCCACCTGTTCGACACCGGCACTTGCCGATGTATCAAACTCAACGGAGACATCGGCCGGCAGGCCGGTCAGGTTTTCCCCGCCGACACCAAAACGGCTTGCAAGGTCTGCAAGCGGCCAGTCTGCTACAGCGAACTCGGCAGACATGCGCTGGCTGAGATCGCTCGTGCGGATGTCCATTGCCACTCCGCCAGGCAGGCCTTCGCCAACACCGCTTCCGGAAACCGACAGGCTGAGGCCATCCTCATCCCTGGACATCAGCCCCCGGGAATCGATCAGCTGCATGACAGGCGCACCTTGAGCGTCCTTCACCCGGATTTCAAAATTCTCGAAAGACACCCGTTCGAGGCTGAACTCTTGCTGTGCTTGCTGAAGGGCCGTCAGCACTTGTGGAAGCACGGTGTTGGCGCGATCCAGCCATTCTGAAGGATTTTGTGGCAAGGTGCCTTCCGGCAGCTCTGGCAGAGGATCTCCGCCAACGCGCCACGTACCGTCTGCTGTCTCGTCAACATTGACCCAGCCATCCTGCATCGCCAACCCGAGAACCTCGACATCCCCGAAGACGAGTGCAGAGCCAGCCAGAACGATTCTGGCGCGCTTGGCCTCGGCGGCCACGTTGCCATCATCATCCATCAGGCGAAGATCATTACCTGTCACCAGAACCCGGCGATCCTTGGTGGACCATTCAAGATAGACATCATCGAGGGTAACAGGCCGGCCATTCCTGGCACTGGAAATCGCTTTCTCGATATCATCCCGAAACATTTCGAGTTTGATCGGGCCGCTTGAGAGCCGGAAGACCAGAATTCCCGCGAGAACAATAGCCAGTAGAATCAAGCCGCCCAGAATCTCGAGAACGATGAGTGAGGCTTTCTTACGGACCAAATCTCGGCTCCGGTCTGGTGAGGGAGGTTACTTGAACCACGAACAACGGCTTACTAGCGATATATGCAACTGAATCTGAGCGTACCATAGGAGGAATACATGGCAGACACACTTGAGGCAGGCGACAAGGCACCGGACTTCTCCATGCCGTCCACATCAGGCCCGGTTAAGCTGAGGGATTTCAAAGGCAATTATCTGGTCCTGTACTTCTACCCAAAGGACAATACCCCGGGCTGCACGAATGAAGCGAAGGACTTCACTGCCCTCGCAGACGCATTTGAGGCAAAGGGTGCAAAAATTGTAGGCGTCTCTCGTGACAGTCTCAAAAAGCATGAAAATTTTGCTGCGAAGCACGAACTCAAAGTCATCTTGGCCAGCGACGAGACGGGCGCCGTAACCGAAACCTATGGCACCTGGGTCGAGAAGAAATTGTACGGACGCACATATATGGGAATTGCTCGCGAAACCTTCCTGATAGATCCGAAGGGAACAATCATTAAAGTTTGGAAAAAAGTCCGCGTGAAGGGTCATGCAGAGGACGTTTTTGACTCCATACCGGAGTGATCAATTTCCATTAAATATAAGGTCTAAGGCGAAATAATTTAATATTAATGGGAGGTTTACCCTATGAGGCGAAAATTAGCACAAATTATGCTCCTTAGGGGTTTCGTCTCGAAGTGATTAAGGTATGTATATTAGCAACGGGTTTGGGAACTTGCTGTAAAGACTGTTGCAGTAGGCGGTGTGATTCCAGTCGACGGGTGGCGTGAATGGCGAAATGGAGTGCGAACCTCAAGGCGACGTTCGATCGCGCATTTCCGGAACGGCAAATATATCATCGTAGTGGCGGCACAGTCCGTTACATTTCCATTTCTCCTTGGCAGCAGGCCATTTTCGCACTGGGTGCGGCAGCCGTTGCCGGGTGGACAATCTTCCTGACAGGTTCATTTGCGCTGGGCGGATCGTCCGGTGCGCTGACAGGCAATCCCGATGATCGCGAGTTGGCCAAGTATGAGCGCTGGGTGCAGGAACTTCGCGCCAAGGACGCGCTGTCCCGGTCTCTCCTTGAAGAGCGCACTGACGCCTTCCAGAAGGAAACTGCCGAGTGGGAAGATCGCCAGAAAGCTCTGGAAGATCTGTTTGAACAGCTTAAGGGCGAAGAAGATCTGGAAGTATCCGCCCTGAAGGGTGATGGTTCAAACCTGCTCGTCCAAGCATCTATCGAGGAGGCTGATACACGTCAGTCCCGCGACAGTTTCCGTATGACCGCCTCATTGGATACAAGCGGCACACGTGTCAGCGTCCGCAACCTGAAATACAATCAGGAGCGTATGCTGAACGAAGCAGAAGAAATGGCCATTGATCGCGCAGAACGTGCGCGCAGCGTTATCCAGCTGACCTCCGTAGGCAGTGACCGTATTCTCTCCGGCACGGAAATGGGCGGTCCGCTTGTCTCCATGGCCAATCTGACTTCCGGCGCGAATGGTGTTTCCGATCAAAGCGCCGCATTCTATCAGCGACTTGCCGAAACGCAGGCGCGGGTCGCTGAAATGCAGTATTATGAGCAAATTCTTGAAAGTCTGCCGATCAATCGGCCAGTCGGTGTACCATACCGTCTGACCAGTGATTATGGCGTCCGGGTCGATCCTTTTACGAAACGCCCCGGCTGGCATAATGGGCTTGATCTGGCAGCTTACCGTAACGCACCCATCGTGGCCTCCGGGCCGGGTGTTGTGAGCTATGCTGGGGCACGCTCAGGGTACGGGCGTCTGGTGGAAATCGACCATGGGCATGGATTCAAGTCCCGCTATGGCCACTTGCGCTCCATTACGGTAAAAAAAGGGGACATCGTTAATGTCGGTGACCTTGTGGGGAAGATGGGCACGACTGGGCGAAGCACCGGCGACCACCTTCATTTCGAAGTGTGGTTCAACGGCAAACCATATGATCCTATTAAATTCTTGAAAGCAGGCCGTCATGTTCACCAAAAGTAATAAATCCTCAGCCTCGACCCCACCGCAGGCCGAACCCATGAAAGCTGCTCCCGCGCAGGATGCCATTCGTGGCGCCTCCTCCAAACCCGCAGCTCGCGCAGCATCCATCATTTGCGCCGACATGAAGATCAATGGCTCTGTCAGCTCTGAAGGCGCGCTTCAGATTGACGGCGTGGTGGACGGCGACGTCACCGCAACCGACATCACCATCGGTGCCAGTGGCCACATTACCGGCGAAGTGAAAGCCGAAGTGGTCAAGGTCAAAGGCCGCATCAAAGGTTCCATCCGCGCTCGCAAGGTCGAGCTGGAAACCGGCGCGCACGTTAAAGGCGACATCGTTCACTCTTCCCTGCAGATCCAGTCCAATGCTGTATTTGAAGGCCAGGTGAAGCACGCGGAAGATCCGCTGAAGGACACAGCGCCTCGCGCCGCAGCCGAAAGCAGACCATCTGCCAGCGTTACGCCGCCGGCGGCAAATGCGAACTTCGGTATTTCGCCGAACGCTTCCTAGTTCATTCCTCATTCGGGAATACTGGCAGCGGCTTCTTCGGAGGCCGCTGTTTTTCCATTCGGAACAAAGCCTTGCCTTCGCTAGACTTGCTAGCTGTGCACCGGCTGTCTAGGGTCCGCCCCAAACAGAAACAAGTTTGAGGTGTCTCATGCGCGGTTGGTTACTTGCACTTTGCCTGGTTGTATCTTCGGGTCAGGCATTCGCCCAGGATGCTCCGAAGGATAGTAAGGAAGCTGCAGAAATTCCGGAGCCGAGTGTCTTTGCATCGGAACACTCTCTGCGCCTCAACGGAGCCAACATCAAATATAAGACTGTCGCAAGCGAGACCTATCTGCGCGACGACAAGGATGAGCCGACCGCCTCCATCTTCTCCGTTTCATATGTCCGCGACGGATTGAGCGATGCCACAAAACGCCCCGTAACCTTCGTATTCAATGGCGGCCCAGGCTCTGCTTCACTCTGGCTTCATATGGGGGCTTTCGGTCCGAAACAGGTTATCACACCGTCGGACGCAAAAGGCGTCGGCGCGCCGCCCTATACGATCCGCGATAATCAGAACTCCCTGCTCGATGTCACAGACCTCGTCTTCATTGATCCCGTTGGCACCGGCTATTCCCGTCCGCTGGGCGATACCGAAGGCAAGGAATTTTACGGCGTGAATGAGGATGCAGAGAGCATCGCCGAATTCATCCGCCTTTGGCTGACAGAGAATGGTCGCTGGAACAGCCCGAAATTTCTGGCTGGCGAAAGCTATGGCACAACGCGCGCTGCGGCCCTGACGGAAAAGCTTCAAGGCGGCTGGAATGGCATCGGCCTGAACGGCGTGATCCTGATCTCCGCGATCCTGGACTTCCAGACTGCGCGTTTCGCGCCGGCGAACGATACTGCACACCTCGCCTTCTTTCCTACAGAAGCTGCGATCGCCTGGTATCACGGCAAGGCAGACAAGGCGAAATGGAACAATGACTTTGCCGCATTCGTCTCCGATGCGCGTACCTATGCCATCGAAACGCTGGCCCCTGCCCTGATCCGCGGCTCTACCCTGTCCGATGCTGAGGAAACTCAAATCGCCAATGAGATGAGCGCCTATCTTGGCGTCTCGGCTGAGTGGATCAAGCTGGCCAATCTGCGTGTGGAACCGACACGCTTCCGCAAGGAATTGCTGCGCCGCGAAGGCTACACGGTCGGTCGCTTCGACGGACGCTATAAAGGCATCGATAGCGAAGGCACCAGCGACATGCCGGAAAACGATCCGTCTGGATACGGAATGGATGTCGCCTATGTGGCGGCCATCAATGACTATCTGACGCGTGAGCTGAAAGTTGATTTCACACGGCCTTACAAGGTTCTGACAGGAGAGCCGGGATCACAGTGGAATTGGGACATGAACAATCGCGGCTGGCCATCCTATGTCAACGTCACGCCATGGCTGGGCAAAGGCATGCGGGAAAACCCTGATCTGAAGGTCCTGCTGGCTGCAGGCTGGTATGATCTGGCGACACCATTCTTTGGCGCAGAGATGTCCCTTTACAAGAATGGCGTTGTATTGGACCGCGTCCAGTTCGATTATTACGATGCGGGCCACATGATGTATCTGAAGGAAAAGGACGGCGAGAAGCTGTCTCAGGATGTGCGCGACTTTATCGAAGCCGCGCACTGATAAAAATCTCTAAGACTATACCTTGCGAACGAGGGCCGTGTTCATGCGCGCGCCCTCGACAATGACGGCTTCACCTTCGCTGATGGTGGAGCCGTCTGACACCTCAGCCCCCCAAACCGTATCGCCAATTTTGACACGGCCGCTACCGGCTGCGGAGAAGTCGCCGGTCGCAATGCCACGCTGACCTACCAGGCTGGCCATACGCTTATTGAGCGTAGGATGCTCTTCGCCGCTGTTGCGCATGCCTGAAAGAACTGTGCGGCCCAAAACAACCAGCGCGAAGGCGGCCACCCCGAATACGATAAGCTGCCCCTGCCAGGTCGACAGGTTATCTGGCGCAAAATAGGCAAAGGCCGCCGTCAACCAGGCTGCAATGGAGACCATCAGCAGGTCGAACGTGCCGGTCATCATCTCGATACCGAACAGCAGCAGACCAATCGCCAGCCAGTGCCAGAATGTCAGCTCAGTGAAGATCTGTTCCATGTATCAGTCCTCCTTCTTCTTGGCGTCCGTCAGTCCCTTGATGCCTTCGATTGTGCCGATGATGCTGGAGAACTCCGCCGGAATAATGACCGTCTTCTGCTGGTTGGAGGATGCCAGTTTCTCAAAGGCCTGCACATAGGCCTGGCCGAGGAAGTAGTTGATGGCGTTTACGTCACCGGCCGCGATGGCTTGGCTGACCATTTCGGTTGCCTTCGCTTCGGCTTCGGCTTCGCGCTCGCGTGCTTCAGCATCACGGAAAGCGGCTTCCCGGCGCCCTTCGGCCTCCAGAATTTGTGCTTGTTTTTGGCCTTCAGCCTTCAGAATGGCGGACTGCTTGTCGCCTTCTGCGGTGAGGATTTCCGCACGCTTCAGGCGCTCTGCCTTCATCTGGCGGGCCATGGCCTCGGTGATATCAGCAGGCGGGCTGAGATCCGCGATCTCTATACGGGTGACCTTTACACCCCACGGATTGGTCGCGGCATCAATGACTGTCAGGAGGCGCGCATTGATATCGTCCCGGTTCGACAGCACTTCGTCCAGATCCATTGAACCGACAACCGTACGGATGTTCGTCAGTGCCAGATTGGTAATGGCATGATGCAAATTGTTGACCTCATAGGCCGCAGAAACGGCATCCACGACCTGGATGAAGACCACGGCATCACAGGAAACCATGGCGTTGTCCTTGGTGATCACCTCCTGCTGGGGCACATCCAGAACTGTCTCCATCATGTTCATCTTGCGGCCAACCCGGTCAAAGAACGGCGTGATGATGGACATGCCCGGCCCGAGCGTGCGCGTGTATCTTCCGAAGCGCTCAACCGTATAGTTATATCCTTGGGGCACAAATTTGAACGCCGACGTCAGGCCGATCAGACCGACAACAGCAACCAGAATAACGACAGCAAAAATCGGGTCCACGTGCCCTCTCCTTTATTATTACCTGTATTTAAGGTGGGGAGAGTTTTCCGTTATTCAATAAAAATTGGGCGAAAAAAGGGTGCGCCCGGCCCCACCAGACGCACCCTTTATGTCTCACTTTGCTTAAAAAAGCTCGCGGGAATTAGAGCTGATTCAACATGTAGTCCGCGCTGGAAACCTTGAACTCACCGCCGTCTTCGACATTGAGCTCAGAAACCACGCCATCTTTCACGATCATGGAATAACGCTGGGAGCGCTGACCCATGCCAAAGCCGCTCGCATCCAGTTCCAGGCCAACAGCCTTCGCAAAGGCGCCATTGCCATCGGCCAGCATGCGCACGCTTTCATTTGCGTCAGCATCCTTGCCCCATGCGCCCATGACGAACACGTCATTCACGGACGTACAGACAATATCGTCCACGCCTTTGGCTTTCAGATCACCCGCCTTGTCGACAAAGCCCGGCAGGTGACGCGCCGAACAGGTTGGCGTGTAGGCGCCAGGAACAGCAAACAGCGCAACGGTCTTGCCGCCGAACACATCCGCCGTCGTTCGGGGTTGAGGGCCATCTTCCGTCATCTCCATGAAGGTAGCCTCGGGAAGCTTGTCACCGACCTTGATGCTCATATCTTTCTCTCCTTGATTATCGTGCCGTTGAGATAGGTGTTCCGCCGTCATGCGACAAGCGCGCTATCCCTTGCCAATAGTCTGGATTTGCCTCAGCATCATCGCATAAAGGTATACGGACGTATGGATGTTGACCTGACAGGAAAAGTATTGATTGCCTTGCCAGGCATCGGAGATCCGAGGTTTGCCCGGTCTGTCATCCTGCTATGCGCCCATTCCCCCGAATTCGCGATGGGCATCGTTCTCAACAATCCCATGGTCGGCTTGAAACTGCCCCAGCTACTCGAGCAGCTGGATGTACCTGTGGAGATCGACGTATCCGATTCCTACGTGCTGGATGGCGGCCCGGTCAGCAGTGATCGCGGCTTCGTGCTTCATACCGAAGACGTGATGAGCGAAGGCGCAACGCTGGAGGTCAATGAGGACCTCTGCATGACCGCGACACGAGACATTCTACACGCCATTGCTTCTGAGGCAGCGCCACGCCGCTCTGTGCTCGCTCTGGGCTATTCAGGCTGGGGCGCAGGACAATTGGAATATGAACTGGCAGAAAATGCCTGGCTCGTTGCCGATCCTGACCCTGAACTGGTGTTTGGAGAGGACCATGAAGAGAAATGGCACAATGCCCTGAGCAGTCTGGGCGTGGATACGGGCCGTCTTCAGGTCGATCCCGGCCGCGCCTGATCAGCCCAGCAGAAACTTCATGGCCGCTTCTTCATCCATTGGCCGCGCGAACGCAAATCCTTGTGCGTAGTCAAAACCAAGGCTGCGAAGGCGGGCCGCATCTTCCTTGTTCTCGACGCCTTCTGCGGTCGTCGTCATCCCCAGACGGCTCGCCAGCAAGGTGATCGCCCCGAGGATCGTGTCAGTACGATATTGGCCCAGGCGACGAGTCAAACCGTGATCCACCTTCAGGCTATCTGCCGGAAAGTCCGCCAGCCAGGCGAAGGATGAGTGTCCGGTCCCGAAATCATCCAGAACAAGCCCGGCCCCTACAGCCTTCAATGCCATGACAGCGGCCAGGGCGTGGTTCTCATCGCGCAGCGCCGCCTGCTCCGTCAGCTCGATCCGGATGGCACGCTCAGGCAGGCCATAGCCATTCATCAAGGCTTCAACCAGCGCAGGCAAGGCACTTCTCGCCAGATCCCGCGCCGTCAAATTCACATGCATGAACAAATCATCGCGGCCCGAAGCTTCGCGCAGCTTGGACAGGGTTTCCGCGGACCGGATCAGCATGTTGGAGGCAAGTGCCTCGTCTTCATAGCGGCTGGGGGGCGATTTCACATCGCCATCATCCCAGCGCGCCAAAGCTTCGAAGCCGGCAATGCGGCCATTGGCCAACGATACAATCGGCTGGAAAACCGGATGCAAATCTGGCCCCGGTTTCAGGTCCGACGGGTCCATGTCCGAAAACTCAGAGCCGCTAAGCAACAGGCCATGCGCTTCTGCATCACCGATAAACGCCCCGACAAGATGAATATCTTCGCCGCGAGACAGGCGCAACGCGCATCTGACCGGGCCTTCATTATCCGCAAAGGCTTGCGCCAGACGCCCTCGGCTCAGGCCCTCGAACATCTGTTCAATGGCATCCAGCGTCCAGTCCCCGGCCAATTCCGACAAGGCGCTACCACTGCCCGTCTCAATGACCAGATGCCGTGTGGGCGCAAACCAGTGCCAGCTGCCTTGAGGCTGAGTTGTAGGGCCAAGAGTCATATAGCCATATCTATCGCTATGAATCCGGCCTGACGAGGGCGAAAAGGACATGATCGCGGCGTTCGCCTGCGATTTCGAGATAAGCCTTTGCATGTCCCTCTTCCTGAAATCCGTTTGTTTCCAATACTTTCCGGGAACGCAGGTTTGATGCCAGAATGCCCGCTTCTATGCGATAAAGTCCCAATTCACTGAAAGACCATTGGCAAACAGCCCCAACGCCTTCGGCCATATAGCCATGGCCCTGGAAGTCCTTCCCAAGCCAATAGCCCATGCTGGCCGCGCTTGCGGGCCATGGGCGAACATTGGTGAGGGAAATCCCGCCCACAAGGCGGTCATCCTTCAAACGCCGGATCAGGAAGACAAAAGCCCGGCCGGACTTCCAGCCATTTTTCCAGGCATGCGTGCGACGCGTCCAGTCTGCTCTGGAATTGGCATCCTTGGACCATAGCGGCTCCCAACGCTCCAGATGCTTGCGGCTGGATTTACGCAGTTCAGACCAGTCCTCAAAGTCAGATTTCCGCGCCGGCGTGATCACCAGGCGTTCTGATACAAGGACCGTATCCTTTCTTCTCGGAGGCATGATCTACCCGGTTATCTCTTCTACGCGCGCGCGGACAGCACCGAGATTGGGCTCAATACGCTCGAACACCTCTTCCTGATCGCGCAGACCTTTAACACGGTCCGGCAGCGGGCAGTCGCGCCCCGTCGCCTCCAGAACCGTTTCAGGAAACTTCGCAGGAGAGGCCGTTGCGAGCACAACTGTCGCGACATCAGCTTTCGGCAAAGACCGCGCGACATGCGTTCCAACAGCCGTGTGCGGACAAATGAGCCAGCCCGTTTCGGCCTCAACCCTCTTCATCTCGGCCATTGTATCGAGATTGCTGACACTTGCTGCCTTCATGCCGGAACACGCAAGCCGGCTCGTCACGTTTTCCGGCAGCACGGCCTCTCCCGACTGCGCGAAACTATTGTAGGCCGAACGCACCACATCGCTGTCACGTCCAGACAATTCAAACAGCAGGCGCTCAAAATTGGATGGAATGGAAATATCCATCGCAGGGCTCGGCGTGGAAACCGCAGCCTCTCTCGCCATAACACCTGTATTGAAAATACGCGCGAGAGAATCGTTTTCGTTCACGGCACAGACGATTTCCAGGCCACCCGTGAGCATCCCGCAGCGCGCAGCCACATAACCGGCCAGCGCATCGCCCATATTCCCGCTGGGCACCACGAACCGGATAGGCTGGGCCAGCGCAGCCTGAGCTGTCGCGTAATAAACCATCTGCGCAGCAATGCGCACCCAATTGATTGAGTTGACGCCAGAGAGGCCAACTCGCGTCACGAAATCACGATCCGAAAACAGGGATTTCACAATTGTTTGACAGGTGTCGAAATCGCTATCGAGCGCGAGATTGAAAACATTCTCTGCGCCGGTGGTCGTCATGAACAGGCGTTGCACCGGCGATATCCGCTCGAACGGGTGCAGGATGACGAGATTGGCATTCTTCGCTCCGGCAAAAGCCGCGGCCGCAGCACCGCCCGTATCGCCCGAAGTCGCGCACATGATCGTCATGCGCTGGCCCGTCTTGGCCAGCAAATGGTCATACAGCTGACCAATCAGCTGCATCGCCACATCCTTGAACGCCAGCGTCGGGCCGTGGTGCAGCTCAAGCTGCCAACTGGCCGGTCCCGTCTGGGTCAGCGGCGCAACGGATTGGTGTGCGAACGTCCCATAGGCTTTCTCGCAGAGCCCCTCTAGTTCATCCAGAGACAGGGTATCGCCCGCGAAGGCGGACAGGATACGCGCAGCAACCTGCGTATAGGTCTCGCCCGGTTTGGCCGGAGCAATGGACGGAAATGTTTCCGGGACATACAGCCCCCCATCGGGCGCCAAGCCAGCCAGGCAAGCCCCGACAAAATCAACAGGTTCAGATTGTCCCCGTGTGGAAATATACTTCACGATCCATTCCTTCCGCGTAGCCGCAAGCGGCCTTTCTGGTGATGGAAAGCCAGATACACAGCCAGCAAGGCCATGGCGAGCCCCCACCACGTAATCGCATAGCCAAAATGCCGTTGGGGCGGCAGTTGGTCATCCATTCGAAGGCGGGCAAACGGGTTGCGTCCAGCCTTCGCCCGGCCATTCTCGACCATGCGCAATGTTTGAGGTTCAAAGACATCCGGATCAATGCGGGCTGCATTCTCCGGCGACAGCAAATGCGACAGTTCCGCGGGCTTGTAGGAGTAGAAGACGCCAGAAGCGGGATGGTCCTTGCCTGCGAACGGATTTTTTCCACCCGGAGTCTTGTAGATCCCCTCCGCCGCAAATTTGAGATTGGCCCCGCAATCCGGCCCCTGGCACGGCACGGGCGGGTCGACCTGATACAACAGCTCGATCGTGGTGAAGACGATATCGTCACCGCGATCAATCGCCACCACACGGCGCCAAGCTGATGCACCATCCGCATAGGCGTAGACCATGGCCTCGCTGCCAGGCACGACACGGCCTTCCAGCATCTGCCATTCGGGCTCCATCTCATCCAGCGCCATTTTCTCGCTGAATCGGCCATACTGCCAATTCCCCAGCATGATCAGGATGACCAGACTGACCAGCGTGAACACCGTCATCACAGGATATGGCCGGAAGCTCATGGAAAACTATACCTTGAAAAAAATCAGGCCCGCCAGGCATGTCGCCGGCGGGCCTGGTGTAAATTAGCTCGTCAGCAAGGCGGCCTAGCCGCCATGGGCCAGGAACGGCACCACATAAACGAATGCAAAGAGGAAGATCCAGACGACGTCAACGAAGTGCCAGTACCAGGCAGCAAACTCAAAGCCGAGGTGCTTCTCAGCGCTCATATTGCCAGCCATCAGGCGCAGCAGGCAGACGATCAGGAAGAGCGTACCGATGACTACGTGCGCACCGTGGAAGCCCGTCGCCATAAAGAAGGCAGAGCCATACAGCGTACCGTCAAAGGTGAACTGGGCGTGCTGATATTCGAAGACCTGCAGGCAGGTGAACATCATGCCGAGCAGAATGGTCAGCAGCAGGCCAAGCTTTGCACCGGAACGGTCATCATGCTGCAGCGCGTGGTGCGCCCAGGTAACCGTCGTACCGGACAGGAGCAGGATCAGCGTGTTCATCAGCGGCAGGTGGAAGGGGTCAAAAGTCTCAACGCCTACTGGCGGCCAGTCTCTGAAGCGCGAAAGCCCTTCAGCGAAGAGCGGGTTCGCAGCATCCCAATTCGGGCCGACGCGCGCGCTGTTGAAGATAGCAAACTCAAAAAAGCTCCAGAACCAACCTGCGAAGAACATAACTTCGGAGGCGATAAACAGGATCATCCCGTAGCGAAGACCGATCATGACGACCGGCGTGTGGTCCCCGTGACGGCCTTCCTTGATGACTTCGCGCCACCAACCGAACATGACCCAGGCAACCATTGCCAGGCCAAGGGCGAGCAGCCACCAGGTGCCCTTTTCAAGGCCAAACAGGCCTTTCATGAACGTTACCCCGCCAAGCGCCGTCACAACGACAGACATAGACCCAAGCAGTGGCCAGGGTGATGGATTGACGAGATGGTAATCGTGTTTGACTTCGTCGTGAGCCATGGCCTTTTAGACCCCTCTAGAAATTCACATGAATCAGATCGCTCTTTAGCCCGCTCCGCATAGGAAACGCAACTGTATCAGCCGGGTTTGGCCGAATTCGCCGCACCTTTCACAGCGGCTTCCTTTGGCCCTGAATAGGCCGAGCTTTCAAAGAACGTGTAGCTAAGTGTTATTGTCTCCAGATTTCGCGAAACGCGATCATCCTGCATGTCTGCGGAGACAAAATAGACAACAGGCAATTTCTTGGTTTCCCCGGGCGCAATGACGCGTTCTTCAAAGCAGAAACACTCCAGCTTGTAGAAGAACGGACCAGCATAGTGCGGGGTCACATTATACGTGGCGACGACGCGGTATTCGCGATCCGTCGGGTTGGTAACCTCATAAAAGGCAAGGCCATGCTGGCCCAGCTTCAGCGTCTGATCAGATTGCAACGGACGGAAGGTCAACGGCATATCTGCGACGTTCGCGTCGAAACGGATATGCACCATCTGATCGGCCACCTTGTCAGGCGCAGCCGTCGCAATCCGGGTTGTGCCACCGAATCCGGTGACACGGCAGAATGTGTTGTAGAGCGGGTCAGCCGCAAAACCGAGGCCCAGCATGCCGCCAAAGACAGCTAGCGAAATGGCCGCGACCTGGACATTGGAAAGCTTCATTACAGATCATCCCCCGTTGGCTCATCCTGCTCCGGTTCCACCGGCGTCAGATTGGGCGGCGGAGCAGCCTGGTCAGGCTCCATGCCGGGTGGCAGCTGCATCTCTTCCTCAGCCGCCTTGTCCTTGAAATTATAGTAGAACCCGCTTTTGCTGAGGTCAGAAGATGACAGACGAATAAAGGTCACCACGCCAACCAGAATAACGAAACCCGCCAGGGCAAAACCCAGCACACGGTTACGGCTGCGGCGGGCGCGTTGCTCTTCCGCGCTCGGTATGTAGATCTCCTTGAACTGTCCTTCGTATTTGTTCTCAGGTTCAGTCATCTCAGAATACCTTCACCGGAAAATACAGCCCGAAGGCGTGCTCTACGATCAAGGCCGCAAAGACCAGGAAAAGATAGAGAATCGAAAACAGGAACATGCCCTTGGCCAGCTTCATATCAGCCGGCGCGGCGCCCTTGTCGCCTGCATGGGAACGCCAGACGCGGACAGCGTAAGACAGGAAAACAAGGCCCAACACGCCGGCAACTGCGCCATAGAGCCAACCGCCAAGACCGGTCAGAAGTGGCGTCATGGCCAGAGGCACCAGCAGAATGGTATAGAGAAGGATCTGGTTACGGGTCGCCTTTGCCCCATGCGTCACCGGCAGCATCGGCACGCCGGCCTTTTCGTACTCACCATGGGCCAGCAAGCTGAGCGCCCAGAAATGCGGCGGCGTCCAGAAGAAAATGATGGCAAACAGGATCCACGCATCCAGCGGCGTATTACCTGTCACAGCAGCCCAGCCAATGACGGGCGGAAACGCCCCTGCTCCGCCGCCGATCACAATGTTCTGCGGCGTCGAGCGCTTCAGCCACATCGTGTAGATCACGCCATAATAGAAGATGGAAAAGGCCAGCAAGCCCGCTGCGAGCCAGTTGGATGCGAGCCACATCAGCATGACGGAAACACCGCTCATGATCAGGCCCATGGCCAGTGCTTCCTCGCGCGGTACAGCGCCGGATGGGATCGGCCGCGTCGAAGTACGGGTCATGATCTGGTCGATATCGGAATCGTACCACATGTTGATTGCCCCGGCCGCGCCAGATCCAAGCGCGATGGAAAGCGTGGCAATGGCCGCCATGATCGGATTGATCGGCTGGCCGGTCACGCCAACAGCAGCCACAAGACCCGACACGGCCGTAAACACGACCAGCATCATGATGCGCGGCTTCAGCAGCTGAACATAATCACCTGCTGTGGCGTAGCGTTTCGTTTGGGATGCGGACATGTCGGTCATGGATGCTCTTGGTGAGGACTTAGAAACGAAACGGCCCATGCGCCTGTGTACGCTGGGCCGCCCCGTGTTTCATTCAGACTGGCAGGAGGGCCACGCCCTCCTCCCTTGAATTAGTGGCCACCCTTCGCAGTAACGTGCGGCAGCTCGTTATACTGGTGGAATGGCGGCGGAGATGACAGCGTCCACTCCAGGGTCGTGGCACCTTCGCCCCACGGATTGGCAACACCCTTGCGGCGGCGGATCAGTGCCTCGGCCAGGCCAACGAAGAAGACCAGAGTTGCAACCAGCGTGATCGCATAGCCGATGGAAGAGACATGGTGCCAGGTGGCGAAGCCGTCAGCATAGTCGATGTAGCGGCGCGGCATGCCTTGCAGACCTAGGAAGTGCTGCGGGAAGAACAGGACGTTAGACCCGATGAACATCAGCCAGAAGTGCAGACCACCGATAAAGCCATTGTACTTGATGCCGAACATCTTCTCGAACCAGTAGTACCAGCCCGCAAAGAGGCCGAACACGGCGCCGAGGGACAGCACGTAGTGGAAGTGTGCCACAACATAGTATGTGTCGTGCAGGGCGTGGTCGATACCGGCATTAGCCAGAACCACACCGGTCACACCGCCAACGGTGAACAGGAAGATGAAGCCGATTGCCCAGAGCATCGGAACCTTGAACTCGATGGAACCGCCCCACATCGTCGCGATCCATGAGAAGATCTTGATGCCAGTGGGAACCGCGATCACCATGGTTGCGGCCACGAAGTAGGCTTTCAGGTCAACATTCATGCCGACCGTGTACATGTGGTGCGCCCACACAACGAAGCCGATCACACCGATGGAGACCATGGCGTAGGCCATGCCGAGATAGCCGAAGATCGGCTTCTTGGAAAAGGTCGAAACGATGTGGCTGATGATGCCGAAGGCCGGCAGGATCATGATGTACACTTCAGGGTGACCGAAGAACCAGAACAGGTGCTGGAACATGACCGGGTCACCACCACCTGCCGGGTTAAAGAACTGCGAACCGAAGTTACGATCTGTCAGCAGCATCGTCAGCGCGGCAGCAAGAACCGGCAGAGACAGAAGCAGAAGAACAGCCGTGACCAGAACGCCCCATGCAAACAGCGGCATCTTGTGCAGCGTCATGCCAGGTGCGCGCATGTTCAGGATGGTCACGATGAAGTTGATGGCGCCAAGGATGGACGCGATACCCGCTGTGTGCAGCGAAAGGATCAGGACATCCATGGCCGGGCCAGGGTGACCGGTTGTGGAAGACAGCGGCGGATAGAGAACCCAGCCACCTGCAAAGCCATTACCGGCAGATCCACCTGGAACCATCATCGAGACACAGGCCAGAACAAAGGCAGCAGCCGTCAGCCAGAACGAGATATTGTTCATACGTGGGAAGGCCATGTCCGGCGCGCCGATCATCAGCGGCACGAACCAGTTGCCGAAGCCACCGATAAGGGCTGGCATGACCATGAAGAAGATCATGATCAGACCGTGATAGGTGATCACAGCGTTGTAGAAATGCTTGGCATTCTGAATGGCAACATCGCCTTCACCGGCAACGAATTGCGTCAGCACACCGATACCCGGCTCAGCCAGTTCCCAACGGATCAGACCGGACAGGGTGTAACCCACGATACCCGCGATCAGCGCGAAGATCAGGTACAGCGTACCGATATCTTTGTGGTTCGTGGAAAACAGCCACCGCTTGAAAAAGCCGGGCTTGTGATCGTGTGCGTCGTGATGGTCGAGGGCAACTTCATCCATAGGCATGGCGATTCACTCTTCTCTCAGATTACTGTTTGGCGGCGAACTTGGTCGCCTGCTCAGTGGATGCAACTTGACGAACGGAAGCGGCCGCGGCGTCATAATCGCCAGCCAGCATCAGCTCGGCCCAACGGGCATATTCTTCTTCGCTGACAACCCGAACTTCGATGGGCATGTAGGCGTGGTTTACGCCGCAAAGTTCTGAACACTGGCCGTAATAAACGCCTGGACGATCAACAAGGAACCAGCCTTCGTTCAGACGGCCCGGAATAGCGTCCGTTTTCACGCCAAAGGCCGGAACGGTCCAGGAGTGGATCACGTCAGCAGCAGCTGTGTAGTAACGGACATAGCGGCCAACCGGAATCACCATCGGGTAATCCACGGCCAAATTGCGCGGGCCCACCTTGGAGTCGGTCGACAGGCCAACCTGCAGGGGGTTTGAAACGAACTCGAGTGGATAGCCGGCATCGTCAACGATATCCGGATAGGTGTAGGTCCAGTTCCACTGGTTGCCTTGCGCCTTGATGTTCACAAAACCCTTTTCAGCCGCTTCCGGGAAGTAATTCTTGGTGTAGCGGTTATAGGCAGCCGTCTTGCCATCGGCCTGCAACTGCTTCCCCTTGCTGGTGATCTGCTCCAAATTCGGGACCACATCCTGATAGAACAGGTTCGGGAAAGACTGGCTGGCAATCGCCACCAGGATCAGGGCCGGAACCACCGTCCAGACAACCTCAACCAGAGTGTTGTGGCTGAATTTGCGCGGTTGCGGGTTCGCCTTTTTATTGTGGCGGATAATCACCCAGAGCAGCAGGCCCAGCACGAAGATCGTGATGATGGTGATGATAACCAGCACAAATCCGTGGAACTGATGAATGCGTTCCGCGATACGTGTAGCAGCGGGCTGCATACCCAGCGCGCCGTTTTGTGGTTGTTCTGCCAGCGCCGGACCAGCCAGAATGGCGGCGCACATGGCGGCAATAAGGTGTCGCACGAAGGAATCCTCGTCTCGTTGGAATCTGTGCTCCTGTATCTACAATACGTATTAGCCGCAACCTACCACTTTCCGCGCTCAATATTGTCGCAGGTTGTCGCCGGAGTGCGGCTTCTATGGTAATTTGCAATAATAACATAAAGTCACACGAAAGGCCCGACCAGCATGAAAAAGACAATAAGTCTGGCTGCGCTTGCGCTTGTCGCCGCGTCACCTGCTGCACTTGCGCAGGTCACGATCCTGGGTGGTGGTATCGCCAAGGAGTGCTTTGAAGCTGCCAAATATGAGAAGCTCAGCCCTCAAGAGGGCGAGCAAATCTGCACCCGCGCGATCGAATCAGAGGCTATGACCCCCGGTAATCGCGCCGCGACCTATACAAATCGCGGCGTCCTGCGCATGCGTGCGGCCAAGTATGACAAGGCTTTGTCCGATTACGAAACCGCCAAGAAACTGAAACCGGAAGCCGGTGAAGTTTATCTGAATGAAGGGGCGGCCTACATTTTCCTAAAGGATTATCCCAACGCGCTGGAGGCCCTGACCACTGCAATCGGCCTGCAATCAAGCGACCTGCACGCAGCCTATTACAATCGCGCGATTGCCAAAGAGAAGCTTGGCGATGTCCAGGGGGCCTATTTTGACTTTCTGAAAGCCGTGGAGCTGAAGCCGGAATGGGAGCTCGCACAGTGGCAGCTCTCCCGGTTTGAAGTCACGACAAACTGATGCGCGATCTGCGGCTTTGCCCTTGCGGGCAGCTGAGGCGTCGCGCATCTATTTGGCATGACACAAACTCCCCTGCCCTTCGACCTCGCCAAAGCTTCGCAGATTCTCTCTGATGCCACACAAGGGGCAGATGACGGCGATCTTTTCATTGAGCGCTCCCGCTCTGAAAGCTTCGTCTTTGATGATGGCCGCCTGAAATCGGCCGCCTTTGATACAGACCAGGGCTTTGGCTTGCGTGTTGTCGCAGGAGAATCAACCGGGTCCGGCTATGCCTCCGAGCTCTCCCTCGATGCCCTGAAGCGCGCCGCCAGCACGGCTTCGCAAGCCAGACGGGGACACAATGGCAAACTGGATGTCGGGCCAACCCCGATCAATCGCCGCCTCTATGAGCCGATCGACCCGACTGCTGCGCCGGACTTTTCTGTAAAGACCGGCCTGCTGGCCGAGATTGATGCATGGACCCGCGCCTATGACCCGCGCGTCGTGCAGGTTTCGGTATCGCTCGCGGGCAGTCACAAGGAAATCGACATTGTCCGCCCTGATGGCGCGACCTTCTCCGAAGTCCGCCCGCTGGTTCGACTCAATGTTTCCGTAACGCTGGAAGAGAATGGCCGCCGCGAATCCGCTGGCGCAGGCGCCGGTGGCCGCGCCGCCTATGAGGAGTGGATCCAACCGGAGCGCTGGCAGCAAATGGTCAAGCGAGCGATCCAGAAAGCGTCCGTGAATCTGCAATCCATTCCGACTCCCGCCGGCAAGATGGAAGTCGTACTCGGGCCTGGCTGGCCGGCCGTTCTGCTGCACGAGGCCGTAGGACACGGCCTGGAAGGCGACTTCAACCGCAAAGGCACCAGCGTTTATGCGGGCCGCATCGGCGAACAGGTCGCCGCGAAGGGCGTCACCGTGATCGATGATGGCAGCATTGAACAGCGCCGCGGGTCCCTGTCTTTTGATGATGAAGGCACACCGACGCAGCGAACAGTTCTGATCGAGGATGGCATTCTCAAAGGTTATATGCAGGACCGCCTGAATGCGCGCCTGATGGGCCAACAGCCGACGGGCAATGGCCGACGGGAAAGCTATGAAGCCTCCACCATGCCGCGGATGACCAACACCGTGATGCTTGGCGGCGACAAGGATCCGGAAGAAATCGTTTCCTCCATCAAGCGTGGCCTGTGGGCTGTAGACTTTGGCGGTGGTCAGGTGGACATCACCTCTGGCAATTTCGTCTTTCAGTGTACGGAAGCCTATCTGGTCGAAGATGGCAAAGTCGTCGCGCCAGTGAAGAATGCGACCCTGATTGGCCACGGGCCGACCGTGCTGCAGGATGTCACCATGATCGGCAACGACTTCGCCATGGATGACGGCGTAGGTGTGTGCGGCAAGGCCGGGCAGTCTGTTCCGGTTGGTGTCGGACAGCCAACGCTCAAAGTAGGTGCCCTGACTGTAGGCGGTGCAGGCTAAATTTACTGTTAGCCTTGGTTTCGGCTCTTGCCCGGCCTCATCAGCTTTGACACTTTGTTGCCATATTTGATTCCCTGCGCGTGCTGCGCAGGTCGTATGGAAGTTGAGTATCGTAATGACTGGCCGTTTGTCTCGCTTGCTGCTTGCAGCAACTGTTGCATCGACACTTGTATTCTCCGCCAAAGCGGACGTTGACACCCTCCCCGCCGACACGGCGCACAAGCTGGTGCAACGCGGGGAAATGATTCTGATTGATGTACGCACGCCAACCGAATGGGCGATGACCGGCATGCCGCGCGACAGCGTGGGCGCTACCCTGCAAGATGTCGACTTCCTGGCTCAGGCACGCGGCGCTGTATTGGGGGACCTGGAATATCCTGTGGCCGTGATCTGCCGATCCGGCAACCGCTCCTCTGAAGCGGCCAAGCGGCTGGCTCAGGCAGGCTTCACCCATGTTTTTGACGTCGCAGAAGGCATGACCGGCCATGAAGGTGCTGGCGATGGCTGGATCAAGCGTGGTCTGCCCACGGACCAGTTTCTACCGCCGGATCGCTAGCAACAACACTTCCCCGGAAAAATCTGACACATACAAAAAAAGGGCGGCCTGAATTGAAAGCCGCCCTTTTCATTTCAGGTCGTGAATTGTGTCTATGTCATCTCGTCGGAGACGATCGGTGACTCGTCGGGCAGGTGATCAGCCTTCATCCAATGCTTGATGATTGGCGAGATCAGCAACATCAGAACGCCGATCCCCATCGCGATGTAACCAACGCTGGAATAGACGCTCGCATAGGTCGCTTTCGCTGCAACCACATCCGTGATCTGTCCACCAATCGTTTCCGCACCCGTGCCCCGAGCGATGATCCCGGCGAGATAGTTCGACAGGCCGGAATAGAGGAACCACGCTCCCATCGTCATGCCGACAACACGAGCAGGCGCCATCTTGGTCACAGCGGCCAAGCCGACCGGTGAAACCATCAGTTCGCCCATCGTGTGCACCCAGTAGATCAGGAAGATGAAATACACTGCCGTCAGCCCAGCCGATCCAGATGCGCCAATGCCTGCCACCAGTGACAAGAAGCCCAGACCCGCAAGGAATACGCCAACCGCGAACTTCACGGGCGTCGACGGCTCAAGCTTCCGCTTCGCTAGCACGATCCACAACCATGCTAGGATCGGCGCAAAGATCACGATGTAACCTGCATTCAGCGCCTGAAAGACAGGGGCTGGTACTTCGACACCGAACATCGTCTTGTCGACCAGACGGTCCGTGAACAAGTTCAGCGACGAACCGGCCTGTTCGAACAGCGCCCAGAACGGAATTTGCGCCAGCACGAAATAGATCGCCGCGAACATGCGGTTACGTTCTTTGCCCTGCAGGGTCAGGAAGCTGTAGGCGACAAGACCGATAAACACAATCACGCCAAGAGCGCCGACAAACCCGTCCGGAATGATGTCTGCATTCATCACAATCAGCATCGCCACAGCGATAATCACCAAGCCGGTCAAATAGCAGGCCAGTTCCACATTGATCGGCCCCAGGAAAGGTTTCTTCAGCGTCTCAGGGTTCGGTGGCTCAGCTTTCCCGTCGAGGTATTTCTGCCCCCAGATGAAGACAACCAAACCCGCTGCCATGCCGATGCCGGCTAAGCCGAAGCCCCATGCCCAGCCATAAACGATACCGAGAATGCCGCAGGAGATCGAGCTGAGCAATGAGCCCAGATTGATGCCCATATAGAACAGAGTGAAGCCCGAATCCCGCCGCGGATCATCAAACTCATACAGCGCCCCGACAATGGTCGAGATATTGGCTTTTAGATAACCAACACCTGCAATGATCAAGGCGAGCGACAGGAACAGGATCATAACGAATAATGGCTGCTGCTCGATCCGCGTGTCATATTTACCGTCCAGCACTTCGCGGATAACCGGCACATCCGCCGTTTCCTTCGCATCCGTGGCCGTTTCGAGAATGTGGATATTGGACTCCGTGACGATCGGATAGAGCTGCCCGTTGATCTCAACCTGCTTGACGCCATCACCGGAGATGGTGACTGGATAGGTCTCTTCGCCCCAGACGAAGTCGGTACGGGGTTCAGGACCGGCACATCCCGCTCCAACCAAACCACAGAGATTCTGCACGAGGCCCCGGCGGACTTCCCGGATCACATAATCGCCCTGACCGTCATCATTGAGCGGCATGAGGCGCTTACCGTCCACATCGACGAATGTGACTGAGTCGAATACCAAGCGACGTTCTTGGCCTTCATATTCGACGAACAGTTTCCGATTCGAGCCGCGTCCTGAATCTGAGATTTCGATCTCTTGCCCATCGAACTGCAGGTATTCCTTCGAACCCGATCCCTCGAACGCCATGCCGAAATGGCCGAGACACAGCAGAATTGCACCGAATGTCACAGCCTTACGCTGCCCAAGGTACCTGTCAGCCAGCGTACCGCCGATGATCGTCATGACGTAGACCAGCGCCGTATATGCGCCATACATCACAGCCGACCGCTCGTCCGAAAACAGGAAATGCTGCGTCAGATACAGGATCAGCAGGCCGCGCATCCCGTAATAGGAAAAGCGTTCCCACATTTCGGTGAAGAACAGGATGGCCAGCCCCTTCGGATGGCCAAAAAACGACGCATCGCGGGGCTTTCCCGCAGTATTATCTGTGGCGATATCTGTCACGCGTTCAACTCCCCAGAAACTCGTGCTGCGGCACAGTTTGACCACGGCCCTGTCACACCGACAAGGCAGCATCTGCCAATTTTAGGACTCTCGGCGGGAAATCTATCCCCTAATACGCCTCCTCGACGAAAACGGGACGCACGTCGCATGCCCATTTGCCGTAATAGCGTTCCAGCAGACGCTCGGCAGGCGTAATGCCTGTTTGGGCAATAAGATCCAGCTCTGACAGGTAACCGGTCTCATCATCCCCAGAGACGGAGAGCTTGGCCCGGCGCTTCAGGCCAGCGCGAGATAGTTCCAGCACATCCTTCGCCATATCCTGCAGCGTGCGACCGCCCGGAATCGGGGCTTTCAGACCCAGCGTACGAACACTCTGGCGCAGCGCTTCGCGCTCGGCGGCAGACCAGTCCTTCACCATGTCCCAGGCGGCATCGATGCTGTCAGAGCAATAAAGCAGCCCTGTCCAGAATGCAGAGAACGCGCAGAGACGGCTCCAAGGGCCGGCATCCGAACCGCGCATTTCCAGGAATTGCTTCAGGCGCACTTCCGGGAAAATTGTCGAAAGATGGTCAGCAAAATCATCCATGGCCGGCTTTTCACCTGGCAGGATCGGCAGCTTGCCATCCATGAAGTCCCGGAACGAAAGCCCGCTCGCATCGAGATACTTGCCGCCCCTGCGCACGAAGTACATCGGCACATCCAGCGCGTAATCGACATAGCGCTCGAAGCCGAAGCCATCCTCGAATACGAACGGCAACATGCCCGTCCGGTCCGGATCCGTATCGGTCCAAATCTGCGAACGGTAGGACAGGAAGCCATTCGGCCGACCTTCCATGAAAGGAGAGTTCGCAAACAGCGCGGTGCCAAGCGGCTGCAAGGCCAGCGCCACGCGGAACTTCTTCACCATGTCGGCTTCAGAACTGAAATCGAGGTTCGACTGAACCGTGCAGGTGCGGAACATCATCTGGCGGCCAAGGCGACCGACCTTGTCCATATATTCCATCATGATCTTGTAGCGGCCCTTGGGCATGACGGGCGTCTCGCTGAGGCTCCACAGCGGGCTCGCGCCCAGGCCCAGGAAGGCCACGCCAAGAGGATCAGCAATCTGGCGCACTTCCTTGAGGTGCTGGCCCACCTCGTTGCAGGTCTCGTGCATCGTCTCCAGAGGCGCGCCCGATAGCTCGAACTGGCCGCCCGGCTCAAGCGAGACACTCGCGCCGTCCTTTTTAAGACCAATCAGATGACCGCCCTCCTCGATGGGCTGCCAGCCAAAGCGATCTCTCAAACCTTCAAGGATGGAAAGAACGGACGCCTCTCCATCATAAGGCAGCGGCCTAAGACCATCGCGCAAAAAGCCGAACTTCTCGTGCTCGGTTCCGACCCGCCATTCGGCCGCCGGCTTGCTTCCAGCTTCAAGAAATTCAACGAGTTCCGATTTCCCGGAAATGCGAACGGAGGACTCATCGATGTCCGACGTGGGCGTGGTCACAACGAAAGGCTCCCTCAAACTCCTGATGACAGTGCACATAGGGATGTTTCATCCGAGCGCCAACCGGGTTATTCTGATAACTTGGTTTAGAACTCTGGAAGTATGCATGTCGCGATTGACCACAGAAGAGCGTGATGACCTGAAACTCTGGGCACGAATCCATGTGCGCGGTGGGTATGAACCTGTGGAAGAAATCGAAGAAATTCTTCTCGATCTCTCGGAGGAATTCGATTCTCCACTTTCGGAGCGCGATCGGCAGACCGAAGTACGGTCCGCTGTGATTCAGGCAATCGAAGTCTTGAGAGAGGAACAGGTCGGCTGGCCCGTCCTGACTGATTTTGACCGGCTGGAACTCGCTTTTGACATGCTGGAAGACAAGGACATCGTCGCCCGCCAGAACTTCACCTGCTGCGGCACCTGCGGCGCGTCAGAGATCGGCATCGAAATCGAGGATTTCGAATCCTATGGCCGCGCGGCCCGTGGTTATGTGTTCTTCCATCAGCAGGATACCGAGAGCGCTGTCGAGACAGGCAACCTTTATCTCAGCTATGGCGCAGCCAATAATAATGCCGATGTCGTCTTCCTGGATATTGGTCAGGAAATCCATGACACGCTGAAAGCCGTTGGCCTGAACGTTCACTGGGATGGCCAGCTGGAACACCGTATCGGTGTCACTATGGATTGGCAGAGACGCTGGGAAGGCGCGATCCCGAAGCCAATGAAACGCTGGCCCTTCTAGGCCTCGCTCCAGTCTCCACAAATCGCCTGCCAGAGTGTCAGCGCTGATACGACCGCTGTCTCAGCGCGCAGAATCCTCGGTCCCAGGCTGACGGGCTGGGTCCCTTCCCGGCTCCGCAAATGAGCACGCTCTTCCGGACTGAACCCACCTTCCGGACCAATCAGGATCGCCGCCGGCTGACCCTTCAGCGATCCGATTACGGACGCGGCAGATCTGGCCCGACCAATCTCGCCGCCCCAAGGCTTGCCCTCTTCGTCACCGGCCTCATCGCAAAAGATCACCACTGTTCCAGACGGCAGCGCATCAAGCGCCTTGTCGAGGCCTGTCAGCTCATGGATGTCCGGCAGATCCAGCCGCTCGGTCTGCTCGGCCGCCTCCAGGGCAATCTTGTTGAACCGGTCCAGTCGCACTGTGCGGGTTTGCGTGAACTGAGTCACAACAGGCTGGATCGTCTGGACCCCAAGTTCTGTCGCCTTTTCGACGATGAAATCCGTCTCTGATTTCTTTACCGGCGCAAAGAGCAGCGTGAGCGGTGGTGCCTCTGTTCCAGTTTGCGGCCGCATCTGCTCCACAGGCATCAGAATCGCCTGCTTGCCTTCCGGCGCCGCCAGCTCAGCCAGCCATTCGCCATCACGGCCATTGAACACACGCACCTTGTCGCCCTGCGACAGGCGCATCACACGCAGAAGGTATTTCGAGGCTTCATCATCCAGCCGGACTTCGGCGTCAGGCTTTAGATCAGCTTTTATATACAGTCGGGGTTGGGAACTCATGCTGGCGATATACCTTAAAAGAGCAGGAAGTTAAGCAAGAGGTGAACATGTCAGACCAGACGGTAAAATCGGTAAACCCGGCAACGGAAGTTCTCATTGAAGAGTTTTCGCCCTTCACCGATCCCATGATCGACTCTGCGATCACCAAATCCGACGACTGCTTCACCGAATGGCGCAAGACCAGTTTTGAGCGCCGGGCCGAATTGATGAACAAGGCCGCAGACGTCCTGGACCAGAATGCTGAGCGCTATGCCCGCCAGATGACGGCAGAGATGGGCAAACCGCTCAGCCAGGCCAAAGCAGAAGTCGAAAAATGCGCCTGGGTCTGCCGACACTATGCCGAGCATGCCGAGGAATATCTCTCTGACGAGCCCATGGAAAGCGGTGGCCAGAAGGCCTATGTGCGGCACCTGCCTCTTGGCCCTGTCCTTGCGGTCATGCCCTGGAACTATCCGTTCTGGCAGGTCTTCCGCTTTGCAGCACCTACCCTGATGGCCGGCAATACCGGGCTGTTGAAACATGCCTCCAATGTCTGGCGCTCTGCGTTGAACATCGAGGAAGTCTTCCGGGAGGCAGGATTTCCGGACGGGTGCTTCCAGACCCTGCTGATTGGCTCCGGCGCTGTGGAGCGCATCATCGAGGACAGGCGCGTCAAGGCCGTGACACTGACAGGCTCCGGCCCGGCGGGCCAATCCGTCGCGGCCACAGCGGGCAAACAGCTGAAGCCTTCTCTGCTGGAGCTTGGCGGATCGGACGCCTTCCTCATCATGCCATCTGCAGACCTTGAAAAAGCACTGGATACGGCCGTGACGGCGCGCACGCAGAACAATGGGCAATCCTGCATCGCCGCGAAGCGTTTCTTCGTGCACGCCGACATCTTTGACACCTTCAAGGAAGGTTTTGAAGCCCGCTTTGAAGCCCTGAAAGTCGGCGCCCCAATGAGCGATGAGACGGATGTCGGTCCCCTCGCCACAGGCCAGATCCGAGACGAACTGGCCGAGCAGGTGGAGAAATCCACGCAAGCTGGCGCAAAGGCTTTCTATGCCGGCGCAGGCCTTCCGGAGAAAGGCTATTGGTTTGACCCGGCCATTCTTTATGACGCCCCGGACGGCAGCCCCTCTGCCGATGAAGAAATGTTCGGCCCCGTCGCCAATGTCTGGAAGGTAGACAGTCTGGAAGACGCGATCGCCCGCGCCAATCGCAGCATCTATGGGCTGGGTTCCGCCATCTTCACACAGGATGAAGACGAAATGGACGTGGCCATCGACCAGCTTGAAGCTGGCGCGACGTTCATCAATGCGATGACCGCCTCTGACCCGCGCCTGCCCTTCGGCGGGATCAAGCAATCGGGCTATGGCCGGGAACTTTCGGCTGACGGCATCAAGGCCTTTGTGAACCGCAAGACCGTGTACCTTGCCTGAGCAACTGCAGACGGAATTCGCCCAAAACGGGTGAATGGCTGTTGGATGCGCGGTTTTTCGGTATAAGCCGCAGCGATGGACGAAGATACGCGCAAGATACCGGCGGACAGCGCCCTTCCCGGCTGGCTTTCGAGCCTGCCGGATAGCTGGCGCCCCTATGCCATGCTGGCCCGGTGGGACCGGCCTGTGGGCATATGGCTGCTTTACCTGCCATGCATCATTGGCCTTGCCTTCCAACGGCTGGCGTCTGGCGTCTATATCGCGGACATCGCCTGGGTTTTGCTCTTCCTGATCGGTGCCACGGCCATGCGCGGCGCGGGCTGCACCTGGAACGACATCACTGACCGCGACATTGATGGCAGTGTCAGCCGCACGGCCCAGCGCCCCTTGCCATCTGGCGCGGTCACCCTGCGCCAGGCTTATATGTTTCTGGCCGCGCAATTGCTGGTCGGCTTGATCGTCTGGATCTGCCTGCCGCTGGACGCAAAGATTGTTGCCCTCCTCTCAATACCTCTTGTTGGGGCCTATCCCTTCATGAAGCGCGTCACCTGGTGGCCTCAGGCCTGGCTGGGCATGACCTTCAATTGGGGCGTACTGGTAGGTGCCGCGACGGCCAGCATCATCACGCCCCAAGTGATCGTGCTGTATGTCGGCCTGATCCTGTGGACGATTGCCTATGACACAATCTACGCCCTGCAGGACCGTGAAGACGATGCGCTGATCGGCGTGCGCTCGACCGCCCGCCTGTTTGGGAAGCGCGCCGTCCTGATCAGCTTTTGCTTCCATATGGGGTCTGCCGCCCTGATCGCGCTGGCCGCATCCCTGAATGGCGCAGGCCGGGTGGGCGCGGCGACGGCGCTGGCCTTCCTGATACATGGCATCTGGCAAACGGCGCGCCTGAAATCCACACAGGAACGCGCGGCCCTCGCCGTGTTCAAATCCAATGTCTGGGCGGGCGCCATCATCGCTATCGGGTTCGCTTTCTCTGCGATGCTGCCAGAATCAAAACCCAAATCCCTGTTTGCTCACCATGAGATTGTACCCGAAGGCCCCTCCAGCGAGATGAAATTGCCTTTTGGGCTGGAGCTGAAGCGGCACGTACATTCCCCCGCAGACAAGGGCGAAACATGGTTTGCCAGCGATACGATCCGCGCCCTGAAGCGCGAAGGTGTGATCCCGCCAGACGAGGTGGCCCCCGATTCTGACGAGTAGGATGCTTCTTTGCAGTCCTATGAAGGTGGCTCCTGCCCTACGCTTGCGCTTGGGCCTGCCTCTGGAAATCGATTCACTGGATCGATTTCTTTCCCTCGGCAGCACCAAAAGCCGGACTGGCCGAAACCATCCGGGTTCGCTGATACTACCTTGCCCCTTCACAAGAGCCGTGCGCGGCGGGCGCCGTGGCGCTCCGCCTGAAGTGAATAAAGGCTACGGAATGGAGCGTTACCGCCCGCCGCGCCGGTCAGGAGTTTTGGCGAGATATGCTCAACATACCCCAAGGTCCCGGGTCTTCTGAGCGAGCGTACAGCAAACGGAGCATCCGGGCTTTTTACCCGAGACATCCATCTGGAGGGCAAGCCCCCGTACGCCCGACGAGGTGGAAATGCCCAACCGGCTTTCACCGGCTCACCCTGGCCTGACCTGCCTAGGCACCGAGGGGACCGTCTCTCCCCCCAGCACCATCCTGACCCTGCCCCCACGACCAGAACGGTACCTGATCCGGCCCCCGTGTGAGCAGACCTGAAGTATGGCTTTGGGGCGTATCAGACGGATTGGAGGTGTGAGCAGGTATCCAGACAATGGTCTGACCCCAAGCGCGTCAGGATATTGTTCGCGATGGATGCCTGGCTGGCGGGGGAGAGGACGGGGCTGTATCCGCCGAAGTTTGCGCTTGCCGCCCTGGCCCCCGGCATGTGCCGGCGCGCGCGGAAGAGTGGCGCGTCCAATTCCGGGATGACAGGAGAAAGTGTGTTGCATTGGCCTGATATTGCCCTGTCTTGGATCACACGCAGATAAAAAACTCAGGCAGTTTCCGCGATGTCATGCAGGAATTACAGCAGGGTGCGACCCATTTACCCCTTATCGCGTATAGACATTGTGCAATTGCGAAAAAGGCGTGATCGGTAAGGTATGACTTCAGATAAAGAGCCCCATCAGGAAACCCTGGACCCGGCAGACTGGGAGGCTTTCTCCACCCGTCTGCACAGCATGCTGGACGCCGCTATCGGCAAGATGCGCACTGCCAGCGAAGGCCGCGTCTGGACCGAGCCACCGGAAGACCTGCGCACAAAATTCAGCCTGGACGGCGCCGCACACAGCCCGGACGAGGTGGACAGCACGCTGCGCTATCTATTGCCCTATGGCGCGGGAAATACGCATCCGCGCTTCCTCGGCTGGGTCCATGGATCAGGCACGCCTGCCAATCTGGCCGCAGATATGGCCGCCGCGGCGATGAACGCCAATACAGGCGGGCGCAATCATGGCGCCATTCAGGTGGAACGCGAGGTGATAGACTGGTGCCGCCGCCTCTATTCCTTTCCGGAGACCACCAGCGGCCTGATCGTTTCCGGCACGTCCATGGCGACCATTATCGGCCTGAAAGTGGCGCGTGACAGCCAGCTTGAGTTCGAAAGCCGCAAAAGCGGTGTATGCGGACAGAAGCTTGTCGGCTACACTTCCAGCGAAGCCCATGCCTGCATCGCACGCGCCTTTGACATGCTGGGCCTCGGCTCAGACGCCTTGCGACGCATCCCGGTTACGCCAGACCATATCATGGACGTGTCTGCCCTGAAGGAAATGATCGCGAAAGACCGCGCCGATGGCTGTACGCCTTTCATGATCGCCGGAACCTGTGGATCCGTGAATGCTGGCACGATCGACGATCTTGATACGTTGGCAGATATTTCGGATACGGAGGATTTGTGGTTTCACGTTGACGGCGCATTTGGCGCGCTCGGCATTTTGAGCGACCGCCTGCGCCCACGCCTGAAGGGGTTGGAGCGCGCAGACTCTCTGGCCTTCGATTTCCATAAATGGCTGCATGTGAATTACGATGCTGGCTGTATACTCGTTCGTGATGGCGAAGCGCACCTGCGCAGCTTTTCCGACAGGCCGGATTACCTGAAATCCAGTGAGCGCGGTCTGGCCGCCGGAAGCCCCTGGCCCGTCGAGTTTGGCCCCGAACTGTCACGCGGCTTTCGCGCGCTGAAAGTGTGGGCGCATATTGCCGAACATGGCGAGGAAAAGCTCGGCCGTCTCATCACGCGTAATTGCGAGCAGGCCGCCTATCTGGGCGAACTGGTTCAGGCTGCGCCGGATTTGGAGCTGCTGCTGCCTGTCTCAATGCAGATCTGCTGTTTCCGCTATGTACGTGACGGTCTCAGCGATGAGGCGCTGAACAAATTGAACGAGGATATCGTCATCCAGTTGCAGCTGCAGGGCGTTGCAGCCCCCTCCACCACACGGATCAGCGGGCGCCTGGCCATTCGCGTGAACATTACCAACCATCGTACGCGGTTTTCAGATCTTGATCTGCTGGTGCGCGAAATCGAGCGGATTGCTGCCGATTTGACGTCTGACTGAAGCTTTATTTGAACCTTGGCCCCAGCGCCCCTACCTATGGGCCATGACAGTTGTAATCGAAATGGTATCGGACCTCGTTTGCCCCTGGTGTTGGCTGGGCAAACGCAGGATTGAAGGCGCAATGGCCCTGACCCCGGATGTCGACGTTCAGTTGATCTTCCGCCCCTATGAGCTGGACCCTTCGGTCCCGGCGGGCGGTGTCGACTACAAGGAATACATGCGGGAGAAGTTTGGCTCTGATGAGGGCAAGGACCGCGCCAGTGCGATGCGCCAAGCCCTGATCGATTATGGCCAGGAGGAAGGCATCCCCTACCAGTTCGACAAGATTACGCGCCGTCCCAACAGTTTTGACGCCCACCGCCTCGTGCGCTGGGCACAGGGCCAGGAGCAAGGCTCAGCCGCCAAGGAAGCGCTGTTCAAGGCCTTCTTCCATGATGGCCGCGACATTGGCGACCATGAGGTTCTGGTGGACATTGCCGGCCAGATTGCCCTCGACCAGAAAATTGTCGCCGACCTGCTGGCAAGCGATGCGGATGTCGAAAATGTGCGCAATGAAGCCAATCTGTTCCGGCAGATGGGCGTGACCGGCGTGCCAACCTATATCGCCAACCGCCAGTTCGCGGCCCAAGGCGCCGAAACGTCGGAAAAGCTGGCCAAGTTCATACGCCACGCCGCCACGCACGAACCGGAAGAACGCCCCGCGGGCTAAGCCCATTTGGCAAAAGAGCAAATAAAAACGCCGCCCCTGTCCGGAGCGGCGTTTTTTATGTCTGGTATCGTGCGGGTCTTAGTGAACCAGAGCGGCCTTCAGGCTTTCGAGATAGTCGAAATGTTCCTGCAGGGCGATGCGCGCGGAATCATCCTTGTCGAGGGACTGGATCTTCAGCAGCGTAGCGTCGATCTCTTCCTGAACGCTGGCCGCGGTCACGTCTTCAAGAAGGCGCGCTTCCTCAGCGAGGATGGTGAGGCCTTCGGACGTGACGTCCGCAAAACCGCCGCGCACGAAAATGCGCATCTTGGTGGTGCCATTCTCAAGCACGCGGACAACGCCGTTCTTGAGCGTGGTCATGAAGGGCGCATGGTTGACCAGCACACCGAACTCACCCTCAGAGCCGGGCGCGATCACATGGTCCACCTCGCCGGAGAAAACCTCCTTGGCGGGGGAAACGAGTGAGAAGTGGAGTTTGTCGGCCATACTCTCTTGATCCTTGGTTTTCACTCAGGACGCTCCAGCGAAAGGATTGTCCAGTGATGACCGCCCCCGCCCGGCAGGTCTGCCTGAGCGGGAACGGAAAATGGGGTGACTTAGGCGTCAGCCAGCATCTTTTCGGCTTTGGCTTTCGCCTCTTCCATGTTGCCGACCATGTAGAAGGCCTGCTCCGGAAGGTGATCGAACTCACCCGCGATGAGGCCTTTGAAGCCAGCAATCGTGTCTTCCAGTTTCACCTGGACACCCGGGGAACCGGTGAAGACTTCAGCCACGTCGAACGGCTGGGACAGGAAGCGCTCAACCTTACGGGCACGGGCCACGGCCAGTTTGTCTTCCTCGGACAGTTCGTCCATGCCGAGAATGGCGATGATGTCCTGCAGTTCCTTGTAGCGCTGGAGGATCTCCTGCACGCCACGCGCAACATTGTAGTGATCTTCGCCGACGATCATCGGGTCAAGAATACGGCTGGTGGAGTCCAGCGGGTCCACGGCCGGATAGATGCCCTTCTCGGCGATGGCACGGTTGAGAACCGTCGTCGCATCAAGGTGGGCAAAGGATGTGGCAGGCGCCGGGTCCGTAAGGTCATCAGCCGGAACGTAAACGGCCTGAACCGAGGTGATGGAGCCCTTGGTCGTGGAGGTAATACGCTCCTGCAGGCCACCCATGTCGGTTGCCAGCGTCGGCTGGTAGCCCACAGCGGACGGGATACGACCGAGAAGTGCGGACACCTCGGCACCGGCCTGCGTGAAGCGGAAGATGTTGTCCACGAAGAACAGAACGTCTTTGCCTTCTTCGTCGCGGAAGTATTCAGCCTGAGCCAGACCGGTCAGAGCCACACGTGCACGGGCACCCGGAGGCTCGTTCATCTGACCGTAGACCAGAGCAATACGGCTCTCGCCTTCCAGGTCGATAACCTTGGATTCGATCATCTCGTGGTAAAGGTCGTTCCCTTCACGGGTACGCTCACCCACACCAGCGAACACGGAGTAACCACCGAACAGTTTCGCGATGTTGTTGATCAGCTCCATGATCAGAACCGTTTTGCCCACACCGGCACCGCCGAACAGGCCGATCTTGCCGCCCTTCACATAGGGGCAGAGCAGGTCAACAACCTTGATGCCCGTGACAAGCACTTCGGACTCGGTCGACTGGTCAACGAATTCCGGCGCTTCAGCGTGGATCGGGCGACGCATTTCGGTATCCACCGGGCCACGCTCGTCGATCGGCTCGCCGATGACGTTCATGATGCGGCCGAGCGTTGCCGGACCAACCGGAACGGTGATCGGGCTGCCGGTATCGGCCACGCCCTGACCACGCACCAGACCCTCAGTGGAGTCCATGGCGATGGTGCGGACAGTGTTCTCACCCAGGTGCTGGGCAACTTCCAGCAGCAGGCGGTTGCCGTTATTATCTGTTTCGAGCGCGTTCAGGATGGCGGGCAGTTCGCCGTCGAACTCGACGTCGACAACAGCACCGATGACCTGAGACACGCGGCCTTTGGCGTTTGCGGGAGTGCTCATGCGGGTCGTCTCCTTTGGAGCGGGTATAAGGATACAGTCTGGGCCATGCTAGAGTGCCTCGGCCCCGGAGATGATCTCGATCAGCTCCTTGGTGATCTGCGCCTGGCGGGCGCGGTTATATTGCAGCGACAGCGAGTCGATCATTTCGCCAGCATTGTTTGTGGCGTTGTCCATCGCGGTCATGCGGCTGGCCTGTTCACCAGCAGCACTTTCCAGCAATGCGGACAGGATCTGCGTGTTGATGTAACGCGGCAGCAGGGTTTCGAGGATGCCCTCTTCAGACGGCTCGTAGATATAGAGCGCGTTGCCGAGTTTGGCCTCTTCAGCTTCCGCCGGCATGGAAGCCGGAATCAGCTGCTGTGCCGTCGGCACCTGGCTGAGAACGTTCTTAAACTGGGAGTAGATGAGCGTCGCAACATCAAACTCACCGGCATCGAAATCGCTGGTCAGCTTCTTGCCGAGGCTGATGGCAGACTCAGAGAAGTCTCCACCTTTCACACCGGACAGATCAATATGGCCAACAAACATGTCGCCATATTCGCGGGACAGCTGTTCGCGGCCCTTCTTGCCGACCGTGAGGATCTTCACGGTTTTGCCTTCGGCGCGGAGTTCACCAATCTTCTGCTTGGCCAGCTTCACCACATAGGTGTTGAAGCCACCGGCCAGACCACGCTCTGCCGTCAGAACGACGATCAGGTGTGTATCTTCCGACCCGGTGCCGGTCAGCAGTTTCGGGCCGCCTGCACCGGCAGACGCAGACAGGTTTGCGAGAACCGATGCCATACGCTCAGCATAGGGCCGCGAAGCTGTCGCGGCTTCTTGTGCGCGCTTCAGCTTTGCCGCGGCCACCATCTGCATGGCCTTGGTGATCTTCCGCGTGGATTTCACGCTGGAGATCCGGTTCTTGAGGTCCTTCAAGCTGGGCATGTCAGGCCTTCGTTCTTCGTTCTCGGTCTACGGGCGATCAGGCGAATTTCGACGTGAAATCGTCGAGCGTTGTCTTGATCTCGGCTTCGATGTCGTCCGTCAGAGCTTTCTCGTCGCGGATTTTCTTCAGAAGGTCAGCCTTGGCGCCACGGATGTGAGCCAGCAGCTCTTTCTCGTAACGGGTGACATCCTTCAGTTCGACCTTGTCGAGGTAGCCACGCGTACCGGCGTAGATCACGACGACCTGCTCTTCCATCAGCAGCGGCGAGTATTGCGGCTGTTTCAGGAGTTCCGTCAGGCGGGCACCACGGTTCAGCAGGCGCTGGGTTGCGGCGTCGAGGTCGGAACCGAATTTCGCAAAGGCTGCCATCTCACGATACTGGGCGAGTTCGCCCTTCATGGAACCGGCGACCTTTTTCATGGCCTTCGTCTGAGCTGCAGAGCCCACACGGGACACGGACAGACCGACGTTCACGGCCGGGCGGATACCCTGATAGAAGAGGTCCGTCTCTAGGAAGATCTGACCGTCGGTGATGGAGATCACGTTGGTCGGAATGTAGGCAGACACGTCGTTAGCCTGGGTCTCAATGATCGGCAGCGCCGTCAGGGAGCCAGCACCGGCAGCGTCGCCCATTTTGGCGGCGCGCTCCAGCAGACGGCTGTGCAGGTAGAACACGTCACCCGGATAGGCTTCGCGGCCCGGCGGACGACGCAGCAGCAGGGACATCTGGCGATACGCCACAGCCTGCTTGGAAAGGTCATCATAGATGATCAGGGCGTGCTGGCCGTTGTCACGGAACCACTCACCCATGGCGCAACCGGTGAATGGTGCGAGGTATTGCATTGGAGCCGGCTCAGATGCCGTAGCAGCCACAACGATCGTGTAGTCCAGGGCGCCGCGCTCTTCGAGCGTCTTGACGACCTGCGCCACCGTGGAGCGCTTCTGGCCGATTGCAACGTAGACGCAGAACAGCTTCTCGCTGTCATCCTTGGCAGCGTCATTGGTCGCTTTCTGGTTCAGGATGGCGTCAACGCAGACGGCCGTCTTGCCGGTCTGGCGGTCACCAATGACCAGCTCGCGCTGACCACGGCCGACCGGGATCATGCCGTCGATGGCCTTGATACCCGTCATCATCGGCTCATGCACGGATTTACGCGGGATGATGCCTGGCGCTTTCACGTCCACACGGGCACGCTCAGCAATATCCGTGATCGGGCCTTTGCCGTCGATCGGCTCACCCAGTGCGTTCACGACGCGGCCCAGCAGGCCCTTGCCGACCGGAGCCGACACAATCTCGTCGAGGCGCTTGACGGTGTCGCCTTCTTTAATGCTGCGGTCATCACCGAAGATAACGACACCCACGTTGTCGCTCTCCAGGTTCAGGGCCATGCCCTTAATGCCGCCATCGAATTCGACCATTTCGCCAGCCTGAACGCTGTCGAGGCCGTAGATACGGGCGATACCATCGCCGACTGACAGAACCTGGCCGACATCGGACACTTCGGCTTCAGCGCCAAAGCTTTCGATTTGCGACTTCAGGATGCCCGAAATTTCTGCTGCTGAGATATCCATCGAGCTACTCATGCTCCCTTCATGGCGGTGTTCATGCGATCCAGTTTGGCGGCGAGGCTGGCGTCAACGAGTTGAGAGCCGATGCGCAGCTGTATGCCACCGATCAACGAGGGGTCTACCTCGCTGGAAAGTTCCACCTCGCCGCCTACGGCCTTGGCGAGGATTGATTCGATACGCTGACGCTCGGCGCCAGACATTTCCTTGGCAGTGCGAACAACTGCGCGCTTCACGCCGCGCTGCTTCGCATACAATTCGTCAAAGGCGTGCTGTGCGTCGACGATATCACGCGCACGGCCATTTTGGGCCATCGTGCCGATAAATTTCGCCAGCAGGTCCGTCATGCCAGCTTTCTTTACCACTTCAGCCAGAGCCTTCACCTTCTCTTCACGAGAGAAAGCCGGAGACTCCAGAAGACGGGTCAGGTCCTCGGACTCCTCAGCCATGGCGACGAACGCCTTGTAATCATTGTGGACATCGGCAATCGCGCCTTTGTCCTGAGCGAGTTCGAAGAGGGCGCTGGCATAGCGCCGGGCAGCTTCACTCGCGTGTGTCACTTTATTTGCAGCCAAGGTTCGGTCGTCCATGGTTGAATCGGGCGGGATTAGCCCAGAAAATACAGCGCAGGGCTGCGCACACGCTGTGCGCGCCCACAAAAACTTTGCGCCGCTTAGCATCAGTCTTTCAGCCTGACAACATCGCCAAAGCGCCATTGCCTGCGGCGAACTGGCATTCCCCTACGGCGTTAGCGCCTACAGGAAAGAGTAAGGGTCGATATCCACAGACATGCGCACCGGATTCGGCAGCTTCAGACGGGCAGTCCAGACGGCCATATAGGCCGAAAGATCAACATTTCTGGGAGCTTTGACGAGGAATCGCCTCCTGTGACGCCCTCGCAGGACGGTAATAGGCGCTGGAGCCGGACCGAAGACCTCGATTCCCTCCCCATTCGGCGCCTGGGAGATCACGTCCTGCGCCACCTGATCCACCATTTCGGCTGAGGGGGCAGAGAGAATCATTGCGGCGAGCCGACCGAAGGGCGGCAGGCCCAGTTCAGCCCGCACATCCCGCTCGATCTGAAGGAAGCCGTCGCGATTATTGTCTGCCAGCGCCAGCATGGCCGGATTGTCGGGCGCATAGGTCTGCACCAGCGCCCGGCCCGGTCTTTCGGCGCGCCCGGCCCGGCCCGCCACCTGGCTCAGCAATTGGTAGGTCCGCTCGCCTGCGCGCAGATCTCCGCCCTTCATGCCGCTATCGGCGTCGACAACGCCCACAAGCGTCAGGTTCGGGAAGTTGTGGCCCTTGGCGACAATCTGCGTGCCGATCAGGACATCAATCTCGCCCTGCTCCATCCGGTCCACAATTCCGCGCGTCGCCTCACCGCCCTGCGCCGTATCGGAGGAGAAAATCTCGATCCGCGCCTCTGGCATCAGAACGCGCACTTCTTCCGCCACGCGCTCCACGCCTGGCCCGACCCCCATAAGGGAATCCGCCGCCCCGCAATGCGGGCAGGTCTTGGGCTTGGGGATGGAATAGCCGGTGACATGGCAGACAAGGCGACCCGTATAGCGGTGCTCGGTCAGCCAGTTCTCTGTGCCGGGCGTCTTCAGGCGCTCGCCGCAGCTCTTGCAGATCACGAGAGGCGCATAGCCGCGACGGTTCAGGAACAGGAGCGTCTGCTCGCCTGCCTCTAACGTCTCCTGCATGGCCTGAATCAGGTGCGGCGACAGCCAGTGATTCCGTTCCGGCGGTGCGCGGCGCAAATCCACCAGTTCCACATCCGGCAAGCGCGACGCGCCAGGGCGCGCTGCCAGCTGTAGCCGTGTGTAGCGGCCGAGTTCCGCATTCACCATGGTTTCCAGCGCGGGCGTCGCGGAGGCCAGCACGACGACGGCCTCTTCCAGCTTTGCCCGCATCACCGCCATATCACGCGCATGATAGGTAACGCCGTCTTCCTGCTTGTAACTGCCATCATGCTCCTCATCGATAATGATAAGCTTCAGGCGACGATACGGAAGGAACAGGGCGGAGCGCGCGCCGATTACGATTCGCGCGCGGCCATGCACGACCTCCCGCCAGGTGCGGCGGCGATCCTTGTCAGAAAGGCCTGAATGCCAGGGCGCAGGGGCCGCACCGAATCGCGCCTCAAACCGGGACAGGATCGCCTGCGTCAGCGCGATCTCCGGCAGCAGGACCAGGATCTGCGCTTCAGGATCGCGCCGCAGCGCCTCTGCGATAGCCTCAAAATAGACTTCCGTCTTGCCGGAGCCGGTGACGCCATCAATCAGGAATGTATGAAACCCGCCAGACGCGACAGCGGCCGTCAGTTCTTCGGCGGCCTCAGCCTGCTCGACCGTCAGCACGGCGCCGGGAAGATCAGGGGATGGCTCCGCATAGGGCAGGTCTGTCTCCACGACTTCCGCCCTCAGCGCGCCCGTCTCTGCAAGTCCCTTTACCACACCTGAAGAGACCTCTGCGGCGGCGGCAAGGGCTGTCGCTGTTTGCGGGCCAAGTTCCTCGGCGGCGGCCAGAAGGCGGCTGCGCGCCTCAGTCAGCCGGGATGGCTCCTGCCCGGTCAGATGGTAAACCGTCTCGGTGGGGGATGGCCCAAGCCCAGCCCGCGCGCGAAGCACCATGCCCAGCACATGCCCTGGATGCGAGACCGTGTACTTCGCCGCCCACAGGATGAAATCCCGCATCGAGCGCGACATGGGCGGCGCATCATAGACATGCACCACGTCTTTCAGCTTGCGCCCCTCACCCGCACTGTCCGGCAAAATCTCCAGCACGATGCCGAGACGTTCATATTTCCCAAGCGGCGCCGTAACATAGGCGCCTTCAGGCACGGCCAGCCCTTCCGGGATGGCATAATCAAACGGCTCCGGCAGGGGTAAGGGAAAGAGAATCCGCGCGACAGGCATACCCGACTCCTAGCCCCCGTATCGCGCCGCGTCATCCCGCCTTGCGCTGCCCTGCCCTAGCGACACCGCTTGCAAGGTTCTGCGCCGGGCCCTACCCCTTGGATGATGTCAAACGATCTGATTACCGGCTACGAGCCCATGACCTCCATTGAGGCCATTACGGCAGGCCTTGAATCGGTGGGGTATATCTCCACCCGCCCGATTTCCACGTCTGTCTTCCTGGCCCATGGCCTGCGCAAGCCTATCCTGATTGAGGGCCCTGCGGGGGTCGGCAAAACGGATCTGGCGGCCTCTCTGTCACGCTGGCTGGATGTGCCGCTGCTGCGCCTGCAATGCTATGAAGGCCTCGATGAGGGCAAAGCGCTGTATGAATGGAAGTATGGCAAGCAATTGCTCTACACCCAGATCCTGAAAGAGAAGCTGAACGATGTGATCGGCGACGCGCAGACGCTGGAGGCTTCCCTCAGCGAGTTGGGTACATTCGAAGACTTGTTCTTCTCTGAGCAATTCCTGGAAGCCCGCCCCCTGCTGACCGCCATGCGCCAGTCTGCCGGCAGTGTGCTGCTGGTCGACGAGATCGATAAATCCGATGAGGAATTCGAGGCCTTCCTGCTGGAAGTCCTGTCTGATTATCAAGTAACTGTTCCAGAAATCGGCACCATTCGGGCGAATGTGCCGCCGATTGTTATTCTGACCTCGAACAATGTACGTGAACTGGGCGACGCCCTGAAGCGCCGCTGCCTGCACCTGCATATCGGCTTTCCGGACCACAAGCGCGAGCAACGCATTGTTCAGGCGCGCGTGGAAGGCATCTCCGAAACCCTTCTGGACCAAATGGTCGGCTTCGTTCAGTCCATCCGTGAACTGGATATCAAGAAGCGCCCATCCATTGCAGAGACTGTGGACTGGGCAAAGACCCTGCTACTGTTGCACGCGAACACTCTGGATGAGACCTTTGTGCGCGACACGCTGAATGTGCTGCTGAAGCATGAGAGCGATATTGCGGCAGTCACCACGGATATCCCTAAACTTGTAAGGCAGGCCGTAAGCGGACAATCAGCTTCCGGGCGCCCGTCATCATACTGAGGCCGGCATGGACCGGCAGATCACCAGCTTCATTCGCGCGCTGCGGTCATCTGATGTCCGTGTCTCAACGGGCGAAGCCCTGGACGCCGTTCGAGCGGTTGCCATGGTGGGGTACGCCGACCGCGCGCTATTGAAGGATACGCTTGGCTGCGTTCTGGCGAAGTCTCCAGATGAGAAGGTGACGTTCGACGAATTGTTCGATGTCTACTTCTCTCGCAAGGATACGACTACTGAAAGTGCCGGCGCCTCCGAACAGAGCCAAGAGGAAAGTTCAGGAGCCACCGCCAAGAACACACCGCAGAATCTCGTCGAACTGATGGAATCCGGTGATGAGACAGCCATTGCGACGGCAATTGAGAAGGCCGCCAGCGCCGCAGAGGTAGACGATATCCGCTTCTCTACGCAGGTCGCCTATTATGCGCAGCAGATGGTGAAACAGATGGGCGGCGAATCCCTGCAGGCACGCCTGCTGGACGCCCTATCTCAGCATACGGATGAGGGCGAAGCCGAGGCCGAACGTCTGATCGAGATGCGCCGCGACCTGACCATGCGCGCAAGAGAGCGTACTCAAAGGGCTTTTGACGTTTTCGGAAAAGGCGAAACCCGCCAGTTCCGCGAAGACTATGCCGCCAGCAAGCGCCTCTCGGCGCTGGACCGGTCAGACATGGAGCGCATGAAAGTCCTTGTCGCCAAGATCGCCAAGCGGCTTGCTGTAAAGCACTCCCGTCGGCGCAAGAAAAAGTCTCGCGGGCAACTTGATGTACGTCGCACCATGCGGGCCAATGCCGGGATGGACGGCGTGCCCTTCAATGTCATCTGGCGGCAAAAGAAACGAGAGCGTCCGAAGATCGTCGTTGTCTGCGACGTGTCCGGATCGGTTGCCCAATATGTCCGCTTCCTGTTGCTGCTGCTCTGGTCGATGAAAGATGTGGTTCCAGACCTGCACGCCTTTGCCTTTTCGGGTCGACTGTATGATGTGGACGAGTATCTTGAAGACAAGCCTTTTGAGGAAGCGATGGCAGAGATCATGCGCGTCGCAGGGCTCGGCTCCACCAGCTACGGACAGGCCTGGTCTGACCTGAAAGTGGACCATGAACAGCTGATTGACCGCCGTACCACACTCATGGTGATGGGCGATGGGCGCTCCAATTATGGTGATCCGCGAACGGACCTATTCCGGGACTTTGCCAGCCGGGCCAAACGCACAATCTGGCTGAACCCGGAAGGCCCTGGCCTGTGGGGCACCGGAGACAGTGAGATTTTACGATACCGCCCCTATTGCAACCAGATGAGCCATGTCGCGACGCTGAAAGATTTGGAACGCGCCGTAGACGATGTGCTGAGCGCGTATAACTGATCGGACTGTCTTTGAAAGTTTCAGGCATAAAAAAAACCCCGGCGCTGAGCCGGGGTTTTTCAAATACTTGTTGATAAAGCCTTAGGTGGCCTGAGCTTTACACTCCGGCGTTGCCTCAAACTTCTCTTGAGCCGCTTTCAAGCGCTCAGGAACCGTTTTGCAGTTCTCCGGCACATTGTCTTCACCCAGAACAGCGAGGCGTTTACAGATCTTTGCTTCGTTCTCGACGTTGAGATAGGCAGCCTGCACCTCAAAGCAAACCAGAGCGGATGCAGTAGCTTCTTCGGAGTTCATGAACTGAATCCAGCTGCGCCCGGCACGGTTGCCAGCATTGCCGAAGGCTTCACGAGCACCAGAACGATCACCGCGCTCATAACGGGACTGGCCGATCATGACCCAGGCTGTGCCACGGTCTTTCAAGCCGCCCATTTGCAGGGCTTTCTGGAGGGCGTTTTCTGTTTCTTCCCACTCCTGAAGGTCAGCGTAGGAGCGGCCGAGACGCTCATACATTGCGCCGCCGCCGCCAGCATCAGCAGCCTGACGGATAACCGGGATGGCTTTCTCGTGCTCACGAGCAACCTGATACAGGTTTGCCAGAAGCTCCAGATGGTCGAGGTTCTTGCTGACACGACCAGCATTCATCTCTTTTTCCAGAATCTGGGCAGCGTGATAAGGCGCATTGAAGCGGTTGTAGAAGTTCACCACGCGCATGATTTCGTCTTCCTTGGTCAGCAGACCAGCAAGATACATGGCTTTCTGAACTTCAAACGCTTTGCGCTCTTCGTTTGCAGCATAGTAGTTGCCGGCAATCGCGTCCCAATACTTACGCTCGGTGGGGTTACGGACGAGAACTTCCTCAAGAATGGAGGCTAGCTTCGCTTTGTCATCCACCTGGTTGTAGAGGTAAATCAGCAGGTCATAGACTTCCTGCTTGTAATTCTTGCTGCCGTCGTCGCTCTTGACTTCTTCAGCCCACTTGATGGCCGTCTTGAAATCATCGACGCGCTGATACAGCACGGCCAACTGCCACTTCTGCTGACGGTCAGGCTTTCCACCGGCCTGCTGCCACTTCTTCATATACTCAAGCGCCTTGTCGACGTTTTCGTCCTGAAGATAGATCTGGGCGATGTTATAATAGGTTCCGGCAGCATCCTTTTGCGGGATGTAGCCTTTTTCCAGAGCGGTGAGCAGGTCGCGCACAGCGGCTTGGCGATCACCACGCTCAATGTTGATGTAAGCGGACAGCTTGAGGACAGCGCCCTCTTCGTAGCAGTTCAACTCCATCGATTTAAGCTGGCTCATCGCCTGAGCAGCACCGGCGAAGTTCTTTTCTGTCATCGCGGCTTGTTCAGCCTTCAGGTAAATTTCACCTGTTTTTGACGAGAATTGAGTTTCTTCACACGCTTGCGCTGCTGCAGCACCAGCACCGAAGGCGACCATCATGCCGGCAAAGACGGCACCTTTGAGGGTTGCTTTAAATCCCATATTTCCTCTCCTGTCCGCAGGATCCGCGGGGTTCAGCTCTTTCAACCGGAATTGACCGGCAGGATCAAGGACTTCCGCGCGCTTTATCACGCTTTTTATGCGCGCGCGTCTGCCATGTACAAATCTGTAGCGTTTCATGGTGAATATGGGTCCATGCAGCCTTCGGCGTCAACGCTGTACTACAGAGTTTTCATTATTATCGCCTCGAATCGAAGCGAAACGCCAAAGGGTAAACCGCCCCATACGACTCAACCGCGTGACCGTTCACAATTTGCGGAAGAAACTCTGCCCTTTCCACGGCTCTCCGGGCCTCCGATTCGAAGATGGAATGCGTGCAGCTTGCCTTCACGTTGAAAGGCGTTCCACGCGGAGTGATATCAAACCGCACATCGCAATCTCCCTCCAATCCTCGCGTTGCCGCAGAGGACGGATAGGTTGGCATGGGCGGCCGGACAGGCGTCGCAATGCGGTCCCCTATGGGCTGCGGGCCTGTCAGGATGGGCGTGATATGGTCAATCGGAAGGCCTTGCGGCGCGTTTCCCACCAGAACGATTGGCGGCATGGAGACCCCCTTGGGCGCTGCACTGACCTGAGGCGGGGGCGGCGGTGTCGCAGCCTCCGGGATCGCCGGAAATTCATGCTTGCTCATTACCTCTGACGGCTCCTCATGTGAGTAGACTATACTTTCAAGGATGCGCGTTTCAGCAGGGGCCAGTTTAACCTCTTTGACCTGGATCAGCCCCGTCATGATGCCAAACAGGCCCGCCGTGACCACGGCCGCCGGCAATGTAGAGACCAGCAAGCGCTGCCGACCATTCAGCAGCCATGAGGGCCGCGCCGCAGAAAAGTCGCTCAGCGTGTGAGGTATCGTTGTTGTTGTCATGCCGTATCCTCCCTATTTTATAGTAACATTATTACATAACCGTTACCCAACGTAAAGACCTTTCCCTTTCGGGACTAAAGCTCATTCGCCTTTCCAGAAAAACCATTTAAAAACAAAGAAAAAGGGCGTCCCAAAAGGACGCCCTTTTCTAAGTCTGGAATTCATTTTGCCCTTAGTTGGACAGTTTGAATTCCAGCGGATAGACCACGTTGCGACGCTCGGCGGCCTTACCCCGAATGATTTTCGGCGCAAATTCCACCCGGCCAACTGCGCGCTCAGCTTCACGTTTGAACACGTTGTCTGAGCAATTCGCGCTGATGTTGTACGGCTTACCGCGCGTATCCACATCGAAGCGAACCTCACAGGTGCCCTCAATGCCGCGCTCAGCCGCACGTTGCGGATAAGATGGCATTGGCGGACGGATCGGCTGGGCATCACGGTCTGAGATAGCAACCGGATCAATCGCCAGAGAGTCCATGCGGCCAAGGTTCAGATCGGTCGGCGCGGCACCCTCAATTCTAGGTGTCGGCAGATTGATCTGCGACTTGGTAGCAGACACTTTCGGCGGTGGCGGCGGCTTCTGGGCCGAGTCGATACGCTTCGGCTTGGACCGCTGGCGCACCCGCATCTCCGCGTCTTGCTTCTGTGGCGTGATCGCCGTCAACACGCGCTGTTCGCTCTGGTCCAGTTTGACTTCCTTAACGCTGATGAGCGCGCTCATCAGGATGAAAAGGAGGTAAACAATCGGAATAGCAATTCCGAGGGCGACCAGTAGACGAAGGAAAGGATTGTTGAACATAGCGGTCTCCTAATCTCTCTTCGCCGAAATATCGATCACAGTCGCGCCATCGATCTTGTTGATGGCCTCCATGAGATCAACCAGGACTTCGGCTTCAGAGTCGACATCTGCCTGTACAACAATCTTACCACGCGGATTGTCTTCACGCATCTGTTTCAGCGTGAAAGACACTTCGTCGGGATCTACGACCTTTTTGTCGATGTAGATCTCGCTCTCCGAGTTGATGGCGACCAGGATAGCCAGAGGCTTGGCCTGAGCCTTGTTGTCCACTTCCGGACGGATGATCGGAACACCAGGTTCCTTGATGAACTGAGCCGTCACAATGAAGAAGATCAGCAGGATGAAGACCACGT